>NZ_AULA01000057.1 GCF_000425045.1 Acidaminococcus intestini DSM 21505 | reverse complement strand
CTCTCAGTGAAAGGAGATAAAAATGCATGTTTTTCAGATTTTAAAAAATAATGTTTTGATCATCGACGGCGACCGCACATACAGCGATACCGTCGATAATTTTTTACTCGACGCCGGGGCTGTATCCGTCCCGGAATCCGTTATCTATGACGATACACAGGAGTGCTGCGTGGTGGATGGAGATTTTTTACCTTATCCCAACGGCAACGGCACCTACAGCGGTTACTGTGAACGCATCCAGGACCTGCTGGATGCCCAGGCCAAACGTACCTACGTGCCACCGGCGGAGCTCACGGAGCAAGAGCGACAGGAGGCACAGAAAGCCAGCCTCAAGGCCGACTATGACAGTGCAGTCAAGGACCTGACCGACAGCATGGCCGTGGCTCTCCTGACCGGCGACACGGACGCTCAGGAAAGTATCCGGGCAGATTTTAAAGACCTGCAAGCCCAATACAAGGAGGCGATGGAGAATGTTTAAGATCCCGAAGCGTTGCGAATATTGCGCTCACAAGCTGGTGGACGATAAATGCGTAAACCCGGCCTGCATTGCTTATAAGCCGGAACAGCAAGCCGATGAAAAGAAGGATGGTGAGTCTAAATGACGACAAGAGCAATCGTGCCCAACGGCGATGGCGAAGGATCCCTTGGTATTGAAGGGTTAAATTGGGGAGCTATGTACGTCTCGTCACCGGAAAAGGACGATAACTCTCAGAAAGTGCCTACCACGGCGTGGGTCCAGAAGCTCCTGGCCGATGCCCTGGCTAAACAAAAAGCGGCCTACGAGCAAGCCATCAGCACGGCAGTTTCAGCCGCCCAGACGAAAGCAAAGCTCGACGCCCACCCCGTCGGCTCGTACTACTTCAGCGACAAAAGCACCAGCCCCGCTGACCTGTTCGGCGGTACGTGGGAAGCCCTGCCAGCAGGCTACACGCTCATCGCACAGGGTTCCGGCACAGATGATTTCGGCTCGTTTAACTACGTGGCGGGCACGAAATACGGCGAGCGAATGCACAAGCTCACCACCGATGAGATGCCATCTCATGGTCACAGGATAGCATTGGCCAAGGG
>NZ_AULA01000056.1 GCF_000425045.1 Acidaminococcus intestini DSM 21505 | reverse complement strand
GACGATAAAGTTCTACACACATCAGCTTAAATTCAGTCGTATAACGCAAAATGTACCCTCCTTACTGGGTGTCCAGTAAAGAGGGTACATTTCAGATCATCTTCACATCTCTTTTTTCTCATAATGTTTTTTGACAGCGTCACCGATATACTCCCCGTATGTATCGGTCTTGCGGCTCCAACGATCCTTGGTGGCTGCATGGCTCGTCATGTAGCCTGACGCGTCAAAGTTTGAAAGGTATTTGGTTTCTGCCGTTTCTTTTCTAAGGTCATATTCAGTCAGGGAAAGAAGTACTTTTGTTCCTGCCACGCTGCGGCGTAACTCCGTCTTTTCCCAGACTTCATAGCGTTCCGTTCCTGTTTTTCGAATGCTTTTTGGATTGATCCATTTCCTACCCAAGCGGGGAATGGTCTTAACGAACGTCCAGGGACCGTTTAGCTGTGCATAATCTCGATAATACCTGGCGTGGGTCATTGTTGGTGTAAGGGCCGAAAGCGGTTGCCATGGACCGATTTTTCGGGTTCCTTTCCCTTTCTTTCCTGACGGCGTGACCGTAAATTTGCTCCGTGTGCGCCACTGTTTCAGGTGGAAGTCGTATTCATTGTGCATGACGGTTCCTGATATACTGCTATCTTTTGGCTGCCAGCGTTCGTAGACGCGGACGGTACGATCCTTATCAAGGAGTTTTAGGGACTCGACATGGAAGGAGAGGGTCCCCCTTTCATCCTTTTGAAGGACGCTCCAACGAGCCTCCGCAGGAAAGGTAACCCCTAAAATCAGGCAAAGGGCTGTACAGGCCATCAAATGCTTCATGGCGCACCTCCTTATGGTGATGGTTCCATTATAGCATGGAAAAAGGGGAAAACGCTAAAAGGAAGACGACAATCTGTGTTATAATCTTTCGCAAGGGAGCATTTTTCCCAAGAAGAAAAAGGAGCGAATGACCGTGGAATGTCCATATTGTCACGAAATGATAGAAGAAACGGCGCAGTATTGTCCCCATTGCGGCAAAGCCGTGATAAAAAGTAAAGCTGAAGTCACCCCTGAAAAAGAAAAAGAAAACCTTTCCATGGCGGAAGAAGGGAAAAAAAGTCAATTTCAGCAGGAAAAGGCACCTAAAAGTGCAGCTTCCTACATCAAGGAAAACATTCCGAATACAGAAAACTGGCAGGAAATGTATCTATCCACGAAAGGAAGGATTTCTCGCAGCACCTTTTTTGTTCGCTGGCTGCTCCTGCTTGTGACGGTAGGCATCATTTCCGTTGTCTTTTCCTTCGTTCCTCCCGTGGCGGCAGCTTTTTCCCTCATTGGACTGATCATGCAGATTACCTTGGGGGTACGCCGTCTCCATGACCTAGGCCACAGCGGCCTTTGGGCCATTATCTTTTGTATTCCTGTTCTTTTTTTTGTGATTCTCCTAGCCCTCTTCTTCATGAAAGGAGACGCAGGGGATAATGCCTATGGGCCTAAAACTAAATAAGGAGATTGCCATGAATCAGACTTTATCGACCTATCATATGATCATGCCCAAAGACCTCAATCCCAGGGGGACCCTATTTGCGGGAAGCTGTGCGAATTTTATGATTGAAGGCGGTTTTTTGACGGCTGAAGCATTTTTAGGTCATCCCCATATGGTCTTTTTTGGAATGAATGGAATGAAATTTGTCAAGTCAGTGGAAAAAGGAGAAACGGTGAGCGTCACAGGCACCGTGGTCGATGCGGGAAAAACCAGCCTCGGCGTTTTTGTCACAGTTCGTTTCCTTCATACCAAAGAGCTTGCGGCCCAATCCTATCTAACTTTTGTTTCCATCGATGAAAACACGCGGCGTCCCGTGCCTCATGGGGCAAAGCTGGATAATCTGACAGAAGAAATGAAGGCGCATCAGATGACGTATCGGAAGCTGACGGCCATTCGGGAATAACCTTATTTGCCTGGTTTAAGAAGGCTAAAGGTATGAATGGACCAACAATTCTGCCCTGGCAAGAGAAATGAGCGTGACTCATAAAAAAATCCTATATCTCAGACGTGCTCGAAGAACACTGCTATCTCAAGATATGGAAAAAAAGGAAAGAAGAAAATCAATATATAGTACATGTAAAGAAAATTACAAAAAAAAGAAAAAAAGTGCTTGCAATTTATGGGAAAATCCTGTATAGTATCTATCTGTCAGCGGTGAGGCAAACGCCCCACGATGACGCAGGACACAGGAAAGCGAGCCAATGCTTCATGGATTTCAAAAAAGAAATTCAAAAAAGTTATTGACAAGAACTTCATCCTGTGATATGATATACAAGCTGTCACCGATGAGGATGACAGCGAGGAACGAACCTTGAGAACTGAATATTGATTGACAGATGTGCGGGTCAAGTCACTTTAGTGACGCG
>NZ_AULA01000055.1 GCF_000425045.1 Acidaminococcus intestini DSM 21505 | reverse complement strand
AATTGGCAAAAAAGGAACTCGGCAAATGCCTTGCCGAGTTCCTAAAAGGCGATTTAGTTGTGGGGCACCCCAACATTTGACAAAGAACCTTTTTTTATTTGGGATACATGTTAGTTAATCCTAATTTATATAACAATAAAGAATACATGAATTATTGCAATAAAATGTAATGGAGATGAGCAAAAATTGAGGAACGTTTAGAGTTTCTCGTAAGAATCATCAAGATTTTGGCTTGTTTCAGGAGAAAGAAAAGGCTATAATGACAAGATAAAGAGATTCAAAACTAAAGAATCTCCTAATGAGTTAGCTGTATATTATCTTGGAGAGAGGTGCTATCTATGGAAAGAGAAGATTGGATGCATGTTGGTATGGTTGTGAGCGGTGCTGCTCTGGGGCTTGCGGCCCGTGTCTTTTTCAAGAGCAAATGCATGAAAAAAGCAGCCGTTGGCGCGACGGCTGCTGCCCTGCGCATACAGAAATGCGCTGAAAAAAGTGCGGCCTGCCTCAATGCCCAGGCTGATGACATCGTGGCCCAAGCCAAGGAAGAAAATCGTAAACGGGAAGAAGCGGAACTTGCTGAAATGAAGGCTAAAGAAGACGCCTTGACACCTGTGGAAGATAAGGCCTAAACCCCTATTTCCTAGGAAGAAAGGATGGGACAATCGTGAAATTTCAAATGATTCATGAGGTCCGGGACCGGATCCATGTTCGCTGCTTGTCCGCTAAAGGAGTCCTCTTCCGTGGGTTTGATGCCCGGCAGGGCGCTGTGATCCTTTCCCGCCTGGAAAGGATCAGTGGAGTTTACAAGGTTAAGCTTTACAGTGCATCGGGCGAAGTTGCGATTACCTTTGCTCCGGACAAGAGGGCTTCTCTTCGTCCTATTCTTTTGGACACCTTGGCCTATCTTGACCCCAATGATCCGGGCCTCCAAAAGTCCAGCAAGCATCAGGCGGATGCCCTGATCCTCAATCGGACCTACCGCAATCGTCTGATTTCCCATGTGACGCGTCATTTTGCCTGTAAGTGGTTCCTGCCCATGCCTGTGCGCATGCTCCGTGCCTGGTATCACACCCTAGGCTTTATCCGTAAGGGGGTCAAGAGCCTTCTTTCAGGCAAACTCGATGTACCGGTCCTTGATGCAACGGCCATTACGGCGGCTATGCTTCAAAACGACCTTGGTACAGCCGGATCGATCATGCTGCTGCTTGGAATTGGAGATATCCTGGAAGAGTGGACCTTAAAAAAATCCGTTCATGATCTGGCTTCCCATATGTCCATTAACGTGGATACCGCATGGAAGGTCCTTGAAAATGGAACGGAAATCGAAGTGCCCTTAACCGAAGTGGAAAAGGGCGATGTCATCAGTGTCAAGATGGGAAGCACCATTCCCCTTGATGGGTTGGTGACGGGCGGTGAAGCCCTCGTGAACCAGGCCTCCATGACAGGTGAATCGATGCCGGTTCGTAAGACCGTCGATGGAACAGTCTTTGCTGGAACCGTTGTGGAAGATGGGGAAATCTGCATCCGGGTGACGGGAACGGTGGGGGATACTCGTTTTGACCGAATCGTTAAGATAATCGAGGATTCGGAAGCTTTTAAATCGAACCTCGAAGGAAGGGCCAATCATTTGGCTGACCGTCTTGTGCCGTGGTGCCTAGGCGGAACCCTCCTGACCTATCTGATCACGCGCAATGTTATGAAGGCCATGGCGGTCCTCATGGTTGACTTTTCCTGCGCGCTCAAACTTTCCATGCCGCTGGCGGTGTTGTCAGCCATGCGTGAATGCAGTACCTACAAGATCACGGTCAAGGGTGGCAAGTTCCTCGAAGCGGTGGCAGAGGCGGATACCATTGTCTTTGATAAGACGGGAACACTGACCCTTGCCAAGCCGAAGGTTGCTGACGTCATTTGCTTTGATGGTTACAGTCGGGAAACGGTCCTTCGCTATGCCGCCTGCCTGGAAGAACATTTTCCCCACTCTGTGGCCAATGCCATTGTGCGTCAAGCTGCCGATGAAGGCATCACCCATGATGAACTCCATAGTAAAGTGGAATACATCGTAGCTCATGGGATTGCTTCCCGTGTCGGGGACAAACGGATTGTCATCGGGTCCCATCACTTCATCTTTGAAGATGAGCACTGCCGTGTCCCGGAGGGTCAGGAAGACCTGTTCGAAAGCCGTTCCCCAGCTTATTCCCATGTCTTTATGGCATTGAACGGGGTCCTTATGGCCATCATCTGCATTTCCGATCCCTTGCGCCCGGAAGCTGTGGAGGTCATGAAGGCGCTGCGCCGCGTTGGCTTCCAGAACCTTGTCATGATGACGGGAGACAGCAAACGGACAGCAGAAAATGTAGCCGCGACGTTGGAGCTTGATCGGTTTTACGCGGAAGTCCTGCCTGAGGAAAAGGCTCAGTTCGTCAAAGCCGCCAAGGCCGAAGGACACCGTGTCGTCATGGTAGGCGACGGTATCAATGATTCCCCTGCCTTGTCTGAAGCAGACGCTGGGATTGCCATTGCCGAAGGGGCTGATATTGCCCGTGAAATTGCCGATATCACCATTTCGGCCCGCGACTTGCATCAGCTCATCGTTCTAAAGGAACTGAGCAACCTGCTCATGAAGCGTGTCAATTTCAACTATGATTTTGTTGTTTCCTTTAATGCCGCGCTGATTGCCCTTGGTGTAGCCGGTATCCTGCCTCCAGCGACAACAGCACTGCTGCACAATGGGTCGACCATTGCCCTCAGCCTTCACAGCATGACGAATCTCAAGAAATTTGTCTAAAAAAGCGGATAAAAGAGACTAAAAGAGCCTAAAAAGGGCTGATGTGTACCCCAAAAACTGGACGCATATAAATTAGTTAAATGGCATTAGTGGATGTTTCCCGATATATTTCGGGAGGCATCCATTTTGTTTT
>NZ_AULA01000054.1 GCF_000425045.1 Acidaminococcus intestini DSM 21505 | reverse complement strand
AAGCACCTCTGATCTAAATGCGAATTTAGAAATGAGTTTAACGAGAACCAAGGAACGTAAGTTCCTTAGAACTTGAAACGTCACAAGAGCAATCGAGTGATATAAGTCAAGCTACTAAGGGCATACGGTGGATGCCTTGGCACTAAGAGCCGATGAAGGACGCGGTAAGCTGCGAAAAGCCACGGGGAACTGCAAGCAAGTCTTGATCCGTGGATGTCCGAATGGGGAAACCCACCATCCGTCATGGGATGGTATCCTACGGGAGGGGAACCCGGTGAACTGAAACATCTAAGTAGCCGGAGGAAGAGAAATCAAACGAGATGCCCACAGTAGCGGCGAGCGAAGAGGGCAGAGCCTAAACCAGTCATCTTCGGATGGTTGGGGTTACGGACCTGCATCAACCGAGTCCTACCTAGTCGAATTACCTGGAAAGGTAAGCCAGAGAGCGTAAGAGCCGCGTAGGTGAAAGGAAGGACGAGGGGGCAGGGATCCAGAGTACCACGAAGCACGAGGAATTTTGTGGGAAGTCGGGGGGACCACCCTCCAAGGCTAAACACTTCTTAGTGACCGATAGCGCATAGTACCGTGAGGGAAAGGTGAAAAGAACCGCGGGAGCGGAGTGAAAGAGAACCTGAAACCGTATGTCTACAAGCAGTCGGAGCGCAAGCGACGGCGTGCCTATTGAAGAATGAGCCAACGAGTTACGGGCACCAGCGAGGTTAAGCAGGAAATGCGGAGCCGGAGCGAAAGCGAGTCTAAACAGGGCGAATAGTTGGTGTTCGTAGACCCGAAACTGTAGTGATCTACCCATGATCAGGTTGAAGCGCAGGTAAAAATGCGTGGAGGACCGAACCGGTGAGCGTTGAAAAGCTTTCGGATGAATCGTGGGTAGCGGTGAAATTCCAATCGAACGCAGAGATAGCTGGTTCTCCTCGAAATAGCTTTAGGGCTAGCCTCAAGCAGTAAGCATAGGCGGTAGAGCACTGATCGGGATAGGGTCCGTAAAGGATACCGAACCCTGTCAAACTACGAATGGTTATGCTGCAGAGCTTGGGAGTCAGACTACGAGAGATAAGTCCCGTTGTCAAAAGGGAAACAGCCCAGACCGTCAGCTAAGGTCCCCAATGCCATACTAAGTGGAAAAGGATGTGGGGTCTCATAAACAACCAGGATGTTGGCTCAGAAGCAGCCACCATTTAAAGAGTGCGTAATAGCTCACTGGTCGAGAGGCCCTGCGCCGAAGATTCCCGGGGCTAAAGTATGGAACCGAAGCTACGGATGCGGTACTTGTACCGCGTGGTAGAGGAGCGTTCCCATTGGGTTGAAGTCGTCCTGGAAGGGACGGTGGACTGGTGGGAAGTGAGAATGTTGGCATGAGTAGCGAAAAGATAGGTGAGAATCCTATCCACCGAAAGCATAAGGATTCCTGAGCAACGATCGTCGTCTCAGGGTAAGTCGGGACCTAATCCGAGGCATGGAGCGTAGGAGATGGACAACTGGTTGATATTCCAGTACCGGCAGCAATCGTTTGAACGATGGAGTGACGCAGGAAGGCAGGTCCGCGCGAGAATGGTAGATCGCGTACAAGCGTGCAGGCTGGTGCACAGGCAAATCCGTGTACTGAGGCTGAGGCGTGATGTGGAGGGAACTTGTTCCCGAAGGGATTGAGCCTACGCTGCCGAGAAAAGCTTCTAGTGAGAAAGCTGCCGCCCGTACCGTAAACCGACACAGGTATGCGGGGAGAGAATCCTAAGGTGCGCGGGAGAACCCTCGTTAAGGAACTCGGCAAAATGTACCCGTAACTTCGGGATAAGGGTAGCCACAGTGGTGAAGGGACTTGCTCCTGGAGCCTAGTGTGGTCGCAGAGAAGAGGCCCAAGCGACTGTTAACCAGAAACACAGGTGCCTGCGAAAGAGAAATCTGATGTATAGGTGCTGACACCTGCCCAGTGCTGGAAGGTTAAAGAAGGATGTCCGGGTTCGACCCAAAGCATTTGACTGAAGCCCCAGTGAACGGCGGCCGTAACTATAACGGTCCTAAGGTAGCGAAATTCCTTGTCGGGTAAGTTCCGACCCGCACGAAAGGTGTAACGATTTGGGCACTGTCTCAACGAGGGACCCGGTGAAATTGAAATACCTGTGAAGATGCAGGTTACCCGCGACTGGACAGAAAGACCCCATGGAGCTTTACTGTAACCTAATATTGGGTTCTGATATTCGACGCACAGGATAGGTGGGAGGCTTGGAGCATGGTCCTCTGGGATCATGGGAGCCGCCGTTGGGATACCACCCTTCGAATATCGGGATTCTAACCGCAGGAGCAACGATCCTCGGGACAGTGTTAGGCGGGCAGTTTGACTGGGGCGGTCGCCTCCTAAAGAGTAACGGAGGCGCCCAAAGGTTCCCTCAGCGCGGACGGAAACCGCGCGACGAGTGTAAAGGCAGAAGGGAGCTTGACTGCGAGCCAAACACGGCGAGCAGGTACGAAAGTAGGGCTTAGTGATCCGGTGGCATCCAAGTGGAAGGGCCATCGCTCAACGGATAAAAGCTACCCTGGGGATAACAGGCTAATCTCTCCCAAGAGTCCATATCGACGGGGAGGTTTGGCACCTCGATGTCGGCTCATCACATCCTGGGGCTGAAGTCGGTCCCAAGGGCTGGGCTGTTCGCCCATTAAAGTGGTACGTGAGCTGGGTTCAGAACGTCGTGAGACAGTTCGGTCCCTATCCATCGCGGGCGTAAGAGATTTGAAGGGGGCTGCTCCTAGTACGAGAGGACCGGAGTGGACGGACCGCTGGTGTACCAATTATCCTGCCAAGGGTATAGTTGGGTAGCTACGTCCGGAACGGATAAACGCTGAAAGCATCTAAGCGTGAAACCATCCTTAAGATGAGATCTCTCATAGAGTAATCTAGTAAGACACCTTGAAGATTACAAGGTTGATAGGCAGGATGTGTAAGCACAGCAATGTGTTAAGCTGACCTGTACTAATATGTCGAGGGCTTGACTTAAGGGCCAAGTTTTCATCGAAGTCCGAAAAGGACAAGGAAGTCTCTTCATGAAGTTTTGAGGGCTCATGCCTTCAACAACA
>NZ_AULA01000053.1 GCF_000425045.1 Acidaminococcus intestini DSM 21505 | reverse complement strand
CTTTTTAAAAAGTGGCCTCACACACTTCATCAAATCAGCCCGATTTTTGGGCTGACTCAAAAGGGATCGACGAAGGCATATTTCGGGCGTCTTAGCAATGAGATTGTGGTACGTACCTTCTTACGACGGGGCATGCCATCATTGGCATCAGATATATCTTTTTAAAACCAATGATGACACGTAACTGCATCGAATCGGAGCGATTTTTGCTCCGAGTAAAAATAAAAGGGGAACCCGACGTCTCCACACGAGCGGTTAGCGAGGAACATTTTTCGATGGACCAAAACCGCTAATCGCAAGACGCTGCCAACGCGATTCGGCTTACGGACCGTGTGATCGAAAAATTGATTTGGCGCCCTCCGGTCGGGACGGTTTGGCGCCGTGCGTTTGAGGGTTTAACTCAAAACTCACAACTTCAAGGTTTTGGCGCAGCCATTGCGCCAAAACTTTCTTATTCCGGGAACTGCATCCGAAACACCTTCAAATCCACAAGTTTCGTCTTCGCGTTTCGTACATAGGCTAAAATCAGCATGGTCCGATCATCAAGTGGTGATAGACGGAGACAATTCAGGTCGCCGCCAAGAAGTTTGGAGCTATTGAAGTTTCCCAAATACATACCGTTGCGGCGCCACAGTTTCAGGGTAAACCCGTCAATGACGGCAATATAATGGTCCATAATGGCCATATCAACAAGGTTATAGATGGAATCCTTATCCGTCGGCTGATAGCTGCCGTAGTACTGAATCAGTTTGCCATCCGGCTTAAAGGCACCAATAATGTTGAATCCATTTGGCTTGATCCGTCCGCCGCCGTAGACTGTCCCATCGTCCATGACCTGAACCAAGGTAAGGCCGCCCTTAAAGGGATTAGCACGGTTGTGGAGGAAGGAAGGATGATTGTTCGTAAGTCCCCCATCCTTTACGTCAGCCAAGGTAAAATTATCGTTTCCATAAAGGTAGGCCTGCTGCTCCCCAGGCAGAAAAGCAATGCGGGTCGCCGTCGTGCTTCCCTGCAGGCTTGCAATATCATTGCCGCTGATGAGAGCGTGGACTCCTTTTTTGACATAATAGACGTTATTGTCACTGTCTACGGTCATGCCAAAGACCATTTTCTCCTTGATGGTCAGGATGCCATCCTTTCCAAATCCGCGGTATGGCACCAAGGCACCATCCTTTAGGTCAAAGGCCTCCACTTGGGTCTCCGATCCATCAGGATTGCGCATAGAGAAAAAGACATGTCCATTTTTAACAAAAAAAGCACTGACGCGGTCAATTTCCTGAACATTCAGCTTCGGGCTGTTGATTGCCTGGAGCGCGAAATTCGTATTGGCAAGCTCCATGGATTGGATAGGCTGGGGTTTGGCCTTGATGACCTTATCCTTGATATCAAGACGAAAATAGTAAGCCGTCCCTGCTAATACGGCAAGAAGAACAACCGCAATGATCAATTTATGATGGCCCTCAAGATGAGGTTTGATTTTCTCGTTCCAAAAAGACACGGGAAGGTCCCCTTTCCTAGATTACATCCTAGACCTGTAGTATATCATATTGTCCCTGCCTTGACGAACAAAAGACAAAAAAGAGGCCGTCCCGAAGGAAAGCCTCCTTTGATGTTTCATTCGTACACCACGTGCTACCCCTTTTGGTTGCAATGGCCATGAAGGAAACGATCGAGGAAAAGCTCGATCGCTTCATCCATGTTGGTTGGCGTGATAAAGCCCCGCAAAATAGTCATGGTGTAGGAAAAATAAATATTGCCGGACATGCGTTTCATGTCCCCCACCGGTTTCAGAAACTTGTCATCGACACCGCGCTGAAAGATTCTCCGCAACTGTTCCACTTCACTGCGGATGATATCAAAATACCGGCGCTGGGTCTCGATCTCAGCCAAAGAAGGGTCCTTGCCCCAACGGGTCACAACATCATAATCCTCTTTCTCATCATTCCAGATCAGCTGCCAGCCAGCCTGAGGGGACATGATTTCAAGAAGGAGAACGGACCAGAGCACAATGTTTTTATCAAGGAACAAGGTCAAGGCCCGAAAATAATGACGAAAGCGGTCTTCAAACGTAGTATACTCATACACACTGTGACGAAGGGCATCAAGAAGCACTTCATTTTTCATATGGATAAGCGTATAAAAAAGATTTTCCTTATTATTGAAATATTTGTAAACGGTTCCCTTTCCCGTATCGGCGATTTTTACGATTTCATCGAGCGTTGCTTGGCGGTATCCTTTTTTCGAAAAAACGGCTTCTGCAGCCCGCAGGATCCGTTCGTTCTTAGGAACAAGTTTTCCTTTACTTTCCATAATATTCACTCCAATTAATCGTGATGCTTTTATTTTATTACAAAACCCCGATTTCTTTCAATACATAAACCCAAAGGAACATGGTCAGTGCCGAAAAGATCGTCGTAAAGACAAGGGCGTTGCCTGCAAGTTCCCCATCACTGTCCATCTGTTGGGCCATAGCAAAGGAAGCCACAGCACAAGGAGTAATGGTCATGGCCATAATGGACGCCAGCGGGATGCCCCTAATTCCAATCAGGATGGCTCCGCCGAGGGTGAGGAAAGGCGCAATGAGAAGACGACCCACAACACAGAAGGCCACTTCCTTGATTTCCTTAACAGCTCCGGAAAAATTGAAAGAAGCCCCGAGGACTACCAAAGCAACGGGCGTCGTACAAGCAGCCAGTTGACGCAGCGTTTTAACCGCAAGGGGTGGCAAAGGCGGCAGGAGCTTTAAGGCAAAGCCTAAAATAGCCCCAATGATCATGGGGTTTTTTATGATGCCCATAAGGATCGTCCCTGGGTGAAAACCATGACGGTTTCCACGGAACGTTTCAAGTGTAAAAACGGCAAGCACATTATAGATGGGGATAATGAACGCGGATAATAAAAGAGGCATGCCAATATGGTCCGTACCATAGATATTTTCTACAATGGGGACCCCCAAAAGCAGGAAATTGCTGCGGTAAAGGGCCTGGATCATGGCACCTCGCTTGCGATTTTCCTTCACAAAAGCGCAGGTCGAAACAAAACCAATGACATAGACCGTAAGCAGTGCGCCGATGGCATAAAAAAGCATCCTCGGATCCAGCGTATTCTTGATATCGGACCGATAGACGCTCATGAGCATATTGACCGGTAAAAGAATCTGAAAAATGAGCTTATTGAAATTGGAAATCACCGAGTCGTCAAACTTTTCCTTTTTGCGGAACCCATAGCCAACCAGCATAAAAAAAATCAGCGGTGCAACTGCCGAAAAAGCAACAATCAAGTTCTCCATAACAACGTGTCCGTCCCTCTCCCACCGCATCGGCGGATGAATTTTCTACCCTCCCTATCTTATCATAAAAGGAAGGGAAAAGAAAATTCTTGGTGCTAGCATATAAATAGGACAAGTCAAACTGAGGTTTTCCATAAAGTGATACAATAAAAGTATATATAGGGGGCCTTAGTATGACGAAGTTC
>NZ_AULA01000052.1 GCF_000425045.1 Acidaminococcus intestini DSM 21505 | reverse complement strand
CACACGCAACGAAAAAGGACACGCACTGTATTCAGTGCATGTCCTCTCCAGGAGTGCATAGACACTTTAGCACCCCAAAATTTGACAAAGAACCACATTTATTATAGAACCAAAAAAGACTGCAGAGGAAACTCCTCTGCAGTCTTTTTCAATCAGCCAAGATTATTTCAGTTCAACCTTAGCGCCAGCTTCTTCCAGCTTAGCTTTCATAGCTTCAGCATCAGCCTTGGAAACGCCTTCCTTCAGGGTGTTAGGAGCGGAATCAACAGCGGCTTTGGCTTCTTTCAGGCCCAGGCCGGTCAGTTCACGAACAACCTTGATTACGTTGATCTTGCTGGCACCGCAGTCAGTCAGGACAACATCGAATTCGGTCTTTTCAGCAGCAGCAGCACCGCCGGCAGCAGGAGCAGCAGCAACAGCTACAGGAGCAGCAGCGCTAACGCCGAATTTTTCTTCCATAGCCTTAACGAGGTCAGCGAGTTCGAGCACAGTCATGCTCTCAATGGCTTGCATGATTTCTTCTTTAGTCATTTTAAATTCCTCCAAAATTTTTAAATAGAATATGTTTAGGTCGCAGAATCGAACCAACCATTAGGCAGATTCCTGTTCTTTCTTTTGACGAACGGCGTCGACAACGTAAACAAAGTTACGCAGCGTACCGTGAAGGACGTTGACGAGTCCAGAAATCGGGGCCTGCATGCTGCCGATGAGTTTGGCAAGCAGGACTTCGCGGCTCGGCAAATCTGCCAGGGCTTTGACTTCGTCAAGACCGATGACGGCACCATCAAGGATACCAGCTTTGATTTCAAGGGCTTTGTGGTCCTTTGCGAATTCGGAAAGGATCTTAGCAGGAGCAACAGGATCTTCAGCAGAAAATGCCAATGCCGTGTTGTGTTCGAGGAAACTGTCAAGCCCTTCGATTCCTGCTTCTTTAGCAGCGATACGGACGAAGGTGTTTTTCGCAACCATGTACGTTACACCAGCTTCACGCATCTTTCTTCTCAGATCCGTGTCTTCTGCTACGGTCAGACCGCAGTAGTCAACGAGAATGACACCTTTGGAGCCAGTCATCAGATCCTTGAGTTCGGATACTTTCGCAGCCTTTTCAGGACGAATGCTATGCATCAAGAAACACCTCCTTGCGTTTAGATATATGAATCAATGAAAAGACCTCTCGGCAGGCCGCCGGAGGTCGTATTTATCCAAACACTCCGACCTAGGCAGGCGTTTTGTAACGTTAGGCTTACGCACCTACTGTCTGCGGTCCGATGGTCATTTTCGAATTGATTACTTGTTGCTGTCGGCTTTCAGCACATCGATGTGTACGCCAGGGCCCATGGTGGTGGACAGGGTAACACTCTTGATATACTGGCCTTTTGCGCCGGAGGGTTTTACTTTGATCAGCGTGGAGATCAGGGTAATATAGTTATCCAGCAGTTTATCAGCATCAAAGGAAACCTTGCCGATAGAGGTCTGTACGTTACCGGCTTTATCGGTACGGTACTCAATCTTACCAGCTTTGATTTCATTTACGGCACGGGTTACATCCATGGTAACCGTTCCGACTTTTGGGTTCGGCATGAGGCCTTTAGGACCGAGGAGTTTACCAAGGCGGCCAACCACACCCATCATGTCAGGCGTTGCTACGCAGACGTCAAAGTCGAACCAGCCGCCTTTGATCTTGTCAGCGAGCTCTTCAGCACCAACAAAGTCAGCACCTGCATCCTGAGCTTCCTGAGCTTTTGCACCGCGGGCAAAAACAAGAACAGTCTTGGATTTACCAGTACCATGGGGCAGAACCAGAGCACCGCGGACCTGTTGGTCAGCATACTTCGGATCGACACCGAGGCGAACGGAGCATTCAACAGTGCTGTCGAATTTGGTGACGGAAGTCTTTTTAACCAGTTCAACAGCTTCTTTCGGAGTATATGCCTTGCCAGCTTCGATCAGCTTTGCAGCATCGGTATACTTCTTACCAGCTTTAGTCATTGTACTTTTTCCTCCTAGTGGTGCGAGCGGCTTTCGCCTCCCACTGATTGAGACTCAAATCAGTCTTCTACGACAATACCCATGCTGCGGGCAGTGCCTTCGACCATGCGCATAGCAGCTTCAACGTCTGCAGCGTTCAGGTCCTTCATTTTGGTTTCAGCGATTTCCTTGACTTTGTCACGTTTGATCGTCGCTACTTTGTTCTTGTTTGGTTCGCCGGAAGCTTTATCGATACCAGCGGCCTTTTTCAGAAGGACAGCAGCGGGAGGAGTCTTCGTGATGAAGGTAAAGGAACGGTCTTCGAATACCGTAATTTCAACAGGGATGATGAGACCAGCCTGTTTTTCGGTGCGGGCATTAAAGTCCTTGACGAAGGCCATGATGTTGATACCAGCCTGACCAAGTGCCGGGCCTACAGGAGGTGCCGGAGTTGCCTTACCAGCAGGAACCTGCAATTTTACCATCTTAATGACTTTCTTTGGCATATCAATTCCACCTCCTATCTTACTCTATTGCTTCTACTTGAGAGAAGTTGACTTCAACCGGAGTGACGCGGCCGAACATTTCGATCATGACTTTGACCTTCTGCTGTTCGTCGCTGATCTCCGCCACCGTTCCTACCATATCATTAAAGCCGGGGGCTTTAATACGAACGGTCTGATCTAATTCAACGGGGCATTTCATGCGAATCGGAGCTTCCACGGAAGCTTCCTTCTTCCCAGTGGACTGTTTCCCGAGAATACGCGCTACTTCGCGTGGGGATAAAGGAATGGGTTTGGTGCCCGTGCCGACAAAACCGGTAACACCCGGCGTATTGCGGACAGCGTACCACGTGCGGTCGTCAACAATCATTTCAATCAGGACGTAGCCGGGGAATACCTTGCGGCTCACAACCTTCTGCTGGTCGTCTTTGGTTTCTAGTTCGTCCTGCATGGGGACGAGAACCTGGAAAATCATGTCTTCCATCCCTAGGGAATGGACCTTACTCTCCAAATTCAGTTTCACTTTGTTTTCATACCCGGAATAGGTATGAATGACATACCAGTGTCTTTGACCTTCCATGCTTATTGCACTCCCATCACTAAACGGAACAGTACGGAGAAGACAGCATCAATTGCCCAAATTAAGAGGGACGACGTGATGGCAGCAACAATGACCGTTGCCGTATATCCACCCAGTTCCCGCCGATTGGGCCAAGCTACCTTTTTCATTTCGTTCTTCACATCCCGGAAGAACCCCAACGCTCCGCCGGAGCTTTTTACATCGGGAGTGAGTTGAGTCGATGCCATAATTGCTCCACCTTATTTCGTTTCTTTATGCAAAGTGTGCTTTTTGCAGAATTTGCAGTACTTCTTGATTTCGATACGGTCCGTATCGTTCTTCTTATTCTTCGTGGTCTGGTAGTTGCGCTGTTTGCACTCGGTGCAGGCCAGGGTAATACCAATACGATTGTTGTTCGCAGCCATGTTTTAACACCTCACTTACATTCAAAATCCCTCAAAGTTGCCTATATAGACTATCATACAAGGATGCAGATGTCAACATAAAAATGTGGGACCGACCTGTCCTGTGTCGGTCCCACATCCTAGGCCTCTGCGGCTCAATTATTCTTCGATTTCGGTAACAACACCAGCGCCAACGGTACGGCCGCCTTCGCGGATAGCAAAGCGCAGACCTTTTTCGATAGCAATCGGAGTG
>NZ_AULA01000051.1 GCF_000425045.1 Acidaminococcus intestini DSM 21505 | reverse complement strand
ATTGGCTGCGAAGCGGGAGCTAAACAAATGGTTAGCTATGGTAATGGGCTACAACTTAGATGCTTTTAAAGGGATTTTAAGATCTTTTAAAGATTGGGAGGCTGCAATTATTCAAGCAATTATCCAGCCATACTCCAATGGATTCACAGAAGGCTGTAACAACCTGATTAAGACGGTTAAGAGAGTTGCATTTGGAATGCGTGATTTCAACAGATTTAGGAACCGGATTCTCTATGTGAATTGGCAAAAAAGGAACTCGGCAAATGCCTTGCCGAGTTCCTAAAAGGCGATTTAGTTGTGGGGCACCCCAACATTTGACAAAGAACCAAAAAAAATCGGAGAAAAGGCAACAATTCCAGTTCCTTTCTCCGATTCACCGTAATTTTTGTAACGTTACTTGGAAAGTTCCTTTTCCCACTCCCGTACATATTCAGCAAAATATTCAACGCCCAATAAAAGAGCCCTTTCATCGATATCATAGTGGGGACTGTGCTGCGGATAGCGCCGCGACGCGTCAGCAAAGCCACCGCCTAAAAGGAGCAGGGCTTTAGGATTATCATATTTGGCAAAGTCCTCGCCGCCCATCTGCAATTCCCAATCAACGACATGATCCTTGCCAAAAACCGTCTCACAGGCTCTGCGTCCTGTATCCACACAGGCTGCATCGTTGATCGTGGGCGGCGGTCCAAAATGGTATTCCGTGCGGATCTTGGCCCTTGAGGTTTCCCCTACACCGCGGGCCACCCGTCTAAGGATGCCAGGATAGGCCTCGCGCAGTGTGGGGCTGAAGGTACGGGCTGTCCCCGATAGATGAGCCGATGCGGGAATGACATTGCTCGTTGTCCCAGCCTGAAAAGTGGTCACGGATAGGACGGCCGGTTCCAGAGGATTGACTTCACGGCTGACCACGGTCTGGAGTGCGTTCACAAATTCAGCTCCAGCCACAATGGGATCTATGGTCTGATGCGGCAGGGCGCCGTGACCACCCTTTCCTTCGATATAAACATCAAACGTATCCGCCGCGCTCATGACAGGTCCATAGCGCAGGGACGCTGTACCAACAGGGATCTTGCTCCAAATGTGGAGGGCAATGAGCCGTTCGCATTCCTTTACAAGCGGCTCATCCTTCATATATGTGGCACCGCTGTTGGCAATTTCTTCTTCCGCTGGCTGAAACAAAAAGCGCACCGTCACGGTCAGTTCGTCTTTCATGGCCGCAAGGACCTTAGCCGTGCCAAGGAGGATCGTAATATGCGTATCATGGCCGCAGGCATGCATAGTCCCTTCTTTTTCCGAGGCATAAGGGGCTCCGGTTTCTTCCTTGATGGGAAGGGCATCGATATCGGCACGGATGCCAATGATATGGTCTGACGAATGAGGCCCTTTAAGAGTAGCCACAAGACCGGACGTGGTCGATGGGACATAGGGAATACCTAATTCATCCAAATAAGTCATGATCTTTTTTTGTGTATTAAATTCTTTCCAAGATGGTTCAGGGTGAGCATGAAAATAGCGGCGCAGCTCCACAAGCTCGTCTTCCATGGCCCTTACTCGTTCCTTGATTTCCATAGAAAGCCCTCCTTTAGGGAAAAAATACCCCGTTCTTACCCCTTGGTATAGCCTATTTCCTAGTAAATTGCAAGGTATTTTTCATAAAAAAAGAAGGAGGCTCCTCTAAAGAAGCCTCCTCAGACCCTCTTAGCAAACGTAATCCTTAGGATCGATCTGACCGATCATGACATTGAGGATATCCGTATCGGTCCCCTTCATGCCAATTTTGCCGATGTATCCAATGTTGCGAATGGTATCCTCGATGTCCTTTTCAACAATGCCTTCCCCACCTTTAAAGACCCGGTCCTTCATGCTCATGGCATGGGCCATAAGCGCGGCCTGAAGGGAGGAAGCAATCTTGGCGGCGCAGCTGGGTTTGGCCCCGTCACAAAGGATGCCGCCCACATTGGCGAGGGTATTGGTGACAGTCATAGCCATTTTCCGGGCGTCTCCATTCGTTGCCATAAAGGTGATGGCCGCACCGGCCCCGGTAGAAGCACTCACAGCGCCGCAGAAAGCGGAAAGAGGACCAATATAGTGCTTGATATAGATGGAGACCAAGTTACTCACAATAAGGGCACGGAGCGTCTCATCATGGCTCTTCTTCCATGCCTCGGCATAGGTGATGACGGGCAGGGAAACCGTAATGCCTTGGTTCCCCGAACCGGAATTAATCACGACGGGTTTCGGGCAGCCGCTCATGCGGGCATCACTGCCGGCAGCCGCCCGAGCAACGGCCCGGAACTTAACATCACTGCCATAAGTTTCAAGGAGGGTCCTGCCCACCTCTGCGCCCCAGGCGCCTGTCAAGCCTTCGTCGCTGATTGCCGTGTTGTAAGTCATCTGAGTTTCAAGAAGCGCCTTCACCGCTTCAAGATCGACGGTTCTGGCATACTCAATGAGCCCCTGGAAGGTCATCCTGGTCCGGTCCCCTTTTCCCTTGCTTCCGGCACCTTGGGCCGTCCCCGTCCGGTCCAGGAGAACGGTTCCGTCCTGGACCATCTTCACGATGTTTGTATGGGTTCCGTCAATGATCACTTCCGCCATATGGTCCCGGCCATACAAAGTCACATCAATATAAAGATTGGCTACGCCTTCAGCCAGCGTCACTTCACAGATATCCCTTTCGACCAGATTACGGCAGGCTTCTCGGTCCTCATCCGTCACACCGGCAATGACTTCGAGGGCCTTATCACTGTCACCGCCTACGATACCAAGGGCCGCCGCTGCAGGAATCCCTTTCTGACCGCCAGAATTGGGCACAGTGACGCCTTTTACGTTCTTAATGATATTCCCTGAGCAGTTCACAGTAAAACGCTCCAGATCGCCTTTAAAGAGGCTTTTCGCCTTCGCCGCGGCATAGGCAATCGCAATAGGTTCCGTGCAGCCCATTGCGGGGATCAGTTCTTCGTGCAGAATGACCGTATAATTGTTCATTTCTTCCTGTGTCAAGGTCATGATTGATTTCCCTCCCAAAAATCATCAGAGTAGTCGGATTATTATATTAGTAATCATATCACTGTTATGATTAATTGGGAAGCCCTTTTTGAAAAATCATGATCAAAACCAAATTGGAGGTTTAATTTATAGTGTTATAATATGAAATAAATCATTGTCAAATTATCCAAATTAGATTAAGATATAGGTATTATGTCAGGGAAGGAAGGTTCAGCCATGAAAGAACCGTCACTTAAGGAAAAAGTCAGAAATGCCATTTTAGAGGGAATTTTTTCAGGGGAATACCAACCAGGGGACATCCTCAATGAGAAAAGTCTCATCGAAAAATACGAATGCAGCAAATCGCCCGTCCGGGAAGCCCTGATGACCCTGTGTAACGAGCGCGTCCTTCGCAACATGCCTCGCTATGGTTACGAAGTCACGCGCCTTACGATGGACGATATCAACGAAATGCTGGAATTCCGCCTCTACTTGGAGCACGGAATTGTGTCCCGTGTCATCAAAAGCCTTACGGAACCTCAAATTGCCGCGTTAGAACCTCTCAATGAACTATGCCTGCGTGACGATTTGCCGCCCCGCAAACATTGGGAATGCAATATGGATTTCCACAAGGCCCTGCTTCGTCTGGGTCGTAACGCTTATGCCGATGAACAGCTGTCTTCCTGCATGAGCCGCATGAGCCGTGCCTATGCTCAGTTCCGCTGGGGAATGGACTCTGGTGTCCTGCATGTCAGCGATGACTGCAAACACCACAAGGATATCTTGAAGGCCCTCCGGGCCCATGATGCGGATGCTCTCTTCGAGGCCCTCGATAAGGACCTGCGTGATTTCAGCGTGTAAATATGAACCCCTGAGAAGAACCATGTAAGGGTCCTTCCCAGGGGGATTTCTTCCTGTAAGTAAGATAAGGAGGGTCAAGCTCGCGAGTGTATCTTTCACTGGTTTTCTCGTCTAAGATGCGCTTGCAGCTTGAAATACGCAGGGAAAAAGGCTGCACCCCTTTTTAATGTATGTTCTATCTAAGGGAATATGAACACGTGAGCGATCCGAAATTTATAGCAAACCTTTTTATGCAAGGATGGGGTGAGGAAAGAACAATTCCTCACCCCAACATTTATGGTTCTATAATTTATTTTGGGGCGCTAAAGTGACCGTCCAGATGCGTGTCCTCTCAGCGCCTACTTTTTTTTCAATAAAAAAATAGGCATATGCACTCAAATCCTCTACAATTAAAGTGATCAAACAATAAAGAAAGTGAGTTGAATACATATGCCTTCTCTAGATTATATCGAAAAATTAACAGGAATTAAAGAGGAATGGATTCAAAATTTAAAGGAAACGGAATCAGCCTTGGTTTTAGCGGTTCAGCTGCCGCCTCAAGAACACATCTGCCCTCATTGTAAGGCCACTACAAGACGCATAAAGGGCTACTATACGCGCCTCATCAAAC
>NZ_AULA01000050.1 GCF_000425045.1 Acidaminococcus intestini DSM 21505 | reverse complement strand
TGTATTTACGAACCCATTGGTACAAAAGACTATAGCTCATACCATATTGACAGGCGACAGCCATCATTGACTGTCCGGCATTTACTTGTGAAACCAATTCAAGTTTCTCCTCTGGGGACCATGCCTTGTAATGTGCTTTGTGACACAATGCTTCCGGTCCGCCAGCCTGTTCGATACGATTCCAAGTACGAATCTTGTTACGAAAATTTGCTGTTTTAATTCCTTTAGGTGTTTTTACCCACTTACCTTGACGATAAAGTTCTACACACATCAGCTTAAATTCAGTCGTATAACGCAAAATGTACCCTCCTTACTGGGTGTCCAGTAAAGAGGGTACATTTCATTCGAGCAGCTGTTTTTTTGGGCTTATTGGGGCGCCTGTCCATCCTTATGGGGAAGGAATCGGAAAAATTTCCGTGTCAGGTACAAGGATAGACAAAAAGCACATAAATCGGATAGGGATTGGCACCAGATCAACCCCGTAAGGCCAAAGATGCGAGGCACAATGAGAACAAAAGGAATCAGGAAAAGCCCTGTCCGTCCGATGGAAATAAGGACAGCCCCAGTTGTGCGTCTTGTGACCTGCAAAAGCATATTGGCAATGATTACGAGAGCCAGTGTGGTAAATGTAACGCATTGGGCCCGGAGCGCCTGAGTCCCTATGGAAATGACGAGGGGATCGTCTCGGAACAAACGGAGGATGGGATCGGCAAAGAAAAAGCCTGCAAGGCTTGCCGTAAGTCCAACCGCTGTATTCAGGCGAAGAGAAAAGGCAAATCCGTCCCGCAGCCGTTGGTAGGACCTTGCGCCATAACTAAAACCGCAGACAGGCTGGAACCCTTGCCCAATACCAATGATGGCAGACGCACCAATAAAAGCAAGCCGCGTGACAATGCTCATGGCCGCGATAGCGGCGTCCCCAAAGGCCCCAGCTGCCACATTAAGACTGATCGTTGCAAGACTTGCCGTCCCCTGCCTAAATAAAGAGGGCAGACCGCCGGCCGTAATTTCCTTGAAAAGGGCGGCCGACGGATGGAAATCGCGGAACCTTATAGGAATATTGCCGCCTTTGTGGGTCATGACAAGAAGGATAAAGAAACTAAAGCATTGGCTGATGACCGTCGCGTATGCAGCCCCTGATACCCCAAGGCCAAAGAAAAAGATAAATAGAGGATCAAGGAGCATATTAAGGACCCCTCCGGCCATGATGCCCACCATCCCAAAGGCACTGTTTCCTTGAAACCGCAGATGGTTATTCATAAGAAGGGAACACATCATGACAGGCGCTCCGCACATGATGATGGCTAGATAAGAAGCAGCATGAGGCAGGATGGTTGGCGTGGACCCTGTCAACTGGGCAATGTCCCGCGCATTGAAATGCCCAATGAGCAAAAGAAAGAGACCGCAAATAAAAGCATAAAAGAAGCTCGTACTTGCCATGGTGCGTGCATTTTGGATTCGCTGAGCTCCCAGTTCTCGGGCCATGTAGGTTCCCGATCCCTGGCCAAAGAAAAAACCAAGAGCCTGGATGATGGACATGCTGGCAAAGGTCACACCCACCGCGGCGGTGGAACTAGTGTCCAGCTTGCTCACAAAAAACGTATCGGCCATGTTGTAAAAGCTAGTGGTCAGCATACTTAAAATGGAAGGAATGGCAAGTTTTAAAATGAGTCGATCCACGGGTGCTTCCAGCATCTCGTGGAATTTTTCAGTGCGTTTATCTTGTTTATTCTGCATGGGATTCTACCGGTGCTTTCTTATAATGGAATCTGGAAATCATCCAAGGTTCCCCCTATTTTACCATAGTTCCCGTCATTTTGCAGAATCTTCAAAAGCTATACTGAAAAAAGCGTCTCTTTTCTAAGTTGACTGAAAAAATCAGGCAATTCTCTTTTTTCCCTGCACAATATGTTACAATTAGTTTACATAGATTTTACATTTTCCATAAAGGAGGAGTTTTACGATGAAAATGAAAAGATTGCTCGCAGCTTCCGCTCTTTGTGCCATGACCCTTGCTCTTGCGGCTTGCGGCGGTAAAAAGGAAGCGGCTAAATCAGGCGGAGCTTGGAAGCCAGAAAAGGACATCCATGTCATTGTTGCTTACAAAGCAGGGTCCGGTACGGATACTGGTGCCCGTATTCTTTGCAAGGATGCAGAAAAACATATTGGAAAGACCCTAATTGTTGATAATAAACCAGGAGCAGACGGAAAAATTGGCTGGACAGAACTCTCCAAAGCCAAGCCGGATGGATACACCATTGGCTATATCAACCTACCGACCTATACGACCCTGGCCCTGCAAAAAGGATCCGCCTTCAATGAGAAGAGTATCGTGCCCATTGCCAATCATCTGAAGGAAACGAGTGTTGTTGTCGTCCGTGCGGACAGCAAGTGGAAGACGCTGAAGGATCTTGTGGCAGACGCCCAACAAAACCCCGGAAAACTCAAAGCTTCCACCAACGGGGTACAGGCATCCAATCACACGGCTGCCCAGCTCCTTGCAAAATCGGCTAAATTCGAATACAATGCCGTTCCTTACGGCGGCACGGCCGATCAGCTCCTTGCCCTGCGCCAAGGCGAAGTGGACTTTTCCTGTGCCAAGGTTGGCGACGTTGAACCTCTGATTGGCGGGGCTTCCCCAGTGCTTCGCGTGCTCGGCGTTTACTCGGAAAAACGGCTGGACAATCTGAAGGATGTCCCGACCTTGGGTGAATTGGGCTATTACAACAAGTGGTATGGTACGGCCCGCGCGCTTGTGGCTCCAAAAGGGACGCCGGATAATATCATCAACTATTATGTCAATATCTTCAAGATTGTCATGACTGATGAACAAACCATCCGTGACCATAAAAATGCCGGTCTTACCATGGACTATCTTGACAACAAACAGCTTGGGGAACTGATCAGCCAGCAGCTCGAATTCTGCCGGGATGTTGTTTCCAAGCTCTACACCAAATAATCCTAAGGAGTCAATTCATCTATGAAAAAATCAGAACTTGCCATAGTGTTTTTTATGCTGGCATTTTGCGGATTTTTCTATCATGAAACGTTGCTGCTTCCAGAAAAAGCACAGCATTATCCGCTCTTTGTCATCTCGCTCCTGGCGGTTCTGTCCGTGCTGCAGCTGGTCAAAATGCTGATTGGCTGCCACGGGCACTTTTCCCTCGTCAGCGATGCTGATGTCGTTTGGAAGGATTTCTTGCCTCGTCAATTTGTGACCTTCTTCCTTGCGTCCATCCTCTTTTTCGTGGGAATGTATTTCATTGGATTCTATCTGACGGCTATTCTTTATATGGGCTTTATGATGCACTATTTCAAGATTGAAAAAAAGTATATCGTCTTGACCACAGCAGTCCTTTTGGCCCTTATCTACGGAGTCTTCAGTGAATCCTTGAATGTACCGCTGCCAGTAGGCGAACTGTTCTATGATATTCTTTAAGGAGGCCGCGACAGAATGGAAAATCAATATGCATTAATGATGGCGGGCTTCCTCAATGCCTTGACACCAACCAACCTTATTGTCATGCTCCTATCGGTTACAATGGGCATCATCATTGGCTGCATGCCGGGACTGTCAGCTGCTATGGGCGTAGCCCTTCTGCTGCCCCTGACCTTCGGTATGGAGCCATCATCGGGACTTATCATGCTGGGCGGGATTTACTGCGGCGCCATTTTTGGCGGCTCAATTTCTGCTATTTTGATTCACACCCCCGGAACCCCAGCTTCTGCTGCAACGGCCATTGACGGTTACGCCATGACCCTCAAGGGAAAAGCGGGCAAGGCCTTGGGAACAGCCTGCACGGCTTCCTTTTTTGGCGGCCTGTTGTCCTGTCTTTCCCTCTATTTCTTTGCTCCCATCTTAGCAGAACTTGCCATGAAATTTGGCAGTCCTGAATATTTTTGGTTAAGCTTATTCGGCCTTACCATCATTGCAGGCATCAACTCCGACTCCATGATCTTGGGGCTTATGAGCGGAGCCTTTGGCCTTGTTCTTTCCACCATCGGCATGGACCCTATGGAAGGAGTGGAACGGTTCATGTTCGGCCAGGATGCCCTTTATAATGGCGTCAATATTACAGGTGCCTTGATTGGCCTTTTCTCCCTATCCCAGGCTTTCATCCTTGCGGAAAAAGCCATTGTCAAACGGGCTAGGGCCGCTCACTTTGATGATTCCATCATCCTGACAAAAAGTGAACTCAAACAGATTACACCAACGGTTCTGCGCAGCTGGATCATCGGCAACATCATCGGGATCCTTCCCGGCGCCGGGGCTTCCATTGCCTGCTTCATGGGCTATAATGAAGCCAAACGTTTTTCAAAGCATCCAGAAGAGTTTGGTCATGGCTCCATTGAAGGGATTGCCGGTTCTGAGGCGGCCAATAATGCTGTTACGGGCGGTTCCCTCATCCCTACCCTCACTTTGGGCATCCCTGGCGAGAGCGTTACAGCTGTCCTCATGGGCGGGCTCATCATTCAAGGGCTTCAGCCCGGACCTGAGCTCTTTACAAAGTATGCAGACATGACGTATACTTTCTTTGGTGGATTTGTCTTTATTCAGTTCTTTATGCTGGCCATCGGCCTTGTAGGCTCTCGACTCTTTGCCAAGATTGCCCGTATCTCCGATGCCATCTTGATCCCAAGCATCTTTGTCCTTTGCGTTGTCGGTTCCTTTGCCATCAACAACAACTTCTTTGATGTCGTTGTCATGTTTTTGTTTGGCATTGTGGGCTATATTATGCGTAAGGTCAATATGAATACGGCCGCTGTTGTCCTGGCTCTCATCTTAGGCCCCTTGGGGGAGCGCGGGCTGCGCCGGAGCCTCTCCCTTTCTGGCGGCGACATCAGTGTCCTTTTCTCAACGACCATCTGCCAAGTGCTCATTGCACTAAGCCTGCTGTCCCTTTTATCCCCACTATTTGTCAAGCTCTACAAGGGCAGTAAAAAAACAAAATGAATTTGCCCATCTGACATCAAAATTTAATTGCGATGAAAGAGGCCTGTCACTTTCTAAGCCGCATTGATGTGTACCCCAAAAACTGGACGCATATAAATTAGTTAAATGGCATTAGTGGATGTTTCCCGATATATTTCGGGAGGCATCCATTTTGTTTTTTTCTGAATCCTTTCCTTGTTGAAAT
>NZ_AULA01000049.1 GCF_000425045.1 Acidaminococcus intestini DSM 21505 | reverse complement strand
ATTTCAACAAGGAAAGGATTCAGAAAAAAACAAAATGGATGCCTCCCGAAATATATCGGGAAACATCCACTAATGCCATTTAACTAATTTATATGCGTCCAGTTTTTGGGGTACACATCAAAAAGGTCCGGTTCTTTTTACTTTTTTATTTGACGGCAAAATGGTAGACAAGTTCATTAAAAGGCGTCTTGGCCGTCTTCTTTCCATAAAGGGCCGTAACCTCATAGTTTCCAGGCTGACTGAACGTCAGGAACAAAATGGTTTGACCCGGGGAACCACCGCGGCCCGTAGGGTTTTCCATGGGCAAATAGAAGGAATGCCCCATGTCGACAACGCCGCGACCTAGGTCCGCGCCTGTAAGGGTCCACTCAAGACCTAAGGACGGGTTGGCATCAAGATAGAGGGCAACAAGCTCGCCCGGCTTCACGGATAGGGTCTTTCCGGCTGCTTCCTTGGTCAGCTTGTAGCTCGTGAGAAGGCGCGCCCCGCCGCCAACGTTGATGGCCCCCGTAAGGTCAGCATAAGGAATCAGGTTCGTAAAGGGGCCTCCATCCGTACTTTCTGCCAGGATGCCCGTTTCCCCAAAGACATAATGCTTGCCGTCAAGGAGCCGCTCATAGTCTGCACTTTTTGTGTAGAGCAGGTCCTTTTCATCAAGGACGCTGCCAGCTTCCGTATCAATGGTGACACCGTCATAGACCGTACGCTGGCCTTCCGCTTTCAGAACAAAACTAACAAGGCTCGGACGGTTGAGAGTGATTTCATAGGAAAGGCGAGCACCTTCCCCAGCCTTTTTCTGCAGGGCTTCTGCCCGGGACCGCAGAATTCCATTCACATTATTTTGCAGATAAGTTTCCCGCAGCCCATCAATATAAGGGACCGATCCCCCCAAACGTGGATCTGCGACAACTGTCGTATGGCCAAAAGCAAAGCCTGCCGCTGGCGCTGCCAAGAGGGCTGCGCAGGAAAGGGCCAACATCCATTTCTTTCCAATCATAAGGTAACCTCCGCCTAAAAGATATAGGGTGTCCGGTAGGGGGTAAGGAGGGATTCATCCCGCCTGTAGCGCGTGCCTTCCCCCAGGGTCACAGACCGCCCTGCAGCCATTATACCATCAATTTGTGAATAATCTCCGACAATCAGTCGTTTCGGCGTAAAAAGAAGAACCTTTTTGAGTACGGCCCCCTGCCCGACAACAATATCAGAAAAGCTAAAGATGACCATGGGCCCTGTCAGTTGGACGCCGTCATTGAGAACTGCCCCATAGGGCGCTACTACAAGGGCCCTTCCTGTGACCGCCATGTTCGGGGGAATCCGAAGTGCTTTTTTGCGGGCCACATAAGCGTAGCCCCGAAGTGGCATCTGAAGGAACGGCCCTGTAGGGAAATCAGGTCCCTTCTTGCTGATTTCGTCAAAGTCGCCTTCCAGGAAGAGGGGAAAAGCCGCCGTGTAAGTCGTCTTTCCCGGTGCAAACAACGTTTGATAATGAGGGTGCATCCTTCCACCTGGGGTCGAAACTTCATAGCGCGAAGCGGACCGCAGGACCGCTTCGTCAGTGCTTTGAAGTTCCGTTTTTTCTTCCTTCACAAGCGCTTTTCCTACTTTGCGTGTTTTCACAACCAAGCGATACATAGGCTCTCTTCCGCTTTTTGGACCGCGCACAACAAGGCGATGGCCTTCTCGGGCAAAAGACTCTCCTTCCCTTGCCTTACAAAAGGAAAAGAAAAGGGCCGTGCGTTGCTCCGCTTGCCAAAGAAAGCGCTGCTTTTCGCATCTTGAATAAAGACTCCGGACAAGATTCATGATAAGGGACGCGGCCGCCACAATGAGAACAAGGATAACCCCCGTTACAACCCCCCTTCTTCTACCAAAGTCCATAGGCATAGACCTCCTTAAAGGGGCGCCTTGCCCCGTTTTTGACAAGGACAAAGGTACAGGAAACCGCAATCTGGTTACTTTCCTGTTTTTCAGCATGAAAATCAAGGATCCGTAAATGAGGCCCCGTGAGCGGATTGATGCCAGGCGGCTTCATTCCTTCCTGGGCGCTGATGTAAAGGGTTTCCCTTCCAGATTGGGGCGAGGGCGCCGCATAGTACTGGATCGTTTGATACGGGGAACGGGTCCATAGCTCCAGCACATCGCCGGAGCTCCCTTTTTTGATGGAAACAGCAAGTGCTTCATAACGAAAATAATGTTCAAAGCGGCAGTCAAGATCCACCGCTGCCCGGCGCAGTTCCCAGCTGGATAGGAGCTTCGATGACAACGCGACAAATCGCCCGCCGGCCCTTGCGCAAAGGCTGATGAGGAGTGCGAAAAGAAGGACGAACAGCATACATTCAAAGGCCACAAAGCCCTTATCTTTTTTCATAGCGTACCACGCGGGCAAGAAGCCGCCGACAAGGCCGTTCATAGATGGCTGCCTGCCGTTCCTTGATCTGGGGCAGTTCAGGAACGATTCGCTCTGTTTCCACCCACAGATAGGGATCCAAAAGGGGAGCCTTCTGACCTGTAGCGGCAAAATGACGCAGGACCTTTTGAGCGTAGGCCCGGGCCTCCCAAGTACGCGTCCACCATAATCCGAGAGAAAAGGCCTCCAGGATGAAAAAACACAAAAGGGACATGAGCCATGTGGCAAATAAATAATCGATGAGGACGAATCCTCGAGCCTTAGGGCAGGTGCGCAGCATAGGTCAGCCGCCCCCTTACTGGTTCAAAAGTGAATTCCCGTTTTTCCGTTCTATTATTTGTTTCAAGGAAAATGGTCTCCATCCCGCCTTTAAGGGCACCGCTCGTTGTAAAGACAAGCTGCCGTGGCCCGCTGATGGTAATGGAAGGCGCCTCAAGGTCAAAGGAAAGGGGCCATTCCCTAAGCTTTTCATGCCTGACACAGATGCCCTTTGGCCCTACGTCCGCCCTATAGACGGGACGATTCTCAAGGAGGGCCCCATCCTGGGCCGCGGCAATGACGCTGGCTGCCTCGTAGGTCCAGAGGGCAAGGCGGGAATAATCCTGTTCATGTTGGATGGTCCTCAATAGGGGCAGGGAAAAGACGAGGAAACAGGTCAGAAAGCTGATTCCGACCAGCATGTCCCCTATGAGAAAACCAGCGCGCTTACGCATCAGTGCCGCCATGACCGCCCTTCTTTCCTAATTCACTGCTGCGCACCGTTTCGCCGCTGCTCAAGGTGCCAGAAAAAACGCATCCGGTTCCCCCGTTTTCTGCGCTTTCAAGGGTAATCCCCCCATAGTCCTTATCCGGGGCATACTTTCCCTTGACAAGCTCGTCAACGGACTGAGGAGCCATGCCCTTTTCCATTTCATAGACCTTCGCCGCACTGTCAAGTGTGGTCAAATTCATGACCAGCTGCGTATCGTGGGATTTATTCATGGCACTTTTGATGGAAGGAATCAAGGCTGCTGCCATAACGCCCAAGATGGCAAGGACAATGAGGATTTCAAGGAGGGTAAAGCCTTTTTTCTTTTTTATTTGGGATCCTTTGTCTTGCTTCATAATGATTTGATGACAACTGATATTCTTTAGCATGGTTCATTTCTCCTTTTTGTACTATATAGCTGTAGGCAGCCCATTCATAAGGCCCATTAGGGGGGACATGACCCCATAGAGGATAAGGACACTGACACCGGCCATAAAAACCAAAAGGATTGGTTCCATCAGACGCTTGACTGTCTTTAGGGTCAAGGTCAATTCCTCCATCAAGAGGCTTGAAGCCTCGCTAAGCATTTGCGGAAGGCGCCCGCTTTCTTCCCCCATGCTAAGAAGTTCCCTCGTCAGGGGTGAGATCAAAAGCGGCGCCGTAAGGGCCGCTTCCGAAAATGAATCACCGCTCGTCACTGCACGCAGGAGCTTTTGTCCTTCAAGACGCAACGGTCCTTTGGGCAAAAGGTTCCGTGCTTCTTCCAAGGCTTCATGGAGGGAAAGGTCGCTTTCAAGCAGAAGGGCCAATAATCCCACGAAGCGAACTTCCCAAAAGCGGCCATAAGCCCTCTGGCAGGGGGGAATGACAAGAAAAAGGCGAAGCCTGTAAGGGCGAATCCCATGGTGAAAAATAACAAGTCCCAACATGACAAAGACCAGTACTAAAGGATGATCTGTCAGGGTCCTCCGTAAGATCATCATCAGCGAAAGCCCGGTAGGAACAGAAAGATTGAGCTCTCCATAAAGACCAACAAATAGGGGCAGGATGGCGATGATGAAATAAAGGACGACGAGACCGCCTAGCCCCAGGACCAAGAGGGGATAAAAAAGGGCTCCCATCATTTCCTTCCAAAGCTCCCGTTTGCGGCGATAGGAATCAGATAGACGCAGACACAAAACGGAGGTCCTGCCGCTTTTTTCTCCCGCTTCCAAAAGGACTGGAGCCAAGGCCCCAATCGCCTGTTCGTACCGCAAAAGGGCCTTCGATAAGGATCTTCCCTTCTTCAGTTCCTCGCCGATTCGCCGACAGAGGAAGGCTACTTTCGCATTTCCCCGCAGTCCCATGATGTCCAAGGCTCGCAAGATGGGAATCTCACTTTTAAGCAGGATACCCAGTTCCTTGAAGAGCCGTTCCCGCTCTCCATCTGAAAAATGCTGCCTCGTTCCTTTCACTGAAAACCAATCTTCCTTAAGGGAAAGTATGCGGTCATGTTCCCCCTTAAGGACCTGTAAGGCTTCGCCTTTATGCTCCGCCAAAAGGACGCCGCTCATGATCGCCCCCTTTCCTGTCCGTACTTTGTAGCGGTATCGTTTCATGAGTCATTCCTCCTTTGCTCGTCTTCTTTATTCAAGATGGAGCCATTCATTCCTTGTTACCCCAGATAAATGTGCGTTTTCACGCTGCAACTGGAAAATAAAAGGACCGTCTTGACCTGCGCTGCTGTGCTAAAGCAAAAGGACCGAAAAGACGCAAAAGGGATGGCAGGTTAGTCATCAAGACCCTAGGAAAAGTGCCGCGAAAATAATAGAACCCTGGACCCTTGCGAAGGAAGAAAAAACTTTGGTTCTTTGTCAAATGTTGGGGTGCCCCACAACTAAATCGCCTTTTAGGAACTCGGCAAGGCATTTGCCGAGTTCCTTTTTTGCCAATTCACATAGAGAATCCGGTTCCTAAATCTGTTGAAATCACGCATTCCAAATGCAACTCTCTTAACCGTCTTAATCAGGTTGTTACAGCCTTCTGTGAATCCATTGGAGTATGGCTGGATAATTGCTTGAATAATTGCAGCCTCCCAATCTTTAAAAGATCTTAAAATCCCTTTAAAAGCATCTAAGTTGTAGCCCATTACCATAGCTA
>NZ_AULA01000048.1 GCF_000425045.1 Acidaminococcus intestini DSM 21505 | reverse complement strand
TGAATTGGCTGCGAAGCGGGAGCTAAACAAATGGTTAGCTATGGTAATGGGCTACAACTTAGATGCTTTTAAAGGGATTTTAAGATCTTTTAAAGATTGGGAGGCTGCAATTATTCAAGCAATTATCCAGCCATACTCCAATGGATTCACAGAAGGCTGTAACAACCTGATTAAGACGGTTAAGAGAGTTGCATTTGGAATGCGTGATTTCAACAGATTTAGGAACCGGATTCTCTATGTGAATTGGCAAAAAAGGAACTCGGCAAATGCCTTGCCGAGTTCCTAAAAGGCGATTTAGTTGTGGGGCACCCCAACATTTGACAAAGAACCCCATTTTATGCTTTTATTTTTCAGCCGTTTGGTCTCGCACGATATCAAGGATGAGATTTCCGACATCCTCTTTTGACATAAGACCCGGTTCCTTGATGCTTCCATCGGGGAAAAGCAGCTTGACGATGTTTGTATCCGTGCTGAAACCAGCGCCTGGAGCCGTAACGTCATTTGCGACAATCATATCAAGGTGCTTTTTCTGCACTTTGGCGGCCGCGTTGGCAATAAGGTTCTGCGTTTCCGCGGCAAAGCCGACGAGGAACTGATGGGTCTTTTTTTCTCCTAACAGTTTCAGGATATCAGGGTTCTTATCAAGGTCGATGGTGAGGCTTTCCTCATTTTTCTTGATCTTTTGCGCGGCTTTTTCATGGGGCCGGTAATCGGCAACAGCAGCAGCCTTGATCACGGCATCCACCGAATCATAGACGGTGAGGCAGGCATCCAGCATCTCCTGGGTCGATTCCACGGGAATCAGTGTTACATTTCGCGGGGCCGCAAGGGCCGTCGGTCCTGAGACAAGGATCACATCGGCGCCGCGGCGCGCTGCATCGCAAGCAATGGCGTAGCCCATCTTGCCGCTTGACCGGTTGCCGATGAAACGCACCGGATCAATGGCTTCCCGGGTTCCTCCCGCCGTCACGAGGATGCGGCGTCCCCGAAGGTCACCATCCCGTTTTGCAAAAAAGTCATCAAGATAGGCTTTGATGTCTTCCGGTTCAGGAAGGCGTCCAGCCCCGTTGATGCCGCAGGCCAGGTAGCCCGCTCCACTCGGCATGATAAGAATGCCATCCCTGCGCAGCGTTTCCAGGTTGCGCACGACAGCGGGGTTATTGAGCATATTCGTGTTCATGGCCGGACAGATGATCTTGGGCTTATCGCAAGCCATAAGCGTCGTCGACAGAAGGTCATCGGCAATGCCGCCAGCCATCTTGCCAATGATATTGGCCGTAGCCGGTGCCACAACCATAAGGTCACACCAACGGCCCAAGGCCACATGCTCCACATTGAATTCATCATTGCCACGCCACATATCATAGGCAACAGGCGCGCCGCTGATTTCCTTAAATAACAGAGGGGACACAAGCTTTGTGGCGGCCTCCGACATTACGACACGGACCTCTGCCCCGGCCTGGACGAGACGGCTGACAAGGGTGACCACCTTATAGCAGGCAATTCCACCGGTCACACCGATTGCAATCTTTTTGCCCTCTAACACAGTGGACTCCTTTTATTTCTTGGTGTTCGACTTGGGTTCCGCCGTTACAAGCCCCTGGGCAATTTCTTCCATAGCGATGGAAACGGGCTTATTGGATTTGCTTTCCACCAGGGCCGGTGCATGGTCAACAAGCTGGCGAGCCCGTTTGGCAGCCATAATGACAAGGCCATATTTGGAACCTACTTTTTCAGCCAGATAATCAATGGACGGATCAATCATAGTCATGATAACAACACTCCTTTAGTCTTGTTCAGTCGTCTTTTGTTGGCAGATTTCATCAACAATGTAGTAGGTGCGTCCCACTTTGAGATGTTCCACATCGATGATTTTGCTGACCTTGTCCGTGGCTCTTTCCACTTCATCGTTGACGACAATGTAATCATACTTCGAAGCATAGGCTAGTTCCGATGTCGCTGCGCTGAGTCGGCGCTTGATGACATCAACCGCATCAGTCCCGCGTTTATAAATGCGCTTACTGAGTTCATCAAGGGATGGCGGGACGATGAAAACAAACACCCCGTCAGGGTAGCTCTTTTTGACCTGCAGCGCGCCTTGGGGATCGATTTCAAGGACGACGTCAAGGCCTTCGTTCAGCTTATCAAGCACGTACTGACGCGGGGTCCCGTAATAGTTTCCATAAACGGAAGCATGTTCCAAAAGGCCGCCATTTTTGATCATTTCCTCAAATTCCTCACGGGTCTTGAAGAAATAGTTCTTGCCGTCCACTTCTCCCTTGCGGGGTTCACGGGTCGTGCAGGAAACGGAATAGGCCATGTGGTCCCGTTTCTCAAGGAGCCGTCCGCAGATGGTTCCTTTGCCGGCACCGCTCGGTCCAGAAAGGACAAGTAAGATTCCCTGTGGTTTATTCATGGTCTCCTCCTTCTCCAGCTTCGTCGTCAACGTCATCGTCAACGGCAAACCGGTTGGCAATGGTCTCTGGCTGCAGGGCCGAAAGGACCAAATGGCCGCTGTCCATGATGAGGACGGAACGGGTCCGGCGCCCATAGGTTGCATCAATGACGACACCCTTGTCGCGGCCATCCTGGATGATCCGCTTGATAGGCGCCGATTCCGGGCCGATGATGGTAACGACCCGTTGGGCCGATACAATATTGCCAAATCCGATATTGATCAGTTTGATGTCCATTTCCTACTCCTTGCCACTATTGAATATTTTGGATCTGTTCCCGGACCTTTTCAATCTCACCCTTCATTTCAACGACAGTCTGGGTCATCGTCGAATCACTGCATTTGGAGGCAATGGTGTTGGCTTCACGATTAAATTCCTGTACCAGGAAGTCCATACGCCGACCGACAGGATGATCTTCCTGGAGCATCTGGCGGAACTGCTTGATATGACTGTGGAGACGGACCATCTCCTCTGTCGTGTTCACCTTATCCGCATAAAGAGCAACTTCCTGGATGAGACGTGACTCATCCAGGTCCCCGGCTCCATGGGCACGAAGGGCCTCAAGAAGCCGCTCTTCAAGGCGCTTTTCATAATCCTTGACCGCTTCAGGGGCGCGTTCTTCCAGGAAGGAAAGCTTTTCTTCGATAAGGTCTACGCGGCGCGCCACATCTTGGGAGATGTTGCGGCCTTCTTCCTCCCTCATCGCGTCCAAATGGCGCAGTCCCGTCTGGACGGCACCCAGCATATGGGGCCAGAGCGTTTCAAGATCGATCTTTGCCTCTCCGGGGATGACCACATCGGGGCACTTTGCCACAAAAAGAACCTCCCGCCCCTCATCAACCGCGCCTTCATGAGCGCCCAAAAGGGCTGAAAGTTCCTTCAAACCATCATGATAAGCCTTTGCAAGGCCTTTGTCAATTGTAATCTGACGGCCTTCCGTTCCCGTATAGGCTGCATTGACAAAAACGTCCATATGTCCCCGGCTCACATCATCCAAGATCACCTTGCGCATCCGGTTTTCAAGGGGTGCCAAGAAGCGCGGCATGCGGATGGACAGTTCCGCATAACGGTGATTCACGGTCTTGATTTCAAAGGTAAAGGAAAACGAATCATCCTGATAATCGCCACGTCCGTAGCCGGTCATACTCTTTAACAACGTAGGGCCCCCTTAGTTTACTTTGTCAAGTTTCAGCACGTACTCCCGCGTTCCACCGACCTCATCAGTTACAGCAAGGACCATGGTCCGCTTGGGATCGAGCTTCTTGAGGTCAAAATAGATATAGTACTGATCATCCCAGACATTGACCGTGACGACGCCGCCCGCGGCGGCACTGTTCACCTTCATCTTGCGCCGAGCCGCATGGTTGAGATTCGTGTAATAGGGTTCCACCACATTGGTGCCCTGATACATCTTGACCTTGAGGAATTTCGGTTCAAGCTTGGTCGTCGTACTGATTGTGACACCGAGGGCAAGCACACCGTCATAGGCCTTGGCCACCTTCATGCCCCGGCTGATTGTGGGAGTTCCCCCATTTTCCGCAAGACTCTTGGCATCGATGGCTGCCATAAGATAAGGCGTGTACATAACCGTTTTTTCCCCGACGCCATAACGGTTCGTCTGCTTACGGTCGTAGACGGTCCAAGGCGCTACCAGTTCAAGGTCTGACGCTCCTTTGCGCTGGGATCCGTAAAGCTGGGCAGCAGCAATATTGTTTTCCGTAAGGGGGAGCATGGCGTAAGCCGATTGGGTCAGTGTCAGAAGGGCAACAAGCAGCAATCCTGTTTTTTTCATTCCATAATCTCCTTTGCGGTTTGACCAGAAAGAATCCACATATTATACTGTGTGAAGTGCCGTCTGGCATCTTACGATTGCAGACCACGCATAATGTATCCATATATTATATAAAAAAACGGGAAATCGTGCAAATATAAGCCAAAAGGAGGCTTTTTCATGAACCTCGAAGGCATGACCTTACGCGTTCTTACTAAAGAGCTGCGGGACCATCTGGAAAACGGCAGGATTTATAAGATTTTCATGCCGAGCCGCAATTCCCTGCTCCTTCAGATTACGCTCCAAACCCATACCGAAAACCTGCTCATTGATCTATCCGGGGATTCCCCCCTCGTGACACTTCCCGAGCGTCTTCCTGAACGGCCAGATAGGCCGCCCAGTTTCTGCATGCTCCTTCGTAAACACCTTGAAGAAGGCCGCATTACGTCCATCACGCAGCTGGGCCTTGACCGCGTTCTTGTCATAGGCATCGATCTGATTGGCCGGGAACGCAAGATCATCACAAAAAAACTGATTCTTGAACTGACAGGAAAAAACAGCAACATCATCTTTGTTGATGAAACAGGGCTCATCGTCGACGCTCTCCGCCACATTGGAAAGAAAGAAAGCCGCGTGCGCCAGATCTTGCCAAATAAGCCCTATGAAGCGCCGCCCCTTGGGGAAGGCATTTCCTTTCTTGAAGGTGACCCCCATGCCATCAGGGAGGCTTGTGTGGCAAGCGGGAAAGATAGTCTCACCGCCGCCCTCATTGCGGTAACTGTCGGCATCGGAAAAGAATCCGCCCAGGAGACCGTCTACCGTGCAGGCTTTGACAAGGCACCGGCCCTATTTTCCCTAAAGGAAGCAGCGGCCCTTGAAAAAGCCATCTTCTCCATCCAAGAAGAGGTAAAAGCCCATCTGACAGGGGAAATCCAGACCGTCATGGCCCAAATCGATGGGCGCAACCGGATGAAGCACCTAACTGCCTATGAGGCCCATGTAGGGGAAAAGATGACAGCCCGTTCCTTTCCTTCCCTCTTAGCCGCCCTGCTGTATAGCGCCAGCCTCGTTCCCATCCAGATTCCCGAAAAGGACACACTGCAAAAGCTCGTCCTCAGCCACATGGCAAAAACCAAGAAAAAACAGAAGGCCCTAGAAAAAGATCTCCTGCGGGCCGAAGACGCCGATACTCAAAAGATCATGGCCGATACACTTATGGCTTATGGAACTGCCATAAAGAAGGGGGAACAGGCAGCAACGCTCCAAAACATCTATACCAATGAACCCCTTACCATTGCGCTCCAGCCCCAGCTGACGGCCATAGAAAATGCCCAGGCCTACTACAAACGCTATAACAAGTACAAACGGGCAGTGAGCGAGATTCATACCCAGCAAGCTGAAACGGATAGTCTCCTTGCCTATCTGGAAAGTCTTGACGCGTCCCTGGATACAGCCATCACCAAAGGGGATGTTTCAGAAATCAAGGAAGAAATCATTGCCCTTGGCCTCCTTCCCAAGCCCCGTAAAAAGATGGCGGTCCAGTCCAAATCAGTTCCGCTTAAAGTCGTTCTTTCGGAAGACACCCTCCTTTATGTGGGAAAAAACAACAAGCAGAATGACTATGTCACCTTCAAACTAGGACGCGCCCATGATCTTTGGTTCCATGCCAAGAACATTCCGGGCTCCCATGTCATTCTGAAAACGACCCTTCCAAGCCCCAGGGAAGAAGATATCCTGCGGGCTGCTCAAATCGCCGCTTACTACAGCAAAGGACGCTTTTCCAGCCGCGTTTCCATCGACTGTACGCAGCGCCGCTATGTAAAAAAGCCAAACGGAGCCAAGCCGGGCTTTGTCATTTTCACCAACCAAAAAACCATCAACGCGGAGCCAAAAAAAGAACCGTGACCCAATGAAATGTACCCTCTTTACTAGACACCCAGTAAGGAGGGTACATTTTGCGTTATACGACTGAATTTAAGCTGATGTGTGTAGAACTTTATCGTCAAGGTAAGTGGGTAAAAACACCTAAAGGAATTAAAACAGCAAATTTCCGTAACAAGATTCGTACTTGGAATCGTATCGAACAGGCTGGCGGACCGGGAGCATTGTGTCACAAAGCACATTACAAGGCATGGTCCCCAGAGGAGAAACTTGAATTGGTTTCACAAGTAAATGCCGGACAGTCAATGATGGCTGTCGCCTGTCAATATGGTATGAGCTAT
>NZ_AULA01000047.1 GCF_000425045.1 Acidaminococcus intestini DSM 21505 | reverse complement strand
TACAAAAGACTATAGCTCATACCATATTGACAGGCGACAGCCATCATTGACTGTCCGGCATTTACTTGTGAAACCAATTCAAGTTTCTCCTCTGGGGACCATGCCTTGTAATGTGCTTTGTGACACAATGCTTCCGGTCCGCCAGCCTGTTCGATACGATTCCAAGTACGAATCTTGTTACGAAAATTTGCTGTTTTAATTCCTTTAGGTGTTTTTACCCACTTACCTTGACGATAAAGTTCTACACACATCAGCTTAAATTCAGTCGTATAACGCAAAATGTACCCTCCTTACTGGGTGTCCAGTAAAGAGGGTACATTTCAAGGGGGAGTACGGTCCGCATTTTTGCGTAGAAGGGTTGACTTATCTAGAAGGAGGTATTACGCGAGAGTGCAATGAGACGCGTTCTTACAGGGCCATCTTGTAGATTTCCGCTGCAATTTCCGGCGTCAGTTTGACAAAGTTCCCATGGTTAGGTGCTTCGTAGAACATATTTTCGACCATCTTGGGAATGTCTTCTTCTTTGCCGCCCAGTTCACTGATGGTGGTCGGCATGCCCAGGTCTTCTTTGACAAAGCGCTGGAAGGCTTTGATGCCTTCCATGGCAGTCAGTTCCGGATGTTCGAAGTCCATGGGAATGCCCCAGACGCGGCTTGCGTATTTGGCAAAGAGAGTTGGCCCCTGGGTCTTCATGGCATACATCATCCAGTACGGGAAGAGAAGGGCAAGACCGGCACCGTGGCTGGCTCCATAAAGGATGCCAATTTCGTTGTCCATGTGGTGGGTGCCCCAATCCTGGGCGCGGCCGACACCGGTGGAGTTGTTTTGGGCTACCATGGCAGCCCACATGATGTTGGCACGAGCGTCGTAGTTCATCGGATCTTTCATGACCCGGCGGGCTTCTTTGATCATGGTGAGCATGACGGCTTCAAGGAGACGGTCCGTCAGTTCACATTCTTTGGTGTGGGAGAAATACCGTTCCATGCAGTGGGCCATGATGTCGGAAATGCCGCTTGCCGTCTGATAAGGCGGCAGGGTCATCATCAATTCTGGATTCATGATGGCAAAGAGCGGACGCAGGATATCGCCGTCAGCGCAGCGTTTGTATTCATGACCATCTTCCGTATCAAGGGTGACCACGGAATCCGTGGATCCTTCGGACCCGGAAGCGGCGATGGTCACAACGCAGCCAACAGGAAGGGCTTCCGTAACAGGGCCCTTCTTGCCGCAGTAAAAATCCCAGAAATCTCCATCATAGGGGACGCCCAAAGCAATCCCTTTTGCCGAGTCCATGACGGAGCCGCCGCCAACAGCAAGAATGAAGTCCACTTTTTCTTTCTTGGCAAGATCGATGCCTTTGTAGATGAGGTCGGCGTGAGGGGATGCCTTGACACCGCCCAGTTCCACGTAGCCAATGCCTTCTGCATCAAGGGATGCTTCAATGCGGGCAATGAGGCCGGAACGGACAGCACTGCCGCCGCCATAGTGGATCAGGACTTTGGTGCCGCCATACTTTTTGACGTATTTGCCGGTTTCCTTTTCCGTTTCTTTCCCAAAAACAAAGTAGGTCGGACTGTAAAAAGTAAAGTTATCCATGTTGTAACCTCCTATGAATTTCCACTTTGCCGTGGCTTATCTTGTTGACTTTATTATAAAAAAAGGCTGTCTTCCATGATGTGCCTATTCTCATCATTCTTTTGCTGAATCTCACCATCTTTTGTGCAAAAAAGAAGAGCTCCAGCACAGGAAGGGATAGAACGGGCAAAGTATGGGGCCTGAACCTTTGCTACAATAGGAAATAAGTAAAGGAGGAATCCCTGATGACAACTGAAATGCAGCAGTTTTGGGAAACTCGGGACCGCCTGATGAGAACGGGATCAGTGGAACGAATGGAAACGTTCCTGACGCAGTGGCAGCAAAAGATGGAAACAAAAGGAAATTTTTTGGATTGGGCCAGTGTGACCAATGAAAAAGGTCTGTTTTATCGGAAAATCGGATTATTTGAAGAATCCATCAGTGTCATGGAAAGCCTTCGGAAGGCTCTTCTTAAGGAGCGGGGACGGCATTCGCCGGAATACGCATCCCTTCTGAACAATTTGGGCGGAACATATCGAAAGATGGGTGATAAGGACACGGCCATTGCCCTTTTTGAAGAAAGTCTTGCCATCTATAAGGCCCAAGCACGGCTGAATGTCTCCGTCTGTGCCAGTCTTTACCTCAATCTCAGTCAGGTCTATCAGGAAAAGGGAGAACTTGAAAAAGCGGCGAAACGGCTGGAAGAAAGCCTGCGTTATTTTCTCCTTTCGGGCCGACAAAAAGATGTTGGCCGGGTCTATTACCAGCTTGCCTTTCTCTATTACCGTATGGATGAAGGGGATAAGACAGACCAGTACATCGAAAAGGCTTTATCAGAGTTTCGACTTCATGGAGATAGGAAAAATCCCTATTATGCGGCAGCACTAAATGGGCTGGGAGGCATTCTCTACCAAAAAGCGGCATACGAAAAGGCCGCCCAGGTCTATCATGAAGCAGCGGCCTATTTGTTGAAATTTTACGGCAAGACTCATGAGTATGCCATTAACAGGCAGCATGAGGCTTGGGCCTTGCGTGGCATGGGAAGGATCCAAGACGCCCGTGAAGCCCTTTTGGAAGCAGGAATAGTTTGCAAAGGGCTATACGGAAAGGAAAACGAAAAAGTGCGGGCCGTTTATGATGAACTGGCGATGATTGATAAAGAGCTTGCTGAACATAGGGAACGCGCAACTAGCGCACCGATTTGAGACCACGTATCCCTTCCTGCTCCTAAAATGCCATCAATAGCTGACAGATGTTGCGGTAAAAGGCCGCGTGCTTTGTGCTGCAGGCCCTTTGATTTTATTGAGAGCAGACTAACCCTGTTCCTTATTTTTTGACAGTCCGTCCATTCGTGGGATATAATGAAGAGATTTAAAATAAACCCACAAGGATGTGAACCCTGTGATTGGAGAAGGAACACAAATTGCGCTCGATATGTATCGCTGCCTAGAAACGGTTATCCAGGACCCCATTCAAATCGAAACCATTTTGAAAGAATGTATGGACCGGTTTTCCGTCAAGGCCCTTCATTTTTATTTGGATGAAGATCCGGACGAAGGCAGTCTTATCTTTACGGTTCCCGTAAAGGGTGGGCACGTCATTCTGCGAGTCTGCGAAGAATTTGGTTATGCTGGCCTCGATATCATGAACATGAATGGGGACTTCATTCCTGAGGAACTGGGCATTGCCATCCGTAAGGAAATGGGACCGGATCAGTCAAAGATGACAGTCATCAAACGCGGTGATTTTGGCAATATAGAGGATATGAAACCGCGGCGCCAGAAGATGGTAAAACCTATGCGGCGGGCTAAAAACGCTGGAGTGAAACTCAAGAATTTCATGCTGAAAAAATGATCCCAGCATGCTAAGAATCATTGGCTCAGTGCCTTTTTTCCAGCAAGAAGCTTCTTGCTGGAACGTCTCTATTTTGTGACATGGGGAAAAAAGATGAACTATTTACTTTGGGATATTGATGGAACGCTGATGCTAACTAATTTTGCCGGGGTTACAGCCATGAAGGAGACCATCCGCGACCTGTATGGCGTCGATGGTTTCAATTTTTCCTACAGCATGAGCGGACGTACCGATACTTATATTGCGCGCCGGGCCATTGAACAAATCAAAGGAAGCTGCACAAAATCCGATGTAGAGACCTTCATCGAAGCTTATGCCAAGCGCTTGCCAGAAACCCTTGCCGAACGGCATGGTCATTTGTTGCCTTTTGTCAAGGAAACCCTTGCTTATACGCAGGCCGCACCGGATGTAACAAACCTTCTTTTGACAGGAAATTGTGAAAAGGCCGCTTTGGCAAAACTTGCCCATTTTGGGATTGATAACTATTTTGACCGCCGTGTCAGTGCCTTTGGAGAAATCAGTGAGCTTCGCGATGATCTTTCAAGGGCCCTGTGGAAAAAACTGACAGCCCTTGATCCAGAGGTAACGTCGAGTGATGCCGTTGTGATCGGCGATACGCCCCATGATATCACCTGCGCTGATGCCATCGGGGTGCGGGCCTTGATTGTAAAGGGCGGTTCGACCTACAAGGCGGAAGATTTAAAAAAATACACGCCTTGGAAAATCATTGAGACTTTGCCCAAAGCACCGGAAACGCTGCTGCAGCTAATAAAGGAATGAGTGGAATGAGTAAGAAAAAATGGAAAATCGCGGCCCTGCTGGCCCTTTCGTGCCTTGTGATGTCGCCGGTCCTTGCGTTTGATGCGGGAGATGTGGCGCGTCTTGTGGAGACCCGATCCTGTCCAGGCGGGGACCTTCGGGGGGCGACCCTTAAAAACAAGGACCTCACAGGGGCAGATCTTACGGGAGCCGATCTCAGTTATGCTGATCTTTCCGGTGCCGTCCTGGAAGGCGCTGACCTTTCTAAGGCAAACCTTCAAAAGGCCAATTTGCGCAAAGCCTATCTTGTGAAGGCAAAGCTGGATGGGGCAGACCTTACCCACGCCAACCTTTCTTACGCGGTCTTGAACCGAGGCTCCCTGATCGGCGTAACGGCGTATCGCACGAGCTTTGCCCATGCATCGCTTACTTTTGCAAACCTTTATACGGCAGACCTGCGGGAAAGCAATTTTGACTATGCTTCTGGGGCCATGGCCAATTTTTATTCGGCGAACCTTGCTAGGAGCTGGTTCTTCCGGTCCAACTTCATGAGTGCCAACTTTACATCGGCAAACCTCTATGATGCACGTTTCCGGAGAGCCAACCTCTCAGAAGCCCTCCTGCGCAGCGCCAATTTGACAAGCGCCACGGTCGTGGGGTCAAACCTGACAAAAGCGGAACTAACAAGTGCCAATCTTGACGATGCAAATCTTGCAGGTACAGATATGGAAGATGCTAAGTTTACTGCAGATAGTATCCGAGAAGCCTATAAAAAATAAAAGAGGGAGTTGTAAAGCAATGGCTTGTTCATTGCCTGACAGCTCCTTTTTGCGTTTTGAGAGACGAAACATGCTATAACAATGGGGGCCTCTTGTCCTCCGAATAGAACCTGCGACAGAGCAATCGTTCGTGTATGCTAAAGAAAGTTGAGGAGTGGGGGACAAGGCGGCGGGCCTATACAGGCAGAAAAGGGCAAAAGCTCCTCTAAAAGTGCCTAGACGATAACCATCTTCAAATGGGCTGTTGTCTGGTAGGCCTGCCTCATGGTTCTTCTCCCTTTTTCATAGAGCAAAGGGACCCTTACTTGTATCAGATCAGTCCGATTTTTGGACTGATCCCAAAAGATAGGCAGATAATGCCTCCCGTGTATCGACAATGACCGCTTTTCCCAAGGCTTTCAGCTCGGCACGGTCCCGGAATCCCCAGCTTACAAGGATGACATCCATGGCGGCGCGCCGGGCGGTTTCAAAATCAACTTCTGAATCGCCAATGTAGACAGCGTCATCCTTTTTGATGCCTAGGTCATGCAGGGCTTTTTCTACCATGGTGGGGGACGGTTTGCGGGGAATGCCCTCCGTTTGCCCCACGGCAAGGGTCACGGCAGGAAAGAAATCATCCCGCAGGGCGCGGACAGATTCATCGGGTTTATTGGAGACGATGGCCGTCTTGATGCCTTGCGCCTGAAGGCCCTTAAGAAGGCCAAGAATGCCATCATATGGTTTTGTGGCGATGTGGCAGTGATCCTTGTAGTAGGCCTTGAACTCATTGAAAATGGTCTGGAATTCTTCCTCTTTGACGCTTTTTGGCAGGGCCAGACGGCAGAGGCGTTCTGCTCCGTTTCCTAAATAGCGCCGCACCGCGTGAAGGGGCTGGGGCCCGTAACCGTGCCGCGTGAGGACGGCGTTCAGGGAGGCCGCAAGGTCCGCCAAGGTATCAAGGAGCGTTCCGTCAAGGTCAAAGATGACCGCTTTGTATGGTTTCATATTTTCTCCATCCTTTATTGTATTGATTTCCCAGAGGAAATCGATTCTTTTTCAGGTTTTTATTATACTATGACTTCAGAATATGGTAAAATGGAGGCAGTCTAACAAAGGAGAGTGCTAGTTATGAAAAAAATCCGCACTTTGATGCTGACGGCCCTCGCACTGATCATGGGTGCCATGACGGCCTTTGCTTCCCCTGAAAATCCGACCAATGAAGAAGTGATGACCGCCCTTACACGTGCAACGACGGTCTTTGAGTGGTTCGAACATAACCCCCTGCCGACGGATGGAAAGGAACGCTTTGACAGTGGCTACATGCTCTATTATTCCGTATCGGACCCGACCATTCACAACATGTTGGATCTAAAAGCTGCCGTCCATGACATCTTTACGGATTCCCTGGCAAGCTTCATCATCAGCGGCAATAAGATGTATCGCCAGGCTGATAACAAACTTTTTGTGGCACCTGCCGCCAAAAAAGCAAACCCTCTCAAGGGTACACCGACCTACAGCTTGAGCCGTCCGTCAAGCGACCGGATTGTTGTGACGGCAAAGACCCCGGTCTATGCCGATAAGGAACATAAGACCCTTGTCAAAACGGAATCCGTCGATTTCCCGTACGTAAAGACTGCCAAGGGCTGGCGCTTCTCCTATTTTGAATCGCTGAAATGATAAAAAAGAGACTGTGAGAAATGTGAAATGTACCCTCTTTACTGGACACCCAGTAAGGAGGGTACATTTTGCGTTATACGACTGAATTTAAGCTGATGTGTGTAGAACTTTATCGTCAAGGTAAGTGGGTAAAAACACCTAAAGGAATTAAAACAGCAAATTTTCGTAACAAGATTCGTACTTGGAATCGTATCGAACAGGCTGGCGGACCGGAAGCATTGTGTCACAAAGCACATTACAAGGCATGGTCCCCAGAGGA
>NZ_AULA01000046.1 GCF_000425045.1 Acidaminococcus intestini DSM 21505 | reverse complement strand
AGAAGACTGAATTGGCTGCGAAGCGGGAGCTAAACAAATGGTTAGCTATGGTAATGGGCTACAACTTAGATGCTTTTAAAGGGATTTTAAGATCTTTTAAAGATTGGGAGGCTGCAATTATTCAAGCAATTATCCAGCCATACTCCAATGGATTCACAGAAGGCTGTAACAACCTGATTAAGACGGTTAAGAGAGTTGCATTTGGAATGCGTGATTTCAACAGATTTAGGAACCGGATTCTCTATGTGAATTGGCAAAAAAGGAACTCGGCAAATGCCTTGCCGAGTTCCTAAAAGGCGATTTAGTTGTGGGGCACCCCAACATTTGACAAAGAACCTTTTTTATGTGTGACCAACTTGTTTTTGTGCTGCCGTCCCGTCGGAAAGGTTCCATTCCGGCACGGCGTCAGCCTTTTTGAGGAGGGGGGTACATAGCTTCCCAGTTTTTGCTCGGATGGGCAGCGACGGTGAGACTCTGCAGAAGGAAAGGATAATAGGACGTTTCAAGGCAGCAGGATGGGAATCTTTCCATCCACCTTCTTTTCCGTCATCTTTAAGGGGAAAAGAGAATGCCCTGACGCGCTAAAAGGTAAGCAGAAAGGCGCCTTCTTCCTTACGATGGCAAGGACTGAAAAGCAGCAATCAGCGTTGCCGGATGTAGGAAAGGTCCCTCTTTCAAAACAGGGGCGGCGTACTTGGGAAAATGAAAAGGCCCTGAAACGTAAGGCTTCTTTACGGGTTTTGTGAAAGAGGGGACAAGGCTTCGAAAAGAGCTAAGCAATCCTTACTCTTTTAGTGTGAGGGCACCGAACAAAAGAAACAGGGCCGGAACGATAATGGCCGAGTCGCCCATGGCTTTTGTGATGGCAAAGCCCCAAGCAGAGCCCAGACAGAAGATGCTGTTGATGAAGATGTAGAGCAGGGCTTTTTTGAGGGATCCTGTTTCATGGTCCTTCAGGTAGGCGCTAAAGGCTTCGACGGTGCGCTTCATATTGCCCATGACCATGATGCTCGTGTATTCATGGCCTTCGACGCGGTGGAAGGTCTGCATCTGAAGCCCTGAGGACAGGCCCAGGAGACAGAGTACAAGGCGGGTTGCGGCAAAACTATCCGGCATGAGGGCTGACAGGGTCATGAGGAGGCTCTGGAAAAGGAGAATGATCTTTTCGAACGTGACGAGGTCAGCCTGTCTATCCCTGAGCTGCTGGGAAAGGAAAAGGCCCAGCATATAGGAAAGAATGGGAAAGAGAAAGGTCAGGACGCCCAGAAAATGACCGCTTGCCATGACGTGACCGGAATAGATGATGTTTCCCGTTTGGGCAAAGGCAAATACACCGCCCCGGGCAAGAAAGCTGTAGGACGCACAGAAGCCGCCTACGGAAGTCATGATGAAAAGAAGGGGATAGGAATCCCGTCGCAGTCTTATGGAAAGACTGCCTCGCCCGCTTGCTGCCTTTGAAATCGTCGATGCCATCATATCCATGCTCCTTTTTATAGGTGCCTCGTACTATGGAAACGAGGCTTACAAATTTTTACGAAAAGTACGCTCTTTTTTGTGTTATAGTATAGAGTGAAAAGAGAAATTTGTATAATATATTTTATCTCTTGTGATATAAAATAAACCTATGGAATAAGGAGCCTGTCATGAACCTCATCCAACTGCGCTATTTCCAGGCTGTCTGCGCCTGCGGAAATTTGACCCAGGCGGCGCAGCAGCTCCATATTTCCCAGCCTTCCCTGTCGAGCGCCATCCAGACCCTTGAAAAGGAATTTGGCGTGGGGCTTTTTGTTCGCCAGTATCGCGGTGTAGAACTGACGGCAGAAGGCGAGCAGCTCCTCAAGCTGTCCCGTTCCCTTACGGAAAATGCCGATAAACTTGTGCGGATCATGCAGGACCTTGGTGCCGGCCGTCATATCCTGCGTCTTGGTGTGCCCCCTGTTTTAGGAGGCTGGCTTTTGCCCCGCCTTTATACCGATTTTTTTCGCCACCATGAGGAGCTCGGTTTGGAAATCATGGAAAAGCGGCGGGCGGTCATCAAGGAAGAGTTGGAACATGAACTTCTGGATCTTGCCTTCATTATTCATACACAGCCCGTATACAGTGGATTTGAGTCCCTTTTTGTCACGGACCTTGAATCAGGAGCCCTCGTCTCCCGAGCTCATCCCCTTGCAGGGGAAAAAGTCCTGCCTCTGGCAAACCTATCTGCGGAAAAACTGGTTCTTATGCCAGAACTTTTCTTTCAGTCCGAGCTTGTAGAGGAACGCTTCCGCAAAGCCGGTCAGGAACCTCAGATCCTTTGCCGCACGTCCCAGCTGTATACCATGATCCAGCTTGTGAAAAATGGCGGGGCCATGGGTGTTGGCTATAAGGAAATGTTTCTAGACGACCCTGACCTTTGCTTCCTTCCTTTTAAGGAACCGCTCAAGATTCACCTGAGCCTCATCTGGAAGAAGCACCAGTATGCGTCGGAAGGCATGAAGCAGCTCATTGCCTTTTTGAAAAATGGCAAGGCAAGTTCCTAAGGGAGCCCTTGATTCTACAGCCTTGCAACAAACTTGGAAGATAGGATATAATATTTGTTCGTAACCAAAAAGAAGAAAGGTCTGTCATTATGAGAACAAAAGAAGAACTTGCCGGTGTGACCGCTCTTGGCAGCGGCCATACGGAATATAAAAGTACCTATGATCCTTCGGTCCTGGAAGCTTTCCCCAATAAGCATGAGGAAGCGCCTTATCTGGTCAAGCTGAACTGCCCGGAATTTACAAGCCTTTGCCCGAAAACAGGCCAGCCTGATTTCGGCCGCGTTGTCATCAGCTATATCCCGGATCACAAACTGGTGGAAAGCAAATCCCTGAAACTCTATCTCTTTTCTTTCCGCAATAACGGAGACTTCCATGAAGACTGCGTCAATATCATTAAAAATGACCTAGTGGCTCTTCTTTCGCCGAAGTATCTGGAGGTTGCCGGTTATTTCAATCCTCGCGGCGGTATCAGTATCCTCCCTTTTGCCGTCTATTACCAGGACGAATATAAAGAAATGGCCCAGCGCAGAATGGAGGCCTTTGTCCATGAGTAAGAAAGCCCTTGTCCTGTCAAGTGGCGGTGTGGATTCAACGACCTGTGTATCCGTGGCGGTTCATGAATTGGGCCGGGAAAACGTTGCTACTGTTTCCATCTTTTATGGGCAGAAACATCGCAAGGAACTTGACGCAGCCCAGAAAGTGGCTGATTTTTATCATGTACCTCATTATGAACTGGATTTATCAAAGATCTTCCAGTATTCAAACTGCAGTCTCCTGTCCCATTCGACGGAAGAAATCATCCACGAAAGTTATGAGGACCAGATTGCCCAAAATGGGGAAGGCAAGGTATCGACCTATGTGCCGTTCCGTAATGGGCTGATGCTAAGTGCCGTTGCAAGCCTTGCCATGAGTCTTTTTGAAAAGGACGATGTGGATATTTACCTTGGCGCCCACGCCGATGATGCGGCAGGCAATGCTTATGCCGACTGCAGCGAGGCCTTTACGGATGCCATGGGGAAGGCCATTTCCATAGGAACCTATGAGCAGTGTCATTTGGTGGCGCCTTTTGTGGAAGTCAACAAGGCAGGCATCGTAAAAAAAGGCCTTGAATTGGGGACTCCTTATGAATTGACGTGGAGCTGCTACGAAGGCGGTGACCGTCCCTGCGGCACCTGCGGTACCTGTATCGACCGGGCGCGCGCCTTTGCGGCTAACGGTGTCCCGGATCCCGCATTGGAGGAAAAGTGATGTATACGGTAACAAAAAGGATGGAAGTGAGCGGTGCCCATGCACTCAGGCTTCCTTATGAAAGCAAATGTACCCGCCTTCACGGGCACAACTGGATCATTGAAGTGACCTGCCGCCGGGAAGAACTGGATGAAAATGGGATGGTCGTCGACTTCCATCATATCAAGGATGTGGTAAAAAAGCTCGACCATCAGAACCTCAATGCCATCCTGTCCATGAATCCGACGGCGGAAAACATTGCCAAGTGGATCCATGACCAGGTCCCATACTGTACCAAGGTCATGGTCCAGGAATCAGAAGGGAATGTGGCTGTTTATGAAGACTGAGCGATTCCCGGTTGTGGAGATTTTTGATTCCATCGATGGAGAAGGAAAGCGAACTGGCTATATGGCTACCTTTGTTCGCTTTGCTGGCTGCAACCTGCGCTGCTCCTACTGCGATACGGCCTACGCCTGGGACGCGTCACAGGCAAAGGAATGGCTGTCTGAAGACAATCTCTTCCAACAGATAACAGCCTATCCGTGGAAACGGGTGACCCTCACGGGCGGAGAACCGATGCTCCAGCCCATCGAGACCCTCTGCCGCCGTTTAGGGGATGCAGGTTATGAGGTCAATATTGAGACGAACGGCGCGGCAGCGCTCTTTTTGGAGCGTCCGGACAGGCTTTTTTATACCATGGATATCAAGAGTCCCTCGTCCGGGGAAAAGGACCGCATGCGCTGGGAAAATCTTTCCCTCCTGACGGCAGACGACGTCTTGAAGTTTGTCGTCGGGTCCGTAGAGGACCTGCGCTATATGGAAACCATCCTTAGCACCTATTCCATCAAGGCCCAAATTTACGTATCCCCTGTTTTTGGTAAGATTGAGCCTGTGGCGTTGGTGGACTTTGTCAAACATCATCAGCTTTCCCGCGTCTGCGTCCAGGTTCAGCTCCACAAGGTGATCTGGGACCCCGAAGCACGGGGCGTGTAACAAGGAGAAAAGGAGACCCCAGTCATGACAGAAACGAATTCCAAATCCCGCCGTCAGTACTGGCAGGAACGGGCTGCCGCGGCCCGCAAAAAAGGCGGCGTCACGGAAGACCTTATCAAGGAATATATGATGGATCAGCAGCAGCAGTTCCTTAGCGTCCTTGAAGAAATTGGCATGCTTGGAAAAGCTGGCAATCTGCGCAAAGCCCTTCGGAAGATTCGCCGCGTTGTGGAAAGCGCCTTGCCGGAAAAAAATGACCAGCTCATTTCCAAGGCCCTTGATCATCCGCTGGAATACCTCGTCTATCCGATTTTCTTTGCCAAGGAATGTGAAGGAAAACGCTTTACGCCGGCACCGCTTCCCATTGGTCTTGGCTACCATCTGTGGGGCGGTATCCTTATGGACCTGGGAAAACCGGAAGACGCTTATAAACGCTTTGAGCAGAGCCTGATGTGGAGTCCTTTTTCCTACGCCAATTACTATCCCATGAATCGCATCCTTGAAGGGAAGGGAGACTTGTCTGGATGGCTCCAAAATATCCGCCGCGAATATGAACAGGCCATTTACCGCCGCAATCTCATGGAAGCCTATGGGGAGCTGGCCCGTTACTACCTTGTGACAAAGAAAACGGAAAAGGCGGCTGCCATTGCAGCCTATATGAAAGCCCATCCCATCCTTGATTCCCTGCCGTCTTATTGGGACAAAGCCATGGAGGACGCTATGAACGCCCTTTCCCCCGATAGCCTGCCGGCTTTTGACGAAGTGGTGAAGGACGCAGGCCTTGGTAAGGGACCTCATGAAAGCGCTGTAAAGGCCCTCGACGAAGTGGCTGAAAGAGCCCTTACCCTTCATAATGAGGATACGGCAGAACGGGTATATGCCTACCTCTATGACTTGACGCAGGACTCGAGCTACAAAGGAAAGGCAGCTCAGATCAAAAAGCACGATCACAGTCATGAAGGCTGCCACAATCACGATCACCATTATCCTCATAACAATGATGAGAAAGGAAAGAGTCATGAGTGACGATAAGCTGATTTATTTCCATAAATATGATCATCACGACGGAAAAGAGCTTCCAGAAGGACTTTTTCACGGCCATCACCATGACGGGGACTGTGACTGCGGCTGTGGTCATGATCATGATCATGATGTGGATGGATTCCATGCCCAGATCATGGGAAGCACGGAACCGGGCCTTTTCAGTGAAGACAGCTTTGACCCCGACGAAGTGGACAATGTGGTCTTGACCCTTTACAACGAATGCGTCGATGAACTGCTTGCCATTTCTGACCTTGTCGATAAAGGTAAACTGGAGAAGGCCTTGCGCCGGGTCCGCAGACTGACGGAAATGCACAGGGAATTTTATTCGGGGGAAGAAAATCTTGATGAACGGAGTCTTGCCCTTAACACGGAAGTCCCCATTTACCGCTGCCTCAAGGACCTGCGCGGCGAAAAGGATAACCTGCTCCTCATGCCTGTGCCCCTTCATGTCATGTATTTTATGTGGGGCATGATCCTTTATAAACTAGGAAAAGAGGAAGCCGCCATGAAAAAGTTCAAGTGGGCCTGCCGCCTCAATCCTTTCCATACACTCCCTTATGCCGCCATGAACCGTTACTGCGAGAAACATGGCGATAGGAAAGCTTGGCTGGACAATATCCGTCGGGAAGGAAAAACCATCTATGCAGATGGGGTTACGGAAGCTTTTGCCGAATTGGGCCGCTATTTGGCTTTTGAAGGCCGGATTCCCGAAGCACGGGCTTGCTATGAGTATGTCCTTGACTGGAATGCCGAGACGGAACTTCCCGATGCCTTTACGAAGGAACTGGCCGACCTCCTTGACTCCACAGCTGAAGTGGCCGACTTTGACGATGTGTGTGCCGAGTTTGGCTTGGAACCCGGTGCCGACTCCGAAGTCCTTGAGGCCATGGAAAAGGCCATGAAGGTTGCGGAAAAACAAAATGATTATACATCATGGGAAGCTATCCAAGAAGGCCTGTTCCTACTCACTAAGGATGAATCCTATTTTGACAAGAAATGGCATGGCTCCGACGATGATTTCGATGACGATGAAATCTATGATGAGGAAACCGATGTGCCTCTTGTTCCCTTAGAAGATGAATTCGAAGACACCTGTGATGACGGTGAAAAGAAAGACAGGAAGAAGGGAAGCGGCCCTTCTGACGATGATGAAGGTCCTTTTTAAGAAAAGATAGGTGCACAATTAAAGAAGAGCTGCGAAAAAATGAAGTACTCATTTTTTCACAGCTCTTCTTTGTTATTCTCCAAAATAAAGGTGGCGGCAGATGGCATCCATGATTTTTTCTTCCCAGATGTAGTTGCCGCTGTAGGCCCCGGCACTTCGCGGGTCGTCATCTTCCGCTATGGCTTCGCCGTTCATGATGTAGAGGAAGCCGTTTTGGGTTCCTGGTACGACAAAGACGCCGGCTAGAAGGCCATAGGCTTCTCCCGTATGGCCCCATAGGTCAAGGACATGGTCCTTGACAACACGGCTTGTGCCCGTCCCTTTGATGGGGTACAGGGCAAGACCATAGCCTTCAATGGAACCGTTATAGGTGTCGCCATTTTTATGGGCCGCGGTATAGGTCCATTGAGGGGTCATCATTTCACGGACAAGGGAGGAAGAAAGGATGCGTTTGCCATTGAAGGTTCCCTTGTTGATGAGAAGGCGCAGGACATGGGAGAGCTCTTCGTAGGAAATACGCAGACCGCCTTGGGGCGCAAAGATGGTCCCGTTGGTTCCGACTTTGTAGCTAGAAAGGCTGTAGCCGCTTGGTGCAAGGGCAGGGCTCGGCTGGCGGCCCCTGAAATCATCGACTTGGGGAATCCAAGGTCCAAATTCGTTCCAGCTGCTTCCCCTGTTTTTTCGATAGACAGTTCCTAATTCCTTGAAAGCTGCTGGTGAAAGCGTGGCAGGAAAGAAGCTGGCTTCTGTTTCAAGGTCCGTGAGGATATGGCGCTTCATATAACGGTCGAAGCGTTCTCCCGTTACTTTTTCGATGATGGTTCCAAGGACACCGTAGTTGATGTTGGCATAGGTGAAATATGTTCCTGGCTGCTGCCATTTTGACGCAAAGTGGGAGGGATGGTAGTAGCTCGTGCCCGGTTTGAAATAATCCCGAATGGGAACCGATGGCGGCAGACTATAGGTCCTGCCATCACGCAGGCTCGACGTGTGGGAAAGGAGCATACGTACCGTTATGGGAACCGTGGGCGCGTTAGGATTGCGCAGGCTGTAGCCTAGATAGTGGCTGATATCCTCGTCGAGCTGAATCTTTCCTTCCTGGACAAGCTGCATGACGGCGAGGCCTGTCACGGTCTTTGATACGGAGGCAACGCGGAAGCGGGTGTTTCTTGTTACGGGTTCATCCTTTCCACCGGAACTTGCCCCAATATGGCGGCGTCCAGCAAAATGGGAGTAGACCTCACGGCCATCTTTGAAGACAATGACGCCAAGGCCAGGGACTTTCGTTCCAGAATCTCCAATCATGCTGTCAAGTTCCTTGGTCAGGGCCGCTTTTGATTGGGCAGAAGGCATTCCTTTTTTAAGGCCTGCCGGTACTTTTTGCCCTGCCGTCTGATAGGAAGCTACTTTCTTTACCGTTTTTTTGGATGCTGCAGTGGCCTGTGCCGTGCCCAAGGGAGAAAAGGATAGGCTGACAAGGCCCAAAAGGCCGAGAACGAAGAGTTTTTTTGGATACCATGGGTTCTTCAATGAAAAACGGGCACCTTGCTGGAAAAGGGCCCGGACACCACCTTTCTTTTTTATCGGGAAAAATGCTTTTCCTTCATTATAACGAAGGCGGACGGCAAGGACAAGGAAAGGACAGGGAATTTCCCTTTTTTGACGCATATTTTTTATAAAAAAAGATACAAAAAATATGTATAAAATGATTGAAAAGGAGAAAATAAAAGGCATCAGGGTGTTTTTATTGACGGAATAAAGAGAAAGAATTATGCTTGATTTATCAAAATAAAGTGGGAGGCGTGTATTTTTATGAAGATAACAGCCATCAAATTGGGCAGAATTTCTGTGCCGCTGCGCGTTCCCTTCAAAACGGCTCTGCGTCGTGTTGATTCCGTAGAAGATATCATCGTTGAAGTGCATACGGACACGGGGGAAATTGGCTATGGAGAAGCGCCTCCAACCGGTGCCATTACGGGTGATACGACAGGAGCCATCATTGGCGCCATCACCGACCACATCCGTAAGGCCCTTGTGGGGCGTGATATCGATGATTTTGAGGACCTGACAACAGCTTTGGACGGTGCTGTTGTCAAAAACAGCAGTGCCAAAGCGGCTGTCGATATGGCCTTGTGGGATCTGTACGGACAAAAATATCAGATTCCCGTCTATAAACTGCTCGGTGGAGCTCGGAAAAAGATTATCACGGATATTACGATCAGCGTCAATTCACCGGAAGAGATGGCCCGTGATGCGGTAAATGCCATCAAGCGGGGTTATGATACCTTAAAGGTAAAGGTAGGGGTCGATCCAACTCTTGACGTAGCCAGGCTCAAAGCCATTCGTGACGCTGTAGGAAGCGCACCCCGCATTCGCATTGATGCCAATCAGGCTTGGGCTCCAAAAGAGGCTGTCCGTCTCCTGAACGAAATGCAGGAATCCGGATTAGCCATTGAACTTGTGGAGCAGCCGGTCAAGGCCCATGACCTAGAGGGACTGACGTATGTGACGGAACGCTCCTATGTGCCGGTCCTTGCCGATGAAAGCGTCTTCAGCGCTGAAGATGCCCTGAAAATCGTGGAAATGCGGGCAGCGGACCTCATCAATATCAAGCTCATGAAATGTGGTGGTTTGACAAGTGCCCTCAAGATTGCTGCCTTGGCGGAGATCTCTGGCATGGAATGCATGATTGGCTGTATGTTGGAGGCCAAAGTGAGTGTCAACGCGGCTGTGCATCTAGCCTGTGCCAAAAAAGTCATTACCCGCGTTGATCTTGATGGACCCGTCCTTTGCAGTGAAGATCCCATCGATGGCGGTGCCGTCTTCAACGAAAAGGAAATTACCGTTTCTGACGCACCGGGCCTCGGGATCAAGGGCATCCGCGGTTTGACTTATCTTGATGTGTGACGGCGCCTGGTTTTCCTGAAGGGAAGTGGATATAATGGTCATTACGAATGGTTTTATGTATATTGCTTTTCTTATGTGTTTGGCAGGGATTCTTCTTGCCCTTGAAAAATACACAAAATGGAAGATTTTCAATGTTGTGCCGCCCCTTGTCTGGATCTATGTCCTCAATATGATTTTCTGCACCTTGGGTCTCTACCATTCCAAAGAAGTTTCCGCTGCCTATAAAGCGCTGAAGAACAATCTCCTGTATGCTATGATTTTTGTCATGCTCCTGCGCTGCGATTTCCGGAAACTTGCCAAGTTAGGCGGGCGCATGGTGGCCATCTTTCTGGTTCTTTGTCAAATTTTGGGGTGCTAAAGTGTCTATGCACTCCTGGAGAGGACATGCACTGAATACAGTGCGTGTCCTTTTTCGTTGCGTGTG
>NZ_AULA01000045.1 GCF_000425045.1 Acidaminococcus intestini DSM 21505 | reverse complement strand
CTGAATTGGCTGCGAAGCGGGAGCTAAACAAATGGTTAGCTATGGTAATGGGCTACAACTTAGATGCTTTTAAAGGGATTTTAAGATCTTTTAAAGATTGGGAGGCTGCAATTATTCAAGCAATTATCCAGCCATACTCCAATGGATTCACAGAAGGCTGTAACAACCTGATTAAGACGGTTAAGAGAGTTGCATTTGGAATGCGTGATTTCAACAGATTTAGGAACCGGATTCTCTATGTGAATTGGCAAAAAAGGAACTCGGCAAATGCCTTGCCGAGTTCCTAAAAGGCGATTTAGTTGTGGGGCACCCCAACATTTGACAAAGAACCTTTTTGGATGCTGTCGGGAGAATCCATGAAGAATGATAAATTCATCGAATTTATTCATGAAAAGAAAATATAGAGTGGTGATAGGGAAGGAAATCGTAGACAAAAACAAGAAAATAGATGAACAAAATTGTAAAAATAAGGGAGCTTGTCTTCCTTGTTTTGATGATGAAAAGGCGTAACTATGCCTGTTCTCAGGTTTCTACCTATTACTTGGCAAATAATATATCGATATTATTCATATATTTTTAAAAACAATGTATTGGAAATGTCAGAAAATTCATCCTACAATGGAACCATAAGAAAAGGCGGACTCATTACTTCCTGAACGGAAAAAGTAGGAGGATTCACTATGACAAGAAAAATTTCCTTGGCCTATCTTACAGTGCCGGGAATGGACCCTTTGGCCCAAGTCAAGATGGCATCAAAGGCGGGTTATGATTATGTTAGTCTGCGGACAATCCCTATGGGGCAGGCGGGGGAACCGCAGGTCCACTTGGAAAATAATCCAGGATTGTTCGCAAGTATTCAGGTTGCCTTAGAGGAGACATCCCTGCAGCCGCTCGATATCGAGTTGGTTCGAGTAAAGGAAGACCTTCCTCGTGATTACCGAGGTGCTTTTGAGTGTGCTGCAAAACTCGGATTTACAGACGTCCTTTCCAGTGTGTGGACAATGGATCATGGCTTTGCCGTCGACTGCTACGGAAAGATCTGTGAAGATGCCAAGGAATTTGGTCTCACCATGAATTTGGAGTTTCCTGTGATTTCGGGCCTTGTGAATCTGCCCGATACGCTCCAGTTCCTTAAGGAAGTCGGCGCCGATAACGCTAAAGTTCTTTTGGATATGCTCTACTGCTACTGGTCAGGCGTGACGGTGGAAGACCTCAAGAAGCTCGATCCCTCCTTAGTTGGCGTGATCCATCTTTGTGACTGCCCCAAAAATGAAAAAGCATACAAACCAGTTGAAATCATGCGGGAAGCACGGGAATATGTGGGCCGCGGTGCGATTCCCGTTAAGGACTACCTGAAAGTACTGCCTGAAGGGCCTTGTTCCATTGAACTTCCAAATAAAAAATATATAGAAACCTATGGAGAAGAAGGACACATCCGAAATTGTCTTGAAACGGCACGGGAGTATCTCACCGCAGCCGGTCTGTGAAGAAAGAAGGTCAGGAATGATGAAGGTCGATATCAATACGAAAATGATTACTCTTTTGGGACTTCCTTTGACGCAGTCCTTTGCTGCAAGGATGCAAAACAAAGGGTATGAAGCAGCTGGGCTCAATATGGTCTACTTTTATACGGAAACGGATAATGAGCATTTGGGAGATATTGTGAATGGCCTGCGATATATGAATTTTGCTGGATTTGCCGTAACAAAGCCAAATAAAGTCAAAGTGTTGGAGTATCTTGACGAACTTGATCCCCTCTGTCAAAAAATGGGGTCCAGCAACACCGTTGTCAAGACGCCAGAGGGCAAGCTTATCGGCTACAACACGGATGGCGTTGGTTTTTATACAGCCCTGACGGAAGAGGCCGGTGTGAAGGTCGATCAGTGTGTCTTCTTCTGCTTTGGCGGCGGCGGGGCGGGCCGCGCCATGTGTTCTATCCTTGCTTACCACGGGGCTCGCAAGATTTACATCACAGACAAGTTTGAAGGCTGTGCCAAGTCCCTCGTCGATGACATCAACAAGAATTTTGCTCCTGTCGCAGAGTTCGTCCCTTATGGAGACTTTTCGAAACTATCGGCCTGCGATGTGGTCCTTAACGCCAGCGGCGTTGGCATGGGGCGTTCCATCGGGGAAACGCCGCTCCCCAAGGAATACATGAAACCGGAACAGCTTTATTTTGACGCTTGTTATAATCCTGCAAAGACACAGTTTCTCCTGGATGCTGAAGCAAAAGGCTGCCGCATCCTGAACGGCCTTGGCATGAGCCTTTACCAAGGGGCTGCCCAGATTGAACTGTGGACAGGGAAGAAAGCTCCTGTTGAAGCGATGCGGGAAGAACTCCTCGCCATCCTTGCGGAAAAGAAATAATAGCTGAAAACAGCAAAGGAGGCATGCTGTATGCGCCTAATCAAATGGTTAGATGAACATCTTGAAGAAACCTTGATGATTATTCTCTTGATTATCATCGCTTGTGTCACCATGATCCAGGTCATTGTCCGAAAAGTTCCCTGGCTCACATCCCTTACCTGGGCTGAAGAATTTTGCCGGTTCATGTGGATCTGGAGCGTATTCATTTCCCTCCCCTATACCATTCGGATGGAGAATATGCTCCGCGTCGGTGTTCTCGTCGATCTTCTTCCCCAGGCCATGAAAAAGATCATTGGCATCATCGTAGATTTAATCAATATGTTCTGTATGGGCCTGTTGGGATTTTATTCCTTTGAAGTGTTGGAAAACATTTACACCAGCCATGAATTTTCACCGGCCATGGAATGGCCTATGTGGATTGTTTATGCGGTTATGCTCTTTGGCTATGTTCTTGCAACTATCAGGGCCTTTCAGGTCATGATCCTTCATGTCAAACGGTTCCATGAACGGGAACTGACCACCCTTGAACAAACCATGCAGGATGCAGCTAAGGAAGCTGAAATGGCGAAAGGAGGAGATGAATAATGGCAGCATTGCTTGTATTTGTTGTATTCCTTGTCGCAATCGCCGTTTCCATTCCTATTGGAACAAGTATGATTCTGGGCTCGATTTCCCCAATTCTCCTGATGCATCGGGGCGGATCTCTCGTCCAGCTCATCAATAATACGTTTTCCGGTGCGAACTCTACGCCGATTCTTGCTGTACCGCTCTTTATCTTAGGCGGGGTCATCATGGCAAAAGGTGGAATCAGCCGCAAGCTTTTTAACTTCTTCGCCTTCTTCGCTGGAAGGCTTCCCGGCGGCCTTCCCTGTGCTGTTATCCTGACCTGCCTGTTCTATGGGGCCATCTCTGGTTCCGGCCCGGCCACCACGGCTGCTGTCGGTGCTATGTGCGTACCTTTCTTGACGGATCTTGGTTACGATCGGACCTGGAGTGCAGGTCTCATAGCCGTTGCCGGCGGACTTGGCGTCATCATTCCTCCTTCCATCCCCTTTGTGCTCTATTCCCTTGCAACGGGCGTATCAACAGGTGATCTCTTTTTAGGCGGCGTGTTCCCTGGTCTGCTTATTGGCGTAATGCTCATGGCTTATGCTGTCTTCTACTGCGTGAAACATGGCGAAGACAAGGAAAAAATCAATGCTCGCATGGAAGAACTCAAAAAAGAAGGGCTTCCGAAACTTTTCAAGGACAGCTTTTGGGCACTTCTTTGCCCGGTTGTCGTCCTGGGCGGTATCTACAGCGGTTTTGTAACACCGACAGAAGCGGCTACGGTTTCTGTTTTCTACGCGCTTTTTGTTTCTCTCTTTATCTATAAGACCATTTCCGTTAAGGAATTGATTCCTCTTTGTGCAGAATCAGTAAAAACATATGGCGGCCTTGCCTTCGTCCTTGCTTTTGCTACGGCTTTTGGCCGTGTCCTTAGCTTGACTCGCGCTACTCGTGCCGTGGAAACTTTCATCTTGGGAAATTTCCATTCCAGCATTGCTGTCCTGAGTGTCCTTGTCATTATCTTCCTGCTTCTTGGGATGGTCATGGATACAGGGCCTGCTATCATTATCCTGGCTCCTGTTCTGCTGCCGGCCTGCGAGAAACTGGGCGTTGATCCGGTTCATCTTGGCGTTATCCTCGTTTGCTGTCTGTCCATCGGGCTTGCAACACCGCCTTTTGGTCTTGATCTTTTCGTGGCAGGAAATATTGCCCAAGAACAGCCCATGGATGTTGCGAAAAAGGCCGTGCCTTTTATCGTTTCCTTCCTTGTGGCCCTCGTCCTCATCACTTATATTCCTTGGTTTTCGACCTATCTGCCAAGTATTGTGAAATAAGGTTTTCCTCTGGGAGTTATTCCTAGGGCCTATAAAGGAATTTTATTTTAAGGAGGTATTTTTCATGAAAAAAACGTTTCGTAAACTGGCGGCTGCTGTTTTGACAGGTGTCCTGGCTCTTTCCCTTGCTGGCTGCGGCGGTGATTCAAAAGAACAGAAATCTGCCGGTAAAGGTGAATATGCCAATCTGAAGGAAGTCGTCCTCATCGGTGCGGATACGGCCGGCAAAGGGTCGGCAGGCCAACAGTTTGGAGAACTCGTTTCCAAAAAAGTCGATGAAATTACAGGGGGAAAGCTTCAGATTGAATATCATCCCAACGGCGACCTCGGTGGGGATGAAGACCTATTAAGACAGCTGAAATCCAATGATATCCAAGTTTTTGTCAGTCAGTCGGCACCCGTCGTTTCTTTTATTCCTGAAATGGCTGTCTTCGACTTGCCCATGGCTTTTGCCAAATATGATGGCCCCACGATTGATAAGGTCCTCAATAATCCGGAATCAAAGTTCTATAAACAGCTGGCTGCAGCCTACGATAAAGCAGGTTTCCATTATATGGGCATGCTGCAGAACGGCACCTTCCGTCTTGCGACGGCCAATACCAACCTGAAGGACCTCGATGCCTATAAAGGCCTTAAAATCCGCACCATGAGCAATAAGAACCATATGGCTTTTTGGACTGCTATTGGTGCAGAACCGACACCGCTTGCTTTCTCTGAACTGTATTTTGCTCTGCAAAGCGGGACGGTTAATGCGGAAGAAAACGCAGCCGATACGATCGTGACCATGAACTTCAATGAAGTCCAGAAATTCCTAGCTCCGACCAACCATGTCCTTTATACGAATCAGCTTGCTATGAATAAAAAAGCTTATGAATCGCTTGATCCTGCTTACCAGAAAGCCCTGAACCAGGCGGTGTCCGAAGCCCTGAAGGAACTGGCACCAAAACTGGGTGAAATCGACAAGCAGAACAAGGAAACCCTTGAGAAAAAAGGCATGACCATCATCAAATATGACAAGTCTTTCTATGATCAGGTTCTTGCCCTTGATTCTGTTAAAGCGCTCTACAAGGATATCAACAGCCAGATTAATGGCATTGGTGATGTCCTCATGCAGGAACTGGATGCCGCTGCGAAAAAGTAAGTAGCTCTGTTCGACAGAAAGGAAGGTGGATGTGGGATGCCTCAAAAATGGTCAGCATTTTTCTACCTTGTATTCACCTTCTTTATCTGGAGCAATAACTATATCGGCGGAAAGGTGATTGCCGAGGCTGTACCGCCCTCCGTGCTTGCCATGATCCGCTCCTTTATTGGAACCAGCTGTCTGTTTTGGATGGCAAGGAAGGAGCTGAAAACACCGATTGATCAGAAGGATCGCAAATGGTTTTTTCTTATTGGCATGTTGGCTTATTTTGTAACGTTCCAGATGGTGCAGCTTGGTATCAAATTGGCTGGGGCTTCCACGGCAGCCCTCATCAATTCCACCAACCCCGTTGTGATTACACTCCTAGCAGGGTTCATTCTTAAGGAATCACTTACAGTCATTAAGCGAGTTTGTCTCTTTCTGGCTCTTCTCGGCACGTTCATTATTACTCAGGGTGCTTCTGGTTCAGGAGAAATCATGGGAATCCTCTTCATGATTATATCGGTTCTCTCCTTTGGGTTTGCCTCAATCCAGATGCGGCGCCTTACCCAAAAGTATGCCCCCATCTTGATTACGTTTTATGGAATGCTCATTGGCAGTCTCCTTTCTCTCCCTGTGGGAATCTACAGCAGCCTGCGGGAACCTGTCAGCCTGACGCCTTTTGTGGTGCTTGTTCTTCTTTACCTTGGCATCATGGGATCCGGTGTGGCCCAGTTTACATGGACCAAGGCTCTGTCTGAACTGCCGGCAAGTACCTGTTCGCTTTTTTATCCGCTCCAAGCCGTTTTTTCTGCTGTTTTGGGTGCCTATTTGCTCGGAGAGTCCTTTACCGTCCATTTCTATTTGGGACTGATTCTTATCTCGGCTGATATTCTCCTGAATTTTTGGGACACGAGACGGAACCAGTTTCCTGAAAAGTCTTGACGAAAGGCCTGTGTTTAAGGAATGATAAAGGGAAATAGAGGAGGGCCCCCATGAACCTACAATGGCTGATTTACTTTCAAACGATTGCAGAATTGGAAAACTACACCCAAGCAACAAAAAAACTCCATGTGAGCCAATCTAATCTGAGTCATGCTATGCGGTCCTTGGAAGAGAAACTTGGTGTGGAACTTTTTGAAAAGGATGGCCGGAATATCCGTCTGTCCAAATATGGGGAAATCTTTCTCCCTTATGTCAATAAAACGCTGGATTCCCTCGATGAAGGTATCGCTAAACTAAAGGAATTCCTTGATCCCAATACAGGAACCATCGAACTTGCTGGTTTTCCTTCCGTGGCTCAGTTTTCAACGGACCTTATGGTTCGCTATCAGTCAGAAACAAATCGCTATGACGTGCATTTTCAGTATGCACAGATTGGCTGGTACGAAATCCATGAACTTATCGTATCTGGGAAAATAGACCTGTGCATTGCTACGAAATTTGAGGAACCAGAAGTGGCGGGCACTTATATTGGAGACCATCCCTTGGTCGTTATCGTTCCAGAAAACCATTATCTAGCGTCACGTGAAAGGGTGGATCTTCGGGAACTCCAGGATGAAAATTTTATTGGCTTCAATCAGAACGGGCAGCTTGCTCCCATGCTGCAAAAGACATTTGCTTCCTTAGGCATTGAACCTCGGGTCGTTTCAAGGACGCCCAGTGACCTCATCATTTATGGGCTGGTTGCCGGCGGACGCGGTGTATCCGTTGTTCCCTTCCCACTTACCCATTACGCACCTTTTGGAACAAAGCTCCTTTGTATTGAAAATGATATTCCCAAGCGGCGTCTCTACCTGCAGTGGAACAAAGAAAAGTTCCTCCCGCCGGCAGCTCGCTACTTCCGTGATTATGTAATCCGCAGTGAAGAAGTCTTCACGCAGTATTTCAAGAGAGTTAATATTGGTCCTGAGACCATAGGAGGATGAAAAAATGGCAAAGAAACTGATTGCTGATTTGATGGTTGATTATCTCGAACGTCGGAATGTCAAATATGTCTTTGGCCTCTGCGGCCATACGGTCATTGGTATGCTCGATGCTCTGAGCCGTTCGAAAAAGGTGAAATATATTTCCAATCGCCATGAAGCGGTTGCCTCTACGGCAGCTGATGGCTATGCCCGTGTAACCCATAAGGCTTCTGTCGTCCTCTGCCATCTTGGACCGGGGCTGACGAATGTTTTGACCGGTGTAGCAAACGCCGCATTTGACTCTATTCCTATGGTCGTCATTGCAGGCGATGTACCGAGCTATTATTTTGGAAAGCATCCTCATCAGGAAGTCAATATGCATGGTGATGCCACGCAGTATAAGATTTTGGAACCCGTCGTCAAGCGTGCTTGGCGCGTTGATGATCCTGAAGCCCTCGGGGAAATCATGGATAAGGCTTTCCGTCTGGCTGAATCGGGTCGCCCTGGACCGGTCCTCATTGATATGCCCATGGATATGTTCTCCCGCGAAGTGGAAGACTACCTATGGGATCGCACCTATAAGGACAGCCACATCACTATGAAACCGGCCCTAGATCCAGAAGCGGCCAAAGGCATTGCCAAAAAACTGGTCGAAGCAAAGAATCCGGTCCTTCATGCCGGCGGAGGAATCCTCCTTGCCCAGGCTTCGGACGAACTGGCGGATCTTGCTGAATTCCTTGATATCCCTGTTTCTCGCACCCTGATGGGGCAGGGCTGCCTGCCAGATAATCATCCCCTCATGGTTGGTCAGACGGGCTTCTGGGGTCTTGAATTTACCCATTCCCTCACCGTAAACGCTGATGTCATTCTTGGCCTAGGTACCCGTTTTGCGGAAGCGGACAGCTCCAGCTGGTATCGGGGTGTCACCTTCGATCCCGACCATACGGAATTCCTCCAGATTGACATCGATCCCATGGAAATTGGCCGTAACTATCCTGTTTCCATCGGGGCCATTGGAGATCTCAAACTGGGCCTCAAACAAATCCTGGAAGAAGTCAAGAAAATCTGCCCTGAAGGGAAAAAGAATCCGGAACTGCGTGCCAAGATTGCCAAAGCGAAGAAAGCCTTCAAGGAAAGCAATGTTGCCATTTCTACGGATGGCCGTTTCCCTATGACGCCGCAGCGTATCCTCCATGATGTGAAAGCTGTTGTTCCGGAAGATGCTCATATCTTTACCGATGTGGGCTGGAATAAGAACGGCGTAGCTCAGCAGTTTGATGTCAACGTACCCGGCACGATCCATCACTCTTCCGGTCTTGCCACCATGGGCTTTGGTGCCTCTGCCGTCCTGGGCGGCAAGCTCGCAGCCCCCGATAAGGTCTGCCTTACCCTTACGGGTGATGGCGGGTTTGGCGTTAACCCGACTTGCCTTGCTACTGCTGTGGAACAAGGTATTGCCTGCACTTGGGTGGTTATGAACAACTCCGCTTTTGGGACCATTGCCGGTCTTGAAAATGGAAACTATGGGACTAAGTTCGGTACCGTCTTCCAGACGCCGGACGGCAAGAGCTATTCGCCGAGCTGGGCCGGTGTGGCTAAAGCCTACGGTGTAGAATCCATCTGTGTCCAGTCTGCTGATGAATTCCTGCCGGCTATGAAAAAGGCCATGGCTGCCAACAAGGAAGGCCGTCCTTTCCTCGTGGAAGCTCCCATGGAAAACATCGTTGTGCCGACGCCGGGCTGTTGGAACATCAACGATATTTACAGCCCGAGTGCTCTTGTCAAGGAAGGGAAACTTGTCAAGGATGAGAAGGGTCGTTTTGTCGCACCGAATCACGCAAAATCTCATAAAGGAAAATAAGTGAGAATTGAGGGGGCTTCTGAGAAAGGAGGCCCCTTTTTTGATAAAACGTGTCTTGTAGGACCAACCTCACAATCTTAATAGAATGATTCTATGGTAATGACAAAAAATGGATATTGGAGAATGCCCGCCAGCCTGCTCTATAATAGAGACAAACAAGAAAGGAAGGGCTTAGTATGCAAGAACGTATGACAACGAAACTGCGTCGACTTCTTAAGGAAAAGGACTACCTCATGGCTCCTTGCGCCTATGACGCGCTGACCGCAAAATGTATAGAAGCATCAGGCTTTGACCTCATTGGGACGACGGGCTACGGCATGCATGGTGCCATGATCGGGACGTCTGACACGGGTCTTTTGGGGATGAATGAAACGGTGGCTGCTCTCAGCAAGATGCAGAATGCCGTTGATATTCCTATCCTCGCTGATGGGGAAGGTGGCTATGGCTCCGCCCTCAATGTCATCCGTATGATACGGGAATATGAAAAGACCGGCATTGGGGGTGTCTTCATTGAAGACCAAACCCAGCCGCCTAACTGCCCCTTCATTATGAAACCTCAGCTCATCAGCAAGGAAGAAATGGTGGGCAAGATTAAAGCTGCCGTTGATGCTCGCCGTGACGATGACCTTGTCATCGTAGCTCGGACCGATGCACCCTTTGAAGAAGCGGTTGAACGGGCCAATGCCTACATGGATGCCGGTGCCGACATGGTCAAGATTCTCCCTAAGACCCATGAGGAACTGCTGAAGCTCCCTAAATTGGTCCACGGACCGATTCATCTGGGCCTTTATGTAGGAAAAGGTATCAATGACGGCATGACCGCAAAGGACTGCGGGGAATTGGGCTATAAGATCATTACTTTCCCCATGAGCTGCCTTTTTGCAGAAGTCGCCGCTGTCATGAAAGTTCTGAAGTATATAAAAGAAAACGAGATGGCCGAGGGCTATCCTGGTGATCTTATTGCCTTCAACGACTACCTGAAATTCATCGGTGTCGACAAGATTAAGGAATACGGTAAGAAATACCTGAAAGGGCCTCAGTACGAAGGCCTTTTCTAAGAAAAATAAAAAAGGGCTGTGAAGAAATGAGTTTATCATTTCTTCACAGCCCCTTTTTTGGGTTCTATAATAAATGTTGGGGTGAGGAAATATTCTTTCCTCACCCCATTTTTGCATAAAAAAGTGGACATAGACGGCATCCACTCTTACAATTAAATCGCCAAACCTAAATGAAAGGAAGATGGCCTATGTCCACATTTGATTATATAGCAAATTCCTTGAATGTCAAAGGTAACGTAATAAAAAAATGCATCCACAGTGAGCAACAAATTGAATTTATTATGGAACTGAATCGAGCTGTTGTCCAATGCCCTAATTGTCATGCGAAGACCGATAGAATCAAGGATTACCGTTGGCAAAGGATTGCTATCGGATCCATTTTGCACCAACAGGCTTTTGTCCGATTACATAAAAG
>NZ_AULA01000044.1 GCF_000425045.1 Acidaminococcus intestini DSM 21505 | reverse complement strand
GAATTGGCTGCGAAGCGGGAGCTAAACAAATGGTTAGCTATGGTAATGGGCTACAACTTAGATGCTTTTAAAGGGATTTTAAGATCTTTTAAAGATTGGGAGGCTGCAATTATTCAAGCAATTATCCAGCCATACTCCAATGGATTCACAGAAGGCTGTAACAACCTGATTAAGACGGTTAAGAGAGTTGCATTTGGAATGCGTGATTTCAACAGATTTAGGAACCGGATTCTCTATGTGAATTGGCAAAAAAGGAACTCGGCAAATGCCTTGCCGAGTTCCTAAAAGGCGATTTAGTTGTGGGGCACCCCAACATTTGACAAAGAACCTTTATTTTCCTACGGAAGGAGGCTCATGTGGACACGAGGAAATGGACACTCCCGGTCCCCTTTATTTCAAGGTGCCAGATGATTGTGTTTGCGGAAAAGGTAAGCCTTTTCCTATAACAAAAGCTCAGCGCTTTGTTACCAACTCATGAAGGGTCTTCTTCTGCCCATCAACAAGTGACCGGCCCAAGGTCAGTTGCTTAGCATTTTCCTTTGGTGCAGGGCCGCCGTAGGACGTACGGGCAGCCACGCAGTTTTCTGGACGCAGGGCTTCAAGGAGATCCTTTTCAAAAAGAGGCGAAAACTGTTTGTACTCGTCCAAGGTCAACTCTACAAGATACTTGCGGTGCTTGATGCCATAAGCCACGGCTTCGCCAACGACTTTATGGGCCTTACGGAAGGGCAGGCCTTTCTTGACAAGGTAATCAGCAAGGTCTGTCGCATTGGAATAATCCTTATGGACAGCTTCGGCCATGCGATCCTTGTTCACCGTCATAGTAAGGAGCATATCCCGAAAAACAGTGAGGGAAAACTTCACCGTATCAACCGCGTCAAAAAAACCTTCCTTATCTTCCTGCAGATCCTTGTTATAGGCAAGAGGCAGGCCCTTGAGCGTTGTCAAAAGGGCCATGAGGTGACCATAGGTCCGCCCCGTCTTGCCACGAACGAGTTCGGAAATATCGGGATTCTTTTTCTGGGGCATCATGGATGAACCCGTTGCAAAAGCATCATCAAGATCAATGAACCCAAATTCCGTCGATGACCAAAGACAGATTTCCTCACTGAGGCGGGACAGGTGCATCATGAGGATGGACGCGGCAGAAAGAAATTCCAAGAGGTAATCCCGGTCGCTTACAGCGTCCATGCTGTTGCCATAAACCGCGTCAAAATTGAGTTCCTCGGCCACCTGGAAGCGGTCAATGGGAAGCGTTGTCCCCGCCACGGCACCTGCCCCGAGGGGCATGATGTCCGCACCTTTCCACACCCCTTCAAGGCGGCGGAAATCGCGCAGAAACATATTGAAGTAGGCCAAGAGATGATGGCAGAAAGTAATGGGCTGCGCCCGCTGCAAATGGGTGTACCCGGGCATAAGCGTATCCTGATTTTTATCTGCCACCATTAGAAGTGCTTCTTCAAAGCGGATGACAAGGTCCATGACTTCGGTCACAACCCGTTTCATGTACATATGCATGTCAAGGGCCACCTGGTCATTGCGGCTTCTGGCCGTATGGAGACGAGCACCAGCATCACCGATGCGTTCCGTAAGGGCCGCTTCCACATTCATGTGGATATCTTCCAGTTCGGTCTTGAATTCGAACGTTCCCTTTTCAATATCGTCAAGGATGCTCGTAAGCCCCTTCACGATCTTTTCGGCATCACTTTCCGAAATGATGCCCGTTTTGGCCAGCATATGCGTGTGGGCAATGCTGCCGCGGATATCTTCATGATAGAGGCGCTGATCATACTCAATGGATGCGTTGAAAGCGTCTACCAAGGCATTTGTATCCTTACTGAATCTTCCACCCCATAACTTTGCCATCTTATTTCAGTTTCCCCTGTTTCATGAGGGCCCGAACCGTCAACGGCAGGCCAAAAAGGGTGATAAAGCCCTTGGCATCGGTCTGATCATATACATCGTCTTCGCCGAAGGTGACATATTCCTTGCTGTAAAGGGAATAAGGGCTCGTCGTGCCGGCAGAAATGATATTGCCTTTATAGAGCTTCAGACGGACCGTACCGGTCACCGTTTTCTGCGTTTCATCGACAAAGGCCTGGAGGGCTTCCCGCAGCTGGGAGAACCACATGCCGTCATAGACAAGTTCTGCATAACGAATGCCAATCTGTTCCTTATAATTGTAGGTGGCCCGATCAAGGCAAATATTTTCCAGTTCATTATGGGCATAATAGATGATGGTACCGCCCGGCGTTTCATAGACACCGCGGTCCTTCATGCCAACCAGCCGGTTTTCCACCATGTCAGCAATCCCAATGCCGTTGCGCTTGCCGATTTCGTTAAGGGTGGTGAGAAGTTCCACCGGTTCCATCTTCTTGCCATTGACGGCGACTGGAACCCCTTCAACAAATTCCAGTTCCACATATTCGTCCTTATCGGGAGCGCCTTCAGGGGTACCGGAGAAGATATAGATATCCGGATTGGGTTCATTGGCCGGATCTTCGAGGTCGCTGCCTTCATGGGAAAGATGCCAGATATTCCAGTCCATGCTATAGTCTTTTTTCTTCGTGACCGGAACCGGGATATTATGGGCGGAGGCAAAATCGATGGCATCTTCACGGGATTTGATGTTCCATTCCCGCCAAGGAGCGATGACCTGGAGCTGCGGAGCCAGCGCCTTGATGCCCAGTTCAAAACGAACCTGATCGTTGCCCTTACCTGTAGCACCATGGCAGATGGCATCGGCATTTTCCTTCAGGGCCACTTCAACAAGATGCTTTGCAATGACCGGACGGGCAATGGACGTTCCCAGGAGATATTTCTTTTCATAAACGGCGCCGGATTTGACCATGGGCCAAGCATAATCGCGAAGGAATTCATCCCGCAGATCAAGAACATAAGCCTTGGAAGCCCCGCTCTTTAACGCCTTATCATGAACAAAGCTCATATCATCGCCTTGTCCCAAATCGGCCGTTACGGTAATGACTTCACAGTTATTATAGTTTTCCTTCAGCCAAGGAATGATGACGGACGTATCGAGACCGCCGGAATAAGCAAGAACAACTTTTTTGATTTCGTCTTTTTTCTTCATGATCGGGTTCTCCTTCTTTCTAGGGATTAGAGGACTTCATCGCTCATCAGCAAAGCCATAATGGCCTTTTGGACGTGGAGCCTGTTTTCAGCTTCATCAAAGACAGCAGAGTGTGGTCCTTCAATGACATCATCGGTAATTTCTTCCCCCCTGTGGGCCGGCAGGCAGTGGAGCACCATGGCATCGGGGCGAGCCACATCAAGAAGGGCTTGATTGATCTGGTAACCCTGGAACTTCTTTACCCTTTCCTCGTGCTCTGCCTCCTCGCCCATGGAAGCCCACACATCCGTGTACAGGACGTCGGCCCCTTCAGCCGCTTTCATGACGTCTTCTTCGACAGTAATGGAAGCACCTGTCAGCGCGGCATCTTCCTGGGCCTGTTTCAGGACCTGCGGATCAGGGTAGTACCCCTTGGGGCTTGCACAGACCATGTTCATCCCCACCTTGGCGCAGGCATACATCAGGGAATGGGCCATGTTGTTGCCATCACCGACAAAGACAAGCTTGCGGCCTTTGAGGACTTCCTTGTACTCCATGATGGTAAATAGGTCCGTCAGGGCCTGGCAGGGATGGAGCAAGTCCGTCAGTCCATTGATGACAGGAACAGAAGCATAAGCTGCCAGTTCCTTAACCGCTTCATGAGAATAGGTGCGGATCATGATGCCGTCGACAAAACGGGAAAGGACGCGGGCCGTGTCCTTGACGGGCTCGCCGCGGCCAATCTGGCTTGTGGCCTCACTCATATAGATTGGATGACCACCCAGCTGATGGAACCCCGTTTCAAAGGAAACCCGGGTTCGTGTGGACGCCTTGGAAAAAATCATGGCAAGGGTCTTCCCTTTCAGGTATTCATGAGGTTCGCCCATTTTCTGTTTTTTCTTCAGCTTGCGGCTCACATCAAGGATGGTTGCCACTTCCCCAACACTCAAATCATGGATGGAAATCAAATCTTTATTTTTTAAGGCCATTTTCTTCCCTCTTTTTCTTCTTAGAATTCCGCCAAAAGCTCGTCAAGACATTGAAGGAGCTGATCGATTTCCCCTTCCGTAATGATGAGGGGCGGAACAAAACGCAGAACATTTCCTGCCGTGCAGTTGATGATAAAGCCTTTTTCCAAGGCACGTCCAACAAGACAGGCCCCGGCTTTTGAAAGTTCAGCCCCAATCAGGAGCCCCTTGCCGCGCACATCGGCAATCTTGTCAGGATGCTTTTTTTGAAGTGCCTTAAGGCCCTTTTGGAAATAATCACCTTTCCTAGCAGCGGCTTCATCCATATGGAGTTCCTTTAATGTCTTGAGCGTGGCATAGCAGGAGGCACAGGAAATGGCATTGCCGCCAAAGGTAGAGCCATGATCGCCCGGCTTAAAGACATGGGCAAGACGCTCCGTCGTGACAAAGGCCCCCATGGGGAACCCGCCGCCAATGGCCTTGGCAAGGCTCATAGCATCAGGCTTGACGGTGCTGTGCATATAAGCAAACCATTTGCCCGTGCGGCAGACACCAGTCTGAACCTCATCGAGGAGGAAAAGGGCATCGTGCTTCTCGCACAAGGCCTTGACCCCTTCAAGATACCCCGGAGCTGGGACATGGACGCCGCCTTCGCCCTGGATCGGTTCGATGAGGACGCCGCATACATCATCGTCCATAACGGCTTCGATGGCCGCAAGGTCGCCGAAAGGCACATACGTAAAACCCTCAGGCAGAGGCGTCAGTCCTTCATGATAGTGGTCCTGACCGGTCGCGGTCAGCGTTTCCATGGTGCGGCCGTGAAAAGAATCCTTTGCCGTAATGATGCGAAATTTTGCCGGGTTCTTACGGCTGCCATATTTGCGGGCAAGCTTGATGATTCCTTCATTGGCTTCGGCCCCACTATTGGCAAAAAAAACCCGGTCCATGCCCGTTACTTCAGCAAGCTGCTGCGCCGCCTTGGCCTGGATTTCCGTATAAAACAAGTTTGACGTATGCATAACCTTTTGGGTCTGTTCGCATACCGCCTTGACAATTGCCGGATGATGATAGCCCAGGGCATTGGTTGCGATACCGGCAAGAAAGTCAATATAGGCCTTGCCGTCCGCATCATATAAGGTTGCTCCTTCGCCATGGTCAATGGCAATGGGAAAACGGCCGAAGACGGGAAGGTAATGTGCTTCCGTCATTGCAATGATTTCTTTTGTATTCATGCTTGCTCCCCCTCATCAGCCCTTAATGACTTCCGTACCAACACCCTCATCGGAGAAGATTTCCTGAAGGATGGAGTGTTCCCGGCGCCCATCGATGATGTGCGTCTTGTGTGCCCCGCCGGAAAGGGCCGTAATGCAGGCCTTGACCTTAGGGATCATGCCGCCGTCGATACTTCCCTTGATAATCAGTTCATGTGCCTTTTCGAAGGTCAGCGTAGAAAGGAAAGTACTTTCATCATGATGGTCTTCATAGATGCCGCGCACATCGGTGAGCATAAGAAGCTTTTCTGCTTTGAGGGCCCCTGCCACTTCACCGGCCACACTGTCGGCATTGATATTGTAGGTCTCACCATCGGCGCCAAGACCAATCGGCGCAATGACGGGAATATAGTCATTTTGGATCAGGAGATTCAAAAGATCCGTGTTAATCTTGTCCACGGTTCCCACAAATCCGATATCGACCAAGTTCACTTGCCCGTCTTCATAAACATCGGCCAAATGTTTCTTGGCTTCAAGGAGTTTGCCATCCTTGCCATTCAGTCCGATGGCGTTACCACCCAGGATGTTCAGTCTTCGGACAAGGTCCGTATTGGTGCGTCCTACAAGGGCCAATTCAGCAATAGCCACCGTTTCCGCGTCCGTAACGCGTAGGCCGCTTACAAATTCGCTCTTTTTGCCTGCTTGCTTCAGCATAGCCGTAATTTCCGGGCCGCCGCCATGAACGACAACGGGACGCATGCCTGCAAGGCGCAGGAACACAATGTCTTGGAGGACCTTGTTTTTGAGGTCATCACTTAGCATGGCGTTACCGCCATATTTGACAACAACGGTCTTTCCTTTGAAAGCACTCAGGTATGGCAGGGCTTCAACTAGGATATTCATTTCATCGCCTTTGATCTGCATCTTGTTTCCTCCTCATGTGCGGAACTCGCATCATCATTAATATTCATGCAATCTTGAATTCCAAGATTCCTCGGTAATTCAGCAGATGCATCGCTGCGGTACCGTCTGCCAAGCCTCTTCAAGGAAAAGGATGATTCCCCCGAAATTTTCCATAAAGCACTATCTCCTCCTTTATGTTGCAATATTATACGTCTTTATGTATAAGTTTGCAATACTTTTTTTCTTTTCTTTTTCCTCTTTTTTTAGGATGCCTACATTATAGTACTCAGGCCCTCATGGTACTAGTCATTTTGCAAAAATATTGCAAGTTTTTTCTCCCCTCTTCCCCATGGATTTTTAGGCCTCTTTCAGGTAGAATTAGAATAAAAAGAAATAAACATCCTTGGAAAGGAGCCATCCATGAAAAAATTACTCTTCATCCTCACCCTCATCCTCAGCGGGCTCCTCTGGTATGTCATGGTCCCTGCTGCACCAACACCCAGTGCGGGCCGGCCGCCCCTCATGGAATCTTTTTCGTATCCCTACCTAGGAAAGAAACTGCCCCGTCCCCTTCGACTCTGCTACCTTGCCTATCATATGAAGGACGTGGCAAAGGAACGGATTGATAAAAGCGACTGGGTCAGTCTTGATAACATGCCCGCCTATCTTCCTCAGGCCCTCATCGCAACAGAAGATCGGCGTTTTTATTCCCACATCGGCATCGATCCCAGTGCCATCATGCGAGCCGTGCTCGTCAATCTTCAGTACGACGAAGTCGCCCAAGGCGGCAGTACTCTAACGCAGCAGCTGGTAAAAAACAATCTCCTGTCGCCGGAACGCTCCTTGGAGCGAAAGCTATGGGAAGCTGGCCTCGCCCTCATCGTCGAAGCCAGGTATTCCAAAGAAGAGATTCTTGAGATGTATTTTAATACAACTTTTTTTGGTAACCACTCGACAGGCATCAGAAGAGCCGCGCGAAATTACTTCGGCATTGAACCTAAGCAGCTCTCCCTCATGGAGTGTGCCGTCCTTGCAGGCCTGCCCAACGCGCCGACGGACCTCAACCCCTATAACGATATGGAAGCCTGCCGCAGGCGGCGGGACCTGGTCCTTGAAAATATGCATGACCAAGGATTCATTACAGGAAACCAGCTGAACCACGCGAAGAAAGCGGACATTGTCCTGAGGTAGGGAAGATAGAAAAAGAAAGAAAGACTGAAAAGCAAGCCCTAAACCAAACGTAGACGCAGGTTTGGTTTAGGGCTCTTATCTTGTCTTATCTTGTATAGAGATTCTCTAAAAGGCTGGTCTTTTGAAATATAGGGAAGACGGCAAGGGTGGGGACAGCCAACGTTCGTGATTTTATCAAGTGCTAAGCGAAAAAGCCTAACGGAAACGATTCAACCCATCCTGCAGCAAACTAAAAAAAAGAGCCTTACCCCAAATCAAGACCCAAATTCAGGGTAAGGCTTCAGCATGATTTATTTTCAATTGGCGGTCATAGGAAAGGTTCCCTATTACCCGAATTGAGCGGAGTAATGTGAGGAACCTTTAGGACCTTTTTTCTTGAATCTTTTTTTACTCATGGGCTCACGCCGTTCGTCAAAAGGGAGCGATTTTTGCTCCTGCGCCATTATTTTCCTAGTTTCCTTCTCATGATTTTTTTATAGACTTCCACGCCAGGCTGATCAAAAGCATCCACATTGGCCAGCTCACCTTCGTAGGCAATGCTCAGCATGAGGTAGTAGAACATTTGCCCGAGATAAAATTCATCAAGCTGGGGCAGCCGGTAAAGGGCACTCATGCGACCGTCGCTCATAAGGGCCTCTTCATTTGCTTCCATGGCAATTTCCAAGGCCCGCCCGACATCCATATTTTCATAAGGCCGAAGCGACTGGATTTCAGGGAAGGGATTATGAAGATGGATTTTTCCTTTTAGGCTATCAATAAAAAGGAACTGAACCACTTTATCCCTGATTCCATCCTGGTGAAGCTGGGTCTGGGCATGCATATCCGTCGTACCGATAGCAACAAGGGGCGTCCGGCCATAAAAGACGGTCTGGCCATTCCGATCCTCACGCTTGCCCAAGGATTCAGCAAGCAGCTGGACATACCATTCCCCGAGCGCCTTAAGCCGCATCGCATAAGGCATGAAGACTTCGATGGAAGCACCATGATCCCGGGCGGCCAGATATTTCACGGCCGCTCCAAAAAGGGCCGGATTGCGCCGCCAGTCACTGCCGCGGCAAACTTCGTCCATATTGGCAGCACCGGCAAGCAACTGAGAAAGATTCATTCCAAGAGTTGCAGCGACAATAAGTCCCGGAGTCGAAAGAACGCTGAACCGCCCGCCGATTCCATAAGGAACGGGGAACACTTCCCAGTCATAGGCCTTTGAAAGACGCATGAGTGGTCCGTCTTTTTGAGCCGGGTCGGTCACGACGGTAACGGAAAGCTCCATCTTATCCGCATGCTTTTGGCAGCGATCGTAAAAGAAGAGAAAACCTGTCGTCGGTTCCATGGTCGTTCCTGATTTGCTGATGGGAACGAGCATAACGCGAAGCTTGCGCCCTTCCTGTTCTTTGACAGCATTTGCCATGGCAAGAAGGGTAGCTCCAATATTCTTCATATCTTCCGTGTCCATATTGTTGCCCACGAAAAAGACCTTGGGTGCCGGCGTATCATGATGCGTCCAAAATTCGCTTTGGTAGCAGTCGTAAAGGACCTTACCACCTAAATAGGAACCGCCTACGCCACTGAAGAGCACCACATCAAACCCTTGGGATACTTTCTTGCCAAAAGCTTCCAGCTGCGCCATGAGCTGCGGCGTGTTGGGATAGTCTTCGGCGATATAGGGAAGACGAGTAAAATAAACTGCCTCAGGAACTCCATCTTTTGAAAGATGATGATAGGCCCTGCCTTCCCTGCGAATATAGGAAAGACCTTCTTCAGCCGCCTGCAGCTGAGGAAAAAGCGCATCCAGTTCCTCGTCCTTGAGGCCTCCTGGAGCAAACATATGAGTAAAGTCAAAACAAAATCCGGATAACAAGGTAATGAGATGGGTATCGTCCATGAAATTCCATCCTTTCGGAATGATGCAAATATAGTTTCATTATACCATAATGTCCTAAAAATAGGGGCTATCTAGTTGCTCGTTCATAAGGACAATCGTTTTTCCGTGGCACCTTTTTAGATTGGACACTTGTATCATGGGAATGGATAAGAGAAAAGATATGGCATCTCCCTTTCTCATCTTCCATAGAGGCATGAATAGGGTTTCTTTTTTTCATATCCATCCGGTCTAAATAAATAGTGTCCAAAAGAACGTCCATGTTTAAAGGAGTCCAGAAGTTAAGACTCCATGGATTAGTTGTAAACTTTCCTTTATTTCCCTGCTTTTCTTCCACATTTTGTTAGTTAATTGTGAATGATTCCTACTTGACAAGCTCAAGTATTTAGACTATTATTTATTTTTTGAAATAATTGATGTTTTTCCTTTGTTTTGTGATATAATTATGGAAAAAAAGTTGACAGGGATTTAAAGGAGGGGATCAGTGTGACAAAAGGAACCAACCAGAAGCTGAAAATGCTTTACCTCAAGCAGATCTTTGAAGAAGAAACTGACGATCAGCACAGCCTGACGCTCCAAAATATCACGGAACGCCTCAACAGTTTGGGGGTTAATGCCGACCGCAAGACGCTGTATCAGGACTTCAAGGAACTCAAACGCTACGGCATGGACATCATCGCCATGCAGGAAGGCCGCACGTGGAACTATCATTTGGGAAGCCGTGATTTTGAATTACCGGAAGTCAAGCTCCTCGTCGATTCCGTGCAGGCATCCAAATTCATCAACGAGCACAAATCGGACACCCTTATCCGCAAGCTCGAAAAGCTCGTCAGCCACTATGAAGGGCAGGAGCTGCAGCGCCAAGTCTACATTTTCGGCCGCATCAAGACAAGCAACAAACGTACGTACCTGACCATTGATACGATTTTCAAGGCCATCAATGAAAATTACCAGATTCAGTTCCACTACTGCAAATGGAACATCCACAAGGAACTGGAAAAACGCCGGGATGGCTCTTCCTACACCGTAAGTCCTTGGTGCCTTGTGTGGGACAACGAAAACTATTATCTTCTTGGTTATGATGCCCTTGATAAAAAGCTCAAGCACTATCGCGTGGACAAGATGATGGATATCAGCATCCTGCGGACCCGCCGACTGGGCCGAGATGCCTACCGCCGCATCGATATGCCGGAGTACACACAGTATCATTTTGGAATGTATGACGGGGATGTGGAAAATGTCACCGTTGAACTCGAAAATGATTTGATTGGTGTCTTCATCGACCGTTTTGGCAAGAAGATCCCCGTCACCCCTGTCGATGATGACCACGTAGCCGTCACGATCACCGCGGCGGTCAGCCGCCAGTTCCTTGGCTGGATCTTTGCACTGGGGCCTGGGGTCAAGATCACCAGTCCTCAGTCCGTTGTCCTTGCCATGCGCCGCGAAGGCGAACGGATTGCCGATGCCTATACGGCAAAGCAGCAGGAACCAAAAGAATAAGCACAGAAAGAGAGACTGTCCTCGTATGATGTGTACCCCAAAAACTGGACGCATATAAATTAGTTAAATGGCATTAGTGGATGTTTCCCGATATATTTCGGGAGGCATCCATTTTGTTTTTTTCTGAATCCTTTCCTTGTTGAAATAATGAATGTATTCTTTCACTGCTTTAGCAAATACCTTGAACGAGGTGTATTCTTTTTCGCTTCCGTAATACATTTCATTTTTCATCCGACCAAAAAAGGTCTCCATAATACTGTTGTCATAGCAGTTGCCCTTACGCGACATTGACTGTATAATTCCATGCTTTTTCAATTCACTTCTGTAATATTCATGCTGATACTGCCATC
>NZ_AULA01000043.1 GCF_000425045.1 Acidaminococcus intestini DSM 21505 | reverse complement strand
GGACAAAAGCCTGTTGGTGCAAAATGGATCCGATAGCAATCCTTTGCCAACGGTAATCCTTGATTCTATCGGTCTTCGCATGACAATTAGGGCATTGGACAACAGCTCGATTCAGTTCCATAATAAATTCAATTTGTTGCTCACTGTGGATGCATTTTTTTATTACGTTACCTTTGACATTCAAGGAATTTGCTATATAATCAAATGTGGACATAGGCCATCTTCCTTTCATTTAGGTTTGGCGATTTAATTGTAAGAGTGGATGCCGTCTATGTCCACTTTTTTATGCAAAAATGGGGTGAGGAAAGAATATTTCCTCACCCCAACATTTATTATAGAACCTAAAATGGTCTGCAATCACTGTATGTGACTGCAGACCATTTTTCATTGTTTCTTGATATTGACGCCATAGGTTCGATGCTGCGCATCGAGTACAAAGGAAAAAGAAAAAGGCGGGACGTGGCGGTATTATTGTGATTCTGGGTTTGGCTCTCTTCTTTTAAACTTACAGCTCTCTCAATCGGAGCATTTTTTGCTTCGACGCAGCCTCATGCTTTTTTGCTCCGACCGGTCTCGTAATTGATGGAGATTCCAGGCTGGTTGTTATATACATAAACATTGAACTGGACTCCAGCACCTTTATCTTCGACACTGTAGGCTTCCATCTGAACACCCCGCGCCACAAGTTCCCGCTCCTTAAAAATGGGGGTGACCCGATAGAGTACATGGTGATTGGTTTCTTTGACATAGTCGGCTACCATGTTTTCAAAGGGCAGCATCCCTGTTACGTTAAGATATCGTGTCCCAGTAATGAGATTGCGCGGATTGGCGTTTTCTGCCGTCAGCTGATACCCAATCAAGTGGCAGCGGTTGTATAGATATTTGCCGTCAATGCCTTCATATTTGACTGTATGCCAGCCTGAGGGTTTGATGTTTCCGATGGCGCCTCGTTTTTTAGTCGGCATGGTAGAACGGCTTACGTTGGCAAAGGCTGCGCCGCAGCGCCCTAGACTGTCGAGCTTGCTGTAGTGTTCAAAGGAACTGGTGGAAGCCTTGTCCTTATCGGAAAAGCTCGGCACATTGTCATTGATGACAACATAAGGTTTGCCGGAAAAATCAGGAATGCTTGCTAAATCAAAGGAGGTTTGTGCCGCTGATACCTTTTGGGTGGCGACGGGCGCCGCGGCGGGCGCACTCTTTCTGGATGCTGCTTCCTTGGACTGGCCGCAGCCTGCTGCCATGAGTGAGAGGGAAAGTAAAAGGGATGCCGCGAAGTTCATGAGTTTTTTCATTTTTCGTATACCTCTTCTGTAATCTTGTCATGGGAAGAACCGGCAAAACTCCTTGTAAAGACGCAGTGCCAGGCCTTTGTTACATCGATATCAAAGAAAAAATCACCTGGATAGGACCGGTTCCAGTGATAGAGCACAATTTTTTCAATCCGGTCCAGGTAAGGGGCCGCTTCCCGGTCTTCAAGAAGGGCATATTCCTTAGGACCTGCTTTTTGAAGAAAATCTTCAGCCACTTCGATAGAAGCATTTTCTCCTTCAAAGAGGGCTGCCGTATAGGCGTCCATCCAAAGTTTTTGACCCGATACCTGGGCAAGGATTTCCTTCCTGAGGATCCGGTCCTGACTTTGACGGCGGTTGTTAAAGAGCAGGCCGCCTGCATCGTCGACACATGTGATGAGAATCATTGTAACATCGTTCCTTTCCGCAAAGTTGGGTACTTTGTCTATTATAACAAAATCCTTGCTGCGAATGCCTGTTTTCTTAAAAAAGAAGAAGCAGGGAAAAGATTATTTGGATAGTGAAAAGAGTCTTTGGCTGGAGCTTAGGTATCGTGAGCGATAGAAAACGTTTGTTTTATAAAATGAGCCCGTCTTTGAACAATCAAAGACGGGCTGACTCCATTGAAATGAAGTCCAATTAGTTTTTTTGAGCAGGTGCTTTAGGATGGCGTTCCAGAAACCTGAGGGAGTCGCCGCGGTCTACGACCATTTCATAGTTATGGCTAGAAAGGCTCGCATAAAGGGACTGGAGACGGCGCAGGAGGGAAACACCTCCACTGCGCCTTGTGACGCCAGGCACGGGCGGCGGGAAGAGGGGGACACGAAGTACATTGGCCCCGGAGTAAATCGCCATGACTTGTCCTTGGACATGGATGCTGTTAACAAGGGGAGAGGCGGCGATATTGGCCTTAGGGAACATCACGCGCAGGATGGCCGTGAGGCGCAGGAAGGTTTCCAGGTTACACGGCAGCTGATGACGGAAACTCGTTCCTTCCCTTGGAACAAAAGGAGATAGGCTGATTGTATCGGGATTGATTTCCTGGAGCATGGTAAGGTCACGGGCAAGATACTCCGCCATCTCATAAGGAGCCCCGACAAGGAATCCTGTATCAAGCTCATAGCCAAGGAGCTTAAGGTCGTTTAGGCAGTCTATTTTGGTTGATAGGGAATTCGACGGGGGATGGAGTCTTGAAAAGTGCAGGGGATCTGCCGTTTCAAAACGCAGGAGATACCGATCGGCACCGGATTTTTTCATTCGGCTGTAAGATAGGCGGCTTCGCTCACCAATGGAAAGGCCCAGCGCACAGTCCGGAAACTCCCCTTTGAGCGTTGAGATGAGGTTGCCCATGATAATATCTGTATAGTAATGATCTTCTCCTGATTCCAGGATGAATGAGCGCAGACCGAGTTCATACCCTTCTTTCAGGGCGCCGCGGATTTCCTCTGAATTGAGACGGAATCTTTTTTTATCCCTGTTTTCTTCTCGGAGGTCACAATAAAAGCAGTTTCGCGGGCAGTGATTGGTGAACTCCAGAACGCCCTGCATATAGACCCGGCGATGAAACAGATAATTCACCGCTTCCTGCGCGGCCGCAAAAAGCTTATTGCGCAGCGAAGGATCCTGGGAGCGCAGAAGCTCCAAATATTGTTCATCCGCAAGGGACGAACGCTGCATGAGCAGGTCGACAACATCCATGACAATTCCTCAACTTCCCTTTATTCGGTCACTACCGTCTACTTAACATTCCTATTATACTATATTGCGCGGCTTGTTACTAGATGGGTATGAAAAAATGCCCCATCTTGACAAGTGCGTTCCATTCCGATATACTTCATTTGTTATGGAGAGGTGGCCGAGTGGTTTAAGGCACCAGTCTTGAAAACTGGCGATCCTGCGAGGGACCGTGGGTTCGAATCCCACCCTCTCCGCCAATTAAAAATGAGATATGCGGACGCTTTCCGCATAAATTCAAATAACACCGCATGAGTCTTTGAAGAAGGACTGGTGCGGTGTTTCAGTCTTTTATCATTTCCACATATGTTTACATGAGTCCGTACCATCAAGCAAAGCTTGCGCACCAATTGCGCACCAGCTGCCCCTAAAAACATCCTCTTTTGATTCACCCCTATGGACTGTCCGAAAGGAGAAATTTCCCATGAACTTTTTTGATCTTTTATCGGCCCGCCGCAGCGTGCGTCAGTATACGGAAGAACCCATCGAGCGCAATAAGCTCCAACAGATTGTTGCCGCCGGACTCATGACGCCGAGCAGCAAGAACCTTCACAGTACAGAATTTTTAGTCGTCGAGGACCGGAGCCTCATTTCCCAAATGGCCCGCTGCAAGCCTCGCTTTGGGGAAATGCTTACACAAGCGACGGCGGCTGTCGTTGTATTGGGGCGCCTTGAATCCCATGCTTGGGTGGAAGACGCGTCCCTTGCTATGCTCGCGATGATGCTTGAGGCCCGGGAACTGGGAATTGGCAGCTGTTGGGTGCAGGTAAGGCATATGGTCTCCGAAAAAATAGGCTCTGATGGAAATCCCCTTACGTCGAATAAGGATCTGCAGGAACTGCTCCATTTTCCGGATGGGCTTGAGGTTGAAGCCATCCTTTCCTTGGGATATCCGCTCCATCCCATTCGTCCAAGAAAATTGGCTGACGTGAGACCTTTCCGGGTTCATTGGGGCAAGTGGGAGTAGGGCCATTTCCTCTTGCTGTTTGGGCAGCCGTAAAAAAGGGACGCAACGCATAGACATGGACAAGCGACAGGATCTGTACGTATGGAATGGGCGCTGCAGGTCTTGTTTTTTTGTCGCCTTTTGTCCCTTCCCACGAGATTTTTGAAAGTCAAGTTGTATCGACCTTCCTTTCTTTGGTAAAATGAAGGACAAAGCATTGCTTTTTCACCAACTTGCACTATAATGAAAGTGAATACATGTTTAGGATAGGAGGGGTGACAATGGGGTCCAGGACCATTGATGAGCTGCGGAAGCTGCTCCATCTGCCCGATGTGGAATATGGCCGGGAAAGCATCAGGCGCAGGAAGTGGCAGGAACCGCTTCCTGCCGCACTGCAAAAGCTTCGGGAATACCAATGGCAGGCACGCAACAAGTATAGCCCTTCCGAACTTTTTGTCCTACAGGGAAAAGCCGCGGAAAACTATAGCGATGAAACGGTTCACACTGGCCCCTGCCTTCACTATTATCCATCTTATTCGGCGCTCAGTGACAGCGAGCTACGGGGCTACTTTGGCTGGCGTACGCGGGTTCGTCGGGGACAGGTGGAACCATCAAACCTCACCTTTTACATCCTTTATGCCAATGAACTGATCAATCTTATTGGTGTCAAATCGCCGGAGGAGGGATACGAACGGCTCCTAAAGCTGCGGGACGACTATGGGCCGAAGGAACCGACCCTTATTATGCGCCTGAATGAGTGGCTTTTTCATTTCATGGTCTATTATGGGGTGACGCCCGAAAAACTCCCGCCCGTCGTGCAGAGTCTCATGGCCCTTGGTAAGGACCTTACGTATCTGGAAACGGAAGACCTAGTCCTTCATCATCATGAGACCGTTGAGGTCCTTTCTAGACATTCCAATTACAACCTTAAGAAATCCCTTCTCTATCATAAAGATCCTCTGCATTATGAACGCTTCATTGCCCTGATCTACCAAAAGATTGTGGCCTATTTCAAGGACCATCGACAGATGGGATTCATGGATACGTGCCTTGCCAGTGAAACCTATCGTTGGCTCGACCTTTTTGAAACGGCTTATTTTCTTCCTGAACGGCGGGAACGAAAAAAACTGATTTATCGATTCGATCAGTATGCATATGTAAAGACTGATGGGGAAATCTGGACCCTATGGTACCGAACGGCGGATAATAAGCATAGGCGGAGACTGGGATCCTATCTGCGCATGGCCGAAGTCCATTATCGAAAGCTCATGGAAGAGCCGCCCCTCCAGCCGCTTGAAACGCCGCCTAAATGGTTGGTGAAAAGTGTGGATGCCATTGTGGCCCATTTTCAGGAAGAAGCCGCACGTAAGGCACGGCAGGAAGTGTCCTTCGATTTGAGTAAATTGGGCTTAATCCGCAAGGATGCCGCACAAACGCGGGATAAGCTCATGACAGAAGAGGAAACGCGGGAAGAAAGCCTTCGGGAGTTGTCCAAGGAAGAAAGAAAGGAACCCGCTTTGACGCGGGTTGCTGAAAAGGCCTCTGAGCAAGGACCTCAGCTCGCCTTCTTGGAAAAAGAAAAAAGTACAGCCCAGATACCGCCCCCTCACAGAGTGCCCGTGGTGGAAAAGAAGGCACTTCCCTATGGCCTTACGGAGGCGGAAGCCGCTTTTCTTAGGGCACTGCTTACGCATGCATCCTATAAGGAAACGCTTCCTCCTGGCATGATGGTTTCCCTCATGATTGACCGGGTCAACGAGAAACTTTATGATGAATTTATGGATACGGTCCTTGCTGATGACGGAGGGCCGATGATCCTTGCCGATTACGTCGATGACCTGAAAGGAGTCCTACTGTGATCAAAATCCCAAAAAGAATTGCCCGGACCCTCATCAGTTCCTTAAAGGGCGGTGTCGTGCCCCGCATTGGCCTGCCTTATATTACTGTGGGGCGTAAGAACGAGATTGACGCGCTGCTCCACGATGTCTCCGTGATTGAAGAAGGCGGCGCCTCCTTCCGTTTTGTCGTAGGGCGCTACGGAAGCGGCAAAAGCTTCCTGCTCCAAACCATACGCAACTATATCCTTGAAAAGAACTTTGTCGTGGTGGATGGGGACCTGTCACCGGAACGGCGGCTTCAAGGAACCCATGGGCAGGGGCTTGCCACGTACCGTGAACTCGTGCGCAACATGTCGACCAAGACCCGCCCCGAAGGGGGTGCCCTTACGCTCATCCTCGACCGCTGGATTGACCGTGTCCAGGCCCTGACCATGGAAGAAACCGGCCTTGCCATGGGGGATGGGGCCCTTATTGACGCTGTGGAAAAAAAGATCCGCAAGGTCCTATATTCCCTGGGGGACATGGTCCACGGTTTTGATTTTGCCCGTCTCCTGAGTCTTTACTACGAGGCCTACCGCAGCGGTGATGATGCCCAAAAGGCCCTTGTCATCAAATGGTTCCGCGGGGAATACGAGACAAAGACAGAGGCCAGGAAAGAACTCGGCGTCAATATCATCATCACCGATGATGACTGGTATGAATACCTTAAAATCTTTGCCTATTTCCTGAAACAGGCTGGTTATGCCGGCTTTTTTATCCTGATCGATGAACTGGTCAATATCTATAAGATTCCCAATGCCATTTCCCGTCAATATAACTATGAGAAGATCCTTACCATGTTCAACGATACCATGCAGGGAAAGGCCCACTACCTAGGCATCATTCTCAGCGGTACGCCTCAATGCATGGAAGATCCGCGCCGCGGCGTCTATAGCTATGAAGCGCTGCGTTCTCGCTTGGCGGCAGGGCATTTCAGCGGTGACTACAAAGACCTGCTGGCACCCGTGATCTACCTTCAGCCCCTGACGCCGGAAGAACTGCTCATCTTGACGGAAAAACTGACGGAGATCCACGGCTTGCTCTATGAATATGACAATAAAGTGACCCAGGAAGACCGCATTTCTTTCATTCGTCAGGAATTTGCCCGCGTCGGGGCCGATTCGCATATTACGCCCCGGGAAATCATCCGTGATTTTATCGAGCTCCTTGATCTTGTCTACCAGCACCCGGATAAGACAATCGGTGATTTCCTCCAAAGCGGTGAGTTTGTCTATGCCAAAAGTGAGGAAACGCCCGACGGAAAGTTCGCCGAATTTACGCTTTGACTCGGTTGCTGTTTGTTGACAGGAAAGGATCCTGATTTTGTCTATTTTTGATGAATATGCTCCTTTTGTGCAGGATTTCATCTATCGAAATGGCTGGGACGAACTGCGCCCCATCCAAGTGGCCGCAGGGGACGCCATCTTCCATACCGATGATAACCTGCTCCTCACGGCATCGACGGCGTCAGGCAAGACGGAAGCCGCCTTTTTTCCCATCCTGAGCCTTTTTGATGCCAATCCGCCCAAGTCTGTGGGCTGTATCTACATCGGACCGTTAAAAGCCCTCATCAATGATCAATTCCAGCGCCTGACAGACCTTTGTTCCGATGGGAATATCCCTATCTGGCACTGGCATGGTGATGTTTCCCAGTCTCACAAAGCAAAGCTCATGCGCCATCCGTCGGGCATCCTGCAGTTGACCCCGGAATCCCTGGAAGCCATTCTGCTTCATAAGCATATGGCCGTTCCTAGGCTCTTTGGGGATTTGCGCTTTGTTGTCATTGATGAGGTCCATTCCCTGCTGCGCGGTGACAGGGGCGGACAGACCTTGTGCCTTATCGAGCGAGTCAGCCGCCTTGCTGGCGTCAATCCCCGCCGCATTGGGCTGTCAGCTACGATGGGGGACCCTGAACGAACAGGGGCTTTTTTGTCCCTCGGCACGGGGCGGCGCACCATCATTCCCCGTATACAGTCAAAAGGAAGCCGCTGGCGTCTTTCCCTTGAGCATTTTTATGTCAAGGATACCCAGGCCGGGGAAGGGCGGACCGATATCAAAGCCCTGCCCGTTCTCGATGAAAAGACCGATACGGCTCCTCGTGAGGCGGATCCCGGTCTTGGTTACATTTTTGAACATACGCGGGGAAAGAAGTGCCTTGTTTTTGTCAATTCCCGCGAAGAGTGTGAAGGAGTGACGACAAGCCTGCGCCAATACTGCGAACTGAACCATGAGGCGGACCGCTTCCTGATCCACCACGGAAATCTCAGCGCAAGTTACCGGGAAACGGCGGAAATGCTTATGAAGGATGAAAGCAAACCCTTAACGACGGTTACGACGTCGACCCTTGAACTAGGAATCGACATTGGTCGTCTGGAACGAGCCTTCCAAATCGACGCGCCCTGGACGGTCTCGAGCTTCCTGCAGCGTATGGGACGCACGGGACGGCGCGCCCTGCCGCAGGAAATGTGGTATGTCATCAGGGAAGACGAACCGGAAATCCGGGCCCTGCTGCCAGCGACCATCCCTTGGAAGCTCCTTCAAGCCTGTGCCTTAATCCAGCTTTACCTGGAAGAGCGCTGGGTGGAACCGCCGCGGCTTGACCGGCTGCCTTTCAGCCTTCTTTATCACCAGACCATGAGTGTCCTTGCTTCCTGCGGGGAGATGAGCCCTGCTGAGCTTGCCTCCCGCGTACTGACACTCAATTATTTTCACCGCATCACCCCTGATGACTACCGCGTCCTCCTGCATCATCTTATCCAAACGGACCACATCCAGTTGACGGAAAAAGGCGGCCTCATTGTCGGTCTTGCGGGGGAGCGGGTCATCAATTCCTTTAAGTTCTATGGCGTCTTTCAGGAAAGCGAGGAATATACTGTCCGCAGCGAATCCCAGGAACTGGGTACGGTTGTTGCACCCCCGCCGCCGGGTGAAAAGATTGCCCTAGCCGGCCATGTATGGCGCGTCCTTGAAGTAGACCGCAAACGGCATCTGATCTACTGTGAAATGGTAAAGGGCAAAGTACCGGCTTACTTTGGTGAATGCCCAGGTGACCTTCATACAAAGGTCCTGAAACGGATGCGCCAGGTCCTGCGGGAAGATACCCTTTATCCCTATCTCATGAAAAATGCTGTCAGCCGCCTTACGCAGGCGCGCTGCACGGCAACCCAAAGCGGTGCTGCTGATGAGAATCTGATTTTTTTGGGCGGCAAGATGTGGTGCTTCATTCCCTGGCTTGGGACCTATGGATTTCTTGCCATGGAGCGTTTCCTGCGCCTTAAATGCGGAGATAAGCTTGGCCTAAAGAATTTGGACCCCTTCCGGCCCTTTTTCATGCAGTTTACCATGGAAGCGGATGCGCCTACCTTTTATGCCGTCCTGCGGGAAGAGGGGGAAAAGCTCAATAATCCGATGGATCTGGTGTACCCAAACGAGGTCCCTTTATTTGATAAATATGATGAATATTTGCCCGAGGAACTTGTAAAGAAAGGATTTGCCTACGGCGTGCTCCGCATGGATGAAGTCAAGGACTTTTGCCGCAGCCTTTCAGCAGAAAAGGCAAGGCCGGCGGAACTGGTTGACGGGGCACCATCATGAAAAATAGGAGAAAAAAATGACCCAAACCATGGGAACCCTCATTGTCCTTTTATCGACAGGCATGTGGGGCATCTCTGGCGTGTGCGGCCAGTATCTGTTTGAACACACGCAGATTGATTCGACTTGGCTGATTGCTGTGCGGCAGATCCTTGCCGGTCTCATGTACATGATGGTAATAGTCCAAAGGGGAAAGGAACCGCTATTTGCTATTTTTCGCGCTCAGCGGCAAACCCTTTGGAAAATGCTCTTTTTTACCTTGGGCCTTCTGGGGTCCCAGTATGGTTTTTATTATGCCATCAAGCTCTCAAACGCTCCTACAGCAACGGTCCTCATTTACACAGCGCCTGTCTTTGTCGTGCTCCAGCAAGTGCTGATGCAGCATCGACCTGTGGAAAAAAAGGAAGCCGTGGGAATCTTTACGGCTCTTATGGGTGTCTTTCTTGTTTCCACCCATGGCAACCCGACTAGCCTTGTCATTTCGCCGGCTGCTCTTTTTTGGTCCATTTTGTCTGCCATTGCCATGACCCTTTACACGGTGGCGCCAGCGCATATCCTTAAAGAATACAGCAGTCCTTACCTGATGGGGTGGGGGCAGCTCCTTTCAGGATTCATCCTTCTTCCTTTATGCAATCCCTTTCATTCCGGGGTGGAAAGCTGGACGTTTTTTAGCATAGGAGCCATGGGCTATATCATTGTCTTTGGGACGGTTGTGCCATTTCTCATGTACTTTAACGGCCTCAAGGTCATTGGCCCCGTCAAGGCATCTCTCATCAGCTGCAGTGAACCTCTTTGTTCCGTCTTGTTTTCTGTCGCCTTTTTAGGAACCTTCCTTGCCCTGCCGGACTATTTGGGCGTTGTGTGTATTGTAGGGACGGTGGTGATGCTGAGTTTGAAATAGATTGATGGGGGAGCGCAAAAATCGGGCTCAAATTCCAGAATACTGTGCCTCCATTGCATCCATAAAATAAAGAATCAAGCATAGTAGGAAGTACTTGCTTCGAATCGGATCGATTTTTGCTCCGAGTAATAATACGGGATGAGGCGCGGACCTAAACCGCCCCCTTGCGGGGGAAGGGGTCCGAAATGATTTGCTCTCAAACATTTTTCTCGGACTTACGATGACGCATCAAAAGCGTCCTTCGAAACTCCGGGCGAAGGTTCCTCACTACCGTTTGCAGGGAAACGGCGCTTTGCTTCTCATCCACCACCAAAATCGGGAAATGATCATGATAAATGCTTGTAGAAATTTACCGGTTTCGGTCCCCTCCTTTGCAAAAGCGGATCGATGTTGCGCATCGAGTACAAAGGGAAAATACGAACACGGGTCGTTCCAAGCACTATCGTGGTTTCTATATTTTCAAAAGACAATCCTTTTTTCAGAACTCACATAAACGTTAAGAACCCTAAACGGGATCCTTGTTTATATTCGTTTGGGGTTATTTCTCACGATCTTTTGGGTTATAATCTTTTGTCTCCGTGTTTTGCCTAGGTAAAGGCGAATCGACACTACGAGTCGATCTCAAAGGGAAATCGCGAAAGCGGATTGTTCCGGATGCTATTGTTATCTTTCTATAAAAAGATCTTTTTTTTCAGAACCCAAATAAAAACGAAGAGCCCTGTCCCGAACCAGTGACTGCGTTCGGGGCAGGGGTTACTTTTGGAATCATACCTTACGGGTCTTATGCCTTACTGTTTTTCACCGATCAATTCCCAATCTGCAGTTTTTTATAAAGGGGAAAGCAAGCGTCCTATCAGGGCGTTTCGGTGAGTCGTCTTTGAACGAGCTTTTTATCTTAAAAAAACACCCCCGCTCTTTGATGTGTACCCCAAAAACTGGACGCATATAAATTAGTTAAATGGCATTAGTGGATGTTTCCCGATATATTTCGGGAGGCATCCATTTTGTTTTTTTCTGAATCCTTTCCTTGTTGAAATAATGAATGTATTCTTTCACTGCTTTAGCAAATACCTTGAACGAGGTGTATTCTTTTTCGCTTCCGTAATACATTTCATTTTTCATCCGACCAAAAAAGGTCTCCATAATACTGTTGTCATAGCAGTTGCCCTTACGCGACATTGACTGTATAATTCCATGCTTTTTCAATTCACTTCTGTAATATTCATGCTGAT
>NZ_AULA01000042.1 GCF_000425045.1 Acidaminococcus intestini DSM 21505 | reverse complement strand
TCTTCTCTGTATTTACGAACCCATTGGTACAAAAGACTATAGCTCATACCATATTGACAGGCGACAGCCATCATTGACTGTCCGGCATTTACTTGTGAAACCAATTCAAGTTTCTCCTCTGGGGACCATGCCTTGTAATGTGCTTTGTGACACAATGCTTCCGGTCCGCCAGCCTGTTCGATACGATTCCAAGTACGAATCTTGTTACGAAAATTTGCTGTTTTAATTCCTTTAGGTGTTTTTACCCACTTACCTTGACGATAAAGTTCTACACACATCAGCTTAAATTCAGTCGTATAACGCAAAATGTACCCTCCTTACTGGGTGTCCAGTAAAGAGGGTACATTTCAGGCCGATGGACGGTCCTTTTTTGTCATGAAAAAGCGGGCACCAGAAGAAAAACTTCTTCTGGTGCCCGCTTGTCAATCAAAGCAGGGAGAGACGCTTCTTGAGAGGCGGCAGGACAATGGAAAGGAGAACCGTTTTTGTGACAACGCCGACCGCGCACTGGAAGAGGCGGGGATACAGCAGGTTCATCATGGGTGTGTGGAAGAGTACGCTCAGCCAGTAGGTGTTGAGGACGAGGCTGACGCCGATTTGGGTAAGGAAGACCGCAAGCAGGATGGCTTTTCGGCTTAGGCTGCGACGAAAAATCAGGCCATAAATATAGCCATCGAGAAAGGAGGAGAGTGTAAAGCCGGGAAAGTAGGGCCCTACGGGGAAAAGAATTGCACCGATGAGGTCACCCAAGGCGCCTGTCAGGCCGCCGGCAAGGGGGCCGCCGATAAGGGCGGCGGCAGCGACAGGCAGGAAACTCAGTCCAATCTTCAAGTTCCATGTGTGAAGGGAGAGAAACCGGGCAAGGATGATTTCCATGGCCGTGCAAAACCCAATAAGGGTGATCCATTTGCCGGAATGGTAGGAATGCTTCTGGTCCATGGCAGGTTCCTTTCGTCAGCGAAGGGCTTCTTTCCTTTTCATGGCAAAGCCCAAGAGGTCAGAAATCAGGCGGGCGGCGAGGTATCCCGTCGTGCCTCCGATATCGTCAAAAGGCGGGGCTACTTCTGTCATGACAATTCCTTTGAGGTCGCTTGACGAGCCAATGGCTTCAAGGATATCGACCGCTTCATCGTAATTGAAACCGCCGAACATGGGGGAACCCGTAGCCGGCGCATAAACGGCATCCATCGCATCGATATCAAAACATACGACAAACTGTTTGGCAAGCCCAAATTCCTTGAGAATCCGGTCAATGCCCAAGCGGCGGACATCGCGGCAGGAATAGATTTGATCTCCATGTTCGCGGGCTTCTTCAAAATCATCGGGACCGCTGCTGCCAATGCCGCGGACACCCAGATGGAGGATTCGTCCCACATAGGGAAGCCCAGCGGCATTTCTCATGGGGGAGCCGTTAAAGAATTTCTGACCGTCAAGAGGTTTGGTCCAATCTAGATGAGCATCAATATGAACGATATCAAAGTTCCCAATGCCTTCCAGACCTTGCAGGACCGGGAAGTCAACGGCGCAGTCACCGCCTAGAACAACGGGAAGGGCCCCTTGTTTCTGGATAATGGAAACGGCACTTTCCAAGTTTGCCATGGTGCCTTTGAGGTCACCGGGGATATAGTCCACATCCCCACAGTCTACAACATGCCAACGTCTGGCATCCATATAGTACTGCTTGCGTTCCGAATCATAGGTGCCGCCCTTTTTGTAGGTAAAGCGGGTTGAACCCAACCGGATTCCGCGAGGGCCAAGACGGCAGCCCGTGCGGCCTTGGATAGCCAGATCGAAGGGGGCGCCAAGGACGGCAACATCAGCATTCAGATGATAGATATCTGTTGCCAGGTCACTTTTTGCAAAGGTCGCAATCCCTGTAGGGGCCATATTGAGAGGTTTTTGAAGGCTATAGTTATCCATATTTCATCATGCTCCTTTTAACTGCATCGCAGGTCTTTCTTTTGCTGTGCTCTCATTATAGGAAGTGGCGCAGGGGAAGTCAATGAAATTGGACACGATTTTGCAATATAGACACTATAATGAAACAAAATCATTGACAAGACAAATGACGATTTTCTATAATGAGGAAAAATCATGATTTATTTGGAAAGGAGCCTGCTCATGGTGGATCAATCTTCTTCCCCTTATGTCAATTCGGTACTGCATGCAGTCAGGATTCTTGAACTTTATGCGGCCCAGCGTCGGGAATCCCTGTCCCTTACGGGAATCAGCAGGGCCCTTTCCCTGCATAAGACGACTGTATATCGGATTCTGCGAACCCTGCAGCATGCCGGCTGGATTGAACAGTCCGAAAAAAGCGGTCAATACAGACTCGGAACGGGAATCCTCATGGTCGCCTCCGCTGTTTCTGTTCACAATACCGTAAAGGACCTCATTACAGAAGCCCTGAACGATTTGTCCGATTGCTTTAATGAGACCGTTGTCGTTTCGACGCTTCTTGGGCACCAAGGTGTCTGCGTGGATATGGTTCAGTCCCGGCACCGCCTTTCTGTCATGGGCCATAAGGGGTATATCGTGCCCCTTCATATTGGTGCGTCGGGTAAGATGCTTCTTGCTATGCAGGATGAAAGCCTTCGGGATACGCTCATTGGGGAGCTCTTTACAGAAAAGACCAAGCAGCGGATCCTCAAAAATCAGCTCCTTGCTATTCTCCAGGATGGCTATGCTGTTTCCCGGGGCGAAGTTGACGAAGGCGTGGCGGCTGTAGCTGTGCCCCTTCATTTGGGACAGAAGGGATATGTCATCAGTCTATCCGGGCCGGAAGCGCGCCTTGAAACAATTGGTCTTTCCCGCATCCGGGATACACTGCTTAAGACCGTCAGGAACCTGGAACAAAAAGGACGTATGCTGAAGTCATAACTCAAAAGGCTATGAAGGTGTCATTGCATCTTCATAGCCTTTTGAGTTATCTTATAGCCATTCCTGCAGGATATAATAGACCGTACCACCGCAGATGGTAGCAGCTCCCAAGGACTTTGCCCGAATGACGATGGGAGCAATGAAGAGGGTCGTTAACAGGGGAATATTGTCAAGGGAAAGATAGATCGCTCCATCTTTTAATAAAAGATCGGGGAAAACCAAAATCCCAAAATGGCAAGCGGGACAAAATGGAGCCACTTGGTAGATCAAAGGGGAAGTGTGCGGGTTTTGAGCAGTACCATAGGAAAGAAGCGGGGCAGGAACGTGGCAAGGGCCATGGCAAAGATGGCACCCATTGCATAGGTATTGTGTAGCTATTAGCAAGACGGAAGGATTCCCAAAAATCATTCATGGCGTGCCTCCTTTTTCCTAGTAAGGACAGTGAAGGAAATGGAGGCTATTAGGTTTGTCAGAACGATGTGCAGCTTGAAGGGAATGAACGTTGAAAAAAGACAGATATGAGACCGGAGGCAATGCCTGCCGTGACAAGGATCCGTGAACCCATATAGTTTGACCCGATGCCAAGGAACATGGCCGTAAGGATATAGGAAACAAGGGCCAGGCACAAGTTGGAGAAAGATCCCTAAATAGCAGCCTAAGGAACTGGAAATGGACCGGTCCAGCATACTGATGAGGTTGATTGTTTGGTCCTCCTCCGGTGATCCGTCTTCATTACCCTTAACAGCTACTAGGTTGAAGGCAAAGCATTCATCCGTCAGTCCATAAGCAAAAAGGGGGGGAAAGATCCCGCTTTTCTTGCGAACATAGGGGGCCAGGACTGATGTAAACAAAGCGTTTCGAAGACTGGTGACAAAGACCGTCAAAATGATGGATAAGAAGGAAGCCCCATCATCATGGCCATACCAATGAACTCGGGACTGTCGCCATAGATAGGGATTCTCATGGCAAAGAGGGTCGCCGGCATGAGTCCTGCTTTTTGATCAAGCCTGCTGCAGGCGAACCCCAGGACCGTGTAGCCTATGAGAATGGGTAGGCCTTTTTGGAATACATGAGCAGAAAAACAAAGCGAATGAAACACTTTACGATTTTGTTTGAGAGGAAGGAAATCTGTGTGGTCTAAGAAATACAAAAAGAAATTTTACTTGCATTAAAAAAATAAATGAATTATATTTAATAAGTTAATTGTTGAAAGGTCTTTTGAAGGAAAAGTTCCTCTTATGCTATAATATCTTTGTCGGATATTTTTGCAAAAAGAACCTGAATTATTCGGATAGAGCCTAGGATTCCTTTAATTAGACCCTATCCTCTTTCTTGACCGCTAAAGAATAGGAGTGAAGATAATATGGCAGAAATCAGACCGTTTCGGGCTCTGCGCCCCATTCCGGAACTCATTTGTAAGATTGCTGAATTGCCTTATGATGTGATGAATCAAAAAGAAGCCCGGGACATGCTTCGCCAAAATCCCTTGAGCTTTTTGCAAGTGACCCGTTCAGATGCGGCTTTGCCGGAATCTATTGCGGAGGATGATCCCCAGGTTTATGAAAAAGCAAGGGAAAACCTGGAGACGTATATCAGTCGTGGGGAGATGATCCAAGATTCGACACCCTGCTACTATATTTATCGGCAGCAAATGGGTCCTTATATCCAGATCGGCCTTGTGGCAGTCGCTTCACTTAAGGAATATGAAGACAAGGTCATCCGCAAACATGAACTTACGCGGGAAAAGAAAGAACGGGATCGGGTTCAGCATATCCTAGCGACCAAGGCCCAAACGGGACCTGTTTTTCTTGCTTACAAGAGCAAAGGACAGCTTTCTGCTTTCCTGTTGGACTATATGGGAAACCATACGCCGACCTATGACTTTACCGGAGAAGATGAAGTTCGTCATACCCTGTATGTCATGAATGAACCGCTGAAGGTCCAGGAAGTGACTCGTCTTTTTAGGCAGGTCCCGCAGCTTTATATAGCCGATGGCCATCATCGCTGTGAAGCAGCCTATCAAGTCGCCAAGCAATTGGGCGCTCGAAAAGGTCAGACGGGAACCGAGGAATACAATTATGTCCTGTCAGTTATCTTTCCGTCATCCATGCTTCATATCCTGCCTTATCATCGTTTGATTCGCGACTTGGGCGGACTTACGGCGGAAGATTTCCTGAAGAAAGTGAGTGTTTCTTTTGACGTGGAGGACCTGACACGGCCTGCTGAACCATCTGTTCCCCATACATTTTGCCTCTATCTTGGCGGCAAATGGCGGCGTCTCACGGCCAAAGAAGGCACGTATGATGCCGCTGACCCCATTAAGAGCCTAGATACCAGCATCCTCCAGGACCTTCTCCTTTCGGCAATCTTGGGCATCAAGGATCCTCGAAAGGATCCCCGTCTTGATTTCATGGGCGGTATCCGAGGGCTGAAAGGTCTTATGGATGCCGTAGACAGCGGCGCCTTTATGGCTGCGATTGCCATGTATCCAACGACTATGGAAGAACTCATCCGCGTTGCCGACGCGGGACTGATCATGCCGCCCAAATCAACTTGGTTCGAGCCAAAACTGCGGGATGCCATGACCATTCATTTGATAGGAGATGAACAAGATGGGAAGAATCTTTAATTTTGGTGCAGGACCCTCCATGCTCCCGCTGCCTGTATTGGAACAGGCCCAAGCAGAACTGCTTGATTATAAGGGAAGTGGTATGTCTGTTATGGAAATTAGTCATCGCTCTGATCTTTTTGAAGACATCAACCATGAAGCACAGAAAGATATCAAGACCCTTTTGCATCTGGATGATAATTGGAGCGTCATGTTTATGGGTGGAGGCGGTACGCTGCAGTTTTCCATGATCCCTATGAACTTCCTGATGCCAGGGAAAGTCGGTGCCTATGCCGACACGGGCAATTTTGCCCATAAAGCCATGTTGGAAGCGGACAAGATTGGAGAAACGGCCGTTGCCTATTCAAGCCGCAGCACCGGTTATGATCGGGTGCCCAAAAAGGGCGAGATCCAGATGCCTCATCAGGCGGCATACCTTTATATCAATTCCAACAACACGGTCTATGGAACAGAATATCATGAATATCCTGAGACGGGACATGTGCCCCTTATTGCAGATTTTTCATCCGATTTCCTGAGCCGTCCTGTCCCTATGGATCGCTTCTCCCTCGTTTATGGCGGGGCCCAGAAAAATATTGGACCTGCCGGCGTGACTGTCGTTATAGGGAAAAAGAGCTTCCTGCGCGGAAGGGACAGCCGCCTTCCCCTTATGCTGAACTACGAGACGTTCATGGATCATGATTCGACCTATAATACGCCGCCTGTCTACGGAATCTATATCGTCGGTCTTGTGGCCAAATGGCTCCTTGCACAAGGGGGGCTGGAAGCTATGGCGGTCCGCAATGCCAGAAAGAGCAAGATCGTTTATGATGTGATCGACGCTTATCCTGACTTTTATGTAGGTCGGGCCCAGAAGGATAGTCGGTCCCTCATGAATGCGACCTTTAATCTGCCCACGTCGGAGCTGGAAGCCCTTTTTGTGGAAAGCGCCGCCCAAAATGGGATGGTGGGCCTTAAAGGGCACCGCGTTTCCGGAGGAATCCGGGCTTCTATGTATAATGCCATGCCGCAGGAAGGATGCGAAACCTTGGCTGCTTTCATGGATGATTTCTATCGGCGCCACCGCTGATTATGTTGATCAAAGACCTCTTACGTACAGTTTCCGTACGTGGGAGGTCTTTGATGTCCCGCGAAAAGTAAGGACCGCGGAACGTCGATGAAACCTTGTTGGGGCGTGCGGATTTTTGTCATTGACGGAACCTGATGTATCTGTAATAATAAAAGCAACAATTGATAAAATCGATAATTATAAGAACTTTACGACAGCAAGGAGGTGCTCCCATGAAAGGATATGCTATGTTGAAAATCGGTGAATCCGGATGGATCGAAAAAGAACGGCCTGTCTGCGGTCCTCTTGATGCGATTTGCCGCCCTATCGCGGTTGCCATCTGTTCTTCCGATGTTCACACCTTATGGTCCGGAGCCATTGGCGAACGGCACAACATGATCTTGGGCCATGAATGCTGCGCTGAAGTTGTAGAAGTGGGCAGCTTGGTCAAGGATTTCAAGCCGGGGGACCGGGTCCTTGTTCCGGCCATTACGCCGGATTGGAGTTCCGCCGCTGCCCAGGCTGGGTGGCAGCAGCATTCAGGCGGTATGCTCGGCGGTTGGAAATTCTCCAATTATAAAGATGGTGTCTTTGCTGATTTCTTCCATGTCAATGATGCGGATGGCAACCTGGCCCATCTGCCGGAGGGCATGGATCCTGTTGACGCATGCATCATGTCTGATATGGTTCCGACGGGCTTCCACGCCGTCGAACAGGCTGATGTCCAGTTTGGCGATACGGTCCTTGTCATCGGTATTGGTCCTGTGGGCCTCATGGCGGTCCGTGCCTGCGCCCTGAGAGGGGCCAGCCGTATCATGGCGGTGGGGACGCGTCCTGTCTGTATGGAAGTGGCCAAAGCTTATGGGGCTGATGAATTTATCAGCTACAAGGATGGCCCCATCTTTGCACAGGTCTTGGAACGGACAAATGGCGCCGGTGTGGACCGCGTCTGCATTGCCGGCGGCAACGTGGATACCTTCAGCGAAGCCATCAAGTGCCTGAAGCCAGGCGGACGGATTGGCAACGTTAACTACCTCGGTTCCGGAGACTATGTCAAGATCCCTCGCGTGGAATGGGGCGCTGGCATGTCGAACAAGACCATTTCCGGCGGTCTCATGCCGGGCGGACGGCTGCGCATGGAAAAACTGGCGAGCCTTGTCACGAGCGGTCGCCTCGATCTCCATAAGGAAGTCACCCACGTCTTTGAAGGCATGGATCACGTCGAAGAAGCGCTCTTTATGATGCGCGATAAACCGCGGGATCTCATCAAACCGGTCGTCATTTGGAAATAATAAGCAGCAAAGGGGAGGGGATGGGGCCCTCCTTTTTCCATCCAGGAGGCCATCATGAAAGTCCTTATTGTATCCGGATTCCTCGGCGCTGGAAAAACCTCCTTTATCCGCCATATGACGGACACCCTCCTTGATGTGGATTTTGTCATTTTTGAAAATGAAATTGGCGAAACGGATATCGATGTCAAGGTCCTCCAGGAGGGGGAACGGAGCCTGAACGTCTATGAAATGACGGAAAACTGCGTCTGCTGTACGGGAAAAGCTGATTTTCTCACAAACCTCATGACCATCCTTTCCGCCCTGGACCCGGAAGTTCTCATCGTCGAGCCCACAGGAGCGGCTAGACTCAGCATCCTCATGGCAGCCATCGAAGGGCTTTTCTATGACGCCATCGACCTCCTGCCTCCCATAACGATTGTGGACGCAACGACCTTCTTTATGGAAAAGGACCGCTTCAGTGATCTTCGCTTGGAACAGATTCGCCATGCCTCCGTCCTCATCCTCTCAAAATCAGAGCATCTGGAAGAAAGCGAGATTGCCCGCTTCCACAAGGCCCTCCATGAGCTTTCTCCCGAGGCAGAAATTATAACAGGCGACTACACGGCCCTGCCGGACGCCTTTTTTCGGCGCCGTTTGGAGCGGCAGCGGAAAAAAGAAGATCCTGGGACCTGCGGGGAAAAAGGGGAAGAAGCTCACCACAGTCATGGCCCTGGACACACTCATGAGGACTGCCATCACGAGGAAAATCCTGTGGAAACGGTTACCTTGACGGACGTTTTTGTACGCCATCCTCTTTATCTCATGCGCTTTTTGGACCTTGTGACCAAAGGAGCTTTTGGCAGGATTCCCCGGGCCAAGGGGTATCTTCCCTGCGGAGGGGACTGGGTCCGCTTTGACCTCGTGGAAGACCACTGGATGATTTCCGGCTTTTCCCCGCAGGAAGGCGCGAATGTCACTCTTATTGGAAAAGAACTTGATGAAGGGGCGGTACGCGATTATTTTGCAAATATAGCCGATTGATGACCAAGAAACCTCCTGGGCCTAACAAGCCGAGGAGGTTTGTCACATGAACGTCACTTGACAGGAACGGGCAAAATCCGCTACAATCGAAATGTACCCATACGGGGTATGCTTTTTTAACTCAATTAGAAAGTGTGGGAAACCTATGAAAAAAATCTTGCTTGTCCTTCTTGCTGTTGTCGTCCTTATCGGGGGCACCTTGATGGGTAGTTACAATGGGCTTGTCAGTGCCAATGAACAGGTAACGGGCCAGTGGAGCCAAGTAGAAAACCAGCTCCAGCGCCGCAATGATCTCATTCCCAACCTTGTGAATACGGTTAAGGGCTATGCCGCTCATGAGACGCAGGTCTATGCCGATGTGGCAAATGCTCGGGCTAAACTGGCCGGTGCGCGGAATGTCTCTGATGCCGCGGCAGCAAGCGGAGAACTCGATGGGGCCCTGTCCCGTCTTCTTGCCATTGCTGAAAACTATCCGGACCTTAAGAGCAATACGAACTTCCTTCAGCTCCAGGATGAATTGGCAGGGACGGAAAACCGCATTGCTGTAGCCCGCCGTGACTACAACCAGTCCGTCCAGACCTTCAATGCCAAGATCAAATCCTTCCCGACAAACATCCTTGCTGGTATGTTTGGTTTTACGGACCGGGATTATTTCAAGGCTGATGAAGGGGCCAAGACGGTTCCGCAGGTGAAGTTCTAAGGTCATCGAGGGAAGGAGACATTCCCATGAAAAAGAAACTCTTATGGCTGCTCCTTGTCCTCCAGGTGATTTTTTTCCTGCCTTGGGGTTTGGGGCAGGCCGCCGGGATTCCGCCCAAACCGGCGCGGGATATTTATGTCGTCGATGAGGCAGGCGTCCTTTCCAGTCGGACGAAACAGATCATCCTCGCCTATAGTTCCGCCCTTGCCAAAAGGACCAAGACACAGGTCGTTGTCCTTACCGTGCCGACCCTTGACGGGGAAAGCATAGAAGACTATGGGCTTTCTGTTCTGCGCGAATGGGGCATTGGCGATAAAAAAGAAAATAATGGCGTTCTCCTTCTTGTAGCCACCAAGGACCGAAAGAGCCGCATTGAAGTGGGCTATGGTCTGGAAGGCGTCCTTCCTGACGGCCTCACAGGGCGAATCCAGGATCAGTACATGCTGCCTTCCTTCCGTAAGGGTAATTATGACGAAGGAATCCTGAACGGCTATTCCGCCGTCCTCCAGACCGTGGCGAAAGGCTATGGCCTGAGTGTCAAGGACCTTCCCGTAGAAGGAACGAGCCAGCCCCAGCCCCAGGAACAATCGGAAGGTCTGCCTTTTTTGACGCGGCTTATCCTTTTTGGGGGTATTGTGCTGCTCTTTTTGGTGGACCGCCTGCTCTTTGGCGGTGCCATCTTCCGAACCTTGCTCTACCTTTTCTTCTTTCGCGGCGGTGGCCGCGGCGGTGGCTTTGGCGGGGGCGGCGGCTTCGGTGGAGGCAGTTTTGGCGGCGGCTCCGGTGGGGGCGGCGGTTCCAGTCGTAGCTGGTAACAAAGAAACGTACTCATGGATTTCCACGGGTACGTTTTTGTCTATCTGGGAATGGGTTTTTGGACAAATAAAAATGACTGCCCAATAGAGCAGCCATTTTTAGGTTTGACTTATTTGTAGGTCAGTTCCTGATAGCCAATGTAGCAGGTTGCCGGGTTCAGCAGGGCTTCTCCCGTAAAGGCATCGGTTTCAAAGGTGGCTTTGTAGACAACAAAGGGGGTGCCATCCTTATCATCGGTTTTTTTCGTGACGACGATGTTGCGAGCGTCAGCATAACGAGCCTTGATGGCTTCCTTGACGTCTTCTTCCGTCTTCGAAACGGTGACACTGCCAGGATAGTTGGAGCTCTTGACTTCGACTTCCTTGACTTTCTGGGTGGCTCGATCGACTTCGACTTCATAGCGTTCCAAGGTGTCAGGATCCAGGAATTCCAGCTCGAATTTATTGTCATCAGTCTTGGCACTGACAAGTTTGGCCGCTGCAGGAACGACTTTCTGGGCGTTTGTTACAGCCGTCTGTTTGGCTGCAATCGTAGTAGAAACGCCAGCAGCAAAGGCGGGGACGGTGCCAGCAAAGGTACCGGAAAGAACAGCAGCAACAGCCGCGGTTACAGCATATTTTTTCATGTTCATGGATATACACTCCTCTCAAATCACATGTAATTATTATACGATAAGAAAGATGAAGGAACTATGAAAAGCTGAGAATTTCACGAATTTGACGCAAAGACAACGAAAATAAGAAATTATTATGTAATATTTATTACAAAATATTAGAAGCGGAAATCTCTTTCCCCGTGAATGATTTTATCTAGGTAAGCTTGGCAGGTACTCCGAACCTGGGGATTGGGAATCTTATCCAGCTCCTTTGCAATGACGTCTTCTCCCTTTTTGCGAGTATCATCCGAGGCGTAGTCTACAAGATACTCTTTCAGCGTAAGGAGGGCATTTGGCTGGCAGCAGTTGGAGATTTCCCCTGTCTTGGCAAGGGACATGAAGCGATCTCCTGTTCGACCGGCTCGGTAGCAGGCCGTACAGAAGCTCGGGATGTACCCGTCCGTCAGGAGCCAGTTGATGACTTCATCCAAAGTTCGATTGTCGTTCACTTCAAACTGGGCAGAATCTTCTTCCTCTTCTTCGGCATAACCGCCGACACTCGTACGGGAAGCCCCGCTGATCTGGGAAACCCCGACTTCGATGACGGAAGCACGGGTTTTGGCAGATTCACGGGTCGATATGATGATACCTGTATAGGGAACCGTGATACGAAGGATGGCAATGATTTTTTTGAAGAGGTCATCGGAAATGGAGTTGGGGAACGCATCCACGGAAATATCATCAGCCGGACGAATGCGGGGAACGCTGATGGTGTGGGGGCCAACACCGAAGACGGCTTCCAGGTGTTCCTTATGCATGAGAAGGCCGGCAAAGTCATACCGATAGTTGTTGAGTCCATAAAGGACACCGACTCCAACGTCGTCAATCCCCCCTGTCATGGCACGGTCCATGGCTTCCGTGTGATAAGCATAGTCATGCTTGGGTCCATGGGGATGCAGGATTTCGTAATTTTTCCGATGGTAGGTTTCCTGGAAGAGGATATAGGTGCCAATGCCTGCTTCTTTGAGCTTACGGTAATTTTCCACGGTTGTCGCGGCGATGTTGACATTGACGCGGCGAATAGCCCCGTTTTTATGTTTGATACTGTAAATAGTATGGATACTTTCAAGAACGTATTCAATCGGATTGTTGACAGGGTCCTCGCCTGTTTCAAGGGCCAGGCGCTTGTGCCCCATATCCTGCAGGGCCGTCACTTCCCGGACAATTTCTTCCTGCGTCAGTTTCTTCCGGGCGATGTGTCGGTTCTTGGCATGATAGGGACAGTAGACACACCCATTGATACAGTAGTTTGAAAGATAAAGGGGCGCAAATAGGACGATGCGCTGACCATAGATCTTATCCTTGATCTTACGGGCAAGGTCATAGATGGCTTCCGTCACGTCCGAGTCCTCGCTCTTAAGGAGCACGGAGGCTTCCCGATGGCTCAGGCCTTTCAGGTGGCTGGCTTTTTCAACAAGGGACAGGCAGAATTCCTTGTCTTGACTCTTTTCGTCAGCATAGGCGAGGGTTTCCATGATTTCCTCGTGGTTAATGAATTCATCAGCTTTCGAGGAGGCGGGGTTGTAGGGAATGGTCATAGTGGATGATTCTCTCCTTTGGATGGTTGATTTCCCAAACAGTGGTGTGGGCACAAAAAAAGCATGCCAAAAAGGCATGCAAACAGAATCGGTCCATTCACTGCCTTAGTACTTGGGGGTCCTTGTACGCAGGGAGTTTTTGTTATTTTACTGCAAAAATAAAAGTTATGCAACAAAAAGAGGTTGTGAAAAATGTGAAATGTACCCTCTTTACTAGACACCCAGTAAGGAGGGTACATTTTGCGTTATACGACTGAATTTAAGCTGATGTGTGTAGAACTTTATCGTCAAGGTAAGTGGGTAAAAACACCTAAAGGAATTAAAACAGCAAATTTCCGTAACAAGATTCGTACTTGGAATCGTATCGAACAGGCTGGCGGACCGGGAGCATTGTGTCACAAAGCACATTACAAGGCATGGTCCCCAGAGGAGAAACTTGAATTGGTTTCACAAGTAAATGCCGGACAGTCAATGATGGCTGTCGCCTGTCAATATGGTATGAGCTATGGTCTTT
>NZ_AULA01000041.1 GCF_000425045.1 Acidaminococcus intestini DSM 21505 | reverse complement strand
AATCCTTTGCCAACGGTAATCCTTGATTCTATCGGTCTTCGCATGACAATTAGGGCATTGGACAACAGCTCGATTCAGTTCCATAATAAATTCAATTTGTTGCTCACTGTGGATGCATTTTTTTATTACGTTACCTTTGACATTCAAGGAATTTGCTATATAATCAAATGTGGACATAGGCCATCTTCCTTTCATTTAGGTTTGGCGATTTAATTGTAAGAGTGGATGCCGTCTATGTCCACTTTTTTATGCAAAAATGGGGTGAGGAAAGAATATTTCCTCACCCCAACATTTATTATAGAACCTCCAAAAACATAAGAAAAGGAGCCGCACGACGCCAATTTCGTACGACTCCCCTTATGAGTCTTATTTTTTTCTCAAAAAACTAGTAAAAAAAAGATAAAAATCATCCACTTTCTCATTTCATGGTTTCATTTTTACCTTGTCCCGTAGGAATCTCCCGGAATAGATCTCTGCTCTTACCTGCTCGCAGGAGATAGCTGTCCGTCGGATGGGCCACCAGCTGAGCCACACGGCGGCTCACTTCCAAGGCTTTATCAAAATCGATGCCTGTATCGATGCCGCTTTCCTCACAAAGGTTCAGGACGTCTTCTGTTGCCACGTTGCCTGCTGCACCAGGAACGAAAGGACAGCCGCCCACACCGGCAAAGCTCGAATCAAACTGGGTGAAGCCGCTTTGCATGCCCGCAAGGATATTGGCCATGCCAAGGCCCCGCGTGTTATGGAAATGCAGCCACCACATGTTTTTAGGATAATGCTTCTTCATGTAGGCACAGATTTCCTGAACTTGGGGCGGAAAAGCCATACCTGATGCATCAGAAAGGGAAATCTCATTGATACCGACCGCCATGTAGGCTTCTACGATGGAGGCGACAGCACCGATGGGGATTTCCTTATCCCAAGGAGATCCAAAAGCCATGGAGATGGATCCCGAAATCTCAAGACCCGCTTCCTTGGCGCAGGTAACGCAGTCACCAAAGCGAGCAACACTTTCTTCCGGCGTCCGGTTGAGATTTGCCAGGTTATGGGCCCTACTTGCCGAAACATTGAGCTTTACCTTCTTGCAGCCGCAGGCAATGGCCCGCTCCACTCCGCGCAGATTGGCAATGAGGGCACGATACTCCACACCAGGGACTTTCTCCAGCTTCTCATAGACTTCATCAGTATTGGCCATTTGGGGGACTGCCTTAGGACTCATAAAAGACCCGACTTCAATGACGCTGAAGCCTGCTTTTCCCATCCCATCGAGGAGTTCCAGCTTTTCCTCTGTCGTAAACATTCTTTTTTCGTTTTGGAGACCATCGCGAAGGCCCACTTCGCAGATGCGGATCTTTTTCGGTAACATGACACATTTCCTCCCATTTTCTCTGCTTCTTCCAGAAGCAGGACAGTAAAACCGATTGTTCTGTCTTCATTGTATAAGGGGCAGAAAATTTTGTCATTATTCAGTTTTCTATTGAATTCATAGGAAGATTCTATCAAGTCCGCTTGTTACAAATCTCCACAATGAAAGCCGCTGTCTTTTTGAATGCGCTTCCCACAGGAATCTTGACATCGGCATAGCCTTCATAAAGAGGGCGCCGTTTTTGGTCAAGGTCCCGAACTTTTTCTGCGTCTTCTTCAAGAAGGGGCCGTGTCGAGGTATCAACGGAGGCAATGATAGCTTCTACATCACGGTCAAGGAAAAAGATGGTCCCTGCTTTTTTTAGAAGGGCCATGTTTTCCTTTCTCGTCACAACACCGCCGCCGCAAGAAATGACGCAGCGATTCTTTTGGCAAAGCTGACGAATCGCTTCTGTTTCCCTTATCCGAAAATAAGCTTCCCCTTTTTCAAACATATGGGGAATGGTTTCACCAGCAAGACGTTCCGTGACGATATCCGCATCGTAAAAGGGCAGGGCCAGTGCTTTTGCCACCATGGCTCCAATGGTACTTTTTCCGCAGCCTGGAAGCCCAATAAAAATGAGGTTATCCATGGAGTTCCTCCTCTAAGCGTGCGGCGATACACTCCACAATGGAACGGTCTACTTTTTGGTCCAGCCAAATTTCTTCTGAGGCGATGGCCTGGGCAACAAGCATATAAAGGCCGTTACAGCATGGCACACCCGCTCTTTTGGCAAGGTGCATGAACTTCGTCTCTGTCGGATTATAAACAATATCGACTGCGGCTTCTCGCGTCTTTGCAAAGACCTCAGGACGGACGGGAGAAAATCCCGTATGGGGGCTCATTCCCACAGGCGTCGTATTGATGATGGTATCATGAAAAGGAAGGTCCCGCTGGTGATCATAGTCCATCATGGTAACCTCCGGTGCCCGCGCAAGGAAATCAATCAATTCCCGCTTACCTTTTTCCATATTGCGCGCCATGATGATGATTTCCTTCGGAGCCTGATCAAGGACATACTGCAGAACGGCACGAGCCGCGCCCCCCGTTCCAAGGATAATGATTCTTTTTCCCGAAAGATGGATGCCTTCATGATCAAGAAGTCTGCCAAACCCCAGGTAATCCGTATTATGGGCTTCCTTCCGTCCCTTGGTAAAAATAAGGGTATTGGCAGCCCCAATTTTTTGGGCGGCCTGGCTCATGGCAGGCATATGATGAAGAGCCTTCACTTTATAGGGAATGGTAACATTGAGTCCGTCGAACTGCTGAGCAGCCGAGGCAAAAAAATGGTCAATTTTATCTTGAGGAACCTCTATGAGTTCATAGCTTCCTGTTATCCCCATTTCTTTAAAAAAGGCTTCGTGGATCTTAGAGGACCAACTATGACCTAAGACCTTTCCTACAAGTCCTACTTTCATAACAATCTCCTATCTTCTTTCCTACAGATGGGACATAGTTCCATCGGCTTCGTAATTTCCTAAGAGGGTATAATGGGCTCGTTCTCCCTGAATGCCTCGAAGGGCCCGCTGAACCGCTTCATCCGTTTCATGACCGGAAATATCCATGTGGAAAAAATATTCCCATGGCCGTCCCGGAATGGGACGGGACTCGATATTCGTCATATTGATGGATTCCTCATCAAAATGGGAAAGAACGCGGTACAGGGAACCGGGCTCATGGGGTAGGGTCACGACAAGAGTCATCTTGTCTGCCTTAGGGCTGATTTCCTTTTTCTTTCCAATAATGACAAAGCGGGTGTAGTTGCTTTGATTTGTCTGGATCCCGCGCATAAGGACTGAAAGACCATAGGTTTCCGCAGCTTGGATGCCAGCCACGGCAGCAAGGGTACGCTTCTTCCGCTCTGCCACCATACGGGCAGCCTCCGCCGTATTGCTACAGGGAACGGCCCGCAAAAAAGGATGGGAACGAAAGAAGGCATGACACTGGGACAGCCCCTGTGGATGGGAATAGACCTCCCGAATTTCTTCCAGCTGCGTATCGTCATAGACAAGAAGGCAGTGCTCCACCTTGACAATCTTTTCTCCTACAATATAGGCATGGTATTTTCGAATTAGGTCATAGACATCGGTAATGCCGCCTGTGGAAGAATTTTCGATGGGAAGGACCCCATAGTCGATGGTCCCGTCCATGACGGCGACAACAACATCTTCAAAGTAAGGAAAAGCCTTTTTTTCATAATCCATGCCTGCAAAAAAGCTGGTTGCCGCAAGGTCACTATAAGCCCCGGGCACCCCCTGATGTCCAATCCTACGTTTTGCCTGTCCCATTAAAGCTCACGCTCCCGGCAAAGCATGAGGTCACACAGGGCCCATGCCGTCATGGCTTCCACAACAGGAACGGCACGGGGCACGATGCAGGGATCATGGCGACCCTTGATTTCAAGTATGGTCTCCTCATGGGTCTTGATATTCACCGTATGCTGCGGTTGATAGATGGAAGCCGTCGGCTTTACGACAACACGGAACAAGAGGGGCATGCCCGTTGTAAGGCCTCCCAGGATACCGCCATTGCGGTTTGTCGTCGTAACGACCTTATCCCCTTTGATTGTCATCGGATCATTGGCCTCAGAGCCCCGCATTCCGGCAAGGGAAAATCCATCCCCAAATTCTACGCCTTTAACGGCAGGTATGGAAAAGAGCAACTGGCTCAGCGTGCTTTCTACAGAATCGAAATAGGGTTCCCCGAGCCCCACGGGAAGATGGAGAGCCATACATTCGATGACGCCGCCAACGGAATCCTTGTCCTCCTGGGCGGAACGGATGACGCTTTCCATGACCGCACGCACCTTATCATCCAAGGTGGCAAGGTAATGATCGCCAAGGTGCAGCAGCGTTTCGTCAGTTTCTCCCAACGGATGGAACGGCCGATCGCAGGCCGAACCAATGCGGGCCACATGAGCACCGATGACGATTCCTTTTTGGCGCAGCAGCTGTTTAGCCACAGCGCCTGCAAAGACAAGGGGCGCTGTGAGGCGGCCCGAAAAAGCCCCACCGCCACGGTAATCATTGGCTCCATGAGACTTCACATAGCCCGGATAATCGCCATGGCTGGGACGCATGACATCCTTTAACAGGGAATAATCCTTGGAATGGGCATCGTGATTCACAATGCGGGCACATAGAGCCATTCCGGTCGTCTTTCCTTCAAAAAAACCACTTTCAATAGTAAATTGATCCGTTTCCTTCCGATGTGTGGAAAGCGGGGACTGACCCGGTACGCGCCGCGCCATTTCTTTTTCAATAGCGCCCAGGTCGATTGTGATATTGGGCGGCAAGCCATCAAGAACGATTCCAATGGAAGGACCGTGGGATTCGCCATAGATAGTCATACGAAGCCGCATTCCGACTGTAGAACTCATTTGATTTTTCCTCCTAATGATTCATAGTCCTGCCAAAATTGAGGATACGATTTCTGTACACTTTCACTGCCTGTTAGGATAACAGGACCGTCCGAACGTGTTGCAGCAATGGCGAGACTCATCGCAACGCGATGGTCATTCCAACTATCTGCCCCTGCACCGTGAAGCATCGGCACTCCCCTGATAATAAGTCCATCGGGGCGCTCCTCAATGTGGGCACCCATTTTAGTAAGTTCCGATGCCATGGCTTTAAGGCGGTCGCATTCCTTGAGGCGCAGCCGTTCAGCATGAATGATTTCCGTCGTACCTTTTGCAAGGGCAGCGGCCACAGAAAGAATAGGAACAAGATCGGGGCAGTCCGAGGCATCGATGCGAATGCCATGAAGGGATGAGGGGTGAATCGTTAGGCTTTCCGGGCCTTCTTCAAGTTTAGCCCCCATACGCTGTAAAATCGGAAGAATTGCCTTATCTCCCTGAAGGGAACTTGTCTTGACGCCTCGAATCGATATTCCTTTTCCTAACGCACCGGCAACCAGAAAGAAAGCGGCTTGAGAAAAGTCTCCTTCTACGCTGCCGCTGTAGGGTCGATAGGCCTGACCGCCCAAAACGCGATACAAGCGCGGTTCATCTTGAAAAACGTGGACGCCAAATGTGCTCAGGGCGGACAGGGTAAGCGCCACATAACTTTGGGATTCAAAAGAGCCAGTGATTTCAATGGTAGAATCCCTCTGAAGGAGTGGCAAGGCAAAAAGAAGACCGCTGATGAACTGACTGCTCACATCACCGGGAACCACAAAATGGCCGCTCTTTAAGGGACCTTGAACCGAAAGAGGAAAATGACGCTCCGATCCATAGTGAAAATGAAGGTTTTCTTCCTTAAAAAGGGTTTCATATGGTGTCAAGGGACGTGTTCCCAGTTCGCCTTCCCCAATGAAGTTGTAGCAATTGCCGTCAAGGGCTGCCAAGGGGATGAGGAAACGCAAGGTTGAACCCGATTCCCCGCAGTCCATAAGAGGAGATTTTTGATGAGGCGGCTGACCTTTTACGAAATAGGTTTTTCGGCCTTTTTCCCCAGGACCTTCCATAATGGTCGCACCAAGCGCTTCCAGACAGCGTCTAGTCGCGGCAATATCCTTGGAAAAACTGACATCACGAATCCAGCTCTCACCTTGGGCAAGAGCGGCACAGATAAGGAAACGATGGCCCATGCTTTTGGAAGAAGGGGCCGTTACCGTTCCCGCTAAGAGCGACGGCATCAAGGTCAAGGTCGTCATGGTTTATCCTCCACATATGGCATCAATTCATCAAAAGAAACTTTCTTCAAAAGATGCTGACCGATTTCCGGCACAATCACAAGGGTAATCTCATGCCCCCTTTTTTTCTTATCCAAAGCAATGCCACGGACAATGTCCTCCGGGTTCATGGAAACGCCTGTAGGAAGGCCAAAACGAGCCAGCAAGGTCTTGATTTTCTCGGCCGTGCCCTTTTGAGCAAGTCCCAGACGCTCCGCATTTTGGGTAAGACGGACCATCCCAATGCCAACGCCTTCCCCATGGGTATACTTTTCATAGTGATAATACCGTTCCACAGCATGTCCGATGGTATGACCAAAATTAAGAACCATACGGGCCCCCGTATCGCGCTCGTCTTTTTCGACAACCGCAACCTTGATAAGGATGCAGCGATGAATGATGGATTCGGCTGCAGCAAGAATCGCCCGATCATCAGGAAGCGATTCCAACGCGGCAAAAAAGTCAGCACTGCCGAAGGCCCCACATTTGATGACCTCCGCAAAACCGTCATGGAGGTAACGGACTGGCAAGGTATCAAGCAGATCCGGGTCGATGAATACGCCTCGCGGCTGGTAGAAAGCGCCTACGAGATTTTTTCCTTCTGGCAGATCCACAGCGACCTTACCACCAACGCTGCTGTCAATCTGGGAAAGAAGCGTTGTTGGGATTTGGATAAAATCAATTCCCCGCAGAAAAGACGCGGCCACAAAGCCGGCAAGATCTCCCACGACGCCGCCGCCCAAAGCCACAACCAGATCCGACCGGGTCATTCCAAACTGGGCACAGGCCCTGACCATGGTTTCAAAGACCGCAAGAGTCTTATGGTGCTCCCCATGAGGGAAAATAAACCGGCGAACCATAAAGCCTTCCTTGGAAAGTTTTTCTTCGAGCGCTTTGCCATAAAGGGCATCCACCGTGTCATCCGTAATGACAGCAACCTTTTCGGCTTTGGAAAGGCTGCGGATCTTTGTCCCGACATCCTTCCACAGACCTCTGGCAATTTCAATGGTATAGGAATCCTGTCCGAGTGCAACATCAATTTTTTCCATAGAACATATCCCTTCTCTTCTTCTTTGCTTCATCCATCATGACAAGGAGGGTCTTCCTGTCTCCCTCCTTTAACGCCTTTTTCCATTTTTCCAGCTGGGTTTCAAGACGCTCGATTTCTGCAATGACAGGTTCCTTATTCAGGAGAAAGAGGTCTGACCACAACGTCCCATTGATATCGGCGACCCTTGTTGCATCACGGAAACTGCCAGCAATGAAGTACTTGGTATTTTCCTTCATGGAATCACTGTTCATGAGGGACACCGCCATGATATGGGGCAAATCACTTGTGTAGGCAATGATGCCGTCATGCTCCCTGGCAGATAGTTCAACAACCCGGCCGCAGCCAATCTGAAGTGCGATTGCACGAAGCCAGGCTACATTTTCCGGGCGATTTTCTTTCCGCTTGATGACAATGAAATTTGCTCCTTCGAAAATCCGGGAGGTACTTTGACCGTATCCTTTGCCTTCCCGTCCGGCCATCGGATGCGCCGGTACAAAATCCATTTCCGGGCCCAAAAGCCTGTCGATTTCATCGGGAATGCTGCCTTTGATGCCCATTACATCCGTGAGCAGGACGTCCTTCTTGAAATACTTCACATGGTCCTTGACAAAAGAAACAAAAGCTCCGGGATACATGGCGCAGATGATGATATCCGCTCCCTGCAAAAGGGAAGGATCCTCATCAGCAATGTCTGTAATATACCCCTCATCCTTAGCCATAAGGGAAACAATATGATTACGGTCCATGCCGATGATTTTATGGGCGTTCCGATTCTTCAGAGCCTTGGCATAAGAGCCGCCAATTAGACCCAATCCAATGATGGCAAACGTCGTTTCTTCCAGTGACTTCATGTAAATGGTTCCTTTCTCCCACTCTGCTTCTTTTCTTCCAAAGGGATTACAGCTCGCGGCCCACGACAGGAGCAATCTTGCGAAGGTCTTCCATAAGGTCATGGAAGGCGGGCAAGGTAAGGCTCTGTGCCCCGTCACAAAGGGCGTGCTGGGGATCGTTGTGGGTCTCAATGATCAGCCCGTCAGCCCCAGCTGCAAGGGCGGCCCGCGCCATGGAGGCACCGCTTTCCTTCACGGAATGGGAGATCTTTTTCATCTGTTCCGGGCTTTCAACGGAACAGGGCCCCGCTATGACAGTAAATCTTTTCCCGCCTACTGGAACACCGCTTACATCGATGATGCTATCATCGGGATGGAACATACGGTTGGCCCGTTTAAAAGGTTCCTGCACGCGCAGGGCCTTTTCCACATCGGGATTGACGAGAAACTCCTCAGGATCCAAAATACTCGTATCTCCCACAATTCCCAAGATGGTTTGGTTTACCCCCATGCTTTCATGGATTGTAAAGCCACGTTTCTTAAGCCCCGCTTCCACTCCTGCAATTGCTTCTTTTGGGGCACCCTTCTTCATAACGATAATCATTGCTACCATCCTCCTTAAAAATAAAAAAGCAGGCTCGTAAGGAGTCTGCTTTGAACGGTCAAAACCTATCATCAAACCCGCCTTGCTATCGTCAGTCACAAGGGGGATTCGGCACTCGCTTTACGGTAGAACAAACATTCTTTTGTGGGCACGCAAAATAACCAAAGCTAAAATAGCTCTGGTAACGATACACAAAAGCCTGTCCAAGTAAAGCATTCTGCATCATGACTAACCGTCCCTTCTCTACTAGAATGGCTAAAGTGTAACGCTAAATGAGAAAAAGGTCAATAAAAAAGCCAATTTATTTTCTTGAAATAGAAATAAATTAGCTTTTTGTATCATTTTTTATAGTTGAAGCTGGACATACTGAAGACCCAGCCCGTGACCTGTCACATCAGCAAAACGGACGAGAAGGGTCCCATATTGAGGCAATTCTTTTAAAGGAAGGCATAAGGCGCTTTCGGTAAATAAGGCTTCATCCTCATGGGTATCCGTACGTTTAGGGTCATCAATGGCAACCGTCACATTGAGCAGACGGCCAAAAAGTTCGGCCTTTTGAATGGCCATTTGGCCACCCCGTCCTTCCGTATCCATGGCCGTATAAATGACAAGAAACGAGTCATAAGCCTTGCCATGATATTTTTGCTGGGCGCCTTGGATCTTTTCTTTTGCTGTATACATCCGTTTGACATCCCCCACCCCAGCCACATCAATCTTTTCAAGGACAACTTGACGCGGTACGAAGGCCGTTCCAACAAAACCGTCTGGAGTGACCTCCGGATCATGGTTCCAGTTATCGGTTGCAGTCGTTCCCTTATATAAGACCTTGCCTCCATCAACAATTTTTTGGGAAACAAAGAGTTCTCCATCAGCAAGCGGAAGTTTTTCATTTGCAGCTGCAACACTAAAAGGCAGGACCACTCCGAAAAGGCCCATAAAGAGAGCCATCATCATTCGTTTTTTCACTAGTTTTCACCCTTTCTCAAAGAGGAAACGAAAGTCTCCCCTTCAACGACCAAAGGAAAAGGAGCCTTAAGGCTCCCCCTCCCTTTTGCCTCACAGCTTATTTACAATGTCATCAAGGGCCTTGCGGCAGCCTTCACTAAGGTTTTGAAGCGGCTTGCCATCATCTTCAGCTGCAACAACCATGGGATCGATGGGAATCTGTCCCAAGAAAGGCAGCTGCTTTTCATCGGCTAGCTGCCGGCCGCCGCCGGACTTAAAGATATCAACCTTTTCCCCACAGTGGGGGCAGATAAAACCACTCATATTTTCAATGATGCCGCGAATCTTGATATGTGCCATATCACAGAAGTTAACGGACTTACGCACATCGGCCAAGGAAACCTTCTGCGGCGTCGTCACAATGATAGCTTCCGCATCAGGGATAGTTTGGACGACGGTCAACGGTTCATCACCCGTTCCAGGCGGGCAATCAATGATCAGATAGTCAAGGGCCGGCCAATCCGTATCGGAAAGGAATTGACGAATGGCGCCAATTTTGACAGGGCCGCGCCAAATGAGGGGATCATCTTCACTTTGCAGCAGTCCCTGAGCTGAAATGAAGCAAAGGTTCTTATTGACTTCAAAAGGCAGGAGACGATCTTTCTTTGCCATCAAATGGGCATTGGAAAAGCCAAGCATACCGGCAACGCTGGGCCCGTGAAGGTCCACATCAAGAAGACCCACTTTAAAACCCTTTTCAGCCAAAAGAAGGGCAAGGTCGACGGAAACCGTAGACTTACCGACTCCGCCCTTTCCGCTCATGACAATGAATTTATGTTTGACCTGACCAAGAAATTGATGGATGGCCACATCTTGAGGATTAACTTTTTTCTCACTCGCAGACGGGCAGCCTGCGCAGCTCGACTGGGAGCAACGATCACAATCTGACATAATAAGACTCCTTCCCTTCACCTCCTTAAGAGGCTACTGTACCTCATCATTATACAGAAATTCAATGGTCTTTGCAAACCCCAGCCCCCTATTCGGGCAACAACCTGAAGAGATGAAAAAACCTCATAAAGACCTTTTAACAAAAAAATCTGGGAAGAAAAGTTTCCTCCCAGATTGATCTTTCGCACTTTATTATTTCTTGTTTTTCGCCTGCTGTGCAGCCTGAGCCTGCTGGATTTCCTTTTGGATATCAGCGGGCATGATAACAAGACCGTTCATCATGGGGTTGCGGCCTTTCGTATCAAAAATCACAACGACACGGGCATTCGGGGATTTATTGGCCTTACCAACATAAACGAGCTCATCGGCATTGTCAAAACGACGGAGCTGATACAGCTTCAGATCAGAAATTTTGCCAATCTGGTCTTCTACATTCTTTTTCGTGGTTTTAAGCGCAGCGGCCGTGAAGTTCTTCTTCAGTTCCGGCGTAAAATAGGTTTCAACCGTTGCCAGGTCTGTGTTTGACGTGAGTACCTTCATTACAGCGTCAACGGCCTGTTCCTCCGTTTTAAGGGCGTCACTGGCAGGACTTGCAAGGCCGAGGCTGGACAGACCAAGACTCATAACCATAACAAGTAAAGCAATCAATTTTTTCATGTTTGTCATCCTTTCATTACAAGATTGTAGCTTCCTTCATTATACACGATTGCGATAATTTTTGCTAATTACAGCGAATCTTTTTCAATCCGTTTCATCGCTTCAATCGTTCCTTCACGACTGCCAAACGCGGTCAGACGAAGGTATCCTTCACCCATGCTGCCAAAACCAGAACCAGGGGTTCCAACGATAGCAAGCTTGTTCAGGAGATAATCAAAATAGTCCCAGCTTTTCATTCCCTTCGGGCACTGCATCCAAACATAAGGGGAATGAACACCGCCAAAATAGGTATAGCCCTTCTTATCAAAGGTGCGCATCATGATGCGGGCATTTTCCCGATAATAGTCCAGCATATCACCGCACTGCTTCTCGCCTAGGACGGACATGGCGGCTTCAGCGCCGCGCTGCACAAAATAGTTGACCCCATTGAATTTTGTCGTCTGACGGCGGAGCCACATCGTATTGAGGTGGAGTTCTTTCCCATCAGGTGTCCGGCGAACCAGTTCCTGAGGCACAACCGTATAGCCACACCGGGTTCCGGTGAAACCAGCCGTCTTGGAGAAAGAGCAAAACTCAATGGCACATTCACGGGCACCGGGAATGGCAAAGATGCTACGGGGAATGGAAGGATCCGTAATGAAAGCCTCATAAGCCGCATCATAAAGGATGATGGCGTCATTCTTCCGTGCATAAGCGACCCATTTCTCCAGCTGTTCCCGCGTATAAACAGCTCCCGTCGGATTGTTGGGTGAGCACAGATAGATGATATCTGCTTTCACACTGTCATCAGGCATGGGCAGGAAATGATTTTGCGGGGTTCCATTCATATAAAGGATCTTGCGACCGCGCATTACGTTCGTATCCGCATAAACCGGATAAACAGGATTAGGGACGAGAACAACATTTGTATCTTCAAAAAGATCCGTGATATTGCCACAGTCACTTTTGGCCCCATCACTGATAAAAATATCCTTCGTATCCAGCTTCACACCATGACGGGCATAATACTTTTGAATGGCTTCATGCAGGAACTCATAACCTTGTTCCGGGCCATAGCCGCGAAATGTTTCCTTATGCCCTAATTCCTCAACCGCCTTTTTCATCGCGTCAACTACGCACGGTGCCAACGGCAGGGTGACATCACCAATTCCCATCTTGATGATTTTCTTTTCCGGATGAGCCGCTGTAAAAGCAGCAACACGCTTTGCAATATCCGTAAAGAGATAGCTATCCTGAAGCTTTGCATAATTTCCATTTACAATTGCCATAGATAATAATTCCCCCTCAACATCCACTAAATTGGGTTATATGATGAAAAATAAGCTTTCCTCATTGTAGTGTAAAACTATGACCTTGTCAATGAAGTTGTACATCTTTTAAGGAAAAATCCTCATTAAATTTACAATATGTTCATTTTAAGATGTTATCAGGAATCTCCATCTCTCCTTCATACACAGTGACAGCCGGTCCCTTCATCATCATATGGCCATCGCTGCGGTAATTGAGCTGCAGGGGCCCGCCGACAGCTTCAACGGTAAGGAATTGGTCACGGCGTCCGGCTTTGCCCAAGGTAATGGCCGTATAGGCAACAGCGCAGGCTCCGGTTCCACAGGCAAGGGTCTCCCCACTGCCGCGTTCCCAAACACGGAACTTGACATGGTTATCATCCACGATTTCAACGAATTCCACATTGACCCGTTCCGGGAAATAAGAAGAGTGCTCAATGACGCGGCCCACTTTCTCAACGGGAGCGGTGGCAACGTCCTCAACAAAAGTCACAAAATGAGGATTTCCCATGGAAACACCGGTTCCGCGAAGCGATAGGGGCGCCCCATCAACGGTGACCGTTATGGTTTCATCAAGACATATGCTTTTCTCCCACGTCATGGGAATGGAAGAAGGATCCGTAATGGGAACGCCCATATCAACAGTGGCGGATACAACCTTGCCATCCGCTACGTCCATGGCGATGGTCTTAATGCCGCTCAGCGTCTCCAAAGTGATCGGATTTTTCTGGGTAAGCCCTTTATCATAAACAAATTTTGCAATGCAGCGCGAACCGTTGCCGCACATCATGCCCTCTGATGCATCAGCATTGAACATGCGCATGCGAAAATCAGCCTTGTCAGACGGGCAGATACAAATCAGTCCATCAGATCCAACGGAAAGATGCCGTGGACTAACGTATGCTGAGATCTTACCGGGCTCAGGAATCATCCCGTCCATACAATTGACATAAAGATAGTCGTTACCGCAGCCCTGCATCTTGGTAAATTTCAGTTTCATAGGAACCCCCTCAACATAATAAATCGTATAGGAACAGCTCAAAAGCAATTTCATTATAAAAGAATTAAAAAAAGGGGTCAACCGAAGATGGTTCCCACTTTAAAAGCAAAAAAAAGATGACCCGCCGCACGACATACGGTCAAGGTCATCTTTCTACTAAAGAACTCGCTTCATCAAAGTTCATTGTATTTTGGACTCACACCCTTCTTTTTCCATCTGCACTAACGTATATAGACTTCGCAGCACCTATATATCATCGCAGGTCCAAAGGGAAGGATCCGCGCTCTAGGATCAACTTACACACAACCTCGCAAGCATTACGGAATCATCATCAGTGAAAATGGTAACATCTTTATCGTATGAAATTACGTGAAGCTTCGCGACAACCCGCTCGAAACTGATTCATCACCAGAAACACGATCTGTTCATATCCTTATCATCGAAGGCTCATTCCCAGAAATCAGTCTTGCCAGGATTCATCGCTTTCCTTGAGGTTATCTTCCAAACCTCCGTCTACGTGGCCCATTGGACTGTCTCCCTTCCTAGGATTCTTTGACTTTCATCCAGAATGCTTTAGAACCAATCATCTTATCAAACCTCCTTTGGTTTACATAAGATCATTTCGATCCTAGCCCATCGGACTCAGCTCCTTTCGGAACCTCTTTGGTTCCTTCTTTACGTAGAGTATAGCATGAAAGTAAGGAAAAGTCTACATTTTTATTTTATATCATACGTTGATTCATTATTTTGTATAAAACTGTTACTATATTTTCAATATTATAATATTTTCATTTACATCATATCAAGTTCCATGCGGAGCTTGCAATCTCTACAACATGAAAAGATGATAAGGGATGAAGTATCAGAAAGAAAGATCATGAAGAAAAAAATCAGACATAAGAAAAACACCCCACTGCCTAAAGCAAGTGAGGTGTCAATCCAACCGGCAACTTCCTATCCTCCCGGACCGTTTCCAGTCGAGTACTTTCGGCGTTTAAGGGCTTAACTGCTGTGTTCGGCATGGGAACAGGTGGAACCCCTTAGCTATCGTCACCGGATTTTGTTGTTGAAGGCATGAGCCCTCAAAACTTCATGAAGAGACTTCCTTGTCCTTTTCGGACTTCGATGAAAACTTGGCCCTTAAGTCAAGCCCTCGACATATTAGTACAGGTCAGCTTAACACATTGCTGTGCTTACACATCCTGCCTATCAACCTTGTAATCTTCAAGGTGTCTTACTAGATTACTCTATGAGA
>NZ_AULA01000040.1 GCF_000425045.1 Acidaminococcus intestini DSM 21505 | reverse complement strand
ATTTCTTGGGCACTTTCAGCATGGATAGACCTGGTAAAAAGCGCTGATTTACCGGAAATGAACTCTCTGGTTAAGTCCTTTACCTATTGGTACGAAGAAATTAGGAGCGCCCTTATATATCCTTACTCCAACGGCTTTACTGAAGGCTGCAACAATAAAATCAAGGTGTTAAAACGTGTCTCATTTGGTCTGCGCAATTTTGAGCGCTTTCGTAATAGGATCTTGTACATTAACACACGCAACGAAAAAGGACACGCACTGTATTCAGTGCATGTCCTCTCCAGGAGTGCATAGACACTTTAGCACCCCAAAATTTGACAAAGAACCTAAAAAACAACCCCTGCAGCTTTTTATGGCTGCAGGGGTTGTTTTTTATGCCTTGAGACCCAATCAGATGAGTTCCAGAATGGCCATATCAGCAGCATCGCCGCGGCGAGGGCTGGTCTTGTAGATGCGGGTGTAACCGCCATTGCGTTCCTTGTATTTCGGGGCAATGACTTCGAAGAGTTTCTTCGTGGCTTCTTCATCTACGAGGAAGGCCAGAACTTTACGGCGGCTAGCCAGATCATCGGTTTTGGCCGTCGTAATGAGTTTTTCTGCCAGACCGCTGATTTCCTTGGCTTTGGTTTCAGTGGTCTCAATTCTCTCGTTTTTGAAGAAGGCGGTCAGGACGCTACGGAACAGCGCTTTCCGGTTGCTGGAGCTGCGGCCCAATTTTCTGTATGCCATGTTTCGTCTTCCTCCTATTATTCTTCGTCGGAGCTGCGCAGGTGAAGGCCCAGTTCCTCAATCTTATTCTTGACTTCTTCCAAGGATTTGCTTCCGAGGTTACGGACGCAAATGAGCTCGTCTTCCGTCTTGTTGATGATATCCTCTACCGTGTTGATGCCGGCCCGTCTGAGGCAATTGTTGGAACGGACGGTGAGGTCCAGATCGTCAATGGACATCTGGAGCACGGACGATTTCGTTCCTTCCTCATCGGGTTTGCCACTTTCTTCGCTCCCCTGGATTTTGGGAACATTGGTGGTCTTGAAGAGGGCCAGGTAGTTGATCAGGATTTCAGCAGCACTCGTCACGGCTTCATCCGGTCCCAAGCTGCCGTCGGTCCAAACTTCCAGGGTCAGGCGGTCATAGTTGGTGACGTTGCCGACACGAGTATCGGTGACACCAAACTTGACGCGCGTGATCGGAGAATAGATGGAGTCGACAGGAATGAATCCAATGGGCTGATCCTTGGATTTGTTCTTATCAGCTGAGACGTAGCCGCGTCCGATATCGACATAGATTTCCATATTCAGGTTGGCGTTCTTGTCGAGGGTTGCAATGTGCAGCTCCGGATTCAGAACTTCCGTATCCTGGTCGGTAATGATGTCGGCACCGGTCACTTCACCTTCGCCGGACTTCTTGATATAGAAAGTCTTGGGTTCATAGGTGCCCTGGTCATCCAGGTTCACCTTGAAGCACAAGGCTTTGATATTTAAAACGATATCTGCGACGTCTTCCCGTACCCCCTCGATGGTGGAGAACTCATGGAGCACACCATCGATCTTGATTCCCGTGACGGCCATGCCGGACAGGGAGGACAGGAGCACACGACGCAGGCTGTTGCCTAAGGTAATACCGTATCCACGTTCCAAAGGTTCCCAGACAAACTTTCCGTATCGTCCATCAGGGGAAATTTCGTCGATAACAAGGCTCGGTTTTTCAATTTCCTTCATGCGGAAGCCTCCTTTTGCGCATTACCACAATACGCAGTATCTATTGTGGAGAACAGTATAAGATTACTTGGAGTACAGTTCGATGATGAGCTGTTCTTCGATAGGAACATCGATTTCATCACGAACAGGCAGACGGTCAACCTTTCCGCTGAGGTTCTGTCCGTCCACAGAGATCCAAGCAGGAACAGCGCTCTTGCCGAGGGTTTCTGCCATACCTTTGAAGTAAGCGGAGCTGCGGCTTCCTTCCATAACGGAAACAACATCACCGGCTTTGACGAGCGCAGAGGGGATGTCCAGGCGCTTGCCGTTTACGGCAATGTGACCATGGGTAACGAGCTGACGAGCCTGACGGCGCGTACGAGCAAGACCCAGACGGTACACAACGTTGTCCAGTCTGCGTTCCAGAAGGATCAGCAGGTTGGTACCAGCGATGCCTTCCATTTTCTTTGCTTTTTCATAGTAGCCGCGGAACTGTTTTTCCAGAACGCCATAGATGAACTTGGCTTTCTGTTTTTCAGCCAGCTGCATACCGTATTCGCTCTTCTTCTTGAACTGACGTTTCGGCTGACGGTGAGATTCCTTCATCACACCGACGAAAGCCGGAGACATGCCCAAGGATCTGCATCTTTTCAGAACAGGAGTCTTATCAATAGCCATCTAACACTTCACCTCCATTATACTCTTCTGCGTTTAGGCGGACGGCAGCCGTTATGCGGGATCGGAGTTACGTCCTTGATGGATTCAACTTCGAGACCTGCGGCCTGCAGTGCACGGATTGCGGCTTCACGGCCAGCACCCGGGCCCTTGACGAAGACTTCGATTCTCTTCAGGCCATGTTCCATAGCGGCTTTGGCAGCCGTTTCAGCAGCCATCTGAGCTGCGAAGGGAGTGCTCTTACGGGAACCGCGGAAGCCCATGCCGCCTGCGGATGCCCAGCTGAGGACTGCACCGGTCGTATCGGAAATCGTTACGATGGTGTTATTAAAGGTGGAACGAATATGTGCCACACCAGCTTCAATGTTTTTGCTTACTTTCCGTTTGTTACGGACAACTTTCTTACCAGCCACTCGTCTGATCCCTCCTTACGATTATTTCTTCTTGCCGCCAACGTTCTTGGGGCCTTTGCGAGTACGGGCGTTGTTCTTGGTGTTCTGACCACGAACAGGCAGACCTGCTCTGTGGCGACGGCCACGATAGCAGCCAATTTCCACCAGACGCTTGATGTTCAGGGATTCCTCACGGCGGAGGTCACCTTCTACTTTATATTCGTGATCCAGGAGCTCACGAAGCTTTGCGATTTCAGCTTCCGTCAGGTCACGGACACGGGTATCCGGGTTGATCCCAGTCTTTTCCAGGATTTCGCGGGAAAGGGTCAGGCCAATACCGTAAATATACGGCAGAGCATATTCAACACGCTTATCTCTCGGCAAATCTACACCGGCGATACGAGCCATTATTCAAAGCACCTCCTTCTTAACCTTGTCTTTGTTTATGTTTCGGGTTTTCGCAAATGACCATAACGCGGCCTTTGCGCTTAATGATCTTGCATTTTTCGCAAATGCGTTTTACAGACGGTCTAACTTTCATTGTTGCTGAACCTCCTCTTGCCAATCCTCTTATTTAAACCGATAAGTAATCCGGCCCCGGTTGAGGTCATAAGGCGTCAGTTCGACGGTAACCTTATCGCCAGGGAGGATCTTAATAAAGTTCATACGTATTTTGCCAGAAATGTGGGCAAGGATTTCGTGGTCATTTTCCAGTTTGACCCGGAACATGGCATTAGGCAGGGATTCAAGGACCGTACCTTCTACTTCAATAGCATCTTGTTTCGACACAATCCTGCCTCCTTACTTACCCTTTACAGCCTTGACAACGTCAGCATAGACCTTGTCAATGGGCTGGGTGCCATCGATTTCCTTGTACACGCCGGCAGCTTTGTAATACGCAATCAGAGGAGCTGTTTGGCTATGATACGCTTCCAAACGTTTCTTTACAGTCGTTTCCTTGTCATCATCCCGCTGGTAGAGGGATCCGCCGCATTTGTCACAGACATTTTCCTTTTTGGGGGGATTGAAGGTGACATGGAAGGTTGCGCCACAGGCCTTGCAGATGCGGCGGCCCGTTACGCGGCTGACAAGGTCGGCGTCGGGAACAGCAATGTTCACAGCGGCGTCAAGCTCGATCTTGAGGTCCTTCAGGATGTCATCAAGAGCAGCAGCCTGTTCCTTCGTGCGTGGGAATCCATCCAGGATGAATCCTTTGACACAGTCCGGCTGGCTCAGGCGTTCCCGTACGATTCCAATGGTGACTTCGTCGGGCACCAGTCCGCCGGCGTCCATATATTTCTTGGCTTCCTTGCCCAGTTCCGTTCCATTTTTCACAGCCGCACGGAACATATCTCCCGTGGAAATATGGGGAATTGGGAAGTCGGCAACTAATTTTTCTGCTTGGGTTCCCTTGCCTGCGCCGGGAGGTCCCATTAAAAGAATATGCATATTTTCTCTCCTATTTCATGAAGCCTTGGTAATGACGCATCAGTACCATGGATTCAACCTGCTTCATCGTATCGAGGGCAACACCAACAACGATGAGGAGTGCCGTACCGCCAAAGTAGATGCCGGAGATTCCCGTCAGCCACACGATGATGTTTGGCATCACCGCAATGAAGGCGAGGAATACGGCCCCTGCCAAGGTGATCCTGTTCATGATCTTATCAAGGTAAGCAATGGTCGGCTTGCCAGGACGAAGGCCCGGGATGAACCCGCCATACTTCTTGATGTTGTCGCACATCTCAGGGATGTTGAGGCTTACTGCCGTATAGAAGTAAGTAAAGAACAGGATGAGCAGTACGTACAGTGTTGTCTGCAGCGGAGTGCCCCATTGGAGATAGCTGGCTACCTTCTGCACCCAGGGAACCTGGATGAACTGGGCAATCGTTACAGGAAACATCAATACGGAAGAGGCGAAGATGATAGGCATGACACCGGCTTGGTTGACCTTAAGCGGAATATAGGTCGTATGGCCACCGTACATCTTGCGCCCAACAACGCGCTTGGCGTACTGGACGGGAATCTTGCGGTAAGCGACGGTGATCGCTACGACAAACATCACCATGAGTACGGCCAGGACGGCGAAAATCAGGAGATTGAAGATGTTGATGGTTCCGGCTTGTAAGTACCGGTACATAACGGCCATTCCACTCGGAAGCCTTGAAATGATACCAGCGAAAATGATCAGCGAGATCCCGTTTCCGATCCCTCGCGCCGTAATTTGCTCACCGATCCACATGAGGAGAATCGTACCTGCCGTCAGGGAGACGACAATGGTGAGGTAGGAGAAGAAAGTCGGGTTATTGACGGCAACGCGGAGGCCATAGGCCATGCCGATTGCCTGGATCACACCAAGAACAACGGCTGCGTAGCGGTTGATCTTGTTGATCTTTTTGGCGCCCTCCGCTCCTTCCTTGGACCATTCTTCCAAGGTCGGGATGACCACGGTCAAAAGCTGAGTGATGATCGACGCATTGATATAAGGAGTAATGCTCATAGCAAATATTGAAAATTTGCTGAGTGCGCCGCCGGAGAACAAGTCGAGCAGCCCGAACAGGTTCCCGTTATTGAAAAGCTGTTCGATCATGGCTGCGTTGACCCCCGGAACGGGGATTTGCGTTCCAGCCCTGAATACTATGAACATCGCAAGTGTAAAAGACAACTTCTTTCGGAGTTCTGTAGCCTGCATCAGGTTATCAAGGGCTGAAGCCAATTAGATCACCTCTACTTTACCGCCGGCAGCAACGATCTTTTCCTCTGCGGTCTTGCTGAAGCCACAAGCCTTGACGGTGAGCTTCTTCGTAAGTTCGCCGTTACCGAGGATGCGGATACCGTCGCGGACGTTCTTGACGATACCTTCTTCGATAAGGGATACAGGATCGACCACTGCGCCGTCGTCAAAGCGATTCAGTTCCTCGACATTTACAACGGTGTAATGAGCGCCGAATTTATTGTAGAAACCGCGTTTCGGCAGACGCAGGTATAACGGCTTCTGGCCACCTTCGAATCCAGGACGCTTTACCCCGCCACTACGGGATTTCTGACCTTTTTGGCCTTTACCGGATGTCTTGCCCAGTCCGGAACCAAGACCACGGCCAACACGGACGCGGGATTTCTTGGAGCCAGGAGCGGGTGCTAATTCATGCAGATACATCGCAAGCCCTCCTTAAGCCTTGACTTCTTCGACTTCAACAAGATGTGCAACCTTGTGGAGCATACCACGGAGGGAAGCACTATCTTCTTTTACAACACTGGTACGGATCTTACCCAAGCCCAGGGCCTTAACGGTTGCGCGCTGGTCTTTCGGATAACCAATCAAGCTACGGGTAAGCGTGATTTTAACTTGTGCCATCTCGCTGTCCTCCTTAGCCTAACAATTCTTCTACAGTCTTACCGCGCAGGGCAGCAACATCTGCAGCATTTTTCAGGAGCTTCAGGCCTTCCAGCGTTGCGCGAACAACGTTGTTCGGGTTGGAAGTTCCCTGGGATTTGGTGAGGATGTCTTTGACACCAGCCAGTTCCAGGACGGCACGGACCGGGCCGCCGGCGATAACACCGGTACCAGGGGCAGCCGGTTTCAGAAGGACGCGGCCAGCACCAAAGATGCCGATGATTTCATGAGGAATGGTGGAGCCCTTCATCGGAACCGTGATGAGGTTCTTCTTGGCATCTTCCACACCCTTACGGATGGCTTCAGGCACTTCGGCAGCTTTGCCCATGCCCATGCCAACTTTGCCATTTTCGTCGCCGACAACAACCAAAGCAGAGAAGGAGAAACGACGTCCGCCTTTGACGACTTTAGCTACGCGGTTAATGAAGACGACTCTTTCTTTGAAGCCGTCATCTTGTTTTTCAAAATTAGCCACTTAAATGTCCTCCCTCTGTTAAAATTCCAGGCCAGCTTCGCGAGCAGCTTCTGCAAGAGCAGCTACGCGGCCATGGTACAGGTAACCACCACGGTCAAACACAACGGTCTTGATCCCTTTTTCAAGGGCTTTCTTGGCGATTTCAGCACCAACAACCTTGGCTGCTTCGATGTTGCCGCCGTAGTTTTCTTTGTTGGCCTTTTCAACCGTGGAAGCAGCGACGAGGGTTTCGCCGGTTTCATCGTTGATGATCTGAGCATAGATGTTGCTCAGGGAGCGATATACGTTAAAACGGGGTCTTTCAGCAGTACCCACAATATTTCTGCGCATGCGCACGTGACGTTTCTGACGTGCAGCGTTCTTATCTTTCTTGTTCAGCAAGAGATTCACTCCTTCCTTCTAGAAATTACTTCTTGCCTTTGGCGCCCGCTTTACCAACCTTGCGGATGATATGTTCGCCAACGTAACGGATCCCTTTGCCTTTATAAGGTTCAGGAGCACGCAGGCTACGGATTTCAGCGGCAACAGCACCCACTTTTTCCTTGTCGATACCGGATACAACGATCTGGCTCGGACCAGGAACATCAAAGGTGATGCCTTCGGGCGGTTCCATGACGCAGGGATGGGAGAAGCCGAGCGTAAAGCTGATGGCCTTGCCCTGTTTAGCAGCACGGTAACCAACACCCTGAATTTCCAGGCTCTTGGAATAGCCTTCCGTAACACCGATGATCATGTTGTTGATCAAGGTACGGGACAGGCCGTGGAGAGAGCGATGGGTCTTATCATCGCTGGGGCGGGTCACGGTGATGACGCCGTCTTTGAGTTCCACGCTAATTTCTTTGTTGATCTGGCGGGAAAGTTCGCCTTTCGGTCCCTTGACGGTGACCAGATTATCGTTCACGGTTACCGTAACCTTATCAGGGACGGTAATCGGATTCTTACCAATTCTTGACACTTATAAGCACCTCCGGTCCTAGGATGATCTTACCAAACGTAAGCGATGACTTCGCCGCCAAGTCCAGCCTTGCGGGCAGCCTTGTCAGTCATCATGCCCTTGCTGGTGGAGATAACAGCGATCCCCAGGCCACCCAGTACGCGAGGCAGCTGGTCTTTCTGGGAGTAAACCCGGAGGCCGGGTTTGGAGATACGTTTAATGCCGGAAATAACATGTTCCTTGTTCGGACCATATTTCAGAAGTACGCGGATCACATCTTGATGCTTTCCGGGAACGACTTCGAAATCTTTGATGAAACCTTCGTTCTTCAAAATCTCTGCAATGGCAGTCTTGATTTTGGAACAGGGGATTTCAACTTTATCGTGATGAACCGAGTTTGCATTACGGATGCGCGTAAGCATATCGGCAATCGGATCAGTCATAGTCATTTGCGAATATCCTCCTTCCTGAATTTGCGCTCTTACCAGCTTGCTTTTTTAACACCGGGGATAGCGCCTTCATAAGCGTATTTCCGGAAGCAGATACGGCAAATGCCGAACTTGCGCATGTAAGCGTGCGGTCTGCCACAAATCTTGCAGCGGTTATATTGACGAACCTTGAACTTAGGTTCCGCTTTCCATTTCTCAATCAATGCGGTCTTTGCCACGGTTTTACTCCTCCTTACGCACTGAACGGCATACCGAGCAGTCTCAAGAGCTCTCTGCCTTCTTCGTCACTCTTAGCCGTCGTAACGATGATTACGTCCATGCCGCGGACTTTATCAACCTTATCATAGTCGATTTCCGGGAAAATCAGCTGTTCCTTGAGGCCGATGGAGTAGTTGCCACGACCGTCAAAGGACTGGGGATTGACACCACGGAAGTCACGGACACGAGGAAGAGCGATGTTCATGAATTTATCAAGGAATTCATACATGCGGCTGCCGCGGAGCGTAACCTTGACACCAATGGGCATGCCTTCACGCAGTTTGAAAGCAGCGATGGATTTCTTGGCTTTCGTGATGAGGGGTTTCTGGCCGGAAATAACAGTCAGGTCCTCAACTGCGGAATCAATGGCTTTGCTGTTGGTGACAGCATCGCCGCAGCCAATGTTGATGACAACTTTTTCCAGTTTCGGAAGTTCGTTGACATTCTTATAATTGAACTTTTCCATTAAGCCTTTGCAGACTTCGGAAGTGTATTTTTCTTGCAATCTGGTTGCCATTTGTTCTCCTCCTTCCCGTATTATTTATCGATGACTTCGCCGCATTTCTTGCAAGCTCTGGCGAATCCGTCACCAACAGCCACTTTCTTAATACGGGTCGGTTTCTTGCAAGCCGGGCAGACAATCATGACGTTGGAAGAAGAAATCGGGGATTCCTTTTCCACAATGCCGCCCTGCGGGTTTTTCTGGCTCGGTTTGCTGTGGCGCTTCACAACGCTGACGCCTTCAACGGTAACTTTGCCTTTTTTAGGGAAAGCAGCTACAACTTTGCCTTCCTTGCCTTTATCTTTGCCGGCGAGTACCACAACGGTATCGCCTTTTCTTACGTGTAATTTGGTCATGTTCGCGATACCTCCTTCTTAGAGTACTTCCGGGGCCAGGGAAATGATCTTCATGTAATCTTTTTCACGAAGTTCACGTGCAACTGGTCCAAAAATACGAGTGCCCACCGGGCTCTTGTCGTCTTTGATAACGACAGCTGCGTTTTCGTCGAAACGAATGTAGGAACCGTCAGCACGGCGAGTGCCTTTGACGGAACGGACGACAACGGCCTTTACGACTTGACCTTTTTGGACAACGCCACCGGGTGTTGCATCCTTAACAGCAGCTACAATCACATCGCCGATATTGGCGTATCTACGATAAGAACCGCCCAATACGCGGATACACATAATCTTCTTGGCACCGGTATTGTCGCCAACATTCAGCACCGTCTGTTGTTGAATCATGGTTTACCTCCCTTGCTGAGCAAGACTGCCCAGCAGTCTATCAGTCAATCTTATTTTGCGCGTTCAACGATTTCAACGACACGCCAGCACTTATCCTTGGACAAAGGACGGGTCTGCGCAATCTTAACGGTATCACCAACATGTGCATCGTTGTTTTCGTCATGAGCCTTCAATTTGATGGTATGCATTACGCCTTTTTTATAGAGGGGATGCTGAACCAGACGTTCGATGGCGACCACTACGGTCTTTTGCATCTTGTCGCTAACGACTTTGCCCGTACGCGTAACACGCATGTTTCTTTCTTCAGCCACGAAATGTTGCCTCCTTCGCTTAGGTATAACTCCAATCAGGAGTTAATCTCGCGTTCTCTCTGGATCGTTTTGATCTGGGCGATGGACTTCTTGACTTCACGGATCTTCATGGGGTTTTCCAGTTGTCCCGTCGCCATTTGAAAACGCAGGTTGAAAAGTTCGTCTTTCAAGCCGGCCAGCTTTGCATCGAGATCGCTGCCAGACATTTCTCTGATTTCTTTAGTTTTCATTAAGCTTCACCACCTACTCCATTTTCACGCGCGGTGACTTCGGCATCCAGCTGTTCCTTGCTAACAAAACGGGTCTTGATCGGCAGTTTGTTGCCAGCAAGACGCATCGCTTCGCGAGCAACTTCTTCCGTTACGCCAGCCATTTCGAACATCACGCGGCCCGGTTTGACAACGGCAACCCAGTATTCAGGGGAACCTTTACCACTACCCATACGGGAGCCAGCGGCTTTAGCGGTGACAGGTTTGTCCGGGAAAATCTGGATCCAGACTTGACCGCCACGTTTGATGTAACGGGTCATAGCAATACGGGCAGCCTCGATCTGACGGTTGGTGATCCAGGACGGTTCCAGGGCGACCAAACCATACTCGCCGTGTGCTACACGATTACCACGCATTGCGCGGCCCTTCATGCGTCCTCTATGTTGTTTACGATGCTGTACTCTCTTTGGTAATAACATTATTTCGCCCCTCCTTCTTGCCCTTCAGGAGCTTCTTTCTTAGCGGCTGCTTTCACAGTCGGGAGAACTTCACCTTTATAGATCCATACCTTGATGCCGATGCGGCCATAGGTGGTATGGGCTTCAGCAGTACCATAGTCAATGTTGGCACGCAGGGTGTGCAGGGGAATGCTGCCGTCACGATAAGATTCGGTACGGGCAATTTCAGCACCGCCAAGACGGCCGGAGCAGGTGATCTTGATTCCTTTTGCACCCAAGCGCATGGTACGGCCTACGCACTGTTTCATGGCACGGCGGAAAGCGATACGGCGTTCCAGCTGGCCAGCTACGTTTTCAGCAACGAGGGTAGCGTCCATATCGGGGGATTTGACCTCGATGATGTTGATGTCCAGTTTGCTGTCAGTCAGTTTAGCAAGATCCTTCTTGAGGAGCTCAATATTGCTGCCCTGACGGCCAATGACAATACCCGGTTTAGCCGTGTAGATGGAAATACGCATCTTTTGTTCGGTTCTTTCGATGGCTACACGGGAAATGCCAGCCTGGAACTGTTTATCTTTAATGAATTCACGGATTTTGATATCTTCCAAAAGATATTTTTGATAGTCTTTGTCGGCGAACCACTTGGAATCCCAATCATCGATTACGCCAACCCTAAAACCATGTGGATTAACTTTCTGACCCACTATTCATTCCCTCCTTCTGACAGGATGATTATTTTTCGGATACAGCAACAGTCACGTGACTGGAGCGTTTCAGGATCTTGAATGCCTGTCCACGGGAGCGTGGATGAATTCTTTTCATGGTCGGACCCTGGTCCACAAATGCGCTGGACACTACCAGATTATCAACGTTCATGTCGAAATTATGTTCCGCATTGGCAACAGCCGAGCGAAGCACCTTCTCAATCACTTCAGAACCAACCTTAGGGGTGTACTTGAGGATTGCGAATGCTTCGTTCACGGACTTACCGCGGATGAGGTTGATCACAATGCGCAGTTTGCGCGGTGCGATGCGGATATATTTGGCAACAGCCTTAGCTTCTTCCATCGTATGGTTCCTCCTTCCCCTAATTATTTACCAGCGACAGCAGCCGCTTTATCACCATGGCCTCTGAAGAGGCGGGTCGGTGCAAATTCGCCGAGTTTATGGCCAACCATATCTTCCGTAATGTAGACGGGAACATGTTTGCGGCCGTCATGAACAGCAATGGTATGCCCCAGGAATTCAGGGAGAATCGTAGAGCTGCGGCTCCAAGTCTTGACGACTTTCTTTTCCCCTGCAGCATTCAGGGCATCAATTTTCTTTTTCAGGCTTTCCTGGACGTACGGTCCTTTTTTTACAGATCTGGACACGGGTTATGCCTCCTTTCCCAGTACTTGGTTATTTCGTTCTGCGTTTCAGGATCAGTTTGCTGGAAGCTTTCTTGTTCTTCCGGGTACGAGTACCAAAAGCACTCTTGCCCCAAGGAGTAACAGGACGCTTACGACCAACAGGGGAGTGACCTTCACCACCGCCATGCGGATGGTCGTTCGGGTTCATCGCAACACCGCGGTTAGCAGGACGGACACCAAGCCAACGGGAACGGCCGGCTTTACCAAGGGTCAGGTTTTCGTGATCCAGGTTGCCGATTTCGCCGATGGTTGCACGGCAGTTGATGTGGACCTGACGGAGCTCACCAGAGGGGAGACGGAGCAGGGCATAGCTGCCTTCCTTAGCCATGAGCTGGATACCAGCGCCAGCAGAACGGCCAAGCTGACCACCTTTGCCGATTTTCATTTCGACGTTGTGGACCATGGTACCAAGGGGGATATTGAGGAGCGGCAGCGTGTTGCCGACCTTGATATCAGCTTCGGGACCGCTTACGACGACATCGCCGACCTTCAGGCCCTGAGGAGCCAGGATGTAGCGTTTTTCGCCGTCAGCATAGTTCAAAAGGGCAATGTTGGCAGAACGGTTAGGATCGTATTCGATCGTAGCCACTTTAGCCGGGATATTGTCCTTCGTACGTTTGAAATCGATGATACGATATTGTCTCTTGTGGCCGCCGCCCTGATGACGGACCGTGGTCTTACCGGTGTAGTTGCGGCCGGCATGCTTGTTCAGTTTGACAACCAAAGGGCGATGGGGCTTATCCGTCGTAATCTCTTCAAAGGTGGACACAGTCATGCTGCGTCTAGAAGGAGAATACGGATTAAAGCTTTTAATAGCCATGTTTTGACCTCCTTAGACGAATTACATTCCTTCGAAGAGCGGAATCGTATTGCCACTAGCGAGCTTTACAATTGCTTTCTTGTAATCGGAACGCTTACCTTCAAATCTGCCCATACGTTTTTTCTTGCCTTCAACGCGGACAGTGTTGACGTTAACAACCTTGACATTGAAGATGGCTTCAATGGCTTGGCGGATTTCTGTCTTGTTAGCTCCCATAGCTACCTGGAAAGTATATTTGTTGTCCTTCATCATATCAGAAGTCTTTTCGGTAACGATAGGTCTAATGATGATGTCGCGAGGATTAGCAGCCATTATGCGAGCACCTCCTCAATTCTAGCTACGGCATCTTTGGCCAGCAGTACTTTTTCTGCATTCAGGATGTCGAAAACATTCAGGCAGTCGTTGCTGAGTGCCTTGACTTTCTCAATGTTGCGGGAAGAAAGTTCAACGTTTTCGTTTTCACCGTCCGTGATGATCAGGGCTTTCTTATTAGAAGCTTCGAAGCCTTTGAGCATTTCAACGGTGTTCTTGGTTTTGTTATCGGCAAAGGAAAGACCATCAACGATAACGAGGGAGCCATCGGCAACCTTGGAGCTCAGTGCGCAGCGGATAGCAAGGCGACGGGCTTTACGGGGCATATCGATAGCATGGCTGCGGGGACTCGGTCCAAAGATGGTACCGCCGCCGACCCACAGAGGGGAACGAACGGAACCGGCACGGGCACGGCCAGTACCTTTCTGTTTCCAAGGCTTTCTGCCGCCACCACGGACCATACCGCGGGTTTTGGTAGCATGGGTGCCTTGACGTTCATTGGCTTGCTGCATAACAACAGCCTGGTGGACAACGGCTTCGTTGAATTCTACGCCAAAGACGTAATCCATCAATTCTATTTCTTCACCGGTCTTTTTACCGGTCAGATCGTAAATTGCAACTTTCGGCATTGTAACGCCCTCCTTTCGAATTATTTCTTGTCAGCTTTTTTGACAACGGGGCGAACCGTGTCTCTAAGCATCAGGAAGGTACCAGCGGCACCAGGAACAGAACCCTTGACCATGATGAGGTTGCGTTCTGCATCCACTTTGGCAATCGTCAGTCTTTGAACGGTCGCACTCTGACCACCCAGGCGGCCAGGAAGCTTCTTGCCTTTGATTACACGTCCGCCAGGACCGGAATGCATCGGACCGTTGGAGCCCGGTTCACGGTGGCTCTTGGAACCGTGTTTCATAGGACCACGAGCGAAGTTGTGGCGTTCAATCGTACCAGCGAAGCCCTTACCGCGGGAAACGCCGATGGCGTCAACGAGATCACCAGCTGCAAAGATGTCAGCTGCAATCTTATCGCCGACTTTATATTCAGAAGCTTCAGCAAGACGGAATTCCCGTACGAATTTGACAGGAGCGACACCAGCCTTGTCGAAGAAACCCTTCATGGGTTTATTAACGTGTTTTTCTTTGATATCACCAAATCCGAGCTGAATGGCGTTATAGCCGTCCGTCTCTTCCGTCTTGTTGGCAAGCACCACGCAGGGACCTGCTTCAACAACGGTTACAGGGACGAGCGTACCGTCAGCTTCGAAAATCTGGGTCATGCCTAATTTTTTACCTAAGATTCCTCTAGCCATCATCGCACCTCCTTACGCTTTGATCTCAATATCTACACCAGCAGGAAGATCCAAGCGGGTCAGTGCGTCGATCGTCTTAGGTGTCGGTTCCAGGATATCAACGAGTCTCTTGTGGGTTCTCATTTCGAACTGTTCACGGGAGTCCTTGTTGACATGAGGGGAACGCAGGATCGTGTAGATGTTCTTTTCCGTAGGAAGCGGAATCGGACCAGAAACCTGTGCACCGGTACGTTTTGCCGTTTCCACAATCTTGGAAGCGCTCAGGTCCAGTGCTTTGTAGTCATACGCTTTCAGGCGTATACGGATTTTTTGAGTCTTTGCCATTGTGCTTAATTCCTCCAATCGCCACGTTTCAATGAACGGACATACTCAGCAAAAGTTCCCTTCCTGACCTCTCGGGCGGAAGCCATCTCTTGCCTCATCGCGGGCCCATAATAACATAAAGAAGTGAGGGGCTTTTGTCAAGCCCCTCGCTTGGGCTTTAAAGATTATTTCGAAGATTATTCTTCGATTTCGGTAACAACACCAGCGCCAACGGTACGGCCGCCTTCGCGGATAGCAAAGCGCAGACCTTTTTCGATAGCAATCGGAGTGATCAGTTCAACATCCATGGTGATGTTATCGCCAGGCATAACCATTTCGGTGCCTTCCGGCAGTTCAGCTACGCCCGTAACGTCGGTCGTTCTGAAGTAGAACTGAGGACGGTAGCCATTGAAGAACGGAGTATGACGGCCGCCTTCTTCTTTGGTCAGTACGTAAACCTGACCCTTGAATTTCGTATGCGGATGGATCGTGCCCGGTTTGGACAGAACCTGACCGCGTTCGATTTCGTTTCTTTCAATACCGCGGAGCAGGGCACCGATGTTGTCACCGGCTTCAGCCTGATCCAGGGTCTTACGGAACATTTCAAGACCCGTAGCAACGGTCTGTTTCTTTTCTTCTTTCAGACCAACGATTTCCACGGTGTCGCCGACTTTGATGACGCCACGTTCAACACGGCCCGTTGCAACCGTACCACGGCCGGTGATGGTGAAGACGTCTTCGACAGGCATCAGGAACGGTTTCGTGA
>NZ_AULA01000039.1 GCF_000425045.1 Acidaminococcus intestini DSM 21505 | reverse complement strand
TCGTTCAAGGTATTTGCTAAAGCAGTGAAAGAATACATTCATTATTTCAACAAGGAAAGGATTCAGAAAAAAACAAAATGGATGCCTCCCGAAATATATCGGGAAACATCCACTAATGCCATTTAACTAATTTATATGCGTCCAGTTTTTGGGGTACACATCATTTCTTCGCAGTCTCTTTTCCTATGGTTTTGCTATTTACAAAGACAACGCAACTGCTGTACAGCAGCAATCTTCCCCCAGCTAGGATTCATTTAGGAAGCAGTTGTTAGTTTTCCACTTATGGTCTTTTTCCATTTGCTTTTTACAAATTCGGATCAGATGGGTCCAGATACGAGGAGCTCCCGGCCTCAGCGACGACGGCGGACCTGAGACGTCAGCAATCTGATAGCGCAGCGACGCGGGAGCTGTTGCGCAAAGGTTCTCCGAAGCGGTGCCTCCAAAAACAAAGCGGCGACGCGTGAGTTTCCTTGCGGCCAGAGGCCGGTACGTCGAGGAGATTGAGGTCGCGGGCGACAAAGTAGATGGGGCCATATGGGCCGAAGATTGAAAAAATCTTCCGCTTTGATAAGCTGGGTGCGGGAGGTGACGACACGTGGTTAGGAGGGGGAGCGCCCAGGCGTAAGGTATCCCCCAATCAGGAACGTATCGTCGTACGAATCGTCATCCTCGATTGCGTCCCTAAAATAAGAAGTAAGCAATGAAGGCACCGTAATCTGAAGAATCGGCGCGATTTGTACGACGAACAAGAAACTCTTAGTCTAAAGCAGCAAAGCCTGTTTTGAGATCTTCCAAGATATCATCAATATGTTCCGCCCCAATGGAAAGACGGATTGTTGACGGCGTAATCCCTGAACTAAGGAGTTCTTCTTCCGTCATCTGTGAATGGGTTGTTGAGGCCGGATGGATTACAAGGCTCTTCACATCTGCTACATTTGCCAGAAGGGAGAAGACCTTCAGATGATCGATGAAGGTACGGGCCGCTTCTGGACCGCCCTTGATTTCAAAAGTAAAGATGCTGATCCCGCCATGGGGGAAATATCTCCGATAGAGTTCATGATCGGGATGATTGTCAAGGGAAGGATGATTCACCTTGGCTACATGGGGATCATGGGCAAGGAAGTCGACAACCTTAAGGGCATTTTCCACTTGCCGCTCTACACGCAGGGAAAGGGTCTCCGTTCCCTGAAGGAGCATAAAAGCCGCAAAAGGAGACAGGGTAGCTCCCAAGTCGCGGAGAATGACAGCCCGAACATAAGTAACAAAAGCAGCCGCTCCCACATCACGCGTAAAGCTCAGACCATGATAGCTGGGATTTGCCTCCACAAGCCAAGGGAATTTACCCGATGCAGCCCAATCAAATTTGCCGCTGTCCACAATAACCCCGCCCAGGGTCGTACCATGACCGCCAATGAATTTTGTCGCCGAGTGGACAACGATGTCGGCACCAAACTCAAAAGGACGGACGAGATAAGGCGTAGCAAAGGTATTATCCACCACAAGGGGGATTCCATGTTTATGGGCAATCTCCGCCACGGCGCCGATGTCAATGAGGTTGGCATTCGGATTGCCTACGGTCTCAATGTAAAGGAGCTGCGTATTTTCCCGGATGGCCCCTTCAAAAACGGATGAACCCTTTGTCGGATCGACAAAGGTCGTTTCAATGCCAAAATCAGGCAAGGTATGGGCAAAAAGGTTATAGGTCCCGCCATAGATGGTTGTTGCGGCCACAATGTGGTCATCCTTATGGCAAAGGGCCTGGATGGTATAGCTGATGGCCGCCGCCCCCGTTGCGGTCACAAGTGCTCCCACGCCGCCTTCCAGTGCAGCAAGGCGTTTTTCAAGGACATCGCTTGTTGGATCCCCCAGCCGGCTGTAAATGAAACCAGCATCCTTCAAGGCAAAACGGTCCGATGCTTGGGCAGAATCCTTAAAGACGTAGGATGTACTCATGTAAATCGGTACGGCACGGGCCCCGGTCGATGGGTCCGGCTGTTCCTGCCCTACATGGAGCTGCAGTGTTTCAAAATGATACGCTTTTCCTTCACTCATCACAATACCCCCTATAGTCAATTCATAGTCTTAAAATATGAATTGATTATAGGGGGTACAAAATGACCTGTCAACTAGTTAGGCAAGTTCTCCACCAAGGAAGATTCGACTATTCCAAATGTTACAGTTTGCTTGGACGTTCGTATGATGAGTCGTATGATGATTCATCTGATCAAGCCTTTTTGGAAAGCATCCATACCATGACCATGATGCACAGGGCACCCGCCATTTCCACAAAACCCACGCGGTTTCCCATAAAGAGGATGGATACCGCATAAGCGGACAGCGGTTCAAAAGCCGCAAGGGCACCGGTTTCCGAGGCGGGGATATATTTCGTGCTTTCAAGGTACACCGTATAGGCAATGAGGGTTCCCAGGACAATGATGATACCAAAGGCGGCAAGGGTACCTGCCGTCCACAGGGTCCCTTCAAGGGTTGGATGATTGAGGGCCATAAGGAGCAGGGCGTTGCCCAGGCTCCCCCAGCCGATAATCAGAAAGGTCGGATAGCGGTGCAGGAGATCGGCGGCGAAAGCCGTATAAAATGCCATACCAAAGGCGCTCAGGATGCCCCAGAAAAGGGCTTCCCGAGAGATGGCAAGCGCTGCTCCCTCCCCTTTTGTCGCAATGAGGAAGGTTCCGACAATGGCAAGGAAAGCGGCCACTGCTTCCCGCCGACGAGGACGCCGTCGTTCCAAAATAAGGTAATAACCCAGCAGGATAACGGGCATGAGATACTGCAGGACCGTTCCTGTTGCTGCATTGCTGTAATGGATGGCAATCGTAAAAGGAACCTGCATGGTATAAAGACCCAGGACCGTAAAGCGAAGGAGCCTCAAAAAATCCTTTTTGACAGGTTCCAGGAGCTTTTCCCCACGCAGGCCGCTGATCAAAAGAAAGACCGCGGCCGTGACAACCATGCGGATTGCAAGGACCGTATCCCAGGAAAAATGTTGATAAGTCATGAGGTATTCCAAACTGTTGCTGCTGCTTCCCCATAGCGTTGCCCCAACAAGAACAAGCATCACCCCATATTGATGTGTTTTTTTCATAATCGTGGTCCTTTCCAAAAAGGTCAGCTTTCTTCAAAGGGATCGGCCCAGACCGCATCGCTGAGGCTAAAGAGCGCTTGATAGCGAGGACATGATTCATCATGATCGTTGATGACGCCGACAGCTTCAAGATAGGAATAAATGGTGACAGGTCCGACAAAGGAAAAGCCCCGCTTCTTAAGGTCCCGGCTGATAGCCCTGGATAGGCCATTGGCGGTCGGGAGGGTCCCTGTCCCATGCCCTTTGTAAAAGAGGGTCTTTCCCTTTGTATACCCCCAAAGATAGCGGTCAAAACTGCCATATTCCTTGGCAACGGCAAGATAGGCCCGGGCATTTTTGATGACGGCACGAATCTTGCGTTCCGAATGGATGACACCGTCCGTGGCCATGATACGGGTCACGTCGCATTCCCCAAAAGTGGCAATGGTCAGAGGGTCAAACCCCCTAAATGCCTCTTTCAAGGCCTCCCGTTTTTTGAGGATAAGATCCCAACTCAGTCCGCACTGCAGGGCCTCAAGCATCAAGAATTCAAAAAGGGCCCGATCATCATGGAGCGGAACGCCCCATTCCTGATCATGATAGGCCTTCATCAACGGATTGATCGTACACCAAGCGTGACAGCTCATGTTGCCCTCCCAAAAGATTCTCTTCGCATTGTACCATGAGTCGGCAGGAAAGAAAACCGCTTCCCGAGAAGTGTTCTTTTAGACTATTTGTTCAAGTTTTTTCCGAAATAACAATTGTTTTTTACTAGGCTTTCAGTATATAATAATAGCGAATGAAAAACGACTCTATTCTTTGATAGCTTTCGTTATTGATGAGAAAAATCATGGCTATCATCCGGGATGATGGAGCTCCTGGAAGCTATCGTTCCATTTTAGCGTGTCAGGCCCAAGATTTGCCTGGCAGAAGAGTAGACGCACTTATGGGGAGGGAGAAATCATATGCCCAAAGAAAACAGTACGCATCAAGTCGATCCCATGGATAAATGGGTCTCTATTGAACAGGCAGCAAATTACCTAGGGGTCAGTGTGGTTACGGTTCGTTCCTGGCTGCGTGAAAAGCGTGGCATTCCAGCAGTCAAAATTGGAAAGCAGTGGAAATTCCGGCTTTCTGACCTTGAAAAATGGGTCACCAGCGGAGGCAGCCAATTCGGTTCTGACAAAGAGGAAGAATAAAAAAGATGACCGGTTCCCAAAGGAGCTGGTCATCTTTTTTATTCGAAAGTCCTGAGCCCTTTCAGCATCAGAAGGTTGCCAGGTCAAAAACGTGAAGCCCCAGTTCCCGGGAAAGGACCTGCAGAATCTTTTCACCGCCGACGGAGTTTCCCTTTTTGTTGAGCATCGGCCCAAAGGTACCAATGCCCACCCCTTTACGGGAAATGGCCACGATGCCGCCGCCGACACCACTTTTACTAGGCAGTCCGACCTTAACTGCATATTCGCCCGATTCATCATACATGCCGCAGAGCATCATGAGGGTCGTCACAATCCGTACAATGGTGGGATCGATTAGCTGCTCACCTGTATCAGGATCGATGCCGTGGTTGGAAAGGACCATACCATAACGGGCAAGATCCTTGGCCGTTACCATGACAGAGCACATGCGGAAGTAAATATCGAGGATATCTTCCGGTTCTCCATCAAGGACATTGTCGCTCTTTAGGAGAAAAGCAATGGAACGATTCCGCGTCCCCGTTCGTTTTTCAGACTGATAGACTTCTTCATTGAGACTGATGCGAGGATTATTGCAGACTTTACGGACAAGTTCCAGGAAACTGCCGAAGGGATCTTCCGTTTCTACACAGCTTGCCGTAACGATGGCACCCGCATTGATCATGGGATTAAAAGGACGCCAATCCTTTAATTCCAGCTGCAGGATGCTGTCAAAGCGATCACCAGTTGGCTCCATGCCAATTTTACTGAAGACTTTATCGTAACCCGCCGTCTGAAGCGCCAAGATAAGGGAAAAAGTCTTGGAAATGCTCTGCATGGTGAAGGGAATGTTGTAATCCCCGGCCTTATAGATGGTCCCATCTTTTTTCATGAGACAGACGCCAAGGTTGGACGAATCGGCCTTGGCAAGTTCTGGGATGTAGCTTGCCACCTTACCTTCATAAAGGACGTTGCGTCCTTTTTCGAGAGCCATTTCCAAGATGGATTGTACGTCAACTGCCATAGTGTGTAACCCCTTTCTCAATGAAATTATTTCCAGAAATCAAGTTCTTCGGGGTCCATCCCGATGGATTCCGCTTTAAAGACCGGATCAAGGCCCTGCGCTTTTTGCTTTTCGTAGTCTTTGTAGGCCTTGATGACAACGCCGGATAGGGCAACACAGGCCGGCAGATTGATGAGAGTCATGCCGCCCATGGTGATATCGGCAAGACTCCAAGCTGCCGTCATGGGAATGATGGCCCCAATAAAGACAATAAGGATGGCATAGATGTGGAATCCTCTCATGAAGGACGGGCTCGGCATCTTCTTACCATTCAGGTACGCAAGTCCATTTTCACAATAATAGATATTGCCGATGAGGGTCGTAAAGGAGAAAATCAACATAGCCACAGTAATAAAGAGCGGTCCAAAATGCCCCAGCTCGCTGAAAAGGGAGTTTTGTACCCAAACCGCACCAGCGGCTTCCTTGGTAGGGACCACACCGGAAACAAAGCACATGAAGGCCGTGGCATTGCAGAGGATGATCGTATCGATATAGACCGTAAGCATCTGCACGAGGCCCTGCTTGACCGGATGGGATACGATGGCTGAAGCAGCGGCGTTTGGTGCAGATCCGACCCCTGATTCATTGGAATACAGGCCGCGTTTGATGCCCATGACAAGGCAGCTGCCTGCTACACCGCTAAGGATAGCCTTGAAATTGAATGCGTCTTCGAGGATCATGGAAATGACATAGGGGATCATGCCAAGATTCATGACAAGGACGATGGCCGTTACAATGACATAAGCCACACCCATGAAGGGCACAAGGATACTGGCCGCTTTTTCGATTCGTTTGGCACCCCCCATGACACAGGCCCCACACAAGATGGCAAGGATGGCCCCGATGATGGCGGGCGTCACGCTGGGATCATAGAAACTGTAGACAGAGAAAGTAGACTGTACATTGTAGGAGCAGACAAGGTTAAAACCAAAAGAATAGGTCAGAAGCAGAAAGACAACAAAAGCCGTGGCAAGGGTCTTGTTGTGGAGGGCATCTTCGATGTAATAAGCCGGTCCGCCATAGCTTGTCCCATCGGAATTTTTCCGCTTATAGATCTGCGCCAAGGTGCACTCCACAAAAGATGATGCGGCCCCAATAAGGGCCATGACGGTCATCCAGAAGACGGCGCCAGGACCGCCGAGGCAGATTGCCGTAGAGATTCCGATAATGTTGCCCGTTCCAACGCAGGCAGCCGAAGAGACCATCAGCGCCTGAAAAGGGCTCGTCCCCTTTTCATCCGTCGGTTTTGCCATGACAAGACGCATCCCCTCGGGGAGCCGGTGAATCTGTACAAATCCCATGCGGAGGCTGAAATAAAGACCGGCCGCGGCCATGACCACAAGCAGGATGGGATAATAGAGGACACTGTCGATTGCATCAAGGATTTCTACTATGTTCGCACTTCCTTTTCACTGTTTTAACAATAGTTCGAATATTTTCATTTCTATTATAATGAAAACGGGGGCATCAGCGATAATTGGAATGCTGCATGTGGGGTATTGCATTTATAAATGGCCCTCATGAAAATCTCTTTCCCCCTCATTCCTATGATATAATAGCCATATCACAGCATCGGAACCAATGAGTAAAGGAAATCACCATGGATACAAATAATTTACGCTATTTTGCTGCCGTCGCCAAATACGGCTCCATTACCCAAGCAGCCAAAGCCGCCTATATTTCCCAACCCCAGCTGAGCCACATCATCCGCCAGCTGGAAAAGGAAATGGGGCTTACCCTCTTCCGCCGAACCAGCCACGGGACAAAACTCACTGTCGACGGTCAGCGCATCCTCCTCCACTGTCAGGTCATCCTCAAGGAAATGGACCGCCTCCAGAACATGGTGAATGCCCACCGCATCGAAAAAAGCTGCCTCAATGTAAGCATGACCCGATTTTCCCATACAGCAGAGTGCTACAACGAGATTTGCCGACGCTATCAGGACATTGACAGTTTTACGGGCCGGCTCTGTGAAGGAGCCACCCTCGATGTCGTCCAAGATGTAAAGGAAAACCGCTCCAACATCGGCATCCTTCATATGGCCGGAAAAGAGGCGGACGATCTTGCTAGGAACTTTGAGGAGCAGGGCCTTATCTATGAACCCCTTGCCACCTTTCGGCCTTATGTATGCCTTTCCTCGGAACATGAACTCATCCGCACCGTTGGACGCCATGGTATCGACATCCGAGAACTTGTCGACTACGGCTTTGTCCGCTACATTGGCCAGTATGAGGATTTTATCTATCATCTGACGACGGAATCAGGCCCCATCGACCTGAACAACGCCCGCAAGATCATCTACGTCAATGACCGTCAGGAACAGATGCGCCTCCTGTCGCGAACCAATTTCTTTACTGTGGGCATCATGGAATTCCGGGACCAAGATTCCCTCTACGGTGTCATCTCCGTACCGCTCCTTGGCTGCGAGGAACGGTTCCGCTTTGGCGCCATTCGAAAAAAAGAGACCAAACCTTCCCAGATGGAGCAGGATTTCCTCGACCTTGTGTCCACCCGCTTCAAAAGAATGGAGATGGCGGACATCGACTAACCTTGAAAAAGGACTGGAAAAGAAGGATTTTCCTTCTCTTCCAGTCCTTTTTTGCAGTTCCGATCAGAGGCGGACCAACTGGGCATCACTGATACCGTCAAGGTTCCGTACAATCTCAAGGGTAGCCCCATCGACCGCGCTGTCGACGGTGAGTACCATCATGGCAGTCCCTTCTTTTTTCTTACGGCTGACCTGCATGGTCGCAATGTTGACGTGTCCGGCGCCCAAAAGGGTCCCAATCTGACCAATCATCCCCGGTTTATCATCATTGCGGGCAAAAATCATGTAAGGCGCCGGAATCGTATCGAACTGATAGCCCTCGACTTCCGTAATATGAGGCTGATTATCCGGCGTCACCATGCCAGCTGCCGTAAAGCTCTCCTTACCAGCCCCAATGCGGACAGCCACTCGGTTCATGCGGCCCTCCCCCTTGACCTTACCTTCTGTCACAGTAATGCCCCGCGTTTCAGCGGCCAGTTCAGCATTGACCATATTGACCCGTTCCCGCAGGACCGGTGACAAGAGACCTTGAAGGATGCTGCGGGTCACCATCTGCGTCTCCTGCTGGGCCGCGGCCCCTTCATAAACAATCTCCAGCCGGTCCACCGGTGCTTTTTTCAATTGATAGTAAAGTTTTCCCAAGGCATCCCCCAGTGCAAGGTAGCCCCGCAGATCTTCCAGTTCCGTTGCCGCAATGGCAGGAAGGTTCACGGCGTTGGGAACCATCTTGCCGCCAAGGACATTGATGACTTCCTCGGCTATGGCAAGGCCCACCTTATCCTGAGCCTCAAAAGTGCTGGCCCCAAGGTGGGGCGTCACAACGCATTGAGGCATCCCGATGAGGGGAGAGATGGGATTGGGTTCATCCACCACAACGTCAAGCCCGACGCTTGCTACGATTCCTTCCTTCACTGCTTCGGCAAGGTCCTGTTCATTGTAAAGCCCGCCGCGGGCACAGTTGACGACGCGAACACCTTTCTTGCACTTCTTCCATTCAGCCGCGCCCAGCATATTGACCGTCTCTTCCGTCTTAGGCGTGTGGATGGTAATGACATCCGCTTCTTTCAGCAAATCATCCAAGGTCTCACATTTTTCCACACCAAGGCGCTGAAAACGGGAATCAGGGATATAAGGATCATAGGCAATGACGCGCATATCAAAGGCATGCATGCGCTTTGTAACAAGAGCCCCAATGCGGCCAAGCCCAATGATGCCAAGCGTTTTATGATAGAGCTCGCTGCCTTTGAGGTCCTTGCGTTCCCAGATGCCTTCTTCGAGCATCTTGTTGGCCCGGACCGTATTGCGGCAGCTTGCAAGCAGGAGACCGATGGTATGTTCAGCGGCCGAAATGATATTGGCTTCCGGCGTATTGACCACAATGATGCCCCGTTTGGTGGCACCGTCAAGATCGATATTATCCACACCATTGCCAGCCCGGCCAATCACCTTGAGTTTTTTTGCCGCATCATACAGCTCCTCGTTGACCTTTGTCACGCTGCGGACAATGAGGGCATCATAATTCCCAATGACCTGTAAGAGATCCTCCCGCTTGATGTCAAAATCAACGGTCACATCAAGGGCCTTCTCAGCCTTTAGGCAGACCACCCCCTTATCCGAGATCCGTTCCGCGACAAGCACTTTTTGTTTTTCCATGATGCTTCCTCCTCTCGGCGCCCGTAAAAAGAAAACTCCCATCCCTGCGACAACAGTCGCCAAGGACGGGAGAAGCTCTCACGTGGTGCCACCTTGTTTTACCCAATGGGCCTTCAAACGGGGTAACGGCCGCACTGCCCGGATAGGTTCTTTCCCTATCATTTCCGGAGCGGATTCCAAGACCCACCCTGCCGCGTTCCACCTTATCGCGGCTCTCTTGGAGGATGGGAGACCTGTACTATTCTCCTTCATCAATAATTTTAATGATATTAATTAAATGTTTTAAACTTTATGTTCTGTATTTTAGTTTCTTTCGTTTTGTTTGTCAAGAGCATTTGAAAATTTTTCGGCTCGGGCAAGATGGTCCTTCAGGATTTTGGAACGCTGGGATACGGCCTCCAAGGCAGAAGCCGCATCGTCTATTTTTTTCTGGGCCCGGTCCACAGCAAGATCAAAGCTTTCCATATCCTGCTGGATCCTGACAACAAAACGCCAGACTTCACTCGTCTTTTTCTCCACCATCAGGGTCCTAAATCCCATGAGCAGGCTGTTGATGAGTGCAGCAAGCGTTGTTGGACCGGCCACGGTCACGCGATATTTCTGCTGCAGTTCCGACAAAAGGCCGGGCACAGAGGTCACTTCCGCAAAGAGCCCTTCAAGGGGCAGATAGAGGATGCCAAAATCCGTTGAGTACGGCGGGGCAATATATTTATCCCGAATATCCCGGGCTTCCTGCTTTACCCGGGCCGCCAATCCTTTTAAGGCCTGCTGCGCGGCATCTTCATCATCCGTTTCACGGGCTTCCAGAAGACGCAGGTAATCTTCTTGGGGCAGTTTTGCATCAATAGGAAGCCAGACAGGCGTCTTTCCATCCTTCCCGGGAAGACAGATGGCAAATTCCACCCGTTCCTGACTTCTTGGCCGGATGGCTACATTCGTTCCATACTGATCAGGGGCCAGCATATCGCTAAGCAGGCGCGCCAACTGCATTTCACCCCAAATGCCGCGATTTTTGACATTCCCCATCACCTTCTTAAGATCCCCTACATTCTGGGAAAGGCTCTGGAGCGTTCCCAAGCTGCGGCTCACCTGCTGAAGTCGGTCGCTGACAACGCTCATGGACAAGGTCACCTTCTGATCAAGGCTCGAACGCAGCTGTTCTGCATTCTGCCGGGCTACCTCGGCCTCGTAGGCATCCCGTTCCCGGAGCGAACGCTGCATCTGGAAGAGCAGGATGATGGTAAAAAGGAGGGCCCCCAACAAGAGGGCAAGAAGGAGCAATTCCATATCAATGCGTTCCTTTCTTCAGTTTTTGGGGCGGGACAGCTGTCAGCCACTGCCGATCCGCTTCACCAGGGCGAAAGAGCTTAGCATCAAACCACGTATAATAAAAGCGCTGGCTGGGGACAATGCCGTAGCCATCCTGCAAATGATCGGTTGTGTCATAGGGATCGGCCATGATCAGGACATCATTGGCCCCCTTGTCATCTCCAAGGGAATCAAACCCGATAATAACGCGCCAATGACCGCCCCAATCCACATTTTCAACCATAATAGGAATGCCTTGGGAAAGGTTCTGCTTCACAAAGGCCACAAAGGCCTCATAGGTTTCCGGGGAACCATCCGTGAGGGAAGAATGGACCGTCCAGCCCATACCGGTAAAATAACGCACCATTCCCCTTGTATTTGTTCCTACATCTTCCATTCCCCACGGATGCGTTTCCATGATGCGGGCGATTTCCATTTCACTATGAGGCGATTTGCCAAGATAATAGTCAGCGACCGTAAGTGCCGCTGCCGGGCCGCAGGTATATTCCGTCTCCTGCTGATGCGTCCGGTAGTGGGAAAGGAGAAGCAATGAGCCGTGAGACTTCATCCGGTAAAAATCAGGATGGACATAATAGGGGGAATCCTTTTGATCGAATTGATGAAGATAGGCAGCTGGACCGCCACCGTCTTTTTTTAGGGCTTCCGTAAGATCCGGGGCTGCAAAAGCCACCGCGCTTCCCGCAGTAAGGACAAAGGTCAAAAACAGCGCTGCTGGATGTAGTAACTTCATGATAGGTCGCCTTCTTTCCATTATTCAAACTTTTGTTTGTAAATTCCTTTTTATTATAACAAGTTTTTTCATTTTTGGTAGCCCCTAGCCTCTTTCCTACTCTACAAAACAAAAAAGGAGTGGTATACTATTAATTAATTAATCAATTAATCAATTAATAGAAAGGAAGATTGCCATGAAAAAAAGGGATCCCAGCCTTACGATCAGGGCCCTTATTACAGCGGCGGAAGCGCTGTTTACACAAAAAGGGTATTATCCCGTCACCATCAAGGAACTAGGAGAAAAGGCCGGCTGCAGTCCCGCCCTTATTTCCTATTACTTTGGAGGCAAGAAAGACCTATACCGCGCTGTCGTGGACCGACAGCTCTCGATCATTGATGACCTCAAGCAGGAAACGAAAGAGACCCCTCTTGATTCCCTGCAAAAAATTCATTATTTCCTAAAGGCCCTGCTCCGTACCCAGCTTGATCCGTCAGGCCATCTCGATCTTTGCTACAAGGAACTCATCATGCCCTCGGGCCTTCTTGATGATACGGTTTGGCAGCGGATCCTTTCCATGGGGAACTATTTGAAATCCCTTTTCCAAAAGGCTGCCGAAGAAGGTCTCCTGAACCCATTTCCCGATGAGAGGGCGCTTTCCCATATCGTCTTTACGGTGGAATCCATTACGGAAACCCTCTACCTTGTCAAGGACCGGGCAACTCCCCTTAACCCCGATCATAGACCAACAGAAGAAGTCCTCGATGAACTCATCGATTTTGTCATGACACCCATGAAAAGAGCAGAAAGGAGTCCCAAGCCATGAATCAAATCAAAGCCTATATGGCCCATCATAAAAAACGGATTGCCCTGATTGCCGCGTTCTTCTTCCTCATCCTTTTGGGGCGCGCTCTCTACCAGATCCTTTTCCCACCCAAGACCGCCAAGACCATTCCTTATGTAAGGACCATAACGGTCGGTACGGATGAAACGAGTGGGACCTACACCTATCCTGGCACAGTCCGAGGCAAATATGAATCCGTCCTTTCCTTCCAGGTAAACGGGCGCATCACCAAACGCCTCGTAAACCTCGGCGATACGGTAAAAGCCGGCGACGTCCTCATGACCATTGATCCAAAGGATGTAAGGGAACAAGTCAGGAACGCTGAAGCAGCCGTAAATGCCGCCGCCAGCCGAGCCAAGCTTGCCCGCGACAATGCCAGCCGCTACGAAGCCCTCTATGAAGAGGGAGCCGTCAGCGCCTCCTTGTGGGACCAGTATCGGACCGAGGAAGAAGCCGCCAGTGCCGCCCTTTCCCAGGCATCAGCCAGTCTCCAAACGGCCCAGAACCAGCTCAGCTATACAGAACTTACGGCCGATCATGACGGCGTCGTAGCCGCCCTTTCCGGCGAAGTGGGACAAGTAGCCACAGCGGGAAGCCCCATGGCAACCGTCATTCAGGACGGACAGCGGGAAGTGGAGATTTTCGTTCCCGAAAGCCGACTTGCGTCCATTGCACCAGGAACTCCCGTCACGGTAACTTTCTGGGCCCTTCATAACGAAGAAGCAGCAGGTACGGTCCGTTACATCTCCCCCATGGCAGACCCTGCTACAAAGACCTACAAGGTCCGGGTTTCCCTCACGGAAATGCCTCAAGGGGCGCAGCTTGGTATGACCGCAAAAGTGGCTTTAATGAAAAAAGGCACAGCCGCCCTCATGGTTCCTCGTTCCGCCCTCTATGAAGCTGCCGGGAAAACTGGCATCTGGGTTGTCACGGATGGCCGCGTCTTTCTGCATCCTGTTACCTTGGGCAGTTACGAAGATGACACGGTTACGATTACCGATGGCCTGACAGAAGGCGACTGCATCGTCACGGGCGGCATCAGCAAACTCAAGGAAGGGATGGAGGTCAAAGTGGAAGGAAGTGACACCTGATGAACTTCAATTTATCCCGTTGGTGCGTCAAGCACCGGCAAGTCGTCTATTTCTTTACGGTTCTCATTTTCATCGCCGGCATCTTTTCCTTCCACAGTTTGGGCCGCAGTGAAGACCCAAACTTTGTCGTCCGCCAGATGGTCATTTCCGCGGCCTGGCCCGGGGCCACGGCGGATGAAATGCAGGAACTTGTGACCAGCAAGCTGGACAAGATGGTCCAAGCCACACCGGACATCGACTATATTACGAGCTATTCCCGCCCCGGCGTTTCAGTCGTAAACGTCATCCTAAAAGAACAGGTCCCCAACAGCGAGGTTCGCAAACATTGGCTGGAAGTTCGCAATTATGTCATCGATCATCAGTCAGAACTGCCGGACGGCATCTATGGGCCTTACTTCGATGATCGTTTTGATGATGTCTACGGCAATATCTATGCTCTCACATCGGACAGCTTCTCCAAGGAAGACCTGCGCGCCAAGGCTGAAGAGCTAAAGCGCCAGTTTTACACCGTTCCCGATGTATCCAAAGTGGAACTCATTGGTGAGCAGCCCATGAACATCTACATCCGCATGTCCAATACCAAACTCGCCGAGCTGGGACTTTCCCTTGACAGCGTCACCAGCGCCATCCGCGGTGAAACGGCCATGGCGGCCACAGGAACTGTCGATGCCAAAGGGGACAACGTCCAGATTCGGGTTACAGGCATGACAAAGGCCCTTGATGAAATCCGCAGCATCCTGATTACACAAGGCGGACGGACCTTCCGTTTGGGGGATATTGCCAGCGTAACCCAGGAATACCCCGACCCGCCTGAACCCAAGATGTATGCCAACGGCAAAGAAGCTATCGGCATCGCCATTTCCATGAAAGATGGCGGCAATAATATTACCTTGGGCCATAATTTAGAAAAACTGACAGCAAAAATGCAGGCAGAACTGCCCTTGGGAATGGATCTTTCCCAAGTAGCTAACCAACCCAAGGTTGTTGAGGACTCCATCAGTGAATTTACGGAAGGGCTCTATGAAGCCATCCTCATCGTCCTTGTTGTGAGCCTTTTTTCCATGGGGCGCCAATGCGGCTATGTCATTTCCGTCTGTATTCCCCTTGTCCTTATGGGCTCCTTTGTAGGGATGTACCTCATGGGAATCGATCTGCACAAGATTTCCCTAGGGGCCCTGATCATCTCCCTTGGAATGCTCGTTGATGACGCGATTGTCGTTGTCGAGCTCATGGAAGTCAAGATGAGCGAAGGCATGGACCGCCTTGAAGCAGCCACCTACGCCTTTAAGACAAACGGCATGACCCTTTGCTTTGGGACCATGATCACCTGTGCCAGTTTTCTTCCTATTGCCTTTGCGAATTCAAATGTATCGGAATTTGCGGGCTCCCTTTTCCCGGTCATCACCATGACCCTCATGTTCTCCTGGTTTGTTTCCCAAACCGTTGCCCCCACCTTGGGCTATGAATGGATCAGGCCTAAAGTGATTGAACAGGAAAGTTATGACACACCTTTTTACAATAAGTTCCGCCGTATCATCGATTGGTGCCTGGCCCACCGCAAGACGGTCATCGCCGGCTCCCTCACCTGCCTGCTGGGGTCCATAGGCCTTCTCTCCCTCGTCAAACAGGAGTTCTTTCCCGAATCGGTGCGTCCTGAGGTCATTACAGAGCTTCACCTCCCCGAAGGCGCCGGCATCAAGGAAAGTGACCGTGCCATGAATACCCTCATGAAGGCGATCGACGGTGACCCTGATGTCGATCACTATTCGGCCTATATCGGCAAAAGTTCCCCTCGTTTCATTCTCGTTCTAAATCCCGTCCAGCCCCGTGACAACTATGCCCAGCTCGTCACGGTTGCAAAGGACGTTAAGGCCCGGGAACGCGTTGCCAAAAAGATTGATAAGATCATCAAAATGGAGCTGCCGGAAGTAACAGCCTATTCCAAGTCGATTCCTCTCGGACCGCCGAAGGATTATCCCGTCATGTTCCGTGTTTCCGCCCCGACAGCGGATCTATGCCGTACCTATGCAGCTAAGGTTCGGGATGAAATGGAAAAGAATCCCAATGTCACCATGACCATCTTCGACTGGATGGAAAAGGCCCCGGCGGTCAAGATTGAAATCGATAATGACCGTCTCAAGCAATTGGGCCTGACAAGAAGTACGGTAGCTAGTGTCCTATACGCCAATGTCTCCGGATATTCCTTCGCCCAGTATTATGACGGCGACCAAATCCGACCCTTGGTCTTCCAGCTTGACAAAAAGGACCGCAATTCCTTAAGCGACATGGAGGCCATCACCATTCCCACCGCATCGGGCTCCATTCCGCTCTCGCAGGTAGCCCGTATCACCCCGACTATGGAAAACAACATGATTTGGCGCCGCAATCTGCAGCCCACCATTACCATCGGTGCAGATGTCGGCAAAGGGGTTACAGGAAATGACGTGGCAAAAACCATCTGGAAAGATATGGAAGGCCTTCGGGAAAGCCTCCCGCCAGGCGTTACCATTGCCATCGATGGGCCACTGGAAAGCAGCACGCAGGCCACCCAGTACCTTCTGGGACCAATCCCGGGCATGCTCGTGCTGATGCTGATCCTTCTCATGTTCCAAATGAAAGACATCCGCAAGCTCTTTGTCATCCTTGCAACGGCGCCCCTGTGCATTACCGGGATTGCCCTGGGACTGCTCCTTTTCAATGCACCCATGGGTGTTATGGCAGAAGTAGGTTCCTTTGCCCTTATTGGCACGGTCATCCGCAACTCCATGGTCATCATCCAGCAGATTGACCTCCATGAAGAAGCTGGCATGACACCTTACGAAGCCGTTGTCGAGGCCTCCCTGGTGCGCTTCCGTCCCATCATGCTGGCCGCGCTCACAACCATCCTGGGTCTTGTCCCTATGTTTGCCAGTCCCTTCTGGAACGCCATGGCCATTGCCATGGCCTGCGGCCTTACGGGAGCTACGGCCCTCACCCTGCTCTTTTTGCCGACGCTTTACTGCACAGTCTATAGGATTAAATCCACTCGAAGCAAAAATCGCTCCGATTTGATGTAGCACGTGAGCCCCTTGCTTTAAAAAAGGATCGATATGAGGCAAGGGGCTCATGCCGTATCGTACGATAGCCCGTCTCACGATTTACGATAGTTGACGCCTGGGCGCTTCCCCTCCTAACCACGTGTCGTCACCTCCAGCGCCCAGCTATCAGGCAAGAAGCTAATGGAATAAAAACCTTGAGGCTGTATAACCATTATGTTATCAAAGTCACGGTTCTTGCCAATAACGTAATAAACCCATAATGAATAAACAAACGCGAGCCTGCGAAGAAATGTTCCCCCTATTCTCGCAGGCTCTTTTTTCATAGAGAGGGCGCTCCTTTATCCCTTGGGCAATCAAGACCCACGCCCGCATGGCCATAGGCGGCATTCCGACCTACCGGACGGGCATGGAAACACTCAAGGAGTATTTTGGCGAAGCCTAAGACGGCACAAAAAGAGACTGCGAAGGAATGAACCGCTCATTTGATGTGTACCCCAAAAACTGGACGCATATAAATTAGTTAAATGGCATTAGTGGATGTTTCCCGATATATTTCGGGAGGCATCCATTTTGTTTTTTTCTGAATCCTTTCCTTGTTGAAATAATGAATGTATTCTTTCACTGCTTTAGCAAATACCTTGAACGA
>NZ_AULA01000038.1 GCF_000425045.1 Acidaminococcus intestini DSM 21505 | reverse complement strand
TAATGGGCTACAACTTAGATGCTTTTAAAGGGATTTTAAGATCTTTTAAAGATTGGGAGGCTGCAATTATTCAAGCAATTATCCAGCCATACTCCAATGGATTCACAGAAGGCTGTAACAACCTGATTAAGACGGTTAAGAGAGTTGCATTTGGAATGCGTGATTTCAACAGATTTAGGAACCGGATTCTCTATGTGAATTGGCAAAAAAGGAACTCGGCAAATGCCTTGCCGAGTTCCTAAAAGGCGATTTAGTTGTGGGGCACCCCAACATTTGACAAAGAACCCGAAAAAAGGGCTGCCCGCAGGCAGCCCTTTTTTCTTTTTTACGAACCTTTATTTGAACAAGTTCGTAAAGACCATGATGACACTGGAGTTGATAAAGTCGATAAACAAGGCACCAACCAGCGGTACACAGAAGAATGCACGCGTGGAAGGACCGTGGACGGCCGTAACCGCACTCATGTTAGCCATTGCGTTTGGCGTTGCGCCCATCCCGAAGCCGCAGACAGCGGAAACTTCGACGGCAGCATCGTAATCGCGGCCCATGGCGTTGAATACGACAAAGTAGGTGAACAGGGCCATGAGGATAACCTGAGCCACAGCGATGACAGAGAGCGCACCGGCGATATCGAAAAGTTCCCAGATACGCAGGCTCATCAGGGCCATGGACAGGAAGATGTTGAGGCCAACATCACCCATGGTTTGGATTTCAGGAATTGGCACGTCAAGGCTGGAGGAATGGTCAGCCGTATTGCGAAGAACAGCCGCTACCAGCATGGAGCTGATATAGAACGGGAACACAAGGCCAATGCCTTTAAAGAAGGCAGCGACATAGGTACCAACACCCATGCAGAGCAGGATTTCGCCCGTAGCCAGCATGAATTTTTCCGGAACCATGGGAACAACGGCAGCCGATTCCACATCAGAAGCCTGATCGGCAGCCGATACATTCGTTTCGTTGCTGTGCAGGTTATACTTGGAAATCAGGCGATGGGCAATCGGGCCGCCCATGAGGGAGCCGGAAATCAGGCCGAAGGTTGCCATGGCGATAGCAACGGCACTGGCGCGTTCAACGCCCATGTTTTCAAAGAAAGGACCAAAAGCAGCACTCGTGCCATGGCCGCCGACAAGCGGTACGGAACCGGCACAGAGACCAAGGAGCGGATGCAGGCCCACAACTTTGGCAAGGCCGACACCAATGACGTCCTGCAGGGTAACAAGGATAGCGCAGACAATCGTGAGGATCAGAACGTCGCGGCCGCCTTTTTTAAGAAGAGCAAAGGATGCCGTAAAACCAATGCTCGTAAAGAACATGTTCATAAAGAAGCTCTGCTGTACCGTATCAAGTTTGATGGCACCGACGCCGCTCTGATGAAGGGCGAGGTTCAAAAGAGCAAAGAGGATACCGCCAATAACCGGGTTCGGGATGCAGTACGTACGCAGGAACTTAATGCGGGCTTTCAGGAACTTGCCCAGATAATACAGTAAAATGCCGACTGCCATTGTTTGATAAGAATTCAAAGCTAATGTCATCGTAATACTTCCTCCTCAAGTTCAATCTCTTCCTACTAATGCAATGATAATTTCCTCAAGACGTGACCACTTCCATCCTTTGTCCCCGCCTCCACTGCGGGAAGTGATGGCCAGCACCGCCAGATCCACCAAGGCTTTTTGTAAGGATTCATGGGAATAATTTCGTGCATGCTGCATGGCAAGCTTGGCGATGTAGGGATTCTTTTTCAGGGTTTGGGCAATCTCGTCCTGTCGAGCACCTTTTGCCATCATGGCTTTGACTTGGGTCAATAGACGCAGGGAAGACGTAACGACATAAAGGGCCAAAACAAATTTGGCGTCGTTCTTCCGTTCTGCTGCAATCAGTTCAAGGGCTAAGGTCAGGTTCCTCTCTTCGATGGCCCGGCCTAGGGCGAAGTTCGATACTTGGGGCAACTGGGAAAACATCTGCCGTACATCATCAGCGGTCCAGATCTTGCGGTTCCCGGCAAAAAGGGCAATCTTCTCGATTTCCCGCTCCAAAAAAAGGAGGGGGACTTCATTTGCCGCAGCTACATAATCTTCAATCAAGGCTTTGGCCCCTTGGTCAAAGCGGGCGCCGTAGCGCTCAGCCTGTTCCTGCAAAAAAGGCATGAGGGCTTTGGTCTGATACCATTTGATGGGCTGACACTCAACCAAGGGGGCAATCGCTCCGAGCTTTTTTGCCGCGCTCGTCCGCTTATCGATGGCGCTTAGCTGGACGAGGACGTAAGTCGTAGCAGGAATGTCACTGACAAGTTCAAGGAAGGCCTCCAGAGGACTTTCCTTTTTTTTGCTTTTTCCCTTGGTCTGCGGATCACTTGTTGCGTCTTTGGTTTTTGCAAGAACAAACGGATCACTGACAATGACCCAGTTGAGCCCCCCAAAAAAGGACTGGGAATAAATCGCTTCCCGCAGATCGACAAGATTGAATCGATCCTCGAAAGTCCAGGTGTTTAGTTCCTCTCCTTTATGGTCGAAGGCAATCCGTTTTTTCAGGGTTTCCTTGATGGCCTTTTGGTAGTATTCCTCATTTCCGATGGCTACCACAAGATGGGGACAGGATCCGCCCTTTTTCCTGAGGTTCGCTAGGAACTGGTCCGCTGTCACGTTCAACCTTGATCACTCCTAGAAACAGTTTCGCTGACAGCGATAACTATACCACTTCGGTCCAGTCTCGTCAAAAACAACCTTGATGGCGCCCCCTTCGTCCGTTCTTGCTACGGGAATCCCTAAATATTCCAGGCGTTCAAGGACCTCGTCATGGGGATGGCCAAACCGGTTGTTCCGGCCAACGGAAATGACGGCAACCTTAGGCGATACCGCTTTGAGGAAAGCCATTTCCGAAGAAGTTGAAGAACCGTGATGGGAAACCTTCAGCACATCGCTCCGGATTGGGGCTGCCGCTGCGGCAAGTTCAATTTCACTTGTCGCATCCCCGGTCAGGAGCACTTTGCTTTTTCCGCACGCAACAAGCACCACTGCAGAGCTCTCGTTTGCATTGCCTCCTTTCTCTGCCATTTTCGGTGCGTCTACAATATTAATTATATGCGATTTAAAACGGATGTGAATTGTTTTTTGCATTTTGTATACAATTTTGTGATTTGTTTTTTTCATGGTATATATTAATTTTTCTACATCATTACTGTCTTTTTCCTGTGGAAGGAGCAGCCGTTTCACAGGCAGCCAGCGTGCGATTCCAGCGGCTCCGCCGGCATGGTCATGATGGCCGTGACTGATAATCATCGTATCGATCTGGGTTACGCCAAGGGCCCGAAGCGCAGGTACGACAACCCGTTCCCCTACCTCATAGTGTCCGTTTAATCCCCCTGTATCGATAAGAACGTTCTTCCTGTCCGGCATAACAAGAAGGCAACAGTCGCCCTGCCCTACATCAAGGAAATACGCTGTAAAAGGTACTTTTTGAAAGCGAGGATAGAAAAACAGGGCAGCAAGGCAGAAAGCGGACGCAAGAGCCGCCTTTTTCCGGTACCGAGCAAGACGGGATCCCTGTGGAAAATCGCCAAGGAGCAGGCTGAGCAAAAGACCATAGCAAAAAAGCGCCCCAAAGCCCAAGGGCCCCGTTGTAACCATGAAGGGCCGGCTTTCTGAAAGCAGACGGCCCAGTTCAAGAGATAGACTGACGAGACTGCCTGCCATAACAAAAAGGACCCGTCCCAAAAAGGGCAGGACAAGACCCCCAAAAACGGCACTGACGGCAAGAACGAGGGAAAGGCTCAAAAGCGGCACAAGAAGCAGATTGGCTGGAAGGGATAGGAGGCTCACGGCGTGGAAATGATGGACAAGCAAAGGAAGGGAAAAAATATGGGCCGCGAGGGGAACAGAAAGGGCCGTCCCAAGGCCCTGCCCTAAAAAAGATGCAAGCCCCCGTTCCACCCTCTCCTTTAAGAGCATCAGTCCGGCCGCTGCCGCAAAAGAGAGGGCAAAGCCAATATCCCAGATCCAAAAGGGATGGATGCCCAGCAGCAAAAGGGCCGAAAAGCCAAGAAAAGACGGTCCGCTTGCCCGGCGCCCCAACAGCTCCCCCAGCAAGACGCCGCTGCCAAGGAGCACTGCTCGGCAGACAGATGCCCGAAGCCCGCAAAGGATGGCGTAGCAGAACAGAAAAAAGAGGCCCCCCAGCGGTTTGACAGGGCGCGGCAGCGGGAGATACTCCGCCGCCAGGACATAGAGACCAAGGAGAAGTGCCACATGGCTTCCAGATACAGAAAGAAGATGGGACAATCCGCAGGCCGTAAAGATCTGGAGTGACGAGGCGTCCATCCCTTCACTGCCGCCGAGGAGCATGCCCCCTAGGAGGGCGGCCTCGCGCGGAGGAAGGGCCTCCGAAAGCCGTTTTCTTACGGTGCTGCCCCACTCGGCTATCCGGTCCAGGGCATCTTTTTCTCCCCCTTCATAGTGCAGACAACCATTTTGGGTCCTGATCCTTCCCGGAATCTTTCGGGCAGCACTGCGCTTTGTTTCATCCACCATACCAGGATTATAGAACGTTTCTATCGGTTCCAGGCAGCCTTCTGCCGTATAGGTCCCCCATGAAGGTCCAGGAAGGGTCCCCAAATGAAGAACAGGGATGCGCATGCCTTCATAAAGAAGCGTAAAAGAAACAGATCGATCCCGGACGCGCAGAGAGCCTGGCTCGAGCCGCCCCGTAAGCCTTACAGGGTTCCCCAAAAAAGGAGCCATACGGCTTGCCGCGCTCTGCCGTTCCCGCCCGGAAAGGGCCCCGATAAAGAAGGCGGGCAATAAAAAAAAGATCAGGATGCCCCCTTTTTTCCTTTCCTTCCAGAAAAGAGCTGCAAATAGGCTCCCCAATAGCAGGCCTAAAACAAGCCATCTGGAAGGCCGGGCTGAAAGCCCCCACAGTGTGCCCAGACTAAAGCCCAGTCCGGCCCAGGAAAGGGGCGTCATGGGATGACCTCCACAAGCTCCCGGAACCGGGAAAGGTTTTTAGGCCCTATGCCCTTGACGCGCAGCAGCTCATCCACGGATTGAAAAGGGGCCTTGTTCCTTTCTGAAATGATGCGCTGTGCCATACCGGGGCCAATCCCGGGGAGATGTTCCAGTTCTTCCTGGGACGCATCATTGAGATTGATTCTTAGGAACCCAGCGGCGCCTTTATCTTTCCTTTTCTCTTTTTCCCGAGCAGGCAAGTCGCCCGCAGAAGGCGGCGCTTTTCCCGCTGCAGGGCGCCGATTCTTACGCAGCGGCACGTTCACTTGACAGCCATCCTTGATTTTTTTCGCTAGGTTGACCCGCGTTTCATCAGCCTCATCCGTCATGCCGCCTGCCTTGCGGATGGCATCGGCATAGCGCAGGCCCGGTGCAAGGTCATAAAGACCTGGGTACATGACGGCACCGCTGACATAGACACGAAGACTGGGAAGCGCCTTCTGCTCCCGCTGCTTTGTCATGACTGCCTCAGGATCCAGCGGGGCCTTATTTTGCCGCGGCGTTTCTTCCCAATAAAGGGTGGTTCCCACAATAAGAACCATGAGGACAAAGATGACAGCTGCTTTTCTGCGGTTCCATAGATTCATGATGCGACCTCCTTTTCAAAAAAAAAAAAGCAGGCCATCTCCCCGCGAAGGGGTGATAACCTGCTTTTGAACGATTGCAATCGTCTAAAAGGGAATCCTTATTTCAGTAAAACGTCTTACGGTTTTACCACAATGTTGACCAGACGGCCCGGAACGGCAATGACGCGGACAACCTTGCCGCTGCCGATGGCCTCCTTGACAGCCTTGCTTTCCAAGGCGACCTTGCCCAAGGCCTCCTTATCCATTTCCGGATCGACCATGATGCGGTCCTTCGGCTTTCCGTTGACTTCAACAAGGACCTCTACTTCATCGACCTTGATGGCTTCTTCATCGTACTTCGGCCAAGCCTGTTTATGGATGCTTTCCGAATCATCGATAGTGCCGTGCCAGAGTTCTTCCGTAATATGGGGAACGAAGGGCGCCATCACAAGGAGCAGATCCGTAATGACTTCCCAGATGAGGCCCGGATGTACTTTCTTGGCCTTATCCTTATAGGCATAAAGAGCATTGACCAGTTCCATCATGGTACTGATGGCCGTATTGAAGTTGAAGCGGCTGTCCAGGTCCTCTGTGATCTTTTTCAGGCTCACATGGAGGATATGGCGCATTTCCCGGCCTGCTTCATCCAGTTCCTTCACATCATAGGTCTTGACCTTCTTTTGGAGTTCATCCTGGAAGTGGTAGACAATACGCCATACACGGTTCAGGAAACGGAAGGATCCTTCGACACCTTGGTCGCTCCATTCCAGTTCCCGTTCCACAGGGGCGGCAAACATAATGAATAGCCGGGCCGTATCGGCGCCGTACTTGCCAATGATTTCTTCCGGGGAAACGACATTGCCCAGGGACTTGCTCATCTTAGCCCCGTCCTTGATGACCATCCCTTGGGTCAGGAGGTTCGTGAAAGGTTCGTCAACCTTGACAAGACCGGCATCACGCAGGACCTTCACAAAGAAACGGGAATAAAGCAGATGGAGGATGGCATGTTCAATGCCGCCGATATATTGGTCCACGCTCATCCAATGATCGACCGCTTCATGGCTGAAGGGTGCCTGATCGTTATGGGGATCGGTGTAACGCAAATAGTACCAGCTCGAGCAGACGAAGGTATCCATCGTATCCAATTCACGCGTTGCAGGGCCGCCGCATTTCGGGCAGGTGCAGTGCACGAAGGATTCGCTCGTAGCAAGAGGGCTCTTGGCGCCGGCCGCAAACTTGACATCTGTCGGCAGTTTTACAGGCAGATCCTTTTCCGGGACGAGGACTTCGCCGCATTGCGGGCAATTGATGACCGGAATGGGTGCGCCCCAATAGCGCTGACGGCTGATCAGCCAGTCGCGGAGGCGGTAATTGACGCGCCGTTTGCCCAGGCCCTTTTCTTCCATGTAGTCCATGATGGCTCCCATGGCTTTATGCATTTCCATACCCGTGAAGGGACCGGAATTAACGAGGACACCGTCCTTTTCCGTATAGGCGTCGTCCATTTCCTCAAGCTTCAGTTCATGATCCTTTGGCTGGAGGGTAAGGATCTTCTTGATACCGTATTTTGAAGCAAACATCCAGTCACGATGGTCTCCGCTCGGTACACCCATGACGGCGCCCGTACCGTAGTCAAAAAGGACATAATTCGTAATCCAGATCTCTACCTTATGTCCCGTCAAGGGATGGACACAGTCATAGCCCGTATACATGCCCAGTTTTTCTGAGTCAGCACTGGTCCGCTCAATATCCGACGTATTGCGAACCTTGTCACAGAAGGCTTCAAGTTCAGCCCGTTTAGGGTTGTTTTCAAGGATCTTGGCAACAAGGGGATGCTCCGGCGGAATGACGACGAAGGTGACGCCGTAGATTGTATCCGGACGGGTTGTATAGACGGGGAGCTTGGTCCCAAGGTCCGGGCAGTCAAAGCTGAATTCCAGTCCTTCGCTGCGGCCAATCCAGTTGCGCTGCATGGTCTTGACCGGTTCAGGCCAGCCCTTCAAAAGGTCAAGGTCCTTCAAGAGTTCATCGGCATAATCAGTGATCTTAAAGAACCACTGGGACAGGTCCTTTTTGACGACCGGTGTATCACAGCGCCAGCATTTTCCGTCAATGACCTGTTCGTTGGCAAGGACGGTGTTGCATTTTTCGCACCAGTTGACCGGGGCCGTTTTCTTAACGGCCAGGCCGCGCTTATACATGAGTTCAAAGAACCACTGGGTCCACTTATAGTAATCTTCCATACAGGTCTTGACTTCGCGGTCCCAATCATAGGAAAGGCCCATGCGTTTTTGCTGGTCTTCCATGTTGGCAATGTTTTCAAGGGTCCATTTGGCCGGCGGAATGTTATGTTTGATGGCGGCATTTTCCGCGGGCATGCCAAAGGAGTCAAAGCCCATGGGATGAAGGACGTTGTAGCCCCGCATGGTACGGAAACGAGCAACGACATCACCAATGGAATAGTTCCGTACGTGCCCCATATGAAGGTTGCCCGAAGGATACGGGAACATTTCAAGGACGTAATATTTGGGGCGGGGATCATCATTACTGACCTTGTAGGTATGATGATCTTCCCAATACTTTTGCCATTTGGCTTCCGCCTTATGGGGTTCATACTTTTCACTGATCATGGCTTGGCCTCCCTATTTTGGAAACATAAGTGAAATCCCTTGCAATACGGCATTCGATTCTGTAACATAATGGTATTGAAGGAAGTGAACGTACCCCCACCGGATAGAGGCGGGAGCTTCCTGCTTCAACGAGAACAGCACCGCTGACGCAAAAAAGCCGCGATGACTTACACACTCTCCACAAGCGTAGATTTCCGTGCGACCCACGGTATTTCCGCAGTGAAAAATTATTTTCCAAGGGCATTGAAGCCTTGGGAAACCTGCAATTCATCTCACCGCCTACGGCGTTGGTGGGACTTCTTGCAGAATAGGTTACCATTCACTACAATAGATTCATTATATAGTTGACGCCTCATAAAGTCAACGTAGGAAGGAGCACCATTCATGGCCTTTTATGCAATTGGGGACCTGCATCTATCCGGGGCTCCCCCGACAAAACCCATGGACGTCTTCGGCCCTCAGTGGAAAGACCATCGGGAAAAGATCATCCAGCACTGGAAAGAAACCATTGGCACTGACGATACGATTATTCTTTGCGGTGACACGTCGTGGTCCATGGACCTGTCCGATGCCATCGAAAAAGATTTTTCCATGCTTTCCGCACTTCCAGGAAAGAAGATCATCCTCAAAGGAAACCACGATTATTGGTGGTCCAGCATGCGCAAGCTGGAACAAGCCTTTAAGGGCCGTTTCCAGTTTCTTCATAATAGCTGCGTTGTGGAAAAGGATACGGCCATCTGCGGCACCAGGGGATGGAACCTTCCCTCCATGCCGGAATTTACGGACCACGATGACCTCCTATATAAACGCGAGGTCCAGCGCCTCGAGCACTCCCTCAAAGAAGCCAAGTCGTCCGGCGCCAAACGGATCATTGCGGCCCTCCACTACCCTCCCCTCTACGAACCGGAAGAAGTGACAGGCTTTACCGAGCTCTGCCGGGACTACGAAGTCACAACCTGTATCTACGGCCACGTCCACGGTGACGCTGCCCATTTCCTGAACCTCTTCCAAGGCGTCCGGGATGGCACGCGGTACCGCCTCGTCGCGTCCGATTACATTGATTTTTGTCCGGTCAAGATCCTTGACTGACCGGAGAAAGGATTTCCTGTGCATCAATATCTCTTTTTTATCGGCAATTTTCCCATCCGTATGTATGGCCTCATGCTCTGCACGGCCATCTTCATGGCAACGGGAACGGCTTATTTCCTTGCTTATAAGGACGGACGGGGCTGGGAAAAGTACCTGCCCGACATCGGAATCTACGGCGGTTTTGCCGGCATCATCGGAGCCCGCCTTTGGGACGTGTTCTTTTTTGACTGGGCCTATTACAGCGACCACCTGTCAGAGATTTTCTTTGTCTGGCAGGGCGGCATGGCCATCCAAGGCGGCATCGTTGGCGGGATTCTTGCCGGCGCCCTCTACTGCAGGGCCCATAAGATCAATTGGATTGATATGCTGGACGTGATTTCCCCGGCCCTATTCATCGGCCAGTCCATCGGCCGCATGGCAAACCTCTTAAATGGCGATGCCTTCGGTGCGCCCACTGGCGGTGATTTCGGTATCCTCTATCCCGTCGGGACCCTGGCCCGCAGCACCTATGGAAACGCGCCCCTATGGCCGGCAGAAGTCTGGGAAGGACAGATTGATGTCATCCTTTTTGCGCTGCTCATCATATTCCAGTCCCGGCCTTACAAACGCGGCCAGTGCTGCTTTCTTTACGTCATGCTCTACTCGGCGCTGCGCTTTTTCCTTGAATTCCTCCGCGGCGATTATGTGGAGCCCTTCCTTTTTGGCCTCAAATCAGCCCAGGCAACAAGCTTGATTTTCTTTTTTATCGCCCTCATCGGCTTTATTGGGAGCGGCCTCAGGAAGACGCAGGCCTAGAACAAGACAGACAAAAAACTGCCCTTGTAGGGCAGTTTTTTATTTTCCATTTTTTCTTATGCGTCCTGCCGCTCCGCAAGGGCTGCTTTTCCAAGGCGCCACAAAGGCAGGGCATACAGATAAAAAGCAAAGAGCATACTTGAAATGGGCGCGCCAATAAACGTCAAAGGTACAGCGCCGGCAATGCACCAAGGCACAAGGGCGCTCATGACAACAGCCGTATCTTCAATGGCAAGGGCAAGCTCCTTGCCGTCGGGCATGATCTTGCGGGAAAGGTCACGCGTCATGATGATGGCAAGGGTCTGGTTCGACCCAATGAGGGAACTGATCGTCGCCGCGCCAAAGACGCCGGCAAACGGAAAGAAGCGCTTTGTCAGAGCAAGGAGGACCGATTCAATATTGCGAAGCAGGCCCGTCTTATTAAAAATACCGGAATAGCAGGACCCAATCATGACGATGCCCGTCGTACCAGCCATGGAAAGAAGGCCCCCGCCACGGAGCATGGCATTGAGCTGAGGGTCCGGGGAGGTAAAGCCAAAGAACATGACATGAAGGATAGCGGGAAGGGAAAGGCCCTGATAGAGATACGCGCAGAGGAAACTTAGGACAACACTCACAAAAAGGGTCTTTTTCACAGCCACGCGGAAAAAAGCCAAAACAAGGATGCTGGCCGCCGGGATGAGCATGGCATAGGATACGTCAAAATGGGATGCAAAAAGGTGCTTCACGGCGCTTACCGTCTCCGCCGTGCCTTCTCCCCCACCCATGAGGCCATAGAACACAAGGGAAAGGAGAAAGGGGACCAAGGCACTTTTCATCATGCGCTGGATATTGTCATAAAGGTTCGTTCCCGTCAGGTCTGCCGTAAGGAGCGCGCTTGTCGACACGGGAGAGCAGCGGTCCCCAAAGTAGATTCCCGACAGGACGGCCCCGCCAACGAGCGCCTTGGAGGCCCCCAGGGTTGATGCAATGGTCATGGAAATGAGCCCCATCGTTGCCGCTGTCCCAAAGCTCGTTCCCATCAAAAAAGACAGGAGGCAGTTAAGGACAAAGGTAAGGAGTACGATCAGTGCGGGATCGATGACGCCGGACGCATAGTAGACAATGGTCGGGATGGTTCCGCCAGCCCGCCAAAGCCCCGTCAAAAAGCCAATGATGACAAACGTCATGAGGATATTGCGGATGGTCTTCACACCAGCGGCCCACATGCCCACGATTTCCTTTAGGGAAAAACCCTGGTAGCGGGCATAGCCGCTAAAGATCAGGAGCCCTGCAAAAAGAGCGGCTAAAATGGGAACCCCTGTAAAGACACTGCCTAAAAGAAGCAGGGAAAAAAACAATAAAATGACATTTTCAAGCATGGCTGGGGACGCCTCCTAAAATAAATCCGCAAAATGGGCATAATGGAGGATTTCCCCTCTTTCGCCAAGGACCCTGACCGCTTGAGGGTCAAGAAGGGCAAACCCCTTGACCTCCTCTTTTTGGACCGTGACCGCCGATTCCGTAAAGGGAAGGCGCACTTCATAAATGTCGACAAAGTAGTTGTTCTGTTCTTTTGGGGAATCATTGCGATATGTATGGATAAGACGGACCGCCGCTTTATCCGGCACAAGGCCCGTTTCTTCCCGCGTTTCCCGAAGGACCGCTTCAAGAGACGTTTCGCCTGCCTTGACACCGCCGCCGGGGATCTCCCATTTTCCAGGTGCCCACTGCTTATCGAGCTGACGCTGGGTAAGCAGGATGCGTCCCGTTTCATTGATAATAAGGGCAAGGACCGTCAAGTGATAATCGCCCGGTTTCATATGCCAATCATTGCGCGCCATGGTGCGGCCTGTGCGTTCTTTTTTCTCGTCATAGATATCCCAATATTCCATGCTAGTCCTTCTCCTTTTCGCAAAGTGCGTCGAAACGCTGCAGCACGGTTTTCATTTCCTCCGTAAAATATTCTTCCGCTATTTTATAGATAGAGGCAGGAATGCCAAAATAAGGTTCTGCAAGGCTTCCGCTGATGGCGGCAAGGGTATCTGTATCACCGCCGAGACTGACAGCGCGCCTTAGCGCATCCTCAAAACTGTCCGATGCCAAAAAGGCCGTCAGGGCCTGGGGTACGGATCCGTCGCAAGTTGCCTCCCCTTCGTAATGGCTTCTAAGCTCGTCAAAAGGTTCCGAAAGGTCATAAAAGCGCCCCAGATAAGTACGGATCACGTCCTTCCTGGCTCCCGAGCGAGCAAGGAAGATGGCTCCCGCAACAGCTTGGGCCGCCTTTTCCGCACTTTTTTCATTATGGCTCACACGGCAGGAAATAAGAGCCAGTTCCTCGGCTTCCGCCAAGGTGTAGGCAAACCAGCCAGCCGGAGAAACGCGCATGGCCGCTCCATTCCCGCAGCTGCCATAAGGCCCCATGGTCTCATCCATGAGCCACGCCTTGAATTTCTGTCCATAGCCGGCATCCGGATAGGTGCGCCCCAACCTACGCATCCGTTCGCAAAGAAGGGGGCCCAATACGCTTTCTGTTTCAGGAAGGTCGGTTTCCCGCATCGTCAGGAAGGCTTCTGCCACGGCGGCCGTCATCAGGGAGTCATCCGTCACGCGGCACCCTTCGGCAAACAAGTCGAATTCCTTTTCCCGAAATCCGGTCCACTCAAAACGGGACCCTACAATATCACCAATAAAGGCACCCTTCACAGCCTATCCCTCCCTTTTGGCAGCAGTTATACCCCATACTCCAAGACAACAGGACAGTGATCACTGCCCATGATTTCGTTCATGATGGTTACATCCCGGATCTTGTCACGACCGGCTTCTGAAACAAGGAAATAATCAATGCGCCACCCCGCATTCCGTTCGCGGGCCTTGAACATATACGACCACCAGGTATAGGCCCCTTCCCGATCAGGATAGAGCATACGGAAGGAGTCAACAAAGCCCCGGGCAAGGAACGCATCGAGCTTTTGCCTCTCCTCGTCAGAAAAACCGGCATTGTGATGGTTGGAATCGGGGTTCTTGAGATCAATGGGTTCGTGGGCCACATTCATGTCCCCGCAGACAATGGTGGTTTTCTTCTTGGAAAGGTCCTCACAGTACGCCTGGAACGCGTCTTCCCAAGCCATGCGATAGCTTAGGCGAGCCAGCTCGCGCTGCGAATTGGGCGTATAGACATTGACAAGGTAAAAATCATCATATTCCGCCGTAATGACGCGGCCTTCCTGGTCATGTTCCTCGATGCCCAGACCATAGGTCACGGAAAGGGGCTTGATCCGGGAAAAGATGGCCGTTCCGGAGTAGCCTTTTTTAACGGCACTGTTCCAATATTCATAATAGCCGGGAAAGTCAAAGCTGGCCTGTTCCCGCTGCATCTTCGTTTCCTGGATAGAGATGATATCGGCGTCCAGTTTTTCCATGGACTCCTTAAAGCCCTTATTCATGCAGGCCCGAAGGCCGTTGACATTCCAGGTGACAAGTTTCATGAGATTCCTCCATTCACTCATAAGGAAGGAAAGATCCAGTAAAGGGCCCCTAGGGCAAAAAGCCAAAGGAGAAGATAAATGGGATCTCCCGCCATCCAGATAAAGGATACATAGAAAAGGCCAAGGATAAGGCCTATAGAAGCAAAATAAAAGAGAAACAGCAGGCGGCGTTTCCTATGAACGGCTTCTTTCATTTCCCAAAGGGCCCGAAACAAGCCATAGCCGCCCATAAGAAGGGCCGCCTCAAAAGCACCGCTATCCGCGTCAAGCTGGTTAAGGAAAAGGGCCGTTCCCAAAAAAAAGGGAAAAAGGACAGAAGGCCCCCGCTGGATCAAGTCCCTTCTTTCAAAAAAAAGAAGATGGACGCCCCACAGGATATAAAAAAGAACCCAAAAAACGGCATGAGGAAGGGCCAAAGGATAGCTGTGAGGAGAGACAAAAAGTGCCGTAAGGAGCATGACAAGGACCCTTTCAAGGATTGCGGGAGCGCCTTGCCTTTTTTCCAGGGCTAACTGGTAAGCGTCGAGGGCACCAAGAAGGAGACTGCCCCAAAGCACCCAAGGTTCTTCGAGAAAAAAGAGCAGCAGGGCAGCGGCCGCCAGAAAGGCCGCGCCCTTTTTGCGGCTGTGCGCCCAGCCCCTATGAAGTCCACAGATCCACCGGTTCATAGGGCCCCCTTGCCAAGCTGCGTCAGAAATTGAAGGCTCTTTAGCGGCCGGTCCGTTTGGAATGTCAGGAACCGATAGAGGATCTTTTCCACTTCCATCAATTCCTTTCCCCGCACCGTAAACGGTTCGGGGACCTTAAAATCAAGGGTCAGGAGATGCTGCACAAGCGCCTTGGCCTTTACCGTAAGGGGCAGATCATGGTCCAAGGCACAGTCCCTGCACAGGAAGCCGCCCTGAACAGGACTGAAATAACCGTCTTCTTCCATGGGTTTTCCGCAGGTTGTACAATAGTCAAGAACCGGATCGAAGCCGCAAAGGGCCAGAAGTTTAAAGAGGGTGCTGTCCGTCACGAGCCGTTTATTATGGTTTGGAAAGAGGGTAAAAGCCTGACAAATAAGGAAAAAGGCCTCTTCCAGCGGTTCTTCCTCTTCAAACAGCTGCATCACGGCCTCGGCTATGATGGCACCGTAAGCCATGCCTTCAATATCCATGACATGGGGCAGGTTCATAAACTCACACCCACGCAGGGTTGCCACCTTACGGCCCGGCATGAGGGTCACGCGCAGCTGGGCAAAAGGCTGGACAATCCGACCGCTCGTACTCTTGGGATAGGCTGCCCCGTAGGCGATGAAAGGTACTTTCCCATGGTGACGACAAAAGCAGACTGCGTACTTATCCGCAGTCTGCCAATTCCTTACTTCCAATATGACCGCTTCATCCTGAAAGGCTTCACTCGTCATGGACTGTCTCTTCCTTTTTGTCTTTCTTCAGAGGGATGACACGGACCCGAAGGACACGGAATCCGGATGAATCGAGCACTTCAAAACGATTGCCCCGCTCATCGACGGAATCTCCCACAACGGGCTGACGGCCGATGAGGCCAAAGACGTACCCGCCAATGGTATCTTCCTCAGGATCATCAAACTGGATGCCCATCGTCTCCGAGACTTCGTCCAAAAGGACCAAGCCGTCAAACACATAGGACCCATCGGGCATCTTGTTGATTTCCGGCATTTCCGTATCGTGCTCATCTTGGATGTCACCAACGATTTCCTCCAAGAGGTCTTCCATGGTGACAAGGCCCGCTGTTCCGCCATATTCATCGGCAACGGCCACCATCTGGACATGTTTGTGCTGCATGAGCTGAAGGATCTTCACAATGGACATACTTTCAGGCACCACGTCAATTTCCCGCATAATGGACTTAAGATCTGCGTGGGGATCATGTTGGTCAAGGTTCATCAGTTCCCGGATATGGATCATCCCCAGGATATGGTCGCGGTCTTCTTCACAAAGCGGATAACGGGTGTGACCGGAATCATGGACAACCTTCAGGTTTTCTTCCAAGGAATCTTCCACAAACAGGCAGATCATATCCTGCCGGGGAACCATGACCTCCCGGGCAACTCGGTCGGCAAAATCAAAGACATTATCAATCAGGCGGCTTTCTACGGGATCGATTTCCCCGCCTTTTTCGCTGTCACTGACCATCCGCCGAATATCATCTTCTGAGCGGCTCATATCAGGATCATAGGGCTGAATGCCCATGAAGCGATAAAGGCTGCGGCCCACATGCCAAAAAAGATAAGCAAAAGGATATACAATCGGTTTCAATATGCGTCCAAGCGCAGGACCCGCGTCGATAAGTCATCTCTCCTTTTTTCCAAGGACTGTGGTCCTTCGGCAAAGCGCCATCCTCGAACCACAGCACCACTTCAACGAATCACAGTGTGCCATTTTTGGGCACTTTTGGGCTGTCAATGTTAATTTTCATTATACAATAGGTGCCGCGGCATGGTCAATATGCCCTATGATCGGAACTCAGCCCAAGCTGTCGGAGTTCGGTTTCCTTTTCCCGCCATTTGGGACGCACCTTGACCCAGATTTCAAGATAAACCTGACTGCCGACAAGATCTTCGATATCCTTGCGGGCTTCCGCGCTGATCTGTTTCAGCATCTGTCCCTTGCGACCAATGAGAATTCCTTTTTGGGAATCCCGTTCCACATAGATATCGGCCCGCACATAAACCATCCCATTATCACGGGTCTTCATTTCGTTTACCTTGACGGCAACGGCATGGGGCACTTCATCATGGGTGAGGCGCAGGATCTTTTCCCTGATGATTTCGCTTACCATGACCCGTTCCGTCTGATCCGTGTAAAGGTCTTCCGGATAAAAGCTAGGGCCTTCCGGCATGAGGCCTGTCAGTTCCTCGATAAGGGGCGTGAAATCCCTATCTTCCAAGGCAGATAGGGTCATGATGCCGTGGAAGGGATAGGCCTTTTGAAAAGCGTCAATACGCGGCAGAAGGTTTTCTTTCTGGTTGATGAGATCCACCTTGTTAAGGACAAGGATGACCGGGACCTGAACCTTTTTGAGCCGTTCCAGGATATAGGCCTCCCCTTTTCCCCGTTTTTCTGTGGCGTCAACGACATAGAGCACGGCGTCAACGTCCTTTAAGGAATCCTCGGCGGCTTTGACCATATGCTCCCCCAATTTATCCTTAGGTTTGTGGAGGCCTGGCGTATCAAGGAAAATAAGCTGGGCCTTTTCCGTCGATAAAATGCAAAGAATGCGATTGCGCGTCGTTTGAGGACGGTCTGATACGATGGCCGCCTTTTCCCCGATCAGTTTGTCAATGAGGGTCGACTTGCCTGCATTGGGGCGTCCAATAACGGCGATATAACCGGCCCGATGTTCTTGCTGCTGTACTTGCATGATGCTTATTCCTTTTCTTTTAGAGTAAAGCCGTAAGGCAGGAGTTCTTCAAGGCTCACACACTGGCTGAGCCCCTTGAGGTTTGTCAGTTCAATATGGGAAATCCCAAATTCAGCCATGACCTGGCGGCAGGCTCCGCAGGGAGACACAGGTCCTTCCGTATCAGCCGTCACAAGCAGGGTTTCAAAATCGCGTACGCCTTCTTTGACGGCTGCAAAGATAGCATTTCGTTCGGCGCAGACCGTCAGTCCGTAAGATGCATTTTCGATATTGCAGCCCGTAAAAACGCGGCCGTCCTTCGCCCTGACTGCCGCTCCCACGGCAAAGTGGGAATACGGGACATAGGCGTTTTTCCGTGCCGCTTTGGCCGCTTCAAAAAGGATCAGGTCCATCGTCAGCCTCCAAAATTTTCCTCGGCAAGGTCAAGCCTGCGCAGGACTTCTTCCTCCCGTTTGCGCATAATAAGCTTGTCCTTTTCTTCCATGTGATCGTATCCCAGGAGGTGGAGCATCCCATGAACGGCTAAATAGGTCATCTCCCGTTCGAGTCCGTGACCGTATTCCTCACCTTGGCGGACTGCTGTCGGAGCGGAAATGATGACATCACCCAATAGATGTTCAATCTCGTCATCGTCCACTTCCGGTTCCTCTTCCCCTTCGTCAAGGGCAAAGGAAAGCACATCCGTCGGCCGGTCAATGCCGCGGTAAGTGCGGTTGAGTTCATGGATTGCAGCGTCATCGACAAGGGTAATATCCACTTCTGTCTGCGGGGACAGGGCCTCCAGTTCCGCAACGACATTCATGGCTTTGGTCAGGTCCGCTTCCAGCGCTTCAGGAATGGAGACCTTTTCCTGGTTATTTTCGAGTGTGACGATCATAGCCGTCCCTTCCTTTCTTTTTAGCATTATCGTATTTTTTGTACGCCCGGATGATGGCCGCCACGATTTCATGCCGGATGACATCGCCGTCCGTAAAGTGAACAATGCCAATGCCAGGGATTCCCTGGAGAACATAGGCGGCATTGGTGAGCCCGGACTCCTTGCCCGGCGGCAAGTCCACCTGGGAATCATCCCCTGTCACAACAAGCTTGGAGCCAAAGCCAAAACGGGTAAGGGCCATGCGCATCTGCTCAGCCGTCGTATTTTGGGCCTCATCGATGATGATGAAGGCATCGCTCAACGTCCGTCCGCGCATATAGGCAAGGGGCGCCACTTCAATGGTTCCCCGGGTCAAATACTTCTGGAAGGATTCCATGCCGAGCATCTCGTAAAGGGCGTCATAAAGGGGCCGCAGGTATGGATCCACCTTTTCCTGCAGGTCCCCGGGCAAAAAGCCCAGTTTTTCCCCTGCTTCCACAGCCGGCCGCGTGAGGATGATTCGCTCCACTTCGTGGTTCTTAAGGGCCTTGACCGCCATAGCCACGGCAAGGTAGGTCTTGCCCGTTCCCGCCGGTCCTAACGCAATGGTCATTTGATTTTCCCCAATGGTCTTGAGGTACTGCCATTGGCCCAGGGTCTTGGCCTTGACCTGTTTTCCCCGGTAGGTCGTAATGACCGTATCCGTATAAAGCTGATGCAGGGCCTCTTCCTTGCCGTCACGAACCAGCTTCAGCGTGTATGTCACATCATGGGTCGTAATGGGCAGCCCTTGGCGATAGAGATAGAGCAGTTCCGAAAAGGCTCGTTCCATCCGCCTGAGCGCCGCTTCCGTCCCGGTAAGGAGCAGTTCATTGCCCCGGGGGATAATCCGGCACTCCGGATCATCCATCAGTTTCAGGTATTCATCATTTTTCCCCAGGACAGCCACCATTTCCCGATTGTCCTTAAAAATCAGCTTCTTTTCCAGCGTTTCTGGCAACCCGATTTCCTCCTTAGCCTTTTACAATCTTGATTTTCTTGATAACAACGGGCGTCACTGGCCGGTCATTGGCGTCCGTTTTAACCTTACCAATCTTTTGGACTACATCAAGTCCTTTGACGACGCGGCCAAAGACAGCATGATGATCATCCAGCCAGGGCGTCTTCTCCAGGGTAATGAAAAACTGGCTTCCACCTGTATCAGGGCCAGCATTTGCCATGGACAGGATGCCCGGTCCATCGTGACGCAGATTCTTTGAAAATTCATCTTTGATGGTATAGCCCGGTCCGCCCGTTCCATCGCCTTTGGGATCGCCGCCTTGGATCATGAAGCCGTCAATGACGCGGTGGAAAGTGAGTCCATCATAGAAACCAGATTCCGCAAGCTTTACAAAATTGGCACAGGTCTTGGGTGCCCCTTCTACGGCAAGGCGGACCTCAAAATTGCCGAGACTGGTCTCAAATTGGGCTGTGACAGGGCCCTTTAGGGCCGGTGCGTCCGTTCCAGCCGCTTTGCCGCTTTTGCCGCAGGCAGCCGTGAAAAGTGCCGTAATGACGGCAATCAGTAAGAACAGCTTTTTCATGGTCAATCTCCTTTACCAAAAAAAGGACCCGTGGGTCCCACTATGAAAGTCTTCGTCTTCCTTATTATATCTGTTTAAGGCAAAAAAATAAACATCACCGCCCCTTATGTCCAAATCCTTTTCCCCTGGAAAAAATAAAAAAAGAGTTGACAAGACTCTTTCCTTTGGGTATACTAATATTCGTCTCGGAACTATAGCTCAGATGGTTAGAGTACCACGTTGACATCGTGGGGGTCACTGGTTCGAATCCAGTTAGTTCCACCACTTTAAAGATGAAGCCGCTCCTTGGGGGGCGGTTTTTTTTATCTTTTTTCTGAATTTCTTCTTGCTCCGTTCTGTCATACCTGCTATAATAGGTTCTTTGTCAAATTTTGGGGTGCTAAAGTGTCTATGCACTCCTGGAGAGGACATGCACTGAATACAGTGCGTGTCCTTTTTCGTTGCGTGTGTTAATGTACAAGATCCTATTACGAAAGCGCTCAAAATTGCGCAGACCAAATGAGACACGTTTTAACACCTTGATTTTATTGTTGCAGCCTTCAGTAAAGCCGTTGGAGTAAGGATATATAAGGGCGCTCCTAATTTCTTCGTACCAATAGGTAAAGGACTTAACCAGAGAGTTCATTTCCGGTAAATCAGCGCTTTTTACCAGGTCTATCCATGCTGAAAGTGCCCAAGAAAT
>NZ_AULA01000037.1 GCF_000425045.1 Acidaminococcus intestini DSM 21505 | reverse complement strand
GTATTTACGAACCCATTGGTACAAAAGACTATAGCTCATACCATATTGACAGGCGACAGCCATCATTGACTGTCCGGCATTTACTTGTGAAACCAATTCAAGTTTCTCCTCTGGGGACCATGCCTTGTAATGTGCTTTGTGACACAATGCTTCCGGTCCGCCAGCCTGTTCGATACGATTCCAAGTACGAATCTTGTTACGAAAATTTGCTGTTTTAATTCCTTTAGGTGTTTTTACCCACTTACCTTGACGATAAAGTTCTACACACATCAGCTTAAATTCAGTCGTATAACGCAAAATGTACCCTCCTTACTGGGTGTCCAGTAAAGAGGGTACATTTCAGTTTTCCGCGGTTTTATTTATTTCTTTTTATAGAAAACTATTCCTAATTAAGTACATTCTCAAGGACAGTTTTTTTCAGAAAGTTTTAAAATATTGTAGCATTTGTGTGACAAAGGGACTATAATAAGAGGTAAGAAACGCGAAGTAAATTCGCAGAAGGGGGTTTATGTAATGATTAGCTTTTTTGTGTGTCTTGCAATCTTAATTCTCGGCTACTTCATTTACGGCGGCTATGTCGAGAGTTGTTTCCGTCCTCCTATCGATGACAGAAAGACTCCGGCATACAGACTGGAAGATGGTGTCGACTATGTTCCGATGGGAACGGGCCGTGTCTTCTTGATCCAGCTGCTGAACATCGCTGGACTGGGCCCGATCTTCGGTGCTTTGGCCGGTGCTATGTGGGGGCCTGCTGTGTTCCTTTGGATTACCTTTGGTACGGTTTTTGCAGGCGGTGTCCACGACTTTATTTCTGGGTTGCTGTCTGAAAGAAATGATGGTGCCTCCATTTCCGAAATCGTAGGGAAGTACCTCGGCGATACCATGAGACATATCATGCGTGGATTCTCCGTTATCCTCCTGATCCTCGTCGGTGTTGCTTTCACGACGGGCCCTGCTGGCCTTCTGACCAAGATCACGACCCAGAGCTTCAACTTCTGGCTGGTTGTCCTGTTGATCTACTACTTCATTGCAACCTTCCTGCCGATTGATAAGGTCATCGGTAAGCTCTATCCGTTCTTTGGTTTCTGCTTGATCTTTATGGCTGTTGGTGTTGGGACCATGCTCTTTGCGAAGGGATATACCATTCCTGAAATCAGCTTCACTAACATGCATCCGAAAGGAACCCCGATTTGGCCGATCATGTTCATCACCGTTGCTTGCGGTGCTATCTCTGGCTTCCATTCCACCCAGTCTCCGCTGATGGCTCGCTGCATCAAGAGTGAACGTGAATGCCATAAGATTTTCTATGGTGCCATGGTTTGTGAAGGCATCATTGCCCTGATTTGGGCTGCTGCTGGTACGACCTTCTATGATGGTACGCAGGGCCTTGCCAAGGCTTTTGTTACCTATAAGGGCGCTGGCGGTGTTGTTTATGATATCTGCTCCGGCCTGATGGGTACGGTTGGCACAATCATTGCCATGATCGGTGTAATTGCTTGCCCTGTATCCTCTGCCGATACGGCTTTCCGTTCTGCCCGCTACACCATTTGCGACTGGTTCAAGATTGACCAGCACACGGTAGCAAGCCGTCTGAAACTTTCCATTCCTATCATTGCTGTCGGTGGGATCCTGACCCAGGTTGACGTGACCATCCTTTGGAGATACTTCTCCTGGACGAACCAAACCTTGGCTGTCTTCGTTCTCTGGGCTGGTGCCATGTACCTCCTGGCTAACAAGGGCAACTATGTGATTGCTTTGGTTCCAGGTACATTCATGAGCGCTGTATCCTGCACGTACATCCTCATGGCTAAGGAAGGCCTTGGCCTTTCGACCAGCATTGCTTATCCTGCTGGTATTGCTGTGGCTGTCATTGCAAACATCCTCTTCTGGAAGCGCGCAAAGAAAGTTGAACGCGGTGAAATCGACCTGGCTGATAAACCGGTTGAAGGCTGATTGAAATCGTAGGATCACTTGGAAGGGATTGCCTTCCAAGTGATTTTTTTCATGTCAAAGGACCGGTACGGAACATATTGTTCCGTACCGGTCCTTTGATAGTTTCAGGGAATTGAATCTGTTATTTGACTTCGTGGATCCAGCCTTTGGGACCTTCAATTTCGCCCATCTGGATTCCGCGAAGGGTCTTATAGAGTTTGGTTAAGACAGGGCCCATTTCATCCATGCCGCTTTTGATATCGATGACCTTGCCATGATCGACAACGCGGCCGACAGGGCAGATGACAGCCGCAGTACCACAGAGGCCAGCTTCTGCAAAATCAGCCACTTCCGAGAAGGCTACGGGCCGATGTTCCACCTTCATGCCAAGCATATCTTCCGCAATGGTAATCAGGCTGCGGCGCGTGATGGACGGCAGGATGGAGTCAGATTTAGGTGTGATAAGGGTACCGTCTTTTGTGACAAAAAGGAAGTTAGCACCGCCCGTTTCCTCGACATAAGTGCGAGTAGCCGGATCAAGGTACATGTTTTCGTCAAAGCCTTTAGCATGGGCGGTCATATAAGCATGAAGACTCATGGCGTAGTTCAGGCCAGCTTTGATATGGCCTGTCCCACGAGGGGCTGCACGGTCAAAGTCGGAAACACAAATGGTGATTGGCTTGACTCCATTTTTGAAATAGTTGCCTACAGGGGTGCCAAACAAACGGAACTGATATTCATCGGCTGGCTTGACCCCGATGACGGAACCGGTTGCAAAAAGGTAGGGCCGCAGGTAAAGGGCTCCGCCTGATTCAAAGGGAGGAATCCAATCCTTGTTGGCACGCACGACTTCATCGACAGCTTCCATGAACATGGCTTCCGGAACAGGAGGCATTTCAATACGTTTTGCTGAATCTACCATGCGTTTTGCGTTCTGGTCCGGACGGAACGTAACGGTTCTGCCATCCTTGGTCTTGTAGGCCTTCAGTCCTTCAAAGACCTGCTGGCAATATTGAAGGATTCCAGCGCATTCGTTAAGGGGAACGGTGGGATCATCTGTCAGAGCACCTGGACCCCATTTCCCATCTTTATAGGTCGCTACATACCGTTTGGAAATTGGCATATAACCAAAACCCAAGCTGGACCAATCAAGTGATACCTTTGTCATAAGTCATTCAGATCCTTTCCAGTAACTTGTAACTTAATTGAATAAGTACCAAAATATAATAGCCATAATGTTATAATTTGTCAATTATTTAAAGACATATGGATGATTTTGTGTTCTAAAAACGATATAAATGACTTAATCTTTACACTATCCACAAATAAAGGACGAATGCTTTTCTGTATATAATGGGAAGAGACAATTCATCCCAAACAAAAATAAATGTCCGATTTCGCATTTTTGACACATATTTTTCATTTAGCTTTCATTTTCTGGGCAGTAAAATAAATAGAACAATCAGTGTTTCACTGGTTTTCATGAGCTAAATCAATGAGAGGGAAAGAAGGAATCTGGAATGAAGAAAAAGTCTTTGGTCATGACGGTTGCCGCTCTTGCCGCCTTTACTTCCATTGCAAGCGCAGCTCCCGCAACGAGTTGGGAACAGGGCCAATGGCAAGTTGATTTGGGGGCATCTGATCCCAAAGCAAAATTTGATGGACTGGAAAGCGATACGAAATGGAACTTTAATGGTGGTCTTGGCTACGCCCTTTCTGATAAATGGGCCTTGCGTTATGATTATCATGGGCTAAAGACCGAAGCTGGCGATTTCAAGACGGCCGGCGATGAAAATGAAGTCAACTTGATGTACAGCCTGGGACGGAACGCCGCCCTTTTTGCAGGCTGGGCCCGCATCAACAATGATTTCGATGGCAGCGTGGCACGAGGCACCTATGGGATTGACAGCTCTGACAGTGTTGTGAACAATGTGGCCCAGTTTGGTGCCATTGTGAAGGCTGACCTTGCTAAGAACCTCGCTCTGTACGCAGAAGGCGCTTTGGGAACGAAGAAGACTTCTATGTGGGAAGCGGGTCTTAGTTATACCATTGCCAAGGATTGGGATCTGAATGCTGGGTATCGTTACCTTGACACCAAGCTGGATGATGATAACAATATCAAATACAGAGGTTTCTTGGTCGGCCTGACCTATCGTTTTGGCGGGCATAAGGCAGAAGCTGCTCCTGTCGTGGAAGAACCGGCTCCTGTTGTGGAAGAACCGGTCCAAGAACCGGCCCATGTCTACAATGACTACTATCTGGACAGCATTCATTTTGCCTCTGATGATGATCAGCCACTTCCTTCTGAACGGGACAAGATGGACCATCTTGTCCAGGTTGCCAAGGATCATCCGGATTCTACGTTCAAACTGGTTGGGAATACGGATTCTGATGCTTCTGATGCCTACAATGAAGACCTTTCCAAGCGCCGTGTTGACCATGTCGCCCAGTACGTCTCCAATAATGGGGTTTCTAGCGATCGTCTGAAACTCAACTACAAGGGTGAAAAGGATCCGGTTGCTTCCAATGCGACGGAACAGGGCAAAGCCGATAACCGTCGTGTGGATGTGTGGGAACATAAATAATTTTATGCGGATCCAAATCCGTAAACGCGCCTCAGGAATTATTCCTGGGGCGTTTTTTGCTGCTATTTTTGTTCCATATGCTTCTGTCCTTAAAAGAAGGACGAAGAGACAAGTAATACCGGGAATATTCCTGTAAAGAATAGTACAATATTACATATAATGTGGAATGTTGCAAAATTTATGTAATAAATTTATTTACAAATAAGAAAAAAGTGGTATAGTAAAGGACATCTCAAACTTTGTATTCGGTATACAATATAGAGTCTATTTTGTAAGGAAGAAGGTTCTTAGCATGGTAAGTTGTTTTCATCCGGTGACGCCGGAACTGCTCGAAGATCTTAAAAAAGTGGTGGGGGAGAAATATGTTCGTTACGACGAAGATACTCTGGATCAGTACCAAACCGACGAGGAAGGCAATCCTCATTTTTTCAAAAAGCCAGAAGTCGTCGTTTTCCCTGGTTCTACAGAGGAAGTTGCATCCATTGTCAAACTTGCCAACCAATACCTTGTCCCCATTACGCCGCGGGCTGCAGGTTCCGGCGTGGCCTGTGGCGCCATTCCTATCTACCATGGCATGGTTGTAGAACTGGAACGGATGAACAAGATCCTGGAACTGAATGCAAATGCCATGTACGCGGTCGTACAGACGGGCGTCTATTGCGCCCAGCTGCAGGAAGAAGCTAAAAAACATGGCCTGCTCTATGCAGCTGATCCCTCTTCTGCATCTTCCAGCCAGGTCGGCGGCAATGTTGCAAACAATGCAGGCGGCAACAAGGCTGTCAAGTACGGGACGACGCGCAACCAGATCTATGCCCTCAAAGTGGTGACGCCGACAGGAGATATCGTTGATGTTGGGGCACGGCTGCAAAAATGCTCGACTGGCCTTGCTTTGGAACAGCTTTTTGCTGGTTCCGAGGGAACGCTCGGCATCATTACGGAAATTACGGTCAAGCTGCGTCCCCTGCCGCCATACAGTTTCAATATGGTCTGTGTATTCAAGACGGATGAAGAAGCCTTTGCCCTGCCCAATAAGATCCTTAAAGCCGGGGTTGATCCGACAAGCCTTGAATATATGGATAACGAGGCCATTATCATGACGGAAAAGTACCTTGATATGCACTTTCCTCATGCAGATGAAGGGGCCTGCTATGTTATTGTGACCGTTGAGACCTTTACGGAAGATGAACTTGACCGGAAGATGGAGCTGCTGTGTGATCTTGCCGAAGAAAATGGATCCATCGATGAATTTGAAGCTGACGAGCGCATCTGGAAACTGCGCAAGGAATTTGCCGAAGCGGCCAGGGCCATTGATAAGATGTTCCAGACCGAGGACTTTGTGGTTCCTCTCGACAAAATTGGCGATATGACCAAACAAATTCCGGAACTGCGGGAAAAATACGGTCTTTATTGCGTAACCGTTGCCCATATCGGTGATGGCAACATCCATGTCCTGCCCCTTAATAAATATGGCCTGACACCGGATGAATGGTTTGAAAAGATCAAGGCTTTCCATGCCGATCTCTTCCCACGCGTCTATGCCCTGGGAGGAAAGATGAGCGGCGAGCATGGGGTCGGTTATAAGAAGCTGGAAGAGTTTGCCCGCAATACGCCGGAAGGGGAAGTGAAGATCATCAAGGCCATCAAACGGGCCCTTGATCCCAATAACATCATGAACCCTGGGAAACTGGTTGATATGAATGGCGACTTTATTGCTTAGGAAAAGGAAGAGGAACCACAGAGCAAAGCTCCGCGGTTCCTCTTCCTTTCGTTATTTCTTTGTTGGCGCAACTTCAATGAAACTTAGGTCGCTGCGGGAATCATGGCTTCCTGTCATCTCTCCCGAGACAGGATCGATGATGATGGCATTGACGTCGCCCATATACGGTTTAACGGTCAGGTGATAGCCCCGTGCCACGAGGTCTTTCTTTTGGGCCTCAGTCAGTCCGTTTTCCGGTTCCAGACGAATTTCATCAGGCTGCCACTGCATGTGGAAGCGCGGTGCCGAAACAGCTTCGTTGACAGGCATCTTATGGTCAATGACATTCGAAATGACTTGAAGAACAGTTGTAATGATGCGGCTTCCACCCGGACTTCCGACAACCATGAAAATCTTGCCATCCTTGGAAATGATGGAAGGGCTCATGGAACTTAAGGGCCGTTTATAGGGGGCAATGGCATTGGCATCACCGCCAATGACGCCGTACATATTAGGTACGCCTGGTTTTGCCGAAAAATCATCCATTTCATCGTTGAGGAGGAATCCGGCCCCTTCAACGGCAACCCCACTGCCGTACCAGTCATTAATGGTGTATGTGACGGAAACGGCGTTGCCAAAACGGTCTGCAACGGAGTAATGCGTGGTCTGTGTGCCTTCCTTCAGGGGGATAAGACCTGGCTTTACAAGATCACTGGGTGTGGCTTTTTTTTCATCGATACTTTCATAAAGCCGCTTGGCGTAAGCTTTATCGGTGAGTTCCTTCAAAGGTATTTTTACAAAGTCAGGGTCACCAAAATATTCACTGCGGTCAGCATAAGCGCGCCGCATGGCTTCGGCCATGATATGGATGGTTTCAGGCGTTTGGAATCCACTCTTTTCGATGTCCGCATTTTCCATGATGTTCAGGATTTCCGCGATAATGGGCCCGCCGGAAGAGGGTGGGGCCATGGAAATGATCTTGTATCCCCGATACGTGGTCTCACTTGGCTTCCGCCAGACCGGTTTATATTGGGCCAGATCAGCGGCTGTAATGAGGCCGCCATTTTTCTTCATATCCTTGACAATGAGTTTGGCTGTTTTGCCCGTATAGAAATCTCTCGGGTCATCGGCAATGCGGCGCAGGACTTTTCCCAGGTCCTTTTGGACAAAGATTTCTCCTTCTTGATAGAGACTGCCGTCCTTGTGGAGAAAATAGTTGCGGGAGGCTTTGTAAGGCGTGAAGCGTTCCGTCCCAACATCTTTCAGGGTTCCTGCCATATTCCGGGAAACGGCAAATCCTTTTTCTGCCATTTCGATGGATGGTCCCATGAGTTCCTTTAGACTCTTGGTGCCATATTTGTTCAGCATTTCAGTCATCCCGGCAACCGTGCCCGGTACGCCAACGGAAAGATAGCCCAGACGGCTCTTATTACTGTCTACATTGCCTTTTTCATCAAGGTACATATCCTTTGTAGCCTTTCCAGGGGCTGTTTCCCGGAAATCAAGGGCAATGTCCTCTCCATCCTTCGTATGGATGACTGCAAATCCGCCGCCGCCAATATTGCCTGCATTCGGATGACAGACAGCTAGGGCATAGCCTACAGCGACAGCGGCATCGACGGCATTGCCGCCCCGATCAAGGACATCCTGCCCAATCCGATCGGCAAGGGCTTGGGAGGAAACAACCATTCCTTTTCCTTTGCTGGTGACTAGGGGATTGGCCGGTGCCGTAAAAGCTGTCGTTGGACCCAAGAGTGAAAGTGCCATTGCCACGGCAGCAAGGGCTTTCTTTTTCGCTTTTGCCTTTGACCAAGTAATCATACAAACCTCCTTTTGGAAAAGAATCGGGAAAAGCTTCGATAAATCCATTATAGGGGACAAGATGGAAGGAGACAACAAACGGGAAAAAGCAAAAAACTCCTTATGGAAAGATGTATGAAAAGATACAGTGCGGCAGGGGAAAAGGACGCTGCAAGGGGTATGTTTTTCTTCCGGACCATACTATAATGGAAGAGCAGGATAGAGAAAGGAGTCGATCCTTATGGAATCTCAAGAAGTAGAAGAAAAAATCAAAACCCTTGCTAAGTGGGTGGGGGAAAGTCAAAACATTGTCTTTTTTGGCGGAGCTGGGGTTTCGACGGAAAGTGGGATCCCCGACTTTCGCAGTATCGATGGCCTTTATCACCAAAAGTATGATTTTCCGCCGGAAACGATTTTGAGCCATACGTTTTTTGAAGCGCATCCCGACGAATTCTATCGCTTCTATCATGATAAGATGCTCTGCCTTGATGCCAAACCAAACGCAGCCCACAAGAAATTGACCCAGTGGGAACGGGACGGTCGTCTAAAGGCTGTCATTACCCAGAATATCGATGGTCTGCATCAGGCGGCAGGCAGTCGGAATGTCCTTGAACTGCATGGCAGTGTACACCGTAATTACTGTCAAAAATGCCACAAATTTTTTGACGCTGCCTATATGAGAGCCCATGTCGGCATTCCTCGTTGCGACACCTGCGGCGGCGTCATCAAACCTGATGTGGTCCTTTATGAGGAAGGCCTTGATAGGGAAACCTTGGAGCGGGCGGTTTCCTACATCCGCCAGGCTGATATACTGATTGTAGGCGGTACGAGCCTTGTGGTCTATCCGGCAGCCGGCCTTATCCGATATTATCAAGGTAAGAAACTGGTCCTCATCAATAAAGGGACAACCGCCTACGATCAGGATGCCCAACTTGTCATTTCAGCAGCCATCGGAAAAGTCATGGAACAATTGCCTTGAAAAGATGATTTTTTCACGCAATTTGTGATATAATGGCCTAAAATGTCCTTTTGATTTGGGGGGTAATGTCGATGTTAGATTTGAAGTTTGTTCGGGAAAATCTAGATAAAGTGGCCGAGGCCATGAAGAACCGTCACACAGAAGTGGATCTTGATGCGTTCAGGAAGCTTGACCAAGAGCGCCGTGACCTGCTCCAGGAAGTGGAAGCGGATAAGAGCATGCGCAATAGCGTCAGTGCTGAAATCAGCAAGATGAAGAAAAATGGTGAAGACGCTTCGGAGAAGATCCTTTCCATGCGTACCCTTGGAGATAAGATTGCTGAAACGGACAAGAAACTCAAGGAAGTGGAACAGGGACTGCGTGACATCATGCTGACAATCCCCAATATGCCTGATGCCAGTGTTCCCGTTGGCAAGGATGATACGGAAAACCCGGAAGTCCGTAAATGGGGTGAACCGACGCACTTTGATTTTGAACCCAAGGCCCATTGGGATCTTGGGGAAGACCTGGGCATCCTCGATTCCAATCGGGCAGCCAAGGTTTCGGGCGGTCGTTTCTATTATTATCTGGGCCTGGGGGCCCGTCTGGAACGTGCGGTCTATAACTTCATGCTTGATCAGCACACCCAAAAAGACGGCTATACGGAAGTCATCCCGCCCTATATCGTCAATCGGGAGACCATGACCGGTACAGGTCAACTCCCAAAATTTCACGAAGATATGTATCGCCTTGAAGGGATGGAGATGTATCTTATCCCGACGGCGGAGGTTCCCTTGACGAACTACTACCGTGATGAAATTATTGACGGCGCCAAACTGCCGATTTATTTGACGGCCTTTACCCCCTGCTTCCGTGCAGAAGCCGGGAGCGCCGGACGTGACACGCGCGGCTTGATCCGCCAGCACCAGTTCCATAAGGTGGAGATGGTGAAATTCACTAAACCGGAAGATTCCTTTGATGAGTTGGAAAAGCTGACCCATGATGCCGAAGGGATTCTTCAGGCCCTTGGACTGCCATACCATGTGGTTTGCCTCTGCACGGGTGACCTTGGGTTCTCGGCCACCAAATGCTATGACATCGAAGTCTGGTTCCCCGCACAGAACAAGTACCGTGAAATCTCTTCCTGCTCCAACTGTGTAGATTTCCAAGCGCGTCGTGCCAATATTCGGTTCCGCCGTGACAGCAAATCCAAACCGGAGTTTGTCCACACCCTCAATGGGTCCGGCCTTGCTGTTGGACGTACGGTGGCCGCTATTCTTGAAAACTATCAGCAGGCAGACGGCAGTATCGTGGTCCCTGAAGTCTTGAGACCGTACATGGGCTGCGATGTCATTGCTAAACCCTAAGTCGGATGAAATGAATGGGATTCCTTTGAGGAAAGGAATCCCATTTTTGCTTTTTGTTGGGATAATTTGCTTGTTTTAGCTCTTAATAAGAAAGAGGCGTCCATGAATATTTATTCATGGGCGCCTCTTTCTTATTAAGAGAAAAAAGAAGAGTATAGCTCTGCTTCAATGAAAAAAGGAGTATAGGGGTGTATGCAAAAGACGTTATCAAGTTGTAAAAGATGGTACAGATTTAAAAATATTCATAAGCCCTTTTTCTCCTAAAGAGCTTTGGCTCCGTATGGAGCCGTATGAGGCCGTAAGAGATAGTATGAGGGAGTAAATAGAATAATTGCTTTTATTCATTTAATTTATAGGACTATCCAGCGATTTTCATATTTTTTCTTCAATCTCCTCAAATCTCCTTCAATTTCCTCTATTTTCCTCTTGTCTTTTCTGTGCTCTGTAGTATAATTAACAGCGAACTAAAATATGCGTCGCTGACGCCAGAGGGGGATGGATAGATGAACGAACAAGCTTTTTTTCAATTGAGTCAAGATGCAGTCAGCCGGTTAGCTGAAAGATACGGCACTCCTTTGCTGGTGCTTTCCTTGGAACAGATTGAAAAAAATTATGACATCCTGCGGACCCATATCCCGCAGATGAGAATCCATTACGCAATGAAGGCCAATCCGGATTTGAGAATCCTGGAGACCATGATTGATAAAAACGCTGATTTTGACGTTGCAAGTGACGGGGAAATCCGTACCTTGGCAAGCCTTGGTGTTCCGGGGGAAAAGATGATCTATGCCAATCCCATCAAGACGGAAGCTGGCCTCAAGGCCTGCGTCGATGCTGGTGTAACGCGTATGACCTTTGACAGTGAATCGGAAATCTGCAAAATTGCCAAATGGGTACCCCATGCGACCGTGCTTCTGCGCTTGCGCATTGATAATCCCAAGGCCCATGTGGACCTTAACAAGAAATTTGGCGCGCCGCGGGAAAAGGCCCTGTCCCTTATGAGACTGGCACGGCAGGCTGGTCTTGACATGGCTGGAATTGCCTTCCATGTCGGCAGTCAGGTTACAACGGCCGATTCTTATCTCCACGCCTTTGATGTTGTCCATGAACTCTTGGAAGAAGCAAAAAATGAGGGGTTTGACCTTCCCATCATGGATATTGGTGGCGGGTTCCCCATTCCGGAAACGGGTGTCCATTACAACTTGACGGCTATCTTGGATCAGATAGCAGCCCGCTTGCGGGAAGACTTTTCCGATAAGATTATTTGGAGTGAACCCGGCCGCTATATGGCTGGCACGGCTCAAAATCTTATTACCAAGGTCATTGGCGTCAATGAACGCAATGGTCAGGTCTGGTATTTCCTCGATGATGGTATTTATGGGACCTTCTCCGGCGTAATCTTCGATCAGTGGGACTACAAGCTTATCAGCTTCAAGGAAGGGGAGAAGATCCCGGCAACCTTTGCTGGCCCGAGCTGTGATTCCTTGGATATTATGTTCCGCGGCAAGATGACCGAACCCCTTGAAGTGGATGACTTGCTCCTTGTTCCTGTCTGCGGTGCCTATACATCGGCTTCAGCAACGACCTTCAATGGGTTCAAAAAGGCCCGTATGGTTATTTGGGAGGATGTACGGGATGAACTTGGCTTGGGAAATGAGCAGCTTTCCCTTGCTGTATAACCTTTGAACCGCAACCGGTCTCCTGCGGGGGGCCGGTTTTTTGCGCCTTGTTTTGAAAAACATGGTATAATGACGCATGGAAAGGATGGATTTCTATGAGAAAATTACTGCGCCCCTTCCTTTTTCTTGTTTGCACCCTGGCTCTTTTGGCAGCTGGATGCGGGAAAAAAGCGGCAGCGCCTAAGATTGAGCCGGTCCAGTATCCGGGCTGGATTGAAGTCAAATTGGATCCGGATGCCCGGTTTTCGGTTCCTTCCGTTTTTTTTGAGGAAACGGAAGCAATTCGGAAAAAGATGGAAGCTGAAGAAACAGATCCCTATGTAAAGGCCCTCCTTGAAAAGGATCGGGCCCAATATTCCAAAAAAGGAAGCATCGTCCTTGTGACAACAGATCAAGGAGCGGCTTTTCTTGAGGCCGGAAACCATGCGGCGCGAATTACGTTTCAAACCGTGGGAAGTCCTATGAAGCTTCCTCGGTATGGACAGAATCTAGGTATGGATGAAAAGGCCCTCCAGGAATTTGGCACAGCCACCATGGACGGCATCAAATTCAGTGATGGAAAGGGCCTTCCAGATGGGTATACTGTCACTTACAGTAACTGGAGCCCAATGAAGACGGAAATCATAAACGGTGTGGAACATCTTTTTACGGCCTACGATAAGACCATCCTACAGGAAGGCGTTCCCCTTGTGACGGTCCACACCCTGCGCTGGACCTTCCTCAATAATGACCGCATCCATATCTTGACGGCCTCCTATCCTAAGGAGGAGGAAGCCTATTGGAATGATGACGGGCGGAAACTTAGGAACATTGTGAGAACCCTTGCCATAATACCGTCGAAGTCGGCGGCGAAAGATAGTTTTCTTGATAAGGTCAAGGCCCTCCTTCCATAAGAAATCGTCCTTTTCTGATAAAGAACAAAGACCGCTGCATGAAGAGCAGCGGTCTTTTTGGATGGAAAAAAGAATCACTCAGCCAGAACGGTTTCCCTCATCTTCTCCTTGCGAGGGGATCCATAGAGCTTTTTCCCAATAAAAGCAATCAGATAACAGCAAACGGTATAGATGATGCCAAATTTCAGCATATCCATGGCTGTTCCTTTAACGAGGATAGCATACATGATGGGTGTGCTTACAAGCTCAATGACCTGCCGGATGGCGTAGGATAGGGAGTAGTCCGTCATAACAGGGGAGTCAAAATTGGGATCGCAGATTTTAAGCAGCGTGGCACCTGTCATCATGACGCCGGTATTGATGCCAAAACTGAGGATGCCCCGTTCAAAAGGATAGCTGTCAGGAAGGAAATATTGGAACATCTTGATGGTCGTATAGTAGACCAGAACAAAGCCCGCCGCAGAAATGACAAGGATGGGGAGAATATAATCCAAGACGGCGCGAATCGGCATGCTGGCGATGGCAGCGATAATGGAGAAGTCAGCAAAAATGCCGCAAATATGGTTCTTTATTTTAACGTCAATCATCCATTCCAAATGCAGTTTTTGAATGCCATAGTTGACGGCATACATGAGAAGCAGGGCATAGGGCCAAACAGGTACGTCCTGAAGTCCGATGATCTGATATTTGACAAATAGGCCGCGCAGATAATAAGCTAGTCCGCAGTCGGCAAGGATAATGGCAAGGTGAACGGTCAATGGTTCAATGGCAGCACTTTGGGTGGTCTCCCGTCCCATTTGTCCCTGCTTGTTTATTTCCTTTGTAAATCCATAGGTATCTTCTGTCGGGAGAGAGGCGGATCCTTTCAAAAAGGCCGTTTCCCCTTTTGCGGCAGCGCGGTTGATAATCATGACGCCTAGCAGGATCCCGCCAAGCAGGCCAATCGTGGCAAAGGTGGTAAGAACGCCTTGGGACAGTTCCCAGTAGCTGGCGCCTCCTTCCATGAGCAGACTCCCAATGGCCCCGGCCATACCGTGACCGCCGTTAAAGCCCTGACAGATTTCGTAGCCGAATTGGTTGTAGAATTCTAGACCGGGAATAAAGGCCATAAAAAGTAGGGGAAGTCCGACGCCTAGGATAATCTGAAAGCCAAAGGCTCCGCTTGCAATGCCGCTCACAATAGCAATCTTAGCGGCTTCTTTGCGGTTTTCTTGAGGATCGAGCCGTTTTTTCTTGACGAAGTTTCCCAAGGGAATCCCGGCAAACATGGGAACGACGAGAATCCCTGCAAGCAGGGACCACGTCTTGTTCCATTCAGGGGATATGGGGGAATAGCCTGTAAGACCAAGGACTTCAGGCCCTAAAAGAAGTCCGAGGAATCCGCCGATGACAGACGCGGGAACCAGGAAACGTCTGAATAGGGAAATCTTGGCTCGAAGATAGAGTCCGATAAGGAGCAGAACACCTAGGAAAGCAGTACTCTTGAGAAGTTCTTGCAGGATCTTGCTGGTCATGAAAAGGCCTCCTTTGATATAAAATACAGAATTATCAATTATATCGTATCAATAATTTACTACTTTGTCTATGATTTGTTTTTGTGTAATGGACGCAATATAAAATAAAGGCGAATTTACTATTCCATTCAAGTTAGACGGAGAATAAGGCTGCTTGTTACAAAAAAAGGTTATCATCAGCACAGTGTCCATGTTACAGGGAGTTTTTAAGAATTTTGATGTATAGGCATCTTTTGTAATGGAAAAAGTGCGATGAATGATGCAATTATCAGAATTATAGGGATAATTCGTTGCCATAGCGATTCAAATTATATATAATGAGTGTGTTCCTTAGTCAAGTGCTGGGGAAAAAGGAGGAATTCCATATGACGGAAATGCTGAAGATTGGTTTTGTAGGGACGGGCATCATGGGAAAATCCATGCTTTGTAACCTTGGAAAAAAGGGCTATGAAATGCATGCCTATGCTCGGCACCCTGAGAAGATTGCGGACCTTGAATCCGAAGGGGTTGCCCTTCATGAAACGCTTGCTGACTGCGTCAAAGCGGTCGATGTCATGATTTCCATTGTCGGTTTTCCTAAAGATGTGGAAGCGGTCTATTTCGGAGAAGGGGGCATCTTTAATAGTGCCCACCACGGACAATATATCATTGATATGACTACGACAAGTCCAACCCTTGCAAAAAAACTCTGCAAAAAAGGAACTGCCATTGGCCTTCATGTCCTCGATGCACCGGTTACAGGTGGGGATACGGGCGCTAAAAACGCAACCCTTTCCATCCTTGTCGGTGGTGAAAAAGAGGATTTTCAGGCCATGCGCCCTGTCTTTGAGGGGATGGGAACCAACATCAACTACATGGGACCGGCTGGTTCCGGTCAGCATGCCAAGATGGCCAACCAGATCATGATTGCCGGCACCATGAGCGGCATTTGTGAAGCCCTGAACTATGCAAAAAAGGAGGGCCTTGATCTGGATACTCTTTTAGCTGCCGTGTCCACCGGGGCGGCGGGCAGTGCTCAGCTCAATGCTTTTGGAAGCAAGATGGTCCATGGTGATTTCGCACCGGGTTTTTTCCTGAAACACTTCATCAAAGATATGAATCTCGCCGATGAAGAAGCGAGCAAGATGGGCCTTGCCCTGCCCGTTCTCAAACAGGTCCTTGCGGAATACCGGACCCTCGAGGCAAAAGGAATGGGGGATTTAGGAACGCAGGCGCTTTTTACCTACTACGCTGACAAAGAAAAATAAATCGAGGCGGGATGGTCTCCCCGCGGAATCCACTCCAGAAAGGATGAATCTACATGATGAAGAAAAAATGGTGTAAACTAGCAGCTCTTGCCCTTACCTGCGGCAGCCTTCTTGCAGCAGGCTGCGGTGGCGGCGGTGACAAGAAAGAAGCCGCTTCGGGCGGCAAGAAAGTTTCAGGCAATGTCATGGTCTATACGTCCATGTATCCTGATGTCGTCAATTCCCGTGTGAAACCAGCTGTTCAAAAGGCGTTTCCCGACTTAAAGGTTAATTGGTTCCAAGGCGGTACAGAAAAGATCAAGACAAAGATTGCCGGGGAAATCAAGGCAGACAAGATCAGCGACGACGTCCTCATGGTTGCTGACCCATCCTATTATATCTATCTCAAGGAAAAGGGTCTCCTTCTGGATTACAAGTCCCCTGAAATCAAACATCATATCATGGAAGTGGATAAGGATGGCGCTTGGACTTCCGTCCGTGTCTGCAATATGATTATTGCCTACAATAAGGATAAGATTGCAAAGGAAGATATTCCGACAAGCTGGGAAGACTTGACAAATCCAAAGTATAAAGGCCGTATTGCCATGCCGAACCCGCTTCTGTCCGGGACTGCTTATGTTGCTGTTGGAGCCCTTGCTGATAAATTTGGCTGGGAGTATTTTGATCGTTTGAAAGCCAATGGACTCCGTGTTGAAGAAGGCAACAGTGCCATCCAAAATAAACTTCTCACAGGTGAATATATGGCTGCCATCATCTTGGAAGAAAACGTGCTGAAACTCCAGCAGACCAAGAAGGAACCGTTGGAAGTTGTGTATCCGAAGGAAGGGTGCATCCTCATTTCTTCACCGATCGGCATCTTCAAAGCGACAAAGAATCCAGACGGTGCCAAGGCTCTTACGGATTGGTGGCTCAGCAAAGAAGGTCAGGAAGCCGTAACTGCTGGCTGGATGTATTCGGTCCGGGATGATGTGGAAAAACCGCAGGGATCCAAACATACGCTGAAGGAATTGCTCCAGAATGCCATTAAGGTAGATTGGGATAAGCTGACTAAGAATGAAGCCCAAATCAAGGAAGAATTCCGATCTCGCGTCCTCGATAGATAAAAGATCACCTTCCGCAGCCATCGGACTGTGAGCGGGGAGCTGGGGAACATCCTCTGGCCTCCCCGCTTTTTCAAGCGGAAAAGGAGTTTACAGTGAAACGATATCAAATGCCGCGCCTTGACAGTAAGTTTATGGTCATTGCGCTATCTGTCCTCATCCTTCTTTATTTCATTGTACTGCCTCTGGCTGTACTTATTATCGACAGCGTTGTTGTTGATGGACACCTGGACGTGTCGAGTTATCTTACTGTCTATGGACAGGCCGTCAATATGAGGGCCCTGACCAATACGGCGAAAATCTCTATTCTCGTCATGATTCTTTCCGTCCTGATAACCTTTCCTTTGGCCTGGCTTATCGGCCGAACGGATTTGCCGGGACGAAAAAAGTTCCGAACCATCCTTGTTGCCAGTTATATGATTCCCCCTTATGTTGGGGCCATTGCTTGGACGCAGCTTCTTAATCCTGATGTAGGATATCTCAATGCCCTATTGAAAACCATCTTTTCCTTGAGCAAGGCCCCTTTTAATATTTATACGGAAGGTGGACTTATCTGGGTCTTGACCCTCTTTTATTCCCCTTTTGCTTTTATTACCATTTCCCGTGCCATGGAAAAAATGGATCCCACACTGGAAGAAGCTTCCCGCGTTTCCGGCGCTTCGCCGCTTCGTGTCCTGTGGGATGTGACACTGCCGCTCATGGCGCCGAGTATCCTCGCCGGCGGCCTCTTGGTCTTCATTGGGGCTGGTTCTGCTTTTGGAATCCCGGCTATTGTGGGCATGCCAGGCAACATTGAAGTCCTGACAACGCGCATTGTGTCCTTCGTCTATATGGGCAACGACAGCGGTATCCGCAATGCGACAACCCTTGCCGTATCGCTTATGATTCTTGCCAATGGTCTGCTCTTTTTCATGACTTGGTTCATGGGACGCAAGGATTATACGACCATTGGCGGAAAAAGCACCCGGCCAGCCTTGGTGGAATTGGGAAAATGGAAAGGTCTTGCTACTTTTCTTGTAGCCGTCTATGCTTTTATAGCCGTAATCCTGCCGTTAGGATCCATTGTCATTACAAGCTTCATGGTGAGCATGTCCAAAGGCCTTAGTCTTGATAATTTTGGCTTTGACGCATGGATACCGGTTCTTGAAAACAGTCAGTATCTCGATTGCATTTGGCGCTCTTTGGGGTATGCTTTCATTGCTGCAACGATTGGCACGATCCTTTCCCTTTTTGTGGCTTATCTATCGGTTAAAACGCACGTGAAGGGGCGCAGTCTCCCAGATCTGCTTGTGATGGTCGGCGGCAGTACGCCCAGCGTTGTTATTGCACTGGCTCTCATCATAACCTTCTCGGGTAACTACGGCTTAAACCTTTATTCCACCATGTGGATCCTCATTGTCAGCTATCTTGTGAAGTATATGACCATGAGTGTTCGTACCATTGCCGCTTCCCTAAGCCAGGTTTCTTCAAGTCTTGAAGAGGCAGGGCTGAACTCTGGTGCGGGCTGGCTTCGCATTTGTAAGGATATTATCATGCCGCTTATTGCTCCTTCCATTGTAGCGGGCTGGTTCCTCATCTTTATGCCTTCCTTTTATGAATTGACCATGTCGAATCTGCTTTATGGCAGTGATACCCAGACCATTGGTGTCCTTCTTTACGAACTGCAGACCTATGCTGATACGCAGAATGCTTCGGTTATGTCTGTTATCATTCTCATCATTGTTATGGTGGGGAACCTCATCTTGAACAAAGTGTCAAAAGGGCACATTGCCATTTAGCAAGGAGGAAAATAAATTATGTCTCAAGTCAAACTCGAGCATCTTTATAAACGTTTTGGAAATGTAACGGCTGTGGGAGATTTCAATCTTGACGTGAAAGATGGGGAGTTCATCTCGTTCCTAGGACCTTCGGGCTGTGGCAAGACGACGACCCTACGGATGATTGCCGGCTTTGAACGTCCCACGGAAGGCTCCATTATCCTGGGGGATACTGTTGTTTCCAGTGCAAGTGAAGGACTTTTTATGGCACCGGAAAAACGGGATATAGGCATGGTCTTCCAATCTTATGCTGTTTGGCCCCATATGACGGTCGCAGAAAACGTAGCCTATCCTTTGAAAATCCAGGGCGTCAGCAAGGCCGAACGGGACCGCCGTGTGGAAGAAGCCCTTAAGATGGTTCACCTTGACCAGTATGGAAGACGCTATCCCAATCAACTTTCTGGCGGGCAGCAGCAGCGCGTGGCTCTTGCTCGTGCGCTCATTGCACATCCTGGCCTACTCCTTTTGGATGAACCTCTTTCAAATCTTGATGCCAAGCTCCGGGAAAGCATGCGCTTTGAAATTTCGACACTCCAAAAAGAGCTTGGCATTACGGTTATTTACGTCACCCACGATCAATCAGAAGCCATGACCATGAGTGATCGCATTGTCGTCATGAATGGTGGCGAAATCCAGCAGATTGGACGCCCTTTTGATGTCTATACCCATCCTGCCAATAAGATGGTGGCTGATTTTATTGGTCTTGTCAATTTCGTACCTGCTGCGATGCGGGGTGATAGGGCCTTTATCAAGAATACTACCGTTTCTTTCCCTAATGAGGCGGGAATTCCTGAAGGAGATGGCATTATTGCTGTTCGTCCTGAAAATGTAAGCCTTTCCAAGAACGGAGGGATGCTTAAGGGGACGGTACGGCATCGTTTCTATATGGGGGATGCTGTTGACTACCGCATTGAGACCGCAGCCGGTATGATCCGCGTCATGACCCATGGCAGTGCGTACCATACTTGGAAAGATGGAGAGGAGATTTATCTTGATTTTCGTGATATAATTCTATTGGGTAACGAAAGAAACAACTATATTATCACTTGATTGGAGGAACTTTTCATGAAAAAAGAAATTGCTACCAAAAATGCCCCTTCCGCGATTGGACCCTATTCCCAGGGGATTGAAGCTTCCGGAACGACGGTTTATGTATCCGGTCAGATTCCTATCGATCCTAAGACGGGCGAGTTTGCTGGCGATGATATCGTCACCCAGACGAAACAATCCTTGACGAATGTCAAGAATATCCTTGCTGAAGCTGGCTGCAGCCTTGATGATGTCGTTAAGACGACGGTCCTTCTTGCGGATATCAAGGACTTTGGACCTATGAATGAAATCTATGGGGAATTCTTCAAAGGTGTTTGTCCGGCTCGTGCCTGCTTCCAGGTAGCGGCGCTTCCTAAAGGTGCCCTTGTGGAAATTGAGGCCTTTGCCGTTAAATAAGAGCTTTCGTTTGGCCGCTGCTTTTTGCAGCGGTCTTTTTTTAGGTTCTATAATAAATGTTGGGGTGAGGAAATATTCTTTCCTCACCCCATTTTTGCATAAAAAAGTGGACATAGACGGCATCCACTCTTACAATTAAATCGCCAAACCTAAATGAAAGGAAGATGGCCTATGTCCACATTTGATTATATAGCAAATTCCTTGAATGTCAAAGGTAACGTAATAAAAAAATGCATCCACAGTGAGCAACAAATTGAATTTATTATGGAACTGAATCGAGCTGTTGTCCAATGCCCTAATTGTCATGCGAAGACCGATAGAATCAAGGATTACCGTTGGCAAAGGATTGCTATCGGATCCATTTTGCACCAACAGGCTTTTGTCC
>NZ_AULA01000036.1 GCF_000425045.1 Acidaminococcus intestini DSM 21505 | reverse complement strand
GGCAGTATCAGCATGAATATTACAGAAGTGAATTGAAAAAGCATGGAATTATACAGTCAATGTCGCGTAAGGGCAACTGCTATGACAACAGTATTATGGAGACCTTTTTTGGTCGGATGAAAAATGAAATGTATTACGGAAGCGAAAAAGAATACACCTCGTTCAAGGTATTTGCTAAAGCAGTGAAAGAATACATTCATTATTTCAACAAGGAAAGGATTCAGAAAAAAACAAAATGGATGCCTCCCGAAATATATCGGGAAACATCCACTAATGCCATTTAACTAATTTATATGCGTCCAGTTTTTGGGGTACACATCATTTTTCACAGCCTCTATGAACTTATACTTTTTTCTTTAAAACACCCAGAAGGACCGCCCCAACGACGGAGCCTACAGCAAGGGATACGAGATACATGCCGGTATTTTGGACAACGCCAAAGACAAATATTCCGCCGTGCGGCGCGGGCACAGAGCAGCCAAAGTACATGCTGAGGGCCCCTGCTACCGCAGCACCAATGGCGCATGACGGGATGACCCTCATCGGATCTTCTGCAGCAAAAGGAATGGCCCCTTCCGTAATGAAAGCAAGACCCATGACAAAAGTCGAGACAAAGGACTTGCGATCTTTTTCCGTGAACTTGCTGCGGAAGCACTGCGTTGCAATGGCAATGGCTACGGGGGGCACCATGCCGCCTATCATGACAGCAGCCATGAAGGGGGATGAAACGGCGGACCCATCGGCGCCAGCAAGGGAAGCCGTGCCAAAAACATAGGCAGCCTTGTTGAGCGGCCCGCCAAAGTCAATGCTCATCATACCACCCAGGATAAAGCCCATGAGAACTTTGCTCGTGCCGCCCATATGAGCCAGGGAACCAGTCACCCACTGATTAAAGGAAGCCATGACAGGGTTGATGACGCCAGCCATGAGAGCCCCAATGAGAAGGAGACCGATGACGGGATAGATGAGAATTGGTTTCAGGCTTTCCAGAGACTGAGGCAAACCGCTTACGAGTTTCTTTAATAGAAGAATGAGGTAGCCGGCTGCAAAACCGCCGATAAGCGCCCCAAAAAAACCACTGCCGCCCGCACTTGCAAGGGCGCCGGCCATGATACCGACAAGAAGACCCGGCCTGTCGGCAATGCTCTGACTAATGAAGCCTGCGAGCATGGGCATCATGAAGCCAAAGGCCATGCTCCCCGTATTTTTGAGGAAGGCCGCAAAAGGCGTGCTGTTCCCGAACTGGGCCGTCCCCGCAGCACTCATATCAGCAAGGAAGGCAAGGGCGATGAGGATGCCCCCGCCAATGACAAAGGGCAGCATATGGGAAACGCCGTCCATAAGGTGCTTATAGATCTTACGGGCACCGCTTTCTGCGGCTTCTTCCGCTGCGGTTTTACTTCCGCCGGTCTCCCCTTCAAAAATGGGGACCTTCCCCGAAAGGGCTTCATCAAGGAGGGCATCCGCTTTATTGATACCGTCCGCAACCTTTACGATGACGACACGTTTTCCCTTGAAGCGGTTCATGGGAACGTACTTATCAGCAGCGACGATGATGCCTTCCGTCCCTTCGATTTCTTCAGCCGTGAGGGCATGCTTGATGCCGCTTTGGCCGTTGGTCTCAACTTTGATGGAAATACCCTTTTTGGCCGCATGTTGCTCCAGGCTTTCGGCCGCCATATAAGTGTGAGCAATGCCCGTCGGGCAGGCTGTGACGGCAAGGACCTGATAGGGTGCCTTCTTATCCCCTGCCACAGCAGGAGTGGCTTCTTCTGCCGGCTCTTCGTCAGCAAACTTTTCCGCTTCAGCTTTTGTGATGAGAGCAAAAAGTTCGTCCTCACTTGTTACAGCCATGAGACCATTAATAAAATCAGGGTCCATGAGGAGCGTCGACAGGCGGCTCAATACGTCCAAATGGACGTTGTCCTTACTGTCCGGTGCGGCAATGAGGAAAAAGAGTTTTGCTGGCTGTCCGTCGAGGGAATCAAATTCCACGCCATCAAGGCAGCGCATAAAGGCAAGACCAGGACGTGTGACAGCACTCGTCTTGGCATGAGGAATGGCAACGCCCTCGCCAACACCTGTACTGCCCTCTTCTTCCCGCTTAAGAACGCAGGCTTCGTACGTTTCCACATCGGCGACGTTTCCTTGTTTGGCCATGAGACCCACCAAGGTATGGAGGGCGTCTTTTTTGTCAGTGGCGTGACCTTCTAAGAGGACACTCTCTTTTTTGAGCAGATCCGTGATTTTCATGTCATTCTCCCTTTTCAATCAGTTCTTTCATCGCCGCTTGACTTGCTAAATGCATTGTAAAGGCCGTGGCACTGCCAGCGCAGATGCCCCAATGGAGAGCCTTTGCATAATCACCGGTCTTTTCGTACCCTGCGAGAAAACCTGCGACCATACTGTCACCGGCACCAACTGTATTGAGGACTTTTCCCTTTGGGGCCCTGTGGTGATGAGCATGGCCTTTTTCATCGATAAGAAGGGCACCCTCTCCGCCTAAGGAGACAAGGACATTCCGCGCTCCCAGCTGCTGCATCTGCTGCGCCGCGATTTCGATGGCAGAAAGACCATCAAGCTTTTTACCTACGATTTCCTCGAGTTCTTCTAGATTGGGTTTTACGAGGAAGGGGTGATAGGGCAGCGCTTTTGTAAGAAGCATGCCCGTTGCATCGATAACGCAGCGTGTGCCGCGGGCTTCCATCCTCGCTGCAAGATCTGCGTAGAGCGTATCGGCAGCTTTTTTAGGTGCACTCCCGGAAAGGACGAGGGTATCATCTTTTCCGAGACCTTCAAGACGGGTTGTAAGGTCAGCTAATTCCTTTTCCGCCACTTCTGGTCCGGCGCCGTTAATGGCCGTCTCTTCCTTTCCCCGCACTTTCACGTTGATGCGGGTAAAGCCTTTTTCAACCGAAAGAAGCTGAGCCTTGATGCCTTCTTTTTGGACAAGGTGCTCCAGGTTTTCCCCTGTAAAGCCCGCTTTGAAGCCAATTACCGTTGTCTCGGCGCCGAGACGGGAAAGGATGATGGACACGTTGATGCCCTTGCCGCCGGGGTAAATGGCTTCCTTCGTGCTTCGGTTGATGGCGCCAACCGTAAGGTTTTCCACGTCCACAATATAGTCAAGGGACGGATTGAGTGTTACCGTATAGATCATGGCTGTTTCCTTTCTTCCACAAGGTCCCTGAAATTCATGACATGAATGGAAAGAGCTTCACAAATGGAGCGATTTCCCTCGTCGGTCACAGCCGCAAGTTCCGTTTCAAAGCTGTGGTCCCAGTGCGCATCGGCACTAAGAATGGCGTCATCAAGACCAGGATGGACCATGATTTCCGTTACCCCTTGATAATGACTTAAAAGGATCTGTCGGATGGTCTTTTTATCCACGGCCCGTCCTGCTACGATGCCGCCAAAGGCATCAGGCACGACAAGCTGAAAGGCTTTAGCCTTCTTTCGTGCCCGTTCGGCAAGAACGTGAAGCCCCGTACGGCCAATTTGTTCGCCCAGGTTCTTAAGCGTCGTCTGACGCAAATCCACGGGGATGGAAGGAATTCGCATGGCAGGGATCATATAGCGGGCGCACAGGTCAAGGGCCACATCGATAAGGCCAGGCAGGACATGCATATGCTGATGACTGTCCACATGGGTCGGAATGAGGCCGGAAGCAAGAAACTTCTCAATCTGGGCTTCCCACTCGTGGCGCACATCGCTCATCCGGATTTTCCCTTTCGCATAGGCTTTGACAAAGGCCCCGTGGTCTGCGTAAAAGCGGCCCGTCTTGGGGTCAATGAGGGAAGGAATCTGTTTTGGCGCTAGGATCGGCGTACCATCCACAACGGTCAAATGAACCCCGACACCGAGTTCAGGCAGCTCCTTGGCTGTCTTTACAGCATCAGCAAAGGCATTCCCCATGACCATAAGGGTTGCCGAACGGATAAGCCCATTTTGGCAGCCTTCCCGAACGGCTCCATTGATGAGCTCGTGACGGCCAAAATCATCGGCATTCACAATGATTCCTATCTTGTTCACAGCAGCAAATTCCTCTTTTCTATGGCGGACCCATGCCCGCTTTGATAAACCACAAAATTTTACCATAAATTGAAGCGTCCTTGCAACGCAGGAAGGGAAAAGCCCTTACCTATCCATGTCCGAAAACCGCGAGCTTTTTTCGTGGAATCGTGGTATAGTGTGAAAAAAGGAGGTGTTCCCCGCTTATGAAGTTACCCGTCAAAGAAGCCTATGAGGCCTACCGCAGCCGCGACACGTCCTACGACGGTGTGCTTTTTGTTGGAATCAAATCAACGGGCATCTACTGCCGGCCCATTTGTCCGGCCCGACGGGCCAGTGCAAAAAACTGTGATTTTTTTGAAAGCGCGGCCGAGGCGGAAGCAGCAGGCTATCGGCCCTGCCTCGTCTGCCACCCGGAACGGCCTTCCTTTTCAGCAAGCCTTCTAGGAACGGACAGCCTTGCGGAAAAGATGGGCGCTTACCTGTGGTCCCACGCCAGCACCCCTCTTTCCCTTGAAGGAATGGCAGCGCGTTTTGGCTATTCAAGTCGCCACATGCGCCGTGCCTTTTGGGACCGTTTCCACGTAACACCCGTGACTTATCTTGAAACCTGTCGCCTGCTTCTTGCCAAAGCCCTGCTCCAGGATTCGTCCCTTCCCATTGCAGAGATTACCCTCGCTTCAGGATTTGGCAGCACCAGGCGACTGAATGAACTTTTTCAGGAACGGTACCACTTGACGCCGACAGCCCTGCGCCGACTGGACTCGTCCCATCCTGCATTGGGGACGCTCTCGCTCACCCTCACCTATCGCCCGCCCTATCTTGCGTCGCCGCTTTTTGACTTTTTGAAAGGGCGTGCCATGAAAGGCATCGAGACCGTTTCGGAAGGCATCTATAAGCGTACCGTAACCCTTGCAGGGGAAAAAGGAGCGCGTTATCATGGAATCATTTCCGTTTCGCCCAACAAAAAGTGCAATGCCCTCACCCTGACCCTTTCGGACTCGCTGCTTCCCGTTCTCTCAGATGTTATCTTTCGCGTATCCCGGCAGTTTGACCTGGCAGCTTTTCCGGAAACCATTGCCGCCGTGCTTTACGCCATGAATGATGGGGTTCCCGGCACTTTTGCAGAAGGAATCCGCATTCCCGGAGCCTTTGACGGTTTTGAAACGGCTGTGCGGGCCATCTTAGGTCAGCAGATTACAGTGAAAGCGGCAAGTACTCTTGCCGCGCGTTTTGTGGCAGTCTTGGGAACACCTATTGAAACAGGCCATCCCGGTCTCACCCACCTTTTCCCCACACCGGAAAAGATCCTTTCCTATGGAGAAAGCCTCTCTGATGAATTGGGAAAACTCGGCATCATCTCCTCGAAATCCGCGTCCATAAGGGCCCTCGCGCAGGCCCTTATGGACGGCTCCCTGCGCCTTGACGGTACCAGAAGCCGAGAGGAAACAAAAAAAGCACTCCTAGCGCTGAAAGGCATTGGCCGTTGGACAAGTGACTATATAGCCATGCGTGTCCTCAAAGACCCGGATATTTTTCTTGAGACCGATGCCGGTATCAAGCATGCTCTGCCGGGAACAACGCCAAAAGAGCGCCTGACCCTTGCCGAAGCGTGGCGGCCTTTCAGAAGTTATGCGACCGTGAGCCTATGGCGCTAAGGAAAAGAAAGGAAGAACGATGATCTATCAAGCCATATACGACTCCCCCTTGGGAGATATTTCCGTCCAAAGTGACGGGGAAAATGTGACGGCCCTTTATTTTGTGGGCCAGCGCTATGACGGAACCATGGAAGAGGGCTCCTTTGAATCCTTGGAATCGCTGCCCCTTTGGAAAACCGTTAAGACCTATCTAATGTGCTACTTTAAGGGTAAACAGCCAGATCCAGGAATGCTCCCCTTGGCACCGAAAGGAACAGCCTTCCAAAAAAGGGTATGGCAAAAGCTCCTTGCCATCCCTTATGGTAACGTTACGACCTACGGCGCCATTGCAGCAGAAATTGCAAAAGAAGATGGGAAACCCCACTTCTCCGCCCAAGCCGTGGGAAACGCCGTTGGACGGAATCCCATTTCCATCATCATCCCTTGCCACCGAGTGATTGGAAAGGATGGCTCGCTGACAGGATATGCGGGAGGAATAGAAAGGAAGAAGTGGCTGCTGGAGAGAGAAAATCAGCCCAAAAATCGGGCTGACTAAAAGACTATTTAGACTGCCAAGTTGACCTTTCAGGGCCTAATCCCTGAAAGGCGGTCTCGAGCCTGCGGCTTTTGCTGTCGTTCTGAAGAGGACTAGAGGCCGCTGGGGGCTTTGATGCTGTAATGCTAAAAAATCGCGAGGCCAATGCCAAACCGTGTCCCTACGGGACTGGGCGCCGAATTAAATTCGTTCGGAAACATGTCCCTGCGCTCTTCCACTGGCGATCCAAAGCGAGCTTGGGACTCGGGCGAATGGTCCTCACTATCGTTCGCTGGGAAACGTCACTGTGCGTCCTCATCCATCACCAAAACCGAGAAATGTTGATGATGCCAGCTTGTAGAAATGTCCCGGTTTGGGTCCCCCACCTTGGCAAAGGCGGATCGACTGCACGAGTCGAGCTCAGAGGGAAAACACGAACGCGGGTTGTTCCAGATTCGGTCGTGATTTCTGTATAAAAATCAATTTCTGAAGAACAAAAATATAAACGAAGAGTCCTAAACCGAACCTGTATCTAAATTCGGTTTAGGACTTGTTTCATGGTCTTAAGCTTTACAATCGTTTTGATTTCTGGTCTTTCCGCCTTACCAAGGCAGGGGTATCCACCGAAAAGGCTTGCTTGCAGGAGTAGGGAATGGATGAGGAAGGCGATTTTTGCCCGACGTCTCATCACGAGCGGTTAGCGAGGATCATTTTTCAATGGGCCAAAGCCGCAAATCGCAAGACGCTGTAGAAGCGATTCGGCTACAGGACCGTGTGATTGAAAAATCAATTCGGCCCCCTCCCGTAGAGCGATTTGGCCCGCCCGTTCCATTCTTTTCTTCCAATTGCTTTTTGTAAATTCGGTTCAGATGGATCCAGGTACGAGGAGCCCGCGGTCTCCGCGACGAGTCAAACCTGAGACGCCAGCAATCCGCTAGCGCAGCGACGCAAGAGCTGTTGCGCGAAGGTTCTCCGAAGCGGCAACGCGTGAGTTTCCTCGCGGCCAGAGGCCGGTACGTTGAGGAAATGGAGGTCGCCAGCAACATCGTAGATAGGCCCATATAGCACGAAGATTGCAAAAAGATTCCGCTTTGATAAGCTAGGCACTGGAGGTAACGGCACATAGTTAGGAAAGGAAGCGCCCAGGCAATAGCTATCCCCTACCGTGAAACGTTCCGTTGTACGATATGCCATGAGTCCGTTGCTTCAGATTAATTTTTCTCAAAGCAATGGACTCACGTACTTCATCAAATCAGCCCAATTTTTTGGCTGCCTCAAAAGGGACGGACGGAGGCATATTTCGGGCGACTTTAACATAAGATTATGGTACGTATCATGTTACGACGGGACATGCCATCATTGGCATAAGATCAATCATTTAAAATCCAATGATGACACGTAACTGCATCGAATCAGAGCAATTTTTGTTCCGAGTTCTATTTAATTTTAATCTGACTGCTAATGATTCCCATCAGCATAAACAAGCAACCCACCAATTCCCTTCCGGACAGGATTTCCCCCAAGATTAGCCAGCCGCCGATGACGCTGAAGACAGTTTCCGAACTTAAAAGCAGTGACGCTTCGGTCGGTCCCACGCCGCGCTGCCCGATAAACTGGAAGGAATAAGCAAGGCCGCCGCCCAAAAAGCCGCAGTACAAGATTGGCCAAAGGGCTGCCTCAATATGATTCAGGGTAATGACTTCGCCAGCAAGCTGACTTAAGACAAGGTTGTAGATGCTGGCAAAAAAGAATTCCACGGCAACGAGGGTAAACCCTGCATAATGAACAGCCCAGCGGTCCACAAGCAGGATATAGATAGACCAGACGACGGAACAAATGGCAATCAAGATATCACCGCGGTTAAAAGAAGCTCCATCCGTAGGATACGCAAGAAAATACATACCGATCATGGCAAGGAGGCTCCCGATGATAGCAGTCCGACGAAGGGGCTGCCCCACAAAGTAGGCAAAAAACGGCACGATGACGATATAAAGGCTCGTAATGAACCCCGCCTTGCCCGCTGTCGTGTAGAACATTCCCAGTTGCTGAAAACCGGTCCCCGCCGTAAGGAAGATGGCAAGGATTGCCGCCGCTAGGACAAGAGAAAAAGGCTTTTTTTCTCCGTCGATGGCATGGTTATGATACCGCTGTTCCCAATAGACAATGGGCAGCATGGATAAAAAGCCCGCAAGATAGCGGACACCCATAAAGGAAAAAGCCCCGAGAAACTGTGTGCTGATGCGCTGGGCTGACAGCGTGCCGCCCCATAGGAGTGCAGCCGCTAAAAGAAGAATACGATCCATAAATAACGGTCCTTTCTATTTCATACCCTTTTATTATACGAAATGAAAAGGAGAGCGTCCACAGACTTTAAGAAAATTCCTTCACCATAACGATTTCTTCCTCCGTTTCCCCTTTGACGACAGTCAGAGATTCAAAGCCCAGTTTTTTGTAGAGAAACCGTGCCGGATTCGAGACCTGGACCGAAAGGGAAAGGGCCGGATAGCCAATGAGCTTTGCCTCTTTCATGAGTTTTGTCAGAAGCCTAGTGCCCAATCCTTTGCCCCTATGGGACGCACTGATGGAAAGGACAAGGGAAGGAATTTCCTTATTGATATGGGAATAATCTTTCATGATGCGGGCCCATACCGTGCCAATCACATGATGCTTCCACTCCGCTGCAAAACCAAAATCAGAAGCTTTTTGCCCAAACCCATGGGTATAAAGTCGCAGTTCGGGCATATTTAGGATCTTTTTGGACGGCTTCTTCCGTCCTTTGGGAACATAAATTGTTTCATATAGAAAATCGGGCAGCAGCGTATAATCCCGTTTTTCCAGGGGACGAATATGGTAATCCATGATGAACTCCTTTTTCTCAAAAGGTGCCACAAAAAAAGAGCACCTGAAAGACTCGGGTGCTCCCTGCTCCATTGATCTTACCTGTGATGACAGCCGACCTCATGGTGGTCATGATGGTCGCAGGCACGTGGCTCATTTGAATACACAAGATTCCCCGCTAAAAAAGCCGCGGCAGCGTCGTCACATAAACCGGTCACGCCGGCATAAAAGTTGATTTTTTCCGCGCCCAAGGCCTGTCTTGCGCCTTCACCGATACCGCCGCAAAGGACCGTATCCACACCGGCTTCCCGCAGAAAGCCGCTCAGCGCGCCATGGCCCTGGCCCATCGTGGACAGAAGGGCGGACGAGACAATAGCACCGTGATCAATATCGTAGACTTTAAAGGTTTCCGTCCGGCCAAAATGCTGGAACACGGAACCTTCTTCATAGGGAACAGCAACACGCATAATATCAAGTCCTTTCTGTTTTACAAAATCATTGCCTCGTAAAGCGGTTTCCTTGAGCTTGTAGTGGCCTCCGGCAATGACAAGTTTCTTGCCGCTTATAAGACAGTCAGCAAGGATGAAACGGGCATGGTCGTACATATCCGTCACCGTTGTCCGCGCAACCTGCATATTGTCAGCACAAGCCTGTTGCGTCAAATGTTCATAATCGATAAGACGGATGGTCTCAAATTCCTCGATGGAAAGAAAGACTGTCTCTGGGTGCTCCCCTTCTTCGGGGACAAAGCTATTCCACTCGGGATAAGTCCCTACCCTGCGGCTCCGTTTCGTTCTGCCCATGCATGGGCCTCCTTTTCTTTTTCTGACATATGTCATATAATACCATTATTTCTGACATTTGTCAAAAATAATGGTGATTACTCCTTCCCTTGACGAAAGAGTTTATTTTTAGGTGGATAGAGGCCTTTACGAAAGGTATCCATCATCGTTGCCGTTAGGGTAATGGTTTGAAGTTCCTCTTTTTGGAGCATCTCCGCATCCATCCATTCTGCTGTGGCAAGCTCCCTGTGATCCACATGGATGGTCGGATCCCCATCGACTTCACAGAAGTACCCCAAGAGCAGATCTGATTCAAAGCCCCAGGGCTGGGTAGCAAAGTAGGTGATGTTCTTTACTTTAAGGCCCACCTCTTCCATAACTTCCCGGCGCACCGTGTCTTCACCGGTCTCACCAATTTCAACAAAACCGGCAATAAGGGCGAGACCGCCATAAGCCCGGCCGGCATAGCGGCTTGTAAGAAGCTTTCCCTCGTGGATGACGCCGACAATAACGGCAGGCATAATCTTAGGATAGACCACATGCTCACAGCTGGGGCAGCGCATGGCCCGTTCTACTGTATCATGGACCATCTCATGGCCGCAGACTCCGCAGAACCGATTGTCCCGGTACCAGCGGTACAGATGATAGGCCGTCTCTCCCGCAAAGCAGAGGGCCTGAGGACAGGCCAAGCGGAATTTGCGGACGATTTCATAGGAAAAGCGCGCCTTCTGAAGCGGCTCCTTCCCCATCCAAAGGTAATAAGACCGTTCCCCAATGCGAAAAAGATACTGCAAATGGGGTAGCTCTGCCTCCTTTAGCGACCCAACAAGGGGTACCTCGATTCCTTCCTCGCCTTCCCGAAGAAGGGTCTTGCCGCCATCAAAGGAAAAGACAATGTCTTCTTTCTGGGGTGGCACCGGCATATATTCATTACGGAAAAGACCTTGACCAATATCCTGCAGCATAAGGATTCTCCTTTACATTGAAATCAGATACATGCTTATGATACATGAAAAGAAGGAAATTTGGAAGGCGGCTATCAAGCTGTCTATTCAGGCCATGGGCCCTGAATGGCTGTCTCGAGCCTGCGGCTCTCACTGTCGAGCGAAGGATTGCATGGAAAAGGCTATGGTACTGTGACGCTGGGGTGCTTTGATACTAAAAGACCATAAGGAGAAAGACCGTGATGCCGACGCCAAACCATGTCCCTGCGGTACTGGGCGCCAACCAAATTTTTCGATAACAGGGTTTTGCGGTCTGCCGGCACGGCTAAGGCCATGCCTTAAGGCAGCCTTGAACCATCGAAAAATGTTCTTCGCTTACCGCTCGTAATGTAACGTCGCCGCGCTCCTCACCCTCCACCGAAAGGGAGCGGATTGGCGCTATGCGTCAATTGTGTTGTCGAAGGGTACGTTTCTTGTCGGAAGGAGGAGCTTGTAAGGCAAATACAAAGAAATTCTAAGGCAAAAGACCGTAGCGGTCCGCCCAGTCCCGTAGGAACACGATTTGTCGTTGCTCCTTTGGTCTTTTTTATTTTCATTTGCTTTTTTCACATATGGCCTAGACGTAGTCGGATGCTAGGAGCACCCGGCCTCATCGACGACGGCGGACCTGAGACACCAGCAATCCGCTAGCGCAGCGACGCGGAATCTGTTGCGCAAAGGTTCTCCGAAGCGGCGCCACCAAAAACAAATCGGCGACGCGCGAGTTTCCTTGCGGCCAGAGGCCGATACGTCGAGGCGATTGAGGACGTTGGCGACAACGCAGATGGCCGCGTATAGGTCCATAGGCTGAAAAAAGCTTCTTGCCTGATGAGCTGGGCGCTGGAGGTGACGACAAAAGGTTAGGAGGGGAAGCGCCCAGGCGTCATCTATCGTAAATCGTGAGATGGTCCATCTTACGATAGGTCATGAGCCTATTGCTTTAGATTCATCTTTACTTAAAGCAATGAGCTCACGTCTACATCAACCCAGCCCAATTTTTGGGCTGAGTAAAAACTAAAAAAGCCTTCAGGATTGCTCCTGAAGGCTTATCATCCAATATGGCGGAGTGGCAGGGATTTGAACCCTGGCGAGGTTTAACCCTCCTAACGATTTAGCAAACCGTCCTCTTCAGCCACTTGAGTACCACTCCGTTAAAACAGCTGACTGTGATATCTTACACAATTTTTAGGGGAATGTCAAGAACATTTTAGAATTTTTCAGTGATCCTCATCCCAAGCATTGATGATGACCGGTTCTTCTTCAAGCATCTTGCGCTGTGCTTCCGTCAAGTGCTTTTTATGGATAACGGCTTCGTATACAAAGTCCTCGAAATATTTCTCGGAACAGACGAAATAACCGCCGTCGCCTACATCCTTGCCCCAGGAATTTTCAATTTTCCAGCGGTCGGGCACACCTGTCTCATCAAAATGAACGCCTACAAGGATCATGGCATGCGTTGCCGAACTGCTGTTATACTCGAGGCGCCTGCCTTTGGGCATAGCTGTTGAAAATCCGCCCAAAAGGGCCTCGCAGCAAACGCTCTCAGGATCCCAAACGCCTTCCTTCCGCGCTCCATAAGCCCCAGCATCGCAGGCAAACCAAATGGCATCTCCAGCTTCAAGCTGTTTGACGCAGAGCGCTTCCATCTCTTTTTGCGGCAAATTAAGTGCCAGCATATCGCGGCCCACCATGTTTTCCACTCCATGGAACTGGATGGGTTTATTAAGAGGCATGATCTCCGTCGGTTCATTGACAATGGCTACGTAATCCCGGAGCGAACCTTCGACATATTGATGATAAAAATCAAGAGGCGTCAGATTCCGTTCCTCATGATAGACCTTGTCCTTGTCTCGATAGGAAAAATCAAAGGTCTGGACCGGTTCACCAAAAGCAATGCACTGGGCATCGTAGATTTCCTGCATCATTTCCTTCTTACGGGCATAAGGATCCTTTCCGGCAAGAACGAGTTCCCGCAGTTCCCAGGCGTCTTTGCGCACAAGGCGATTGATGGTGCTCACAAAGCGAGCCGTATGACTTGACTGGTATGTTTCCGGCTGGACCTGTTTGGGGACAACACCGTATTTTTCCACGAGATCAACGGCTTCGCACCAGTATCCTCCATCGGCAACGCCCTGGAGCACATACTGCATGAGCTCCCCCTTAATGGGTTCATGGGCATGGTCGATGACCATCTGCAGAACGTTATTGGATTTTTCCAGCTTATCATAAAAAGAAAGGTAGTTCTGAGAAAGCTCAAATTCATCAAGCTTGCATTTTTCCGCCACCTTTTCGCGGAGGATGTTTAGGGCCGCAAACAGCCAGCATCGACCGGACTGTTCCTGGGCCGTAATGCCGCGGGTCTTTACTTCCACGGAAAAAGCGCCTTTAAGGGCCGCCCCTTTAAGCGGCACGTAGGAAAGGTCCGCCATATCGGTTTTATAAAGCATTGTATGAAGGGTCTGTGCCCCGTCTTTTTGGGCATAGGACCGGCTAAACTCCTGAAGAAGGTCGGGGGTCAGTTCTTTCATGGGATTCATCCTTTCTGCATTCCTTTGTTTTAAGGCTGCTATCCTATTATACCATATGAAGGAGGTCAATATTTTGGCTCAGCGCACAAATTGCACCGTTTAGTTGCCGTTACATAACAAAAATCCCGAAGCAGGGCGTCTCCCCTGCTCCGGGTTCTATGATGAAGTTAAGGCTGCCCGCTTCCTGCCTTTATTTTCGGCACGTAAAAGCACAGGGCAACAAGGGTCGCACCTACAGCAAGGACGGCACCGGCAAAGCCGATGTAGGACAGCAGGTCCCTTGAAACAAGGTGTCCACCAAGCCAGGTGCCGCTTGCAATCCCCACGTTGAAAATGCCCGAATAAATAGCCATGGCAACAGGCGCTGCCGCTTGGGGGCAGCCACGGATGAGTTCGGCCTGCATAGTGGTCCCGAACATGGTAAAGATCATGCCAAAGACCATGCAGCAAAGGAGCATAGTCGGGCGGAAGGACGCTGCCGGCAAAAAGAGCACCATGACCGCAAGAAGGGCCCCCAGTTCAAAGTAAAATACGGGCTGGCGGCGCGCTTCATAAAAGCGGAAAAAGACAGCACTGCCGCCGATGCCGCAGACACCAAGGAAGACAAGTGTCCACGTAATGCCTTGGGCCGAGAAATGGGCCACCGTTTCAAGAAAGGGCTCGATGTAGCTGTAGACCGTGAAATAGGAGCCTGCATACAGAAGGGCCAGGAAGGACACACCCATGACAATGGGATTTCGCAAAAGGCCGGGCAGGTCATGGAGCGTAAAGGGCGCCCCTTGCGTCAGCACAGGGAAGATACGCCACAGATAGGCCATGTCCAATAGGGAAACAAAGGAAAGGAACAGGAAGGTCATGCGCCACCCAAGGGCAAGACCAATGAGCCGCCCCAAGGGGAGCCCCAAGATCATGGCAATGGATGTACCCGTTGCGACCATGGAAAGGGCAAAAGGCTGATGCCCCCGCGGCACAATCTGCGTTGCCGACGGGCCCACAATGGCCCAAAAGATCGAATGGGCACAGGCGACGACAATGCGGAAGGCGACGAGCATGGGGAAATTGACGGCAAGACCGGAGCCCGCCTGACCTATGACAAAAAGGGCCATGGTAAAAAGGAGGAGCCGTTTCGGTGCCATGCGGCACGTTGCCAGCATGAGGGGCAGGGAAAGGAACCCTACAAACCAGGCGTAGAGCGTGATCATGATGCCCGTGTGGCCCGGCGACATGCCGAAGGATTGGGAAATATCAAGGAGCAAGCCAATGGGCATAAATTCCGACGTATTGAACAAAAAGGCGGAAGCAGAGAGGCCCAGCAAAGGGTAAAGGGATGAAACAGGAATCGAAGTACGCATGATAATCTCCCTTTGAAAAAACGGACGGATCGGTTCCTTTGGTGCACCATGCCCGCAAGGAAGACCTGCCGTCCCGCAGCTTGATGTAACTGGATAGGAACGGAACGTGCTGTCCCTATCTAGGGTAAGCCATTAGCCAAGTGGATTACTAGGCTATACTACACCATTTTTACTAAAAGTGCCACTTTTTTCTCCGTAGTGACTACAATTTTTTCTCGAAAGATTTTTCTTTCCATGGGCTTTCCCGCGGCATTCCCAGGGTAAAAAAAGACTAAATGTATTTAATCCGCCTTAGGTTCCCTGCTCTGCTACTTATGAAATTCATTTTGCGGCGTACGTTTGAAGCCACTTCTCAAGCAATTCTGCAATCTCGTCACGATTTGCTTCTTCGAACATAAAATGAGAGTTTCCTTTGATGCCGAGCTTGGGCAAATGGACGACCGTACTCGTAAGTCCTTCTTTTTCATAGGCCGCTGTAAATGTATCGGCCGTTTCTGCCATGCGCTGCCACATAGCAGCTGCGGGAATGTCAGGAAGGTCATTTCCAATATAGTCCCCATAATAGAAGGTGACAGGGATTTTTTGCTCTGCCATGGCTTTATAAGCCGCACTGCCAGGCGCTGCAGCGCCGCCCGGTTCAATGGCGACAATGGCCGCTACATGAGGCGTGTAGCGTACCGTTTCCCAGCCCGGTCCGCCGCCCTGGGAATGGGTCACGAGGATGGACTTTTTCCCCGTCCGGTCGTAGATTTCATCAATGGCAGCAGCGACGGCCTTTGCGACAACATCCGTATCAATGGCCTGCTCACCGGCGGCGTTATCCATGCCCGTATCCGGTGTCATCTGCCGGAAGAACTGGTTCAGGGCCGCTTCTCCTTTGGGGAACTTGGAGTCCTTATTATATGTAAAGGCGCCATTTTTGTAGGTACCGATGCGAAACTGCGTATACCAAGTCTGGTCACTAGGGGTCGTCGTCATGGTGCCCGCCTTCCCTGTTGCCCCTGCCTCACCACGGCGCGGTTCATCAATAAGGTACACACTGTGACCGTGGCGCAAAAAGAAATCCGCCCAGCCCGGCTTGCCGTCCGGCGTCGCCATCCATCCCGTGCGGGACTGACCATAGCCATGGAGAAAGACCATGGGAAGGCCCGTTTCCTTTTGGGGCACTTCATAAAGGACATTGGCGTGGTCCACATGGGCCGTGGACCCTTCCCGCGACGTATAGTAGTGACTGATGTCAAAGGTTCCCGGAGAATGGAGCACGGTCCCGCCGGCAGAAAAGATGCCTTGTTCCTTGATCTGAAGGGATTCTGCCGCTTCTCCGAAAGAAACCGTGCCAAAAGTCATCACGGCCGCACTAAAAAGGGCCGCTGCAAGAAATTGCCTCTTTTTCATCCCTACCCTCCTTATCCATTTACCCGCTCATAGCGGATCCACAGCGCATCTTTTGCAAGGACTTCCACACCCTTTAAGATAAAGGCCGGGTTCTTCAAAAGGGGCGCCCCATCCATGGCTTCAAAAGAGGTTGCCCCCTTTTCCATTTCCGCGACGGGAACGATGACAAGACTCAGTTCATCAATAAGGCCCTCCCGCAGGAAGGTGCCGTTCGTGAGGCCGCCGCCGCTTAAGGCAATGCGGGAAATACCAAAAAGGTCCGCTAGTTTTTGCAGGATGACGGAGCCTTTAAGGCTATCCTCGCCGGCTACAATATAGGAGACGCCCACTTCCCGGAGATAGGAAAGATAAGCGCCGGAGACTTTTTCCGACACCACTTCAATGATGTGCTGACGGGGCCCTGTACCGCGCTGCAGGAAAGGCCGATGGTAGGCAAGCCTTCCCAGGGGATCGAGGACCACCTGAAAGCCCTCATTATCTGCCACTTCCGGGCTCACCCAATCCTTTTTGGGAAGGTCCTTTTTACCTGCAAGGACTGCCTCATTAAGTTTTCCCTCGCAGAAGGCTTCAATGGTCACCGCGCCAAAAACAATGGCGTCACAATGGTAGCCGCTGCGGATCTTACCCGTGCGGTCAAGGCCAGGTCCAGCCGCCGGATTATCAAAGAAGGCCCCATCGATCTTGCCGTTGAGGCTTGTCAGCATATGGCAGACCACAAAAGGTTTCTCCGTCATTTCAGTTCGCCCCCATCCTTAAAAGCCGTGCCGACTTTTTCGCCAAGGACGTGATAGGTACGATGGAAAGGTTCAAAGGAAAGGGGCGCGAACCGCGTCATATCAAGGTTTCCCTCAACATCAAGGGCACTTTCATCGATGCTTACATTTTCAATCTTGCCAATAAGGCTTCCGTCTTCGTTCACCTTAATGAGGGTGCACTCAAGGGCAACGGGGAGATCTATTACAAGGGGGGCGTCGACAAATTCACTTTTTACAACGTGGAAGCCCGATTTTTCCACTTTCTTTGGTTCATTTTTTGCTGACACAAGGCCCACGTAATCAGCGGAAACAAGATGTGCCTTATCAGCAAAGCTGATGGTAAAGGCTTTCTTTACCTTGATGTTTTCCGTTGTCTGATGACTTTGGCTAAGGCTCAAGATCACCTTATCTGCTTCATAAAGTCCGCCCCAAGCGGCGTTCATAAGGTCCGGCTTCCCCTTTTCATCGTAGGAACCAATGATGAGGACGGGCAGTGGATAAAAGAAAGGTTTCGTTCCAAGATTTTTACGCATAATAGTGCCTCCTATTGTCACTTAGTGAATCATACCGATTTATTTTTTGATGGCCGTGCCGCCAAAAACCGCAGACATTTTCGTATGGCGCAGCTCTCCGTCAAGGGACGCCAGTTCTTCCGGCGTAAATCTAAGGGCTGCAGCGCCCAAGTTTTCTTCGAGACGGCTGCACTTCCGCGTCCCTGGAATGGGCACAATATAGGGCTTTTTCTCTAGCATCCAGGCAAGGGAAACCTGGGCCGGCGTGGCGTTTTTTTCGCGGGCGATCTTTTCGAGAAGGGCTACGAGGCCTGCATTTTCAGCCTGCCCTTCACTGGAAAATTGGGCCATGACGGAGCGGTAATCGCCTTTTTCCGTAAAGGCCGTGCCCTTTTTGTAGGCCGCCGTCAAAAAGCCGTTTGCAAGGGGCGAAAAAGCAACAAAGCCCACGCCCAGTTCCTCCAAGACGGGGAAAAGAGATTCATACCAGCGGGCCATCATGGAATAGCGGTTCTGGATGGCCGTCACCGGGCAGACCTTGTGGGCCCGACGCAGCGTTTCTTCGTCCACTTCGGAAAGGCCCCAATGGGTAATCTTTCCCTCATCAATAAGGTCCTTCACCGTTCCCGCCACTTCCTCAATAGGAATCTTGGGGTCGACGCGGTGCTGGTAGTACAGGTCGATATGGTCCGTCTGAAGCCGTTTTAGGGAGCCTTCCACGCTTTTGCGGATCGTTTCCGGACAAGAATCGACGATGAGCGGTTTATTGACGGACGGTGCGTCCCAGTCAAAACTGATGCCAAACTTCGTGGCAATCTTCACCTTGCTGCGATAGGGCTTTAAAGCAATCCCCAAAAGTTCTTCATTGTCGTGAGGGTTTTCTTCCGTGCCGTAGGATTCAGCCGTGTCAAAAAATGTGCAGCCAAGCTCGACGGCGCGCGCAATCAGTTCCGTCATTTCCTTGCGGTCACTAGGCGCGCCATAAGCATGGCTCATGCCCATACAGCCAAGACCGATGGCAGAAACTTCAAGGTCTTTTCCAAGCATCCTTTTTTTCATGATGATTCTTTCCTCCTCGGTTATTTTTTCATTTGTGCTTCCCAGAAGGCAACGGCCTTATCAAACCAGCCTTCTGACGCCGTTCCGGTGCCAAGACCAAAGCCATGGCCAAGGCCGGGATAATGATGGAATTCCGTGGGAATGCCAAGATTGCTTAGGATTTCCAACCGGCGCTGCATAACGCGCCAATTGGCGATGCCATCATCGTCACCAACCACGGCAAAGGTTGGCGGGTCATTTTTGGTGTAATCCGAATGGCCCGTGTACTCCATGATGACAGCCCCTGGACGAGGCAGGTCATTCCCGCCAAAAGCTACGGGCCCGTAAGAGCCAAGGTAGGCCGCCATGCGGGCCCCTGCCGAACCGCCCCAAAGGGAATAGTCCTTGATGTCAACGCCCAGTTCATCCGCATGGGCAAAGATGAAGCTGATGGCCCGCGCCAGGTCTTCGCAGGCCGTTTGCGCGCCCGGCCGGTAGATGAGGGCAAAGGCGTTATAGCCCCGTTTAGAAAGCTCATAAGCATGGGGAAAACTATCGTGCATGGCGCCCACATAGATAAAGCCGCCGCCAGCGTTCACAACGGCAAAAGGAGCCCCTTTCCGGCCTTTGAAGAAAAAAAGGCCCGTGTCCTTTTTGCGGGGGTCCGCCGCCTTTTCGGCAACGCTGTAGATATCATAAAATACCGTTTCTTTTTGCTGCGCCCGCTCCCAAAGGTCATTGACAATGGCTGTCGTCTCCTTGGGGTCGATGTGACAGTACCAAATGAGTCGGAGGTCTTCCAAGGTGTGACCGCTCCAGCAGCCTGTATGAACGGGGAAAAGGAGCCGCCCGTAAGGTTTAAAAACAGGCGATTCCATAACCTCTTTGATGGGCGTCTTTTGCGTGAAATGTCCGTTCATCGTCGTGTTCCTTTCCTCTATGGTCTGCTCTTTTTGCGGCGCTTGGCTCGCCTGCATGTCCCCGCAGCCGGAACCAAAGAGCAGGAGTGCCGAAAGGGCAAGGATGCCAAAGGTTATCTTCATAGGGGATCCTCCTTTTCGCTTATGTCCCCATTATAAGAAAAGCGAGACCTCCACAGAAGTCTCGTTTCGCTTTGCAGTATGAACCTTTTCGTTAAAGCTCGTTTTTAGTAAACCTTTCCGTTATCTGCGCAAGGGCGTGCAAAAAGCGCTTTACTGGCGCCGAAGGCTTATGCCCGTAAAGGAGCCCATAAGGGACCGTGTAGTCCCACCTCACAGGAAGGATCTTAAGAAGAGGATGAACAGCTTCCCACTGAGGAACGGCCATAAGGAGGGCGTTCTTCCGGTCACATTCGTTAAAGGCTTCCGTATCATAAAAATCAAAGTCTATCAATTTGATTTCAGGATGCCCGTCCATGAGATCGTGACGCAGTTCATCCACATAATGGTTCCACCCTTCCCGAATGAGCATGAGCGCCTCGCCATGAAGGTCCTCTACGGTGAGAAAGTCCTTTCTCGCCAAGGGATGATGCAGGGAAAGGGCACAGCAAAGGGGGGTCCTTTTAAGTTCAAAACCCTGGCATCTCCGCAGGCGCAGCATCGTTTCGTCAAAAATCCCCGCCACAACATCAATATTGCGTCCTAAATGAGACAAGATTTCCCGCGCGTTTTCCGGCGTGTTTTCAAAAGGAATGACCTGGAATTTGATTCTTTGATCAAAGTCCTGCAACTGAGGCATCAAATCCACAAGGACCTGGGCCGGCGTCATGGGCGAAGACCCGATGCGGATGGTCTCTGCCCCCTGCTCCATGGCCCTCCGGGCCCGGACGATGGAATCCTTGCTGTACTGAATGACGTAACGGGCATCTTCGGCAAGGGAGGCCCCTGCTGCGGTGAGAAAAAGACCGCGGTGAGTCCGTAGAAAAAGCGAAAAGCCCAAGCTTTTTTCAAGGCCATTGATCTGTTTGATGACAGCAGGCGGAGAAATGTATAAAACTTCGGCCGCTTTATTGAAACTGCCATTGTCGGCAACGCACAAAAATGTCTCAAGACGCGGATCATACAAGATGGGATCCTCCCTTCTTACCGGTTTCTACTTCCTTTCATGATACAATGAGGACCGTACCGCGTCAAGAAAAGCCCCTTACCTCCTCACTGATTGAGAAAGCAAAGGGCCTGACAAGCAGGGTTTCAAGAAGCGTGGCCTTCTACTTCAGGAAAGATCCATAAAAAGGCTGTCAGAACATAAATCAAATAGACCGCAGGAACATAGATGTAGGCAAGCGGCACCGTAACGGCATAGCTTGTGACCGTGAGAAGGTTCCGTCTGTCCCCCGTCGCCACCGTCCAAAGGCTGTCCATTTGTCCTTTGGCGTGACGGATGGTCATATCAAGGGTTTGATAAGCGATGGCCGTAAGGAAAAGGACCCCACCATAAAGAGAAACGGGTACAGCGGCAAATCCTGTATTAGAAGCCCAGGCCGTAGCAAAAGGAATGAGGGACGCAAAAAACATCCACAAAAGATTGGCCCACAGGCTTCGACCCTTGATGGTCTCCACGGACTGGAGCAGTCGGTGATGATTCACCCAGTAAATCCCAACATAGGTATAGCTGATAATGTAGCCAATGAACGTCGGAATAACGGCGCCAAGATCGCGCCAAGATTTTCCTTCCGGCGCCTCCATGGCAAGGACCATGATGGTGATGATGATGGCAAGGACGCCGTCACTGAACGCTTCCAGTCTATTTTTAGGCATGTTTCCTCCTAAAGAGTGAGATGATGATAAGGGTATTATACAGGAAAAAGACAGTGATTTAAAGTGGGCTGTCAGGCTGTCTTTTCAGGGCATCAGCCCTGAAAAGCTGTTTCGATCCGGCGGATCTAGCTGTCGAGCGAAAGATACTGAGGAAAAAGCTGTATTGCTGTGATGCTAAAAGACCGGAAGGGAAAAGACGGTGAAGCAAAAGAGTAAACGGCGGTACGCGCTGGTCACAATACTCAGCTCTAAGTCTAATAAATACTGATATGAACGAAATCTAAAGAGCCCCCGCTTCCACCGACGACGGCGTACGATTTATGTACGTCTAGGAGGTTAGGAGTGTGGGCGACAAAGTAGATGGGCCCATATGGGCCGAAGATTGCAAAAAGCGTCTGCTTTAATGAGCTGGGCGAGGGAGATGACGACACATGGTTAGGAGGGGGAGCGCCCAGGCGCAGGCTATTCCCCCACCAGAAACGAAACATCCACGAATCGGCATGCCCCCATCGCATCCTTAAATTAAGGAATTAAGGAATTAAGCAATGAAGGTACGTTCTTCCGGAGAATCGGAACGATTTGTGCTCCAAGAAACAAATCAATGACGATACACCATCCGATCAAACCGCTTAAAAGCCACTCGTCCCATAAAAAGGATCCAAATCACCATGCCAAGGAGTGTTCCCCACAGGGGCAGACTGTAGATTTGGGGCGTCATGACGGCGCGAATGGCTTCATTGATCCAGGTCAAGGGATCGATGAGCGTTATAGCCTGCATGACAGGAAGGGGCGCTAGCTGGTGCCAGGTATAAAAGATGCTTCCCAAAAAAACAACAGGCATGAGAAAACCGGGGAACATGGCGGCAATCTGGGAGGGTTTGATGATGGTCCCCACAAGGAGTCCCATAGCAGCAGAAGCAAACGCCGTGAGAAGAAGGACCAGAACAAGGAGAGGCAGTCGCTCCGGGGAAAGGTCGATAGAAATGGCGTGGCCCATAAAGATCAGTGAAATGGGAAGAACGATAAGGCCCCCCACAAAGGATTCAAGGACGCCGACAGTCATCTTGGCATAAGCAACAGTGCGGCTTGATACAGGCGCCAGGAGTCGGTCTTCAATTTCGCGGAGGTTATGGAAATCCATGGAAATCGGTACAGCCGTTCCGTGAATACCCGTAATGAGCATGCTCATACCAATCATACCGCAGAACATATGGGTCGGAAATTCCGCAGGCAAAAGGCCCACCGTCGGCAGCATAAAGCCATAGACAACAATGAGAATCAAGGGCAGCATGGCCACCCGAAAGATGAATTCATTATGATCCCGCCACTGAACCAAAAGGTCCCGGGACACCATGGCCCAAAAGGCCGTTTTTGTTTCATGATTTGAAGTACTCATCAGTTTACGCCTCCCTATTGGCAGTTTGCCGATCATCGACGCCGTCACGGTCTGTGAGGGTCAGGAATACATCATTGAGGGAACGGGTCCCCGTTTGTTTTTCAAGATCTTCCACAGTCCCATAAGCAAGAAGCTCACCCTGCTTCATGATAGCGACATGGTCACAGAAGGACTCAACTTCTTCCATATAATGGGTTGTGAGGAAAATGGTCGTCCCTTCTCGATTCATCTTAAGCATCTGGTCCCAAAGAATCTTGCGATAGTTTGGGTCAAGGCCTGTTGTCGGCTCATCGAGGAAGAGAACTTCCGGATTGTGGAGCATGGCCCGCGCAATCTTGAGACGCTGCGCCATGCCGCCTGAATAGGAACGAACAAAGTCCTTACGGCGTTCCCATAGACCAAACTTCCGCAGCAGCGCTTCCGAACGCTCACGGATGACCTTAGGGTCCATGCCAAAATAACGACCGTGATAATAGAGGTTCTCCTCTGCCGTGAGCTGCCGCTCCAGGTTGTTATGCTGAGCGACCACACCAATCTTACGGCGAATGGCAGCCACATCACCCGTAAGATCCTTTCCATCATAGAGAATCTTACCGCCCGTAGGAAGCAGCTGTGTCGTCACCATGTTGATGGTCGTCGACTTACCGGCGCCGTTAGCACCTAAGAAACCAAAGATCTCGCCTTTTTCCACTTGGAAGGAAACATGTTTTACGGCGTGGATGACGCCCGACTTTGCCTTAAAATCTTTCTGCAGGTTTTCCACCTGCAAAACAGTCTCTTTCATACCTATCGTCCTTTCTTTATATACCCCTTATGGGTATTTTATTACGAGATTTATTATATACCCCCATAAGGTATATTGCAAGGACTTTTTTAAGAAGTAGCTTAAACAAAAAAGGAGAAGGAGGCTGTGATGCCAAAGACTGGATGTCCAGCGCCAAACCGGTAAGCGCCCTATTAGGAAGAGAACTTCAACGATAAAAAGGCGGCTTTGGCTAAAAGGGCATATTTTATTAAAAAGGAAAAAAGGGATTTGCGTCCCCTTGTCCCGCTTTGCTCCACCGGCTCCTATCGTTATCTTATGCAAACGCTTTCTGCACAAATTTTTGAGCCGTAGGCTCAGTAAATCATTCAGCGTCTCACGTACCCCCTGTCACGATTCCATTCCTTTCTCTCCTCACACATGGGAAGCTTGCGAATCCATTTCGAAGGAATCGGGTCCTGAGGGGAAAGATTCGACGTCATCTGATCCAGCGCAGACGGTATGCGGCTTCCTGCATTGTACCTAAAGAAAATAGAAACTATAAACGAGGTCAAGACGGTAATTCTCTTTAAAACTTCACTTTTATATGAGAGCCTCCTCCAGAAAATAAAGAAGCTTCCAAGTCATCATCACTTGAAAGCTCCTTCATTTCTTAACATAACGAATGCTTCACATCCAGCAGCATAACACCTGGTTTTGGATTTCTATCAACTGCCCCCACAATGGGATGAGGCACATAATTTTCTTCCAGATAATCAATCTCCTGAGGGGAAAGCTTTACCTTCAGCGCAGCAGACGCGTCATCTAAATAATGTGCTTTCGTTGCTCCAATAATGGGAGACGAAACACCCTTTGCCCACTGCCAGGCAAGCGCTATCTGAGCCATTGTATAATGGTGGCGCTCAGAAAGCTCCTGTACCCTTTTAATTATTTTGACATCCTGCTCCTTCATACGATCATATTTCCCAGCAGCCACCTTATCCGTTCGCCCCCTAAGAGACCCAGATGACCACTTTGCTCTTGTCAGATGACCTGAGGCCAGCGGGCTGTATGGCATCAAGGAAACATTCATTTGTTTGCAAATAGGAATCAGCTCTCGCTCATCTTCACGGTAAATCAGGTTGTAATGGTTCTCCATGACAGAAAAGGGCGTCCACCCATGCTCTTTTGCTGCCATCTGCATATGATAGAACTGGTATCCGTACATAGCCGAAGCGCCTAAAGCGCGCACTTTACCAGCTCTGACCAACTCATGCAACGCCTCCATGGTTTCTTCAATGGGTGTTTCATAATCAAAGCGATGGATGATATATAAGTCGAGATAATCTGTTCCCAATCGTTTGAGACTACCTTCGATTTCTCGCATAATGGCCTTCCGCGATAACCGGCCCTCATTAAAGTACACCTTAGAAGCGATTACGACTTTATTCCTAGCAATATTATGTTTTATCGCACGCCCCAAATATTCTTCACTTGTTCCAGCAGAATAACCATTGGCTGTATCAAAAAAATTAATGCCTAAGTCCAAGGCATGCCGAATCACAGCTTCACTCTGCTGTTTATCCAGCGTCCAGTCATGCATGGTTCCTGCCTTGCCAAAGCTCATACAGCCAACGCATAGTTTAGACACTTCAATATCCGTTGTTCCTAATTTTGTATACTCCATTTCGTTTGCCTCCTTATTGCTCAAGTTTGATCTTGTGGGCCGATATATCTCTTTCAGACTATGGACATCCAAAATCAGAATGGGACCTCCAGTAATTTCTGCCATATCTTTATTAAAAAGCATGAAATCGTTCGTACGAAAATTTTGGTAGATTCGTTCAGCATGGACCAATCTAGGAATATCAACGATACGGCTTTGGAAAAGCCATCGCAGGATGACTTGAGCCGTCGTTTTCCCATACTTTGGACCAATTCCAGCTAAAACAGGAGGCTGAAAAAAGCCAGCATGTCCCTCTGCAAAAAAGTCCAAGCCACGGGGCAGTTATGGTACTGATCCATGACACGCTGTAATTCCTCCTGCTGGGAAAAAAGCTGAAGCTCAACTTGATTGACGGCCAGAACAATCTCATTGCTTATGACCAAATCTACAAGCCTGTCTGGCATAAAGTTACAGACTCCTATGGCCTTGATCTTACCAGCTTGATACAGTTCCTCCATGGCTCGTCAGCTTCCATAGCAATCCCTATATGGTATATAAATCAGGTAGAGATTGAGATAGTCCCTCTGAAGATTCTTTAAGGTCTTTTCAAAAGAACACATGGTTTTATCGTACCCTGCATCCTGAATCTACATCTTGAAAGTTAGGAAAACTTCTTTTCTGGAAATCCCACATTCCTTAACGGCTTCTCACTCTGCTCCTTCCTTTTCATAGCAGGCAGCCGTATCAATCAGTCGATACCCAATGTTCAAAGCGGTCAGAATGCTTCTTTTGCACAATCCATAATCAGTTACCTGAAAAACACCCATTCCAAGCAAGGGCATCTGTACATGGTGATTTAGTTCTATGGCATCCATAGAAAAGGTTCCTTTCATCCCACTTGGATTCCTCATTTCATTCAATCCTTCTCCGCTATAGTCATGATCATCCTTATAAGTCTGCTTTTTCAAATAATCTATCAGGGTTTTCCCCTATAAGGAAAGAGAGGCATAGATAATCATCGGTCTTCTCGCAGCCATTTTATTTTATTGCATCTGTTCTACTATGTTAAATACCTATTTTAAGTAAGCTGCAATGCCTAATTGGCATTGTACTGATCTCTACGGGAAGGACCTGCACGAAGAAGAAGGATTACCGCAAGGAATTTCTTTTTTTTACTTGCAACAAAAAAGGTTCTTTGTCAAATTTTGGGGTGCTAAAGTGTCTATGCACTCCTGGAGAGGACATGCACTGAATACAGTGCGTGTCCTTTTTCGTTGCGTGTGTTAATGTACAAGATCCTATTACGAAAGCGCTCAAAATTGCGCAGACCAAATGAGACACGTTTTAACACCTTGATTTTATTGTTGCAGCCTTCAGTAAAGCCGTTGGAGTAAGGATATATAAGGGCGCTCCTAATTTCTTCGTACCAATAGGTAAAGGACTTAACCAGAGAGTTCATTTCCGGTAAATCAGCGCTTTTTACCAGGTCTATCCATGCTGAAAGTGCCCAAGAAAT
>NZ_AULA01000035.1 GCF_000425045.1 Acidaminococcus intestini DSM 21505 | reverse complement strand
GGATCAGGGATGGCAGTATCAGCATGAATATTACAGAAGTGAATTGAAAAAGCATGGAATTATACAGTCAATGTCGCGTAAGGGCAACTGCTATGACAACAGTATTATGGAGACCTTTTTTGGTCGGATGAAAAATGAAATGTATTACGGAAGCGAAAAAGAATACACCTCGTTCAAGGTATTTGCTAAAGCAGTGAAAGAATACATTCATTATTTCAACAAGGAAAGGATTCAGAAAAAAACAAAATGGATGCCTCCCGAAATATATCGGGAAACATCCACTAATGCCATTTAACTAATTTATATGCGTCCAGTTTTTGGGGTACACATCAAGAAGCGTCTCTCTATCCTGAATAGCTACTCTTATGGTAGATGATGAAGATATTATCTGTCAATCATTAATTTTGCAAGATGATTCATTTTTTCAAAATATCGTTTTTTTGAGGTAAATTTAGCTTTACAATTTTTGTACAAAGAGAAAACAGGGAAAAGTTGCCTTCCCTCTTCTTCCCCGCTATAATGATTGGTATGAAAAGAGATAAACGCACAACCACACCTAACGAACATATTGAAATCACCATAACGGGGCTGGGCAGTTCCGGTGAAGGGGTCGGTAAAGTGAAAGGATTTACCTATTTTATCCCCGGAGCCCTTCCTGGTGAACGAGTAACGGCCGCAGTCACAGCCAAAAAGAAAAACTACGGCCTGGGACGCTTGGAAAAGATCCTGGTCCCCAGTCCGGACCGAATCACACCGCCCTGCCCTGTCTATGAAGCCTGCGGCGGCTGCCAGATCCAGCATCTAGCCTATGAGGCGCAGCTTGTTCAAAAGCGTCAGACCGTCATCGATGCCTTGGAACGCATTGGTCATTTTTCGGGCATCAACGTGAATCCCACTTTGGGAGCCGATGATCCGTGGCATTACCGCAACAAGATGCAGGTCCCTGTGGCAGAAGGGAAAAAGCACAGCCTGTCTATTGGCTGCTTTGCCCAGGGCACGCATCACGTCATTGACGTAAAGCGCTGCCTCATCCAGCATGATGCAAATAACGAACTTACGGCCGTCGTCCGTGCCTGGATGGAACGCTACCATATCCCGGCGTTAAAAGAAGACGCCCGCACGGGCATCGTGCGCCATATCATGGGCCGCGTCGGCGTCCAGACCGGAGAGGTCATGGCTGTCCTTGTCACCAATACGGACCGTGTACCCCATCTCAAGGAACTGACCCATATGCTGAAAGAAGCCATCCCCGGCTTTGTTACCTTGGTACAGAACGTCAATACCCGCCACACAAACGTCATTATGGGTCCCCACAACAAGGTAATCTATGGGCCCGGTGTCATCCATGACCGCTTGGGCGACCTAACCTTTGTCATTTCCCCCCATTCCTTCTTCCAAGTCAATACGCTGCAGGCGCAGCGCCTTTATGAAACTGCCCTTTCCTATGCCGCCCTTGAAGGAAAGGAAAACGTTATCGACCTTTACTGCGGCACAGGAACGATTACCCTTTTTCTCGCCCAAAAGGCACGGCACGCCTTGGGAATCGAGATTGTCGCACCAGCGATTGCTGACGCCAGAAAAAATGCCCGGGACAATCACATCAAAAACAGTGAATTCATCTGTGCTGATGCGGCTAAAGAGCTGCCCCTTCTTGTGAGGGACGGAATCCGCCCCGACGTCGTTGTCCTTGATCCGCCAAGAGCCGGCTGTGAGCGGCCCGTTCTTGACGCCATCCTTGCCGTGCGTCCCAAACGCGTCGTCTACGTTTCCTGCGGACCGGCCTCTCTTGCCCGTGACGCCGCCATCCTTTGTGAAGGCGGCTATAACATTCGTCAAGTCCAGCCCGTTGATATGTTCCCTCACACGAGCCATGTCGAGACAGTGGTATTGATGTCAAGAGTACAGAAGTAAATAGCCTTAGAAACCCTTGAAATATAGGAATTTTGGGGAGTCAAGGGGAAAATCCTCGACTCCCTAATTTTTATATAAAATAACTTAGTGGGAACATATCGACTTGGAGAAATTCAGAGAGTTGAGTTGACAGCTTGAAAATATGGTAGGTTGTGTAGATAGGATAGTTATTTTGTAGGTTGAGTTGATTATTTTGAAGGATAAAATGAGTTTTACTAATAAAGTTGTAGTTGCCACTGGCGGAGTAAAGGGAATAGGGAAATGCATTGTGGATGAGTTCAAAAGTCGTGGTGTGAAGGTCTGCATTATAGATATTCTCAATAATGATTATTTTATTGGAGATATCAGTGATAAGGCAACGCTAGAAAGATTTGCTGGAAAAGTAATAACGGATTATGGGCACGTAGATGTATTGGTCAATAATGTCCTGCCGCCAATGAAAGGCATTGACGAATGCAACTATGAGGATTTTAATTACGCTCTTAGAGTTGGGATGACGGCTCTATTCTACTTGAGCAAATTATTTGCTCCGCATTTTTCAAGTGGAGCATCAATTATCAATATCTCATCATCAAGAGATCGAATGAGTCAGCCACAGACGGAAAGCTATACTGCTGCCAAAGGTGGCATCGTAGCCTTGACGCATGGGATGACAGTATCATTTGCTGGCAAAGCAAGAGTGAATTCTATTTCTCCGGGATGGATTGATAATGCCTATAAAGATAATGACGAAGCAGATGCTAAGCAACACCCAGCAGGGCGAGTAGGAAATCCATTGGATATTGCCAATATGGTTCTTTTTCTCAGTTCGGACAAGGCGGGTTTCATCACCGGTGAAAATATCTGCATTGATGGTGGAATGACTAAGCAGATGATTTATCATGGAGATAATGGGTGGCTACTGAACGAATGATATAAATCGTAATTTTATCATCGAGATAAGTTTATAAAAATTAAATATCTTTAACACCGATAAGGGCAATTGTAGATATTTACAATTGCTCTTTTCTTTAATGAATATATGAAAAAGTTAGTTGCCATTATAGAATAAAACAATAATTAATAGGTTGACAAAAGCAATTAAAACATTTATAATTCATTTAGTTGCTTCAAGCAACCTGATGGAGGTAATAAGATGCAGGAGAAACTTGATGCTATAGAACAGATTCGTAAATTCAACCGTTTTTACACACCTCTCATAGGAATATTGGATCGCAATTATTTAGATAGCGGATATTCTGTTACAGAGAATCGTATTCTATTTGAGCTTTATGAAAACGAAAGACTTAGTGCAAAGTATTTATGCAATCTATTACTGTTAGATAAGGGATATATTAGCCGTGTCATATCTGGATTCGAAAAGAAAAATATGATAACAAGAAAAGCTTCTAGTACAGATGGACGCAGCCAAGACATATCACTTACTGAATATGGAATAGATGAGGCGAAAAGGGTAATCGAAATCACATACAATAAAATATTTGAAATGATTGAAAATCTGAACAAAGAGGATTGTGATGCTGTTTGTAATGCCATGATCTGCATAGAAGAAAAATTATCAAAGAATGGAGATAAAATAAATGAGTAATTTTGTTATAAGAGAAGTAGGATCTGGTGAAGTAAGCTTAGTTTCACATTTTTATTATAAGATATTTGAAACGCAGTTTGATTTTCTGCCTAGTACAGAGCAATATTTCCTTCACGCTTGCGAGGAATTATTCGATAATCCTGAAAAAAATAAGATGTGGATTATAGAGAACGGTGGAAAAATCAAAGGTTCTATCTGTGTAATAGATAGAGGAGAACATGATGCTCAGCTTAGATTATTCGGTATGGATGCTTCATTACAAGGAAAAGGTGCAGGTAAGGCTTTAATGCAGACAGCAATGGATTACTGTAAGAAAATGCAATATACCCATGTAAGCCTATGGACAATTGATATCTGTAAAGCAGCAAGACATTTGTATGCAAAATTTGATTTTAAACTTACTGATACAAAAGAAAATAATACCTGGGCTAATTATTCGATGACAGAGGAATTGTGGGAGTTTAATGATGATTGAAATTGTACCTGCTTATGATAGGATTGATGAATTCTATGAACTAGTAAAATAATACACAGATATGATTCTTAAAGAGGATCCAGAAGTAGGCAAGACATTATCGTCACAGAAATTTTCACTGAAATGTATCATTTCAGTGAAAAATATGGTTATTCAAACGGAAAAATGTATATTGCACTAGTAGATGAAAAGCTTGCTGGCTGTGTGGCCCTAACAAAAAATGATGATGACTATTGTGAAATTAAGAGACTTTATATTAGAGAAGAGTTTCGTGGAAATCATTTAGGTAATATGTTATCTGAGAAGATTATTGAAGATGCCGGAGCAATAGGATATAAGTACATGCGATTAGATACAGTTCCATTTATGAGTAGTGCTATTAAAATATATGAAAAGGTAGGATTTAAATTTATAGAAAAATACAATGTTAATCCGGCATCAAATGCAATTTTCATGCAGCTGGATCTATAGAAAATAGAAGTTTAAATGTGCATTGTTTACACGTCAGATTCCAATTTGTAGTTGAGGAGTAATTTTTCTAAAATGGCTTATTGTATAATTGCGGCACAATTGCTTTGGAGTGTGCAAATGCACCTGTTTCAATAATTCAACAGTAGAAAAATTAGATTGTATCAACGACTGTTGGAAGTCCGATGTAATCCGTCTATCGTTGATACAATGGAAAGTAACAGACATATTTGCAAAAGGGAGTTTGGAAATTCGACTCGCAAGGTTGAAAGCCAAACTTCCTTTTTTATTACCAAGGTTAGGTTCTGTTTTTTGGGAGTGAAACCCCTTAAACGATTGCTGGCAGTATAATTTCAGGAGTATACTATGCCTGAGAGACGCATATATTTTGCATTAAAGAATAAAATAGGTATTGGGACGGAAAAGTAGGCATTGGATAAGTCATGTTGAAAAGTTATGTATTTGACAAATTGGTTAAATGCTGCGATAATGAAATGTTTTTGATTATTATATTGTATTTTTGCAGTATTTATAGTATTATTTTATAATTAATACTTTCAAAATAATAAAGAGCTAGAAATGCGTATTTATAGGCGTTTCTAGCTCTTTATATCTGCGAAAAAAAGTGAGTAAGTTTTATATTTTCTTAGTAGTTCTTAAAATTTTTTTCATTTGTTTTTCACTCAGTACTTCATAATCCGTTCGGAATCCGAAGGCATTTTGTATGGCGTCGGTAATCTCCGTACGTGTATACGCTGGCACGTAATCGTCTATAGGAAGTTGAAGAAAGTTCATATCCTGTAATGTATGAATCAGCTCACGGGGCGTATAGGAGTTTCCCAGCTTTTTCTCAAGCAGCCGATACAAGGTCAGAGATAAAAAACATATCAGGAAATGGGCGCGTATACGGTCTTCTCGGGAAAGATAGACTGACCGTGCCTTGAATTCCGTCTTCATTAGCCGAAAGGATTCTTCTATTTCCCAACGTCGTTGGTTTATACGAATAATGACTTCAGGAGATTCGTCTAAACTGATGCATACCGCGTAAAACCCATCATATTGAGATTCTTTCCGTATCCGTTCGTCATCCATCTCATATAGTTCTTTCTTGGCTACTTCGCCATCAACGGTAATCTTTGTCTTCTTGACGAAACGTTTGTAATCATTCGTGCCGTATGCCTTAAGGGACTTACTGTGAGTGGATATGCCATTAGAAGCGCGCTGTATCTGCTGTTCCCGTATATTCTGTTGGTAGTGTCTGTACTTTAAGGAAAACGTCACAATTAAATGCTGTTCCAGCCCATCTTCTTGAATCCATCGATCCTTGAAGAACGTCATCTCTTCATATTCGGGTCCTAATGCGTCTAAGTCTGTCAGGTCATATTCTTTCTTGGTTCCCGACAGTTTCCATCCCTTCGGGTCCAAGGCCCATTGTTTTAAATGAGCCTTTAAATTCTTTATGGACTGGGTCGTCACAAAGGCGCGTTCCCCACGGGTATTGAATTTCCGGTTGGAAAGAGAGGAGATGCCTCCGTCAGTACAGACGATGAAGCGAGATAGGTTGAAGTCATGTACAATCTTTTCTTCCAAGGGCTGTAATGTAACTTGTTCATTCGTATCGCCGCTGTGAAGACAATACGCCAAAGGGATGCCATCGCCGTCCATGAACAATCCCATTTCGACGATAAGACTAGAGCGATGCTCCTTGGAAGGACCATATTGGCGTATACCGTCTTCTTGTTCGATTTCAAAGAAGAAGTTGGTGCAGTCGTAATACAGCACCTTACTATTCTGGGCACATAACCGCTCGCTGTTGGCATACAGCTGCGATTGGATAAAGGAATCTTCCGCAGATAATATCCCTAAGCTACGATACAGATGATGTAACTCCATCTGATGGGGCTCAAGCATTTTTTTAGAATACTCATAGCTGCTTAGCTTAGAAGAAGGGTAAAGAATGCGAATATATATTAGTCGAGACAAGCATTCATTCAGATTAAACTTGAATTTATAACGGGAAGAAATATCCTGACAGATAGCAGGGAGGCCTAATTGATGGTATAACGATTGCAAGAACAGATAGCCTCCAGAAAATTGGAGTTGTTTATCCATAGGAATAGGCTTGGATTGCTTGAAATGAATCACAATTTCACGCTTTTGCTCTTTTTCTAATTCGTTCAACTGTTGGATATATTCTTTTGCCCAAGCGACAGTATCATCGTGCTTTTTCTTAAGTTCTTCATAAGTGCCTAATTTTTCAACGACCTTAGAAGAATGTTTGCCATTAATATAGCAAGAACGGATAACGTAAAAAGATTGAGCATTCTTAGATTTGGAAATTTGCAGTCTCATGGTAATCCCTCCCATGGATATTACAACACATTACTAAAGAGTACTTAAGAGAAGAATGATAAATTTGACAAAAAATAAGCCTTAAAGGGCAGTATGAGTGGATTTTCAATTATGAGGTTATTGAGAAAGTATCAAATTCCCAAGTTTAAATCCGGTACTAGTATTGGGGTAGTAAAGTAGGTATAAATAATGAAACACCTTGCAGAAATGCAGGGTATTTTGTGATTACAAGTCTAAGTGGGAAAGCAAAAAGACGTGTTTTATGATATAACATAGTCTAATAGAGATAGAAATCAGTAATTGTGAATTATGGCGGAAACTTGTACACCGCCAAGGTGCATTTTATATTTGCGGGCAAAGGTCGCAAGTTCGATCCATGCATTCCGCCTTAATTAAATATAAGGTTAGACAAACAAATCGGAAGTTGTATGGAGGAGAAAAATATGAAACATCAGTGCAAAATAACGGTTTTGGAAACTAAGGTATTTCCGGATTTGCAGGAAAAATATCTTGCTGATCCGAAGTCTGGACCATGTCCGTGTTTTAAAGTTGGAGATGAATTTATTTTGGATAGGACATCCCAAAAAGATGACTTCTACCATCTGATGAATGGTCAGTTTTGCGGTGAAGCGTGGGATGCAGTTAGTCGCTATGTATATACTGCGCTGCAGGGAGGATCCATCATGCACGGCTGGACAAATGACGAACGCATGATGATTGCTTGCTGCAATGATGGAACTAGACCAGTTATCTTCAAGATTGAGCGTATAGATATTCCTGAAAACAGGGATGAAGAAGAATGGCTATCTAAGCAGAACTTCAAAAATACTGCAGATAATGCATATACGGGATAAATCAAAATTTCATTTTATAGAATCGTTACTAATAAAAAATTGTCCTTAAAATACTTCGTGGATATGTTTCCAACAACTAGGACTTTAGACAAAAAACGGTGGATATGTTCCCGACAACGTTCAACGACTAAAAAAAGCGATATGACGTTCTTGCTATCCTCTCATGCCATGTCGAGACAGTCGTTCTCATGACGCGGGCGCAGTAAGGAAGCCTCGCAAAGATGCTGTGATGCTCTCTTGCGGAAAAGGCACCTATCTCAAACGAAAAACAGAGAGTCACCATCCAAATCCGTCTTGTGATTTGGATGGTGACCTCTTTATTTAATGAGTCCCATGTAGAAAAAAGCGTTTTCTACATGGCTCATTTCTTTGGCTTGTACGCTTGTTAAGAAAATTTGTCCCTTACAAAAACGATAAGAGCCAGCCTTAGAACTGCATTTCCTTCAGGAACTCGTCTTGTTTTTCAAAAATATCTTTCAAGGCAGCATCGCGCTTTTTGCATACCTCGTCTTCAGATAGAGTTTCTTCAACATGAACCCTTACAGCCCGAAGAATCGTCCTCCCCTCCCATTTATCGAAAGATGTTTCCGTGTTGGAAGATTGGATTGCCTTCCCATAAAAAATAGAGTCATATCAATCTGATAGGGTTCTATTTTTAAATGGATGACACGACTCCCTAGCGGAACGGACCCGTTTTGAAGAAATCGAGTTCCAAGGCAACGTGCGTAAAGGCGTAGCGAGAACTTAGAGACCCAATGAGTTTAAATTCTTTCCCATCAGTCCAAATTGGAAACGGACGCCATGGGCGCATTACTGGCAAGGACGAGTCCCACCACCTTTTCCGCCCCGCCTTCTTTGAGGAGGCGGGCCGCTTCTTCAAGGGATGCGCCCGTCGTTGCAATATCATCTCAAAGGTGTCCGTATTTGATACAATCGAACGATAGTCAGAATTTTGAACACCCCGTGTGCATGTTAAAAAAAATAGGTGGATACTAATTTTAACCCTCTTATTTTTTCTAACTCCTTTCTCACTAGGAATTTCTTTATTAATTGCAATGAAGTTGCCCAGATCCGCAATAGTTAAAAGTCGATTTGAAGAATTAATTTATAATTCTTCAAATTACGACAAATCTCAATTTTGAAAATATTGCAGTTAACTTTATTAATTTCATAAAAATTCTGAATTGAAAAGGACGGAAGTTTGCCAACTGAACAGGCCTACAACATAACCCTAAATTTGTCCTTGGCACTATAAAACATATTTAAGCCCCAATTTTACTCACATCTATCATCTATATACAATTCATGATATAATTTGATTGTATTGGCGTATCTTCGTTACACTTAAGTTAATATTTATCGATGTAAAAAATAGCTCATCTATTCCACTGTTTTCTAAAAACTTGCGTTTTTTATTTTAATCTTTAATTCTATTGTGCTTTTCGAAAATAGGTGATATTAAAAATGATTATGTTTATAAGTGATTCTTTGTTTTTATTATATATCGTCACTTTTCTTGTGATAATTATTACCATCTATAAATGCATTAAGGCTAAGAAAATAGAAACAAAAACTATAGTGATTATACTAATAGGAGTTGTATATTTATTATTCTATTCGTATGAATCCATACCATCCGAAAAGGTTCAATATAATCACATAGCAATATCAGACGTAGAGGGATTATCAGAAAAAGAAATTGTTAACAAAATACTAATCCAAGAATTTGACTATTATAAATCCGAGAGATTATTCACTAAAAATCAAATTTTCGATTATAAAATTAATCGAATTAATGGCCCAATAAACGATACCAGTAAGACAGACAATCACTATTATGATGTATCATATTCAGTAAAAACCATAGCTCCGGCTTGGATTGCAGGTAATGGAAAAAATGAAGGCCTATGGGTAAATAGCAAATCTGAGTTCTATAATTTAATCAAAAATAATGACCAATATATTCTAACCCGTGTTGGTGGCTTATAATTGTAATATGCACCAACTATTAAATTAACCAAGTGATGATGAATAAAAAAGTCAAACTGCAATCAGAATTTAAAATTTTCCCAGATATCATCTATCAACACTATCATAAAAAACTATATTTTATATACTTATACACTTCTACTGGTAACCCATCTTCAAGCCCAACTTTATATTCAACACTAATATAAAAGCGTCAGTCACTCCTTTCGAGCAACTGGCGCTTTTATACTTCTTATCTACCGTGCCCTACTTTTGAATATGGTTTCCGTAAACATCACGGTACACATTTTGGGTTTTATCATCTTTATCATTTACCCGTACACGTTCCACCTTATGCCGATCATTATCTTTACCGGAAATTCGGTCTACGCGGAAACGATCGATATTCTGCACTTTAACCAATTCAGGACCAAAGTCATCTACAGAACGGGTCATGTTACCATCCGAAGGCGCTCCATTTTGTAAAGCCCTGTAAATAATGGCTGCGTATTCATAACGTGTCATCGCTCTATCGCCTTTAAATTCTCCATCCGGATATCCTTTCAGATAACCTCGTTCCGCTAAGTTCTTAACATACTCATAAGCCCAATGATTTTCCGGTACATCTGGGAAGATCATAGTTCCGGTTGCTGTAGGAACCAATTTTGCAGGCTGACCCGATTCATAGGCTGCCAATTTTTTTGTCAGCGTTTCAATCTGATTCTTCATAGCCAACATATCTTTAGCCATGGAAACACGTGAACGGGAGATGTGGCTCTTCTGCCCAAATTTCCAGCTGACACCAACATTCACCATATTTTCGCCTCCGCTAAAGGAACCTCCCACACTGAACATCGTATCTTCGTTAGGACGATAATACGCTCCGATAGCGACTGCATGAGCATCTTTATAATTACCATACCCTGCAGCAAAATCCCATTTGTCATCTGGATCGAAATCCAATGGGTGCAATCCTGCCAGAGCCGCGGCACCTGCCCCAACACGGTTCACTCGATCTCCCAATTGACTGATCCGGTTTTCCGCACGGTACAACTGGCTTCCATTTACGGCATCCGTACTGGTCGATGAAATATCTCCAGGACCTACATTGGTGATCTTATTTCCACCATTATTCAGCCCATCTTTATTGAGCGTAACATCCTGACCTGCGGAACCGTTTTGGATTGTCATCTCTCCCGTCGTTATGGTAGTGTCTCCAACGTGGACAGTGCTGGCATTTACCGTCGTGATATTCCCAGTGTCTGCTGTAACAGTCTTCGTGGTAACCGAATCCAGTCCTTTCAAATCCTTTGAAAGCCGTATTTTCAGGTTGTCACTTCCATCAGATACCACTCCGATATTGTCTTCCGTTGACAGTTTAGAAGAATCCGTAACGCCCCCAACTACATTCACTTGCCCATTGAGTTTTTTACTGATTACATTCCCTACGTCACCGCCATACTTCATTCCGTCGTTCATAGTGGCAACCGTCTGGGTATTCCCATTGTGATCTTCATAGACAATCCGATCAATACCATCCGTGCCATTATAGCCATCCGTGCCGTCTACTCCATTCACACCTTTTACAACATGGATGTCAGCAGAAGCACCATCCTTGCCATTAATGCCAATATGACCATCGGTACCATTGGTTCCGTCTTTACCTATAGAAGAAATGGTAACCCCATCTTTGCCATCAGCACCTTTTACACCAATAACCCCATTGATGCCATCAGCGCCGTCTTTGCCCCGGCCGCCCACGGTAACAGTATCTGCCTTCAGATTCTTGTCCAATCCGATGACCGGATCTCCATTTGCATCCACTACAGTCTTGATGTTGGAAGCATCATATTCTGCGTCCGCTTTCGTACCATTACCTTTGATGGTCATGGTGCTGTTCAGTTTTTTGGCCACAGATCCTGTATTTCCAGCAAACTTCAGTCCATCATCTAATGTGGCAACTTCATGGGTGACATGCCCATCATCTTCGTAAACAATACGGGTCATACCATTAGCACCATTGGAACCATCCACGCCATCCTGACCCTTCGCAGATTTCATGGTAAGCCCATCTTTCCCGTCTTTTCCATTCATTCCGATAGAGCCATCTTTCCCATTGATGGTAACAGCTGAGCCATCTTTGCCCGTCACACCGATGGAACCGTCTATACCATTTTCGCCTTTTTCACCCAGATTCAGATTATCATTGACATTGACCTTGTACGGATCTTCCGTTGTGCCTGTGCCTGTAACTGTCGTATTTTTCCCATCTACCAATTTAGTAGCATTCTTGGCAATTTCATCTTTCAGCTGGCTGACATTCACAGCATCCGTTCCAGCAGTGCCGGCAGCCACATTGTGAATCTGGTTGCCACCATTATCCAGCCCTTTTTCTGTCAAAGAAACTGAAGAAGTCCCTGGTGCCGGATTTTTCGGCGTGATCGTAATACCCCCAGCACCAATCGTTGTCTCATTCCCATCTTTATCCGTGATGGTCATGCCGCTTCCCTTGGTCACGGTCTTATTTCCTTTATCGTCGGTGGTCGTCACACTGTTCACGTTCAGATCATCGTTCAGGACCACTTTCATCGTTCCGTTTTCCACTTTCGTAGAAATATTTTTGCCGTCCCCGGTAACTTCAATATCCTCTCCCAGGGATTTGTGGACGATATTTCCATCCTGATCCTTTAATCCGAACCCTTTTTCCGTTAAATCAGCAGACTGTTTCGTCAACTGACTGACGTTGACAGCATCTGTATCCGCTGTACCAGCAGCTACGTTGGTAATTTTCGTACCGTTCGCATTGATTTCTTCTTTGGTCACAGAAGGTCCTCCAGCTATGGTCACTCCCTGATTATTGACGGTGGTATCGCCGGCCTTTACCGTCTCAGCGTTTATGGTTTTTGACGTAATACTGTTCAGCCCAGTCACATCTTTTGCCAATTTTACGGTCATCGTATTATTGGCTGAATTGGCAACCACCCCGATATTATTATCGCTTAAATTGTTGCTGTTAGCACCGCCCAAAAGGGACATAGCCTGGTCGGAACCGCGATGGAGCACATTGACATCTGCTTCTGAAGTATTGCCAATGGTCGAATTATCTCCAGCAAACCGCAGAGGCCGCGTCATGGTGTAAAGCTGGCTTCCATTCACAGCATCCGTACTCTTTGCGCTGACCAGACCGGCCGCAACGTTCTGGATGCGCCGTTCTTTCCCCACGGAGCCCACCGTTACAATACCAGCAGGGGTCCCCCCAGCGTATTGATAGGTTCCGTTGCTGCTGTAAGCATCCATCCCTTTCGTAGTGGCTCCTGATGCAACATAAGCAGAGTTACTGCCCAGATAGACGGAATTCCCCAAAGTGGCTGTTACATGGCTGCCCAATATCTGGGTATTGGACAAATCCGTATTCTGCGCCGTGGCATCAAGGGTATTCTGGTTGCCAATGATTTGGATATCCGTCAAATCCTTGTTTTTCTGATTTTTGGCTCGGATAGTGTTTTTCGAACCGGTAATAGCGATATCAGATACAATACCCGCATCGCCTGCTGTACTTGTATCCGGATCCCCGGTAACCATATTCTGATTGCCCGTTACAAAAATATTACCAAAGGCTTTCAGGTTGGCAGAATTATTGGAAAGGGATTCCATTTTCAGCACGTTTTGATTCCCTACAATACGATTGCTGTCCCCTTCCATTCGGTTTTCATTCCCAAAGATCCCCGAATTCGAAGCACTTACATCAGCAGCTGTACCTGTTGCAGCCGTACTGTTCTGGCTGCCCAAAACATATGTATTTGCCCCAGTGACCCGGTTTTGGGTACCGATTGCCCCGGAAGAAACACCTTCTGCCTGTGCATTCGTCCCCACTGCGAGAGCATTTTCTGCCAGTGCCTGAGCCGTATCACCAATAGCGGAAGCACTTTTGCTGTTGCTTTTGGCATCACTGCCGATGGCGATGGCTTTGTCATCAGAAACGCCAGCAGAATAGCCAATGGCAACAGCTTTATCTACGCTGCTTCCACCATTTTTTATAGAGGATGTTGCCAAAGTCCCTATAGCCAGAGAATGATTTCCGGCTGCCTGAGCGCCAGCCCCGATTGCCGTGTTATATTGATAACCGCTGATGGCTAACGTCTGTTTCAGGCTGCCCGGGTTAACCGGATCTTCATAACCGGCTCCCACTGTAATACTGCCAAGGCTCTGCGCTTCTGTATTATTCCCCAGCGCAACACTCCTGTCCCCTAAAGCTTTGGCGCTCACGCCGGCCGCCATGGAATCCTCACCCGTGGCCAGATCGTTGTCATAGTTATTCTGATTCGTGGATTTCACAGAATAGTAATGAGTCTTTGCCGTATCTACAAGTTCTTTGACCTGGGCTACATTGGCTGCATCGGTCCCCAATGTCCCTGCGGCGACATTATGGATTTTCGTTCCCTTATTGTCATTATTACGGAGAGTAATACTGTCTCCATCTCCGGAAGTGACCGTATCATAATAAACTCCGCTTGCCGTTGCCGAAGAAACATTGGCATTGACCTGGGCTACCGTAGCATCGATTGATTTTTTGAGCTGTGCCACTGTCACGGCATCCTGATCTAGTGCCCCGTCAGCTACATTGGTAATACGGCGCAGCGCCGATGCATTGCCGACGGAAACGGCAGTCTTGGGAGCCGCCTGTCCTGTCAGATACCCAGTCCCACTGATCATAGCGGCGTTAGCCACGGAGTCATTGCCAATAGCAACATTGCCGCCTGAAGCCTGTGCGCCCTGACCTAAAGCTACACTGGCCGCATCTGCAGCCTGGGCGTTAAACCCGACTGCCGTAGATCCATTTCCATTCGCCTGTGCCTGATACCCGACTGCAACGGCATCATCAGCAGCTTTCGTCTCACTGCCTAAAGCCGTAGACTGGATCCGCGATACAGCAGAATCGTTTTTATTAGCATGATATCCAATGGAAACATTTTTCCCTTCCGATGTGTTTCCGCCTGCTCCGATATTGGTCCCAGCTTCAGAACCAATGGCAACATTATGATCGCTTTTGACATCATTTCCCGTTTTGTAGCCAATTGCAATGTTCTGTTGTCCGTCAATATTGTTGCCAGCACCGTCTCCGATGACTACATGGGATCCCTTCGCCCCTAATACATCCCCTACCATACCTACCCCTGCATTAGGGCCAAGTACGACAGACCGGACGGCATTGGCACTGGCATCTTTGCCCAAAACCACAGAAGCACTGCTCCCAGCAACAGCTCCGTTCCCAAGAGCAACAGCATCTGCTCCACTGGCTTGCGCACTCTTACCCATAGCCAAGGCATCTGCTCCACTGGCGACTGCCTCTGTTCCAACCGCAATGCTGTCAGCTCCAGAAGCAGCCGCACTTTTGCCTAGAGCCAGTGCGCCTTCCGCCTCAGCCTTTGCGCTGTCTCCAATCGCTGCAGCACTATGACTGTTTTGCGTCACAGCAGCATTGTTGCCCATCGCAATCGCATGATTCGAAGCAACCGTACGGGCCTTCGTTCCAATTGCCATGCTGTTATCGTTGAGCTGAGCATTGGTCCCATCATTATAGACCGTCGCTCCATCCCCCAGGGCAATCGAAGAGTTTCCCCGAGCATTGGCTGCATCACCGATGGATATGCTTGCTTTGCCTCCGCCTATAACCACAGTAGAACTGTCGCCATCAGCCGTCATACCGTTAAAAGATCCGCTGACAGCTTTTCGGCCAATGGCAATACTGTTATCAGCAGATGAAGCAGAACGAGCAGCATCGCCCAGCGCCACAGAATCTTTGCCGTTTGCTTTTGCACTGACACCGATGGCAACAGCATCTTTCCCCACCGCTGCAGCGTCCTCTCCTGTGGAATTGGCACGGAAATACTTCATTCCCGGTTTTGTTTTATCCAAGCCTAAAGCAGAATTCACATTTTTTAGTTCTGTAATATCGGCCGTATTATTGTCGATTTTTCCTGTATTGGCTGTAATCGCATTTTTATTCGCCGCAATATCCGTCTTGTTTTTCTGGATGTCATTGGAATTTTGGCTGATTCCGACCTTATTGTTAGCGATCTCTGTGCTGTTATCCGCAATTTTGTCCGTATTGGCAGCAATAGCTGTTTGGTTATTTTGTACGTCTGTTTTTACTGCATCCACTTCTGCACTGGTTGCGACCCCATCAGTGGATATTGTGATTGTCTTTGTTGTGTCATTTTTAGTTACAGAAATGTTAGTTCCGGCATTCAAAATATCACCGTCATGAACAACTTCAGCGCTACCATAAAGTGCACTTCCAAATACAAGCACAGCTGTTAATACGGTACTAGTCAGTACCCCCCCCGATTTAATAATTATTCTTAATAAAGAATTGCCCGACGTTTTCCCGCCATTTTTTGCTAATTCTGAAACAACCTGGTACTGCCCTTTTGCGTGATTGAATATAACCTTGTAAATTCTATTCAATCTAATCGCCTCCTTTATATTAAAAATAGCATAAAATAACACTCAGCACCTTTAATAGATTAGTTAAACTTTATACGGTGCATTTTTTCTTATTTTAACATCATTTTACTTCCTAAACAATATAATGGACCCATGAATTCAGACCAGTAAATTTATTTTTAAGTGTATGATATAATCCAATTAAATATGGAGGAACACATCATGCCAAAAAGAAAATACACATCTGAATTCAAAAGCAAAATTGTCTTGACCGTATTACAAGGCGAAAAAGATATCAACCAAATTAGTGCAGAACATGTTCTAAATCCCATGATGGTCAGAAAATGGAAACAGGACTTTTTGGCAAATGCCTATCTTGCCTTTGGGACAAACACTGAGCGAAAAACGGCTCAGAGGAAGGAGGAAGATCTGAAGAAAAAGAACGATCAGATGCTGAAAACCATTGGACAGCTTACCCTGGAACGTGATTTTCTTCAGGACTGCTTTCGCCAAGCTGGAGCACCCATTCCACCCATTCCACCCATCCCAGACTATGATCAAAAAGAATCATGACCTATCTGTGCGTCGGCAATGTCAGCTACTGGGTATCAATCGATCGAGCCTGTATTATCAAGAAAGGCCACAAAATACAACATACCAAGCCCTGCAAGAAGATCTGATGAAGCAAATAGACAAAATCCATACGCAGTTTCCTTATATGGGATCACGAAAGATCGTTATCAAACTCAAGGAAAATGGGTACAATATTTGTCGTAAGACTGTACGGCGTCTCATGCAAAAGATGGGAATCTACGCAATTTATCCAAAGCCTAATTTGTCCAAGCGAAACAGCAAAGAGGCTGTGGTGCCGTATTTGCTTCGCAATTACGATGCTCGGTTTCCTAATCAGGTATGGTCCATCGATATTATCTACTTACCGATGAATCGCAGCCATATGTATTTAACAGCCATTATTGATTGGCATAGTCGTAAAATTGTTGGACACTATTTGTCGGATACGCTGGACGCATCATCAGTCATCTTGGCTGTCAAAGAGGCCATTTCTCAACATGGCGTGCCGGCAATCATCAATTCAGATCAAGGATCTCAATTCACAAGTCTCGAATACAAGAATGTGTTAAAGGCATTTGGGATTCGTCAAAGCATGGATGGAAAGAGTCGTTGGGCAGACAACATCATGATTGAGCGTTGGTTCCGCTCGCTCAAGACAGAGCTGATCTATCCCAACGAATTTTCATCTCCAAGAGATCTTCGTAAACGAATTAGCGAGTATGTTACAGAATACAATACGCTTCGCCCACATGCTGCACTTGATTATGTAACACCGGATGCCGTATATTATTCACATTTTTCTCAGTCGTTAACAGAAGTCGCGTAATAAGCTTAAAAATTTTTACTGTGGTCTAGACAAGGGGCCCATTATAAATCATAACATGAAGGTATTCGCTACGGATCTTTTTATGTGTTCAGTTTCATTATACAATTAGCCAATATAAAAATTCTCGAGAATACTCCTTTTATTCCTATTTTACCTATTATTATCAGACTTTTCTGTACAACAATGATTTTCCGGAGAAAAATATGCTATCATGAAAGATAGGAACTAACAGAAAGGAGATCTATCCCTATGAACTTCAATTTTTCACAACTCTTAGACCTCAAGGGCGACTCGGCCCCATTCTCTGAAATCCGACAGCGGATCGCGTCCGATGCTTCGGTGAAAGGCGCAAATCTCGTCATTCTAATCACCGCAATCCTCATTGCGTCCGTCGGCCTCAATATGAACAGCACCGCAGTCATCATCGGTGCCATGCTCATTTCCCCTTTAATGGGTGGCCTTGTCGCAACAGGCTACGGAATGGCAACCTATGACATGCAATTTATCAAGGATTCGATGGTAAAGCTTGGCTTCTAAGTCTCCTTCGCCTTGATTACCTCGGCGATTTATTTTTCTCTTTCGCCCATCAGCGATGCATCTTCCGAACTCTTAGCGCGCACATCCCCGACCATCTGGGACGTTATCATCGCACTAGCAGGCGGTATCGCTGGCGCCATTGGTAACACCCGAAAAGAAAAAACGAATGTCATTCCAGGCGTTGCTATTGCCACGGCCTTGATGCCACCGCTTTGCACCGCAGGCTACGGCATCGCCACGCATTCTTCTACCTTCGTACTTGGCGCGCTCTACCTGTTCTTTATCAACGCATTCTTTATCACGCTTTCCGCATTCTTAGTCTTCAAGGTGCTGCGCGTACCGGCATCGACGACGGTCAACGAAAGCCACATGCAATACCAGCGGACCATTCTCCTAATCGCGGGCATCGTCATCACCATCCCTAGCATTTACATGGCCTATCTAACAGTCAACGACAACATCCGCGATACGCAGATCAAAACGTTTATAGCAAAAGAAGTCGCCTCTGAAAAAGTGAGTGCCGTATCGTATGCCTTCAAAGATGGACTCTTAACGGTCGATCTCATTGGAACACCACTAACCGAGGATCAGGTGGCAGAACTCCAGGCCTCGATGCAGTCGTATTCCAAACTGACAGATGCCAAGTTACACATCGTGCAAGGCAATGTAAACACCATCGGTCAAAAAGAGATTCAACAAATCATCACGAACCGGATCGAAGGACTGGTTGCCAACGATAAAGGAAAATCCTATAAAGAGCTCGCGAGACTTTATTATCCGGCCTACCAAACACAGCAAAGCGATGAACAAATCACCGTTGCTATGAATGCTCAGCTCCCTGCGCTATTTCCACAAATTGTTGCCGCCCAAGGCAGCACCATGCCCGCCCACAGTACGGACGCAAGCACATCAGGCAGTCAATCACAACAATTTCTTGCAAAACTCACTGTCTCGGCCCCACTTTCCCCGACCGATGCCGCGAAGATCCAGCAATGGCTCAAAACACAGACCGACAGCCCTGTTTCGCTCATCGTACAAATGCAAGGACAGGATAGCAGTTTCTACGGCAATGGCATTGCTTGGGAATAAACCGTTCCAGCTTCCGTTGGTAGAAGAACCGCCTCTGAAACACTGCCTCGGACGCGCTTTGCGGTCATGACTGCAAAGCCGCACATCTTGTAGACATTGTAGTTTCGCAAGAACTGGCTGACATGGAATTCGGCAAAGAATTGACGAATCTTGGAAGATGATACTTCACATGAGTGATGATATTGTACAATATTCATGGCATAAGCCTTCCGTTTGTGTTGTGGATTTTCGTTACTTTTATTATACAAAACGGAATGAGTTCATGCTATTTTTATTTCGCGGATTACTAATAAAGATAAATCAGCGGGGTATCAACTGTGAAGCTTAAGTTAATAATATATGAATGCTATACATTAACATACTGTACTCCGTTTTCCCGGAAAGTCATGTCGTTTCTCTCTTGCATTTCCAAATATCCATTTATGCTTTGATTTCTGTGCCATCTTTAAAAGTCACCCAAATATCATCTTTCTCATTTACAGTAATGAAATCTACCAAACTGCACCACAGTCTTTTATCAAAAATGCTAATAAATTCCTGTTTCTGTAAATTTTCAATAAATCTTTCTAGCTGCTGGCCCCTACTTGTACGCTGTTTCATGGTATCGCAAATCTGGTCATACTTTATTTTTATTTTTTCATAGCGGTTAACTAGCTCGCTGTACTCTTGGTTATATTGCACTTGATCCTGTGTCAAGCAAGCATTTTCGGAGATGAGTTGCTGAACCCGTTCTGCTAACAGGTTCATATTGAATTCTAATGCGTTTCGTTTCTTTTCCAAATCTGTAGTATCAACTAGGCGAATCTTTAACAGAATAATATTGCTAAGGATCTCATCTTTATTCTTGATAAGTTGATTGACTGCTCGGACAAATATATTTTCTATCTCATTTTCAGTCAGATGTGGCGTCTTACAATGTCTCTTGAACTTATCATTACAGCGATATACGGTCTGGCGGTATTTATCAGTCGAGTGCCAAACTTTGGCTCCGTACCAACTGCCGCACTGTCCACATTTGATTTTGCTGGAGAAAATGGAGATACCGCTATGACGAATTTTACTATTTTTTCTCTTCCGCATCTCTTCCTGTACCAAGTCAAATACCTGTGGACTGATAATAGCCTCATGGTTATTTTGCACATAATATTGCGGTACTTCCCCTTCGTTCCTCTTACTTTTTTTCGTAAGAAAGTCCACCGTAAATTTCTTTTGAAGCAACGCATCACCTTTGTACTTTTCATTCATGAGAATACTTCGCACCGTGTTGGGTCTCCATATTTTGCACCTCGCAGGTGTTGGAATCTTTTGCTCTGTCAATTTCTTTGCAATAGAATGAAAGGTGTACCCGCTAAGATATAAACGATAAATCAGTTTTACTGTTTCTGCCTGCTCTTTATTCACTACCAGATTGCCGTCCGCTCCCCTGTCATAACCAAGAAAATGACTGAATGCCAAACTGACCTTCCCATCAGCAAACCGTTTCCGATGTCCCCAAGTGACATTTTCTGATATACTCCTACTTTCCTCCTGTGCTAGGGAACTCATAATAGTAATAAGAAGTTCACCTTTGGCGTCTAGTGTCCAGATGTTTTCTTTTTCAAAGTAGATTTCGACCCCGTTATCTCTCAACTTACGTACGATTGTCAAGCTATCCACCGTATTCCGCGCAAAACGGCTGACCGATTTCGTAATGATAAGGTCAATTCTGCCATCCATTGCATCACGAATCATACTTTTAAAGCCTTCCCTATGCAAGGTATTTGTCGCTGAAATTCCTTCATCCGTGTACATCCCAGCGAATTCCCAGTCGCTGCGTCCCTTTATATAATTTGTATAATAGTCAACCTGTGCTTCATAACTTGTAAGCTGTTCATCCCGGTCGGTTGAAACGCGTGCATACCCGGCGACCCTTCTCTTTTTCTGGCTATGAATAGGTTTTTCTGTGTAATTCTGTAGTGTAGCTGGTATGACCTGCACTTTTTTCATGGCAATTGCACCTCTTTATTTTCTCCAGAATAAAACCGGAACAACAGGGTCCGATTCTTCTGAACCTCAATCCATTCCACCTGTTCCCGAAATTTTTGCTCATCAAATGTAGATTCGCCAAGAAGGGCTGCCGCTGTTTTTTTCAGCCAATCTTCTTGGATGCCGCTAGTGTGGACACATTTATATTTGTTCCGACTCCGCCAATACGCTACTCTTCTATTTTTACGTGTTTCCAAACAACGGACAAATTTCACATCACAAGTCGGGCAAAAGATACGTTCTGAAAAGGCACTATAACGGCTGGACAGTCCACTTTTACGGTATTGGACCATTCTTTGCTGTACTTGTTCCTTCCGTTTCTCCGTCCACATATCCTTTAACGCTGTCGATTTCCATGGCTGCTTAATAACCTTGCCGTCCTTTAAGTAAAATAGCAAGGAATGATAAGCCGGCACCACTATTTTCTCTACCCTCTGTAAAAACTCAGTCTTATCAAAAATTGCCATTTCAAGCGCACTCATACAAGCGCGTTCAAGAGCAGGCTGTGGAATGGCACCATAGGCTCCGCACCGTTCCTCCGCTTTTCCTTTATTTGACAGGCACGACCAATATTCACTCGGTTTGCCTTTGTACTTTCTTATGTTATGGATGTAGCTCTTTCCACAAATACCGCACTTGATGATTCCTGTAAAGCAGGATGTGTTTAGGAAATTTCTGGCATATCCGCCACGTTGCTTTCCCGCCTCCTTACGCCATGCCATCTCTTCCTGAACCTGATTGAATGTCGCTGCATCAATAATGGCCTCATGATGATTTTCCACTACATACTTATCCTTTTCTCCATGGTTTATGACCTGATGTTTGGTAATTGGATCTATTACGAAGGTCTTTTGAATGACCAGGTTTCCTTTATATACAGGATTCTGCAACATCTGCTTTATAGTAGAATCCTGAAATAGGTTGCCGTACATCGTATGAGCTCCGATATTGGCAAGCTCTCGCTGTATATCTCTTCGCGTTTTCCCTGCTAAATACCCCTTAAAGACTCTCCGAACAATCGCTGCTTCCTCATTCTGGATAACTAGTTCTCCATCTTTCCATCGGTACCCATAAATGAAGAACTTTGCATGGGGAATTCCTTTTTCGTATTTCTTTTGAAACCTCCACTTGATATTGTCGCTGATAGAGCGGCTTTCTTCCTGAGCAAAGGAGGCAAGGATTGTCAGCATCAGCTCTCCATCACCACTTAGGCTACAAATGTTTTCTTTTTCAAACCAGACTTCGACACCAATCTCTTTTAGGTGCCGAACCGTCTTAAGCAGGTCAACCGTGTTACGTGCAAACCGCTGGATGGATTTCGTAAGAATAATATCAATTTTTCTAGCTTCTGCATCTGCAAGCATACGTTGAAACTCTTTTCTCTTAATAATCTTTGTTCCAGTAATACCATAATCAGCATATACCCCCGCATATTCCCACGCAGGATTTTTCTGTATCAATGAACTGTAATAGCTAATCTGAGCCGATAGGGAATGCTGCATTCTCTCTGACTCTACAGAGACTCGGGCATAGGCAGCAACCCGCTTCCGTTTGGAAATTTCGGTAACCTTCTGTTCTATTTTCCACATTTTCTTTTCCATAGTTGAGCCCTCCTTCCAACTATATATATCACTCTAACCAGTAGAATTATCAAGTGTATAGCCCTCCGAAAAACGGTTGATATTTATGAAGCATTTCCTTCTTGAAGGACTGGTACTCCTTCTTGGTAATAAGTTTATCATTCAACATTTTCCTTGCCAGATTTATCGTTACCTGAAAAGTTATTTCATTAAAAAATAACTTCTTATCCATGGCGGACACCTCCGAACCGGTAAGCAATATAGCAAGCATGAGAGCAGAACTTCCGATGACTATTGCCATAGACAGTGAATGCTTTTCCGCAGGCCGGGCAAGTAAAAGTATAGACTGCCTTCCGCTTCACCAGCGTCAGATGTGCGTTCCACCACTTGTTCCGACAGGCATCACAGCAGAACCGTTTCCGCTTCCGCCCCGGATTCTGATCAATAGGCTTCCCACACTGCTCGCATACTGCTCCATCTATCCTGGTTACCAGACTGTGCCGCCGGCAGAACGACTTCACCGTATTGATGGAAATCTGGAGCTGCATCGCTATCCTGCCATACCCTGCCCCAGCTCGGCGCAGAGCAATAATCTGTTGTTTCTGTTCGTCCGTCATGATGGATACCTCCTAAATTTTTGGTCTTCAGGAGTAACAGGACAGAACGGCTATTACTAAGTACTATAAAAACAAAAAAGCCGATACGGAACATCCTTCCCGATGTTCCGTATCGGCTTTTCTCATACAATCTTCTGCTTTGCATCAGCCACAATAGCTTTGACCGCTTGCTGCAGCAAAGTAATATACAGCCTGTTCCGAATCTTCACCCACCAACTGGTGGTGGTCTGGATTTCCACTTCCAGTGGGTCTGTGAGGTTCTTCATCTGCGCTTCCACCAGCTTCTGGATGTCCTCCATGTCGATGGACTTGATGGCCGCTTCGGCTTCGCTCCTGGCAAAAGATACAACCGTATCGGCGACGGCTTTCTTGATTTCTTCACGGTTCATAGTCATTTACCTCCCAAGATCAGTTGTTCATAATCAGTGACACCCCGGGCTACTGCTCTGGCCAGGGCATCCTGGGCAGAGGCCAGGATTTCTTCATCGCTGGGATTAGTGATGAAGGCCAACTCGACCAGGACAGCTGGCATGTCCGTGTTCGTGAGAACATACAGGCCGTTAACGCCGGGCGTTGCGATTTTCACGCCCCGGTCAGTGGTACCGAGAGCATCGACCAGCTGGCTCTGGATACAGTTGGCCAGCATGCTGCCACGATAACTGCCGGTGCAGGCCCAGGTTTCTGTGCCGTTGGCTTCTTCGGCTTCAGCGGCATTGCAGTGGATGGACACGAAGATGTCGGCATCACTGCTATTGGCGGTTTCACAAATTTCATACAGGCTGTCAGATTGAAGCAGTTCTGTTTCTACGCCTGCAGCATTTAGATAGCTTGCAGCGGATTTACCAACGGCCAATGCTACATCACTCTCGCGTAGGCCCGTTTCTTCATTGACGGCACCTGGGTCGGGATGCCCGTTCGGCGCATGGCCGGGGTTCAGGAATACTTTCATTGCTTTTCTTCTCCTTTCTGATGAACAGCGGTTTTCACGGTCCCGCCGATGTAACCGAGCAAGCCAGAAGCGATGGACATGGCCAGCTCGTTGAGGGCATAAAAAATCGCCAAGATCAGTGCCATGACCAGCCCGATGACGACTATGCAATCAGGGATATTCACTTTTTCAAACATACTTACGCTACCACCTTAATCTGTAGTGTCACTTCTGCATTCGATTCCGAACGCTCTTTTAAATAAGTGTATAAAGTATCAGAAATTTTCCCAGACATTGTTGCCCCTAAATCTGTGTCTATATTATATGTCAAGTCTATGATTTCCTTGATCCCCGTTCCCGTTGTGACTTCAGCCTTACAGGCAGCATAGCGCTGTTCTTCTTTTACCAGGAATATCATCCCTTTATTATCCGCATCCTCGGCAACAACAATCCCTTCTATCTTAGGACTGTCCGGACTCTGCGCTAAGGTCATCAGCAGACTTCCTAAAAGGAACTGTGAGCCTTGTCCTTGCAGTGTAAGGTTCACAGTCGTAAAGGGACTGGTGGGAATCAAAACTGCATCCGTGGCACTGACAATCATGCCATCACTAATCGGCATAGACGCAGAAGCATATTGATGATTCGAACTGACAGTGCCCTGTTCTTTACCATTAACTGTGATTTTCCCGACGTAATAATCATTGTCTGCTTTTAGGGTAATATCGAGCATATTTTGATATTCTGTAGCATACACAGCATTTCTATCCGTATCATATTGCATCGATAACTCTGGATGATTGCAGGTAATCGTAATTTTTTGATGGTCTTTTTGCACCAGGGTTATTTTCTTCCGGGTATCCACACCAACAGATACGTTCGCTGTCCCTTCCACCAGTTCCCCATCGGCCGTATAGAACTTTTTTCCCCGAGCAACATCTCCAATTTCGGCTGTCGTATCGGACACTTCACAAAACCTTGCTTTGCCTCCCGCTGTAAGGGGTAATAATATGGATGGAACTTCCGTGTAATTAGCTCCCGCAATCTTAACATCCACTTTCATGGCTCAGTCCTCCTATTCAATGGTCAGCACTTTGGTCAGACTATCCTGGGATACTGCTACAGAGGTCAAGGAACCTGTCACTTTCGCTCCGTTAATATAGGCGGTTTTACCCGACACAATAGTACTCGCAGCTGCGGTAGCATCTGCCGTATCCACCACACTAGCCTTGCCAGCTACTCCCAGAATCGTCACACCTGCCTTGATGTTATCCGCGACCAGCTTGGCTTGTTCCTCGTTCGTGATGGTAACTGCGCCTTTGCCATTATGGTAGCCTGCCGGGATAGTATACGAACCGTCCACCTTGCCAATACGGCCACTGACAGTGGTGCTAGCATATAAATAGGACAAGTCAAACTGAGGTTTTCCATAAAGTGATACAATAAAAGTATATATAGGGGGCCTTAGTATGACGAAGTTCAACAAACAATTCAAAGTGGATGCTGTCCAATATTACCATGATCATCGTGATTTAGGACTGATTGGGTGTGCCCATAATTTAGGAATTTCCCAACAGACACTGTCCCGATGGCAAAAGCAATTACGGGATAATGGGGAAATGCCATATCGCGGATCCGGAAACTATGCATCTGATGAAGCCAAGGAAATCGCTCGTTTGAAACGTGAATTACGAGATGCCAAGGATGCCATCGATGTCTTAAAAAAAGCTATCAGCATTCTAGACAAATAATCCCTGCCATTTACCATAGCGTCAAACAGGCAGCCGAAAAAGCCCATCAGGGGAAACGCCATTTTTCGGTATCTGGAGTGCTGGCAGAACTGGGCGTTTCTACATCAGGTTACTATGGATGGAGTCATCGCAAATTATCCAAACAAGCTACGCACCGTAAGGAGGTAAAAAAACAGATTCAAACCATTTACGAAGATTCAAAGCAAATCTATGGAGCACCTAAAATTACTAAATTGCTTCAACAGAAAGGTGAATGTATTTCCGAAAGGACAGTGGGCCTTTACATGCGGCAAATGGGGATTCGTGCTTGTTGGGTCAAGCATTATACCGTTACGACCCAGAGTAGTTGTTTGGATGCCATATTGGTTAATATTCTGCAAGAACAATTTAATCCGCCAAGACCAGACACGATCTGGTGCAGCGATATTACTTATATTTGGACCACTGAAGGATTTGTGTATCTGGCCAGTATCATGGATTTGTTTTCTCGAAAAATCATTACCTGGAATTTATCCCGGAAGTTGGATGCATCTGGCATTATTAGGATGATTCAAATGGCAAAGCAAACCAGGAATCCAGGCCGTCTGGTAGTAATCCACACTGACCGCGGTTGTCAATATCTTTCGCAATCCTATATCAAGGAAACCGCACAGATGTGCCGCAGCTATTCGAAGAAAGGCTATCCATGGGATAATGCCTGCATAGAATCATTCCATGCCTTGATTAAGCGAGAATGGCTGAATCGATTTAAGATTGAAAATTATCAACAAGCCTATATGCTGGTGTTTGAATACATTAACACGTTTTATAATACCGTTCGAATTCACAGTCACTGTAACTATATGTCACCCAATGACTATGAAAAATTATATGCAAACTACAAGAAAAAGGCAGCTTTGATTGCTGGATAACTGATTGATAGAAACCTCAATTTAACTTGTACTCAAACTTGACATAGGACCA
>NZ_AULA01000034.1 GCF_000425045.1 Acidaminococcus intestini DSM 21505 | reverse complement strand
TGTATTTACGAACCCATTGGTACAAAAGACTATAGCTCATACCATATTGACAGGCGACAGCCATCATTGACTGTCCGGCATTTACTTGTGAAACCAATTCAAGTTTCTCCTCTGGGGACCATGCCTTGTAATGTGCTTTGTGACACAATGCTTCCGGTCCGCCAGCCTGTTCGATACGATTCCAAGTACGAATCTTGTTACGAAAATTTGCTGTTTTAATTCCTTTAGGTGTTTTTACCCACTTACCTTGACGATAAAGTTCTACACACATCAGCTTAAATTCAGTCGTATAACGCAAAATGTACCCTCCTTACTGGGTGTCCAGTAAAGAGGGTACATTTCATTTTGCAGACACCCTGTTACTTTTTTCTTTTTTATTGCCTATCTTTTCCCTTTGTATTACAATAGGGACATTGTAAGAGAAGGGGGCCCAGCCATGAAAATCAAGGAACTTCTAGATAGTCCCAAAGTAACCATATCATGCGAACTTTTTCCGCCCAAAAAAGGGACAGAACTGCAAAATGCCATGGATATTGTCCATGCTATTGCCATCGATGGGGTGGACTATATGAGTGTCACGTATGGCGCCGGCGGCACCGCAGTCGGCAAGAGCCTTGCGATTGCCTCTGAGGTCGAGCGGAGCGGGGTCCCGGCCTTGGCCCATCTAACTTGTATCGGTGCGAAAAAAGATGGCATCGCCCGCGTCCTTCGCGACATGAAAGCCGGCGGCATTGATAATGTCCTCGCCCTGCGCGGTGATCGTCCTCAAGGGATGGACGAGCTGCCGGAATCGGACTTCCCCCATGCCAGCGACCTCGTCCGCTTCATCAAGGAAACGGGGGATTTCTGCGTGGGCTGCGCTACCTATCCTGAGGGACATCCTGAATCGCGGACCCTTGATGAGGATTTGGAGAACATGAAACGCAAGGTAGATGCGGGCTGTGATTTTCTTGTGACACAAATGTTCTTTGATAATGAGATGTTCTATAACTTCATGTATCGGCTCCTGGCCAAAGGGGTCCGTGTCCCTGTTGTGGCCGGCGTCATGCCGATCACGAACGCAAAGCAGGTGGAACGCATCTTTACCCTCAGCGGAACACCCATTCCCAGCAAGCTGCGGGCCGTGGTGGAGCGCTTTGGTGATCATCCGGAGGCTCTGCGTCAGGCGGGGATGGCGTATACGACGGGTCAGATCATGGATCTGATTGCCAACGGATTCAACCATATCCATGTCTATACGATGAATAAACCGGAAGTCATTGGCGGCATCCGCCGTACTCTTTCGGAAGTTATCAAACTGTAAGGAGCCCAAGATGGCACAAGTAAAGATTCCCTTTGATGAAAAGGAAGCGGTTCGCTATTTTGGTGCCAAAAAAGATGATCGGGAAGCTGCGCGCCTGGTCGATGAAGCCTTTATCGCCCTTCGCAACGAAGTCCAGCCGCGTGCCGTGAAACGGCGTCTTTCCTGCCGCGTCACGCCCCCTTGTGACGGCGGGATGGGCCGCGTGGAACTTGAGGGCGGCACGGTCTTTGAAAGCAACCAGCTTGCCAACCACCTTTTGGGCTGTCCGGAAGTGATTCTTTTTGGGGCCACCTTGGGCAGCCGCTTTGATATCGGCATCCGACGCCTCAGTCTGCAGCGGATTGCCTATGGAGCCGCGGCCCAAGCCGTTGGTGCGGCTCTTATTGAAAGTTACTGTGACAAGCTGGAAGAGGAATGGAAAGGGGAGTTATCTGCTGAGTTTACCTACCGGTCACGGTTTTCTCCAGGGTATGGGGATTGGCCGCTTACGGATCAGGAAAAGATTTTCCGTCTCTTGGAGCTGCCTAAGAAGATTGGCCTTACGTTGACGGCAGGAGGCTTAATGGCGCCTATTAAGTCCGTAACGGCTGTGATTGGCATCAATCATGGCCTTCAAAATGAAACCAGAAAGGAGCCGGATGCTCGTCATAGCTCGTGCAATGCCTGCATGGCCTTGAACTGTCCTTTCCGGAAAGAGGAACCTTGACGATGGAGATTCGAGAACGGTTAGAAAAGGAACGCTTGTTTTTTGATGGCGGCATGGGAACCATGCTTCAAAGCGCGGGGCTTATGCCGGGTGAGCTGCCAGAACTGTGGAACCTGAGCCATGCTGATGTGATCCAAGGCGTCCACGAAGCCTATATCAGGGCAGGGGCCCAAATCATCAAGACCAATACATTTGGCTGCAATGGCCTCAAATTTGGAAAGGCCCATGGCACGCCAGCGGTTTCGACTCTTGTTACGGCAGCGGTAAAACTTGCCCAAAAGGCCTTCCAGGCTTGTGGCGAGAAAGGATGTGTGGCCCTTGACCTAGGACCGACGGGAAAGCTTCTCCAGCCGTATGGAGACCTTCCGTTTGAAGAGGCCGTGTCCCTTTACGCGGAAGCGGTCGAAGCAGGGAAAAAAGCCGGTGCTGACCTTGTCCTGATTGAGACCATGAGTGATACCTATGAGGCCAAAGCGGCAATTCTGGCCGTAAAGGAACATTCTAATCTGCCTTTTGTGGTGACCTTTACGTTCGACGAAGAAGGAAAGCTCTTAAGCGGCGCCGATGTGGAAACGGCCATGATTGTCGCTTCTTCCCTAGGGGCTTCGGCTGTTGGCTTCAACTGTGGGCTGGGGCCTAAGGAAATCAGCCGCCTTGTGCCCCGCGCCCTTGCGGCCACGGACCTGCCTCTTGTGGTCAACCCGAATGCCGGTCTTCCTGTCACGCACGATGGGGTCACACAGTTTGAGGTGGGATCTGAGGAATTTGCCGCAACCATGTTGGAATTTGCTCCCCAGACAGCCCTTTTGGGTGGCTGCTGTGGGACAACGCCCCAGCACATCAAAGCTCTTGTAGAAAGCTGCGCCGAGCTGCCGCCTCCGGAAAAACGGAACGGGGCCCCAGAATGCATTACCGGCTATGGTGCGCCTGTTTGTTTTGACCGCATGCCTGTCATCATTGGCGAGCGCATCAATCCGACGGGGAAAAAACGGCTCAAAGAGGCCCTTAAGGCCGGGGACATGGATTATGTGTGCCAGCTTGCCTTGGAACAGATCGATAAAGGGGCCCAGGTCCTTGACGTCAACGTCGGCGTACCCGGTATTGATGAACCGGCCCTTCTTGAAAAGGCGATGAGGACACTCCAGTCCATTACGCCCCTGCCGCTTCAGATTGATACGAGTGATCTCAAAGCCATGGAACGGGCCCTGCGCCTTTATAACGGACGGCCTCTCCTTAATTCTGTAAATGGCAAGACAAGTTCCCTTTCGTCGGTCCTGCCCTTAGCAAAGAAGTATGGCGCAATGCTGGTTGGACTTTGTCTTGATGATGACGGGATTGCGGAATCGCTGGAAGGCCGGCTCAAAAGTGCACGCCGCGTCATTGACGGAGCCAAAAAGGCGGGCCTTTCTGAAAAGGCACTGCTTCTTGATCCCCTTGCCATGACCATCAGCACGGGGGGACAAAATGCCCAGATTGCCCTTTCCATCATCGCGGCTCTCAAAAAGGCAGGACTTAAGACGGTTATGGGGGTCTCGAATATTTCCTTTGGCCTTCCTCATCGGGACGCTGTCAACAGTGCCTTTTTTGCCTCGGCTATGCAGCTGGGTCTTTCGGCAGGCATCATCAATCCTAATTCAGCACCGATGATGGAAACCTATCTTGCCTATGGCGCCTTAAGTGGGTATGACACAAGCTGCAAGGCCTATGTTTCCTATTTTGCGGATCTGCCAACAGAAAAAAGGGAACCCCATGTTCCTGCCGCAAAAGACAGCGGCGAACAAGGCCGCTATGGTCTTGACGAAGCCATTGAAAAGGGCCTCATCTCACCGGCTGAGACGGCGGTTGCAGCGCTTTTGGATGAAGGAAGGGACGCGCTTTCCATCATCAATGAATATATGATTCCAGCCCTTAACCGCGTGGGCGATGCCTTTGAAAAAAAGACCCTCTTCCTGCCCCAGCTCCTCATGAGTGCCGACGCGGCCAAAGCAGGCTTTGAAATCATCAAGAAAGCAATGTTCCAAAAGGGCGCGGATAGGGGAAAGGGCGACCCTGTCATTGTTGCTACGGTCAAAGGGGATATCCACGATATTGGGAAAAATATTGTCAAGGTGCTCCTTGAAAACTATGGCTATGATGTCATTGATCTTGGCAAGGATGTGCCGCCGGAGGCCATCGTGGAAAAGACTTTGGAACGGGATGTGAAGCTTGTGGGCCTTTCGGCCCTCATGACAACGACCTTGGGTTCCATGGCAGAAACGATCCGACAGCTTCGTGAGAAGGCACCGGGGTGCCGCGTCATTGTTGGCGGTGCCGTTATGACCAAAGAGTATGCGGAAGAATTGGGTGCGGATGCCTATGCGGGAAACGCCGTTGCGGCCGTAAGCTATGCCAATGCCCTTTTTCGCAAAAAGTAGAATAGAAGCAACCTGTCTTTGAAACCTTGTTTCATAATTTTTGTTGAACAGAGAAATTTTCATTTTCTTCACAATTTCATTGTGCTAGAATGAAAAATATACAAAAACATATAGAAAGAAGATGAACTCCTATGACAGCAAAACCGTTAATTGGGATTTCCGGCAGCCATATGATTGATGGCGGCGGGCAATTCCCCGGTTATCATCGAAGCTATGTGAACCATGATTATGTCCGTTCTGTTACGGAGGCGGGCGGTATCCCCCTCATCATTCCCTTCAATGAAGAGGATGATGTCGTGGAAGCCCTTATGGACCGCGTCGATGGGCTCCTTTTGTCGGGCGGACACGATGTGTATCCCCTCCTTTATGGGGAAGAACCTTGTCGGCAGATTGGCGCGGTGTGGCCGGAACGAGATCATTTCGACATGCTGCTTTTGAAGCGGGCGGAAGCACGGAAAATTCCTGTTGTCGGGATTTGCCGCGGTCTGCAGATCATCAATGTGGCGCACGGCGGGACGCTTTATCAGGACCTTTCCAAAGATCCCCAGTCCTTTGTGAAGCATTCCCAGAACCAGGACCCGGCGACGGCAACGCATACCATTGAAATCGATCCTCAAAGCCGGCTGGCTTCTCTTCTCGGCCGTACGGAATGGGTTACGAACAGCCATCATCACCAGACCGTTCACGAAGTGGGCCAAGGACTCCTTGTTACAGCCCGCGCCAAGGATGGCACCGTGGAATCCCTGCAAGGGACGGGAGAAAGCTATCTTATGGCCTATCAGTTCCATCCGGAAATGATGTCCATTCACAGTAAGCTTGCACGGAACCTATTTGTGGACTTTATCAAGGAAGCGGAGGTGCGTCATGGGAACCGATAAAAAAGATAAATTTGGCCTTTGGAGCATTGTCCTTCTCGGTATCAACAGCATCATCGGGACGGGAATCTTTCTCCTGCCAAACCGGGCCTATGCCCTGATGGGACCGTCAAGCCTCCTGATCCTTCTTTTTGATGCGTTCCTTGCTGGCTGCCTTGCCCTTTGCTTTGCGGAAGTCGCCGGTTTCTTTTCCCGGAATGGGGGCCCGTACCTTTATGCCAAGGCCGCTTTTGGGGATTTTGTCGGTTATGAGGTGGGCGTGCTGAAGCTCGTTGTGACCATCATTGCCTGGGCGGCTATGGCCGTTGGCTTTGCGACGGCACTGGGCGCTGCCTTTCCATTTTTTGCCGGCGACACCATGAAGAATCTCATTGCTGCCGTGCTCATTGGCGGGCTCACCATCATGAATATTGCAGGGGTCAAGATTTCAAAGATCCTCAATAACCTCATGACCATATCCAAATTGGTTCCTTTATGCGTCTTTATTGCTGTGGGCCTGTTTTTTGTCAATGGCAGCAATTTCACGCCTTTTGTTCCGACCCATATGGCTGACGGGGCCTTTGCCAATGCCGCCATTACCATGTTTTTTGCGTACACGGGATTTGAAGCCATTGCAGTTGCCGCCGAAGATTTCAAGGATCCTAAAAAGGATTTGCCTCGGGGTATCATCCTGACCATGATCATTGTCACCATCATCTATATGCTCGTCGTGGGGATTTCCATCGGTATCCTGGGACCGGATCTGGCTGTGGACAAAGCCCCTATCCAGACCGCCTTTGGCCGCGCCGTTGGGCCCGTCGGCGCTTACTTCATCCTGCTTGGAACACTCTTTAGCATGGGCGGCATCAACCTTGCCGAATCCTTTATTGCGCCTCGGGCATGCACGTCCCTTGCTGAAGACGGCATGCTGCCGGCTTTCCTCAATCGGCGCACGAGCTGGGGAACGCCGTGGGCTTCAAGCGTCGTCGTTGCCATTCTCAGCATCCTTCTTGCTTGGAGCGGCAGCTTTACGACCCTTGCTGCCATCAGTGCCGTAAGCCGGTTTACCCAGTACCTGCCGACGGTCCTTTCAGTCATTGTCTTCCGCCGCAAGTGGAAGGACCGGGAACGGACCTATAAGATCCCTGGCGGCATCTTTGTTCCAGTCGTTGCCTTTTTAACGAGTCTCTGGATGCTCTCCAATGCCAAACCGATGCAGCTTGTCTGGGGCCTTGGCGGAATCCTTGTCATCGCACCCTACTATCTTGTCTATAAAAAGAAAAAAGCCGAGGGCCTCGTCAAAGATCACGACGAAGAAGCCTGATGTACGGGAGACTGCGGAAAAATGAGTAATTCATTTTTCCGCAGTCTCTTTTGTTCATTTTCCTGATTCGAAAAAAAGTCAGATGGCACTGGGGGCTGGACGTGACGACACATGGTTAGGAAAGGAAGCGCCCAGGCGTAAGCTATCCCCAAACGTGGGACGGTCCACTGTACGATAGCCCATGAGCCCATTGATTCCTCCATTTTTTTTAATGATAGAACGGGCTTACCTTTCCCTTGAATTCGCCCAATTTCCAAGGCCAACATTTGACAGGCCGCCCTCTTTCCATATACAATAACGTCACTTGATGGAAGATAGGAGAACCGTTGTGACCATTGATGCAATCTTACAGAAAGAAACCTTGACCCATAGTGACCTTGTGACCCTTCTGGGGACAACGGACGCGGGACAGCGAAAGAAACTTTATGATGCGGCTTATGCCGTAAAACTCAAATATATTGGTAATGTTGACCATTACCGGGGCCTCTTGGAATTTTCCAATCGCTGTATCAAGAATTGCAAATACTGCGGCATCCGCCGGGATAATGAAGAGGTGGAACGCTTTGACACGCCTTATGAAGATCTTCTTGCCATGGCCAAATGGGCTTATGATGAGCGTTACGGATCGCTGACCCTGCAGAGTGGGGAGCGTCAGGACGAGGAATTCATTGCCTACGTGGAACGTCTGATCCTGGATATCAAAAAAATTGGCGGCGGTGCCTTGGGCCTTACGCTTTGTGTTGGGGAGCAGACGGAAGAAACCTACCGACGCTGGTTTGAAGCGGGGGCCCATCGCTACCTTCTGCGCATTGAAACGAGCAATCCTGCCTTATATCGGACCCTTCACCCCCAAGATGGGCACCATAAGTGGGAAGTGCGTCGTGACTGCCTAAAGACGCTCAAAAAGATTGGCTACCAGGTAGGAACCGGAGACATGATGGGGCTGCCGGGGCAGACCTTGGATGACCTGGCCTGCGATATCGAATTTTTCCGCCATATGGATATCGATATGATCGGTATGGGTCCTTATGTCGTTCACCACAATACACCGATTGGGAAACATGTCCTTGCAGCCGGCGGTGACAGCAAAGAAGCACAGAACCAGCGCTTTATCCTGGGTCTTAATATGATTGCCGTGACGCGTCTTTACCTTAAGAACGTCAATATCGCCGCTACTACGGCGCTTCAGGCCCTGAATCCCTTGGGACGGGAACTGGGGCTTTTGGCAGGAGCCAATATCCTCATGCCGCTTGTAACGCTGCCGAAGTTCCGCCCTCAGTATCTGCTTTACGACAACAAACCCTGCGTTGAGGATTCCCCGGATCAGTGTAAGCACTGCCTTGCCGGTCGGGTGGCCTCTATTGGGGATAAAGTCGGATTTGGCGAGTGGGGCGATTCACCGCATTACTTTGCCGAAAAGACACAATAATAAAAAAGGAAGGGACGGGACCCAAAAGGGGACCGTCTTTTTGCTATGCTTTAAAGTTATAGGAAATGGTATAAAAAGCCTATTTTACAAATAAAAAGCATTGCGTTAGAATGGATTCCATCATCACCGTAAGGGGGAATCATCATGGCTGTACAGAATCCCGTTCATTTTGATATTGTAGGCAGTTTCCTGCGTCCGGAACGCCTCAAAAAGGCACGTGAGGCGTTCCGCTCCGGCGCCCTCGGTCAGGCTGGCCTGCGCCGCGTGGAAGATGAGGAAATCCGCAAACTCATCAGCAAGGAAAAGGCTCTTGGCCTGCGCACCCTGACGGATGGGGAGTTTCGCCGCGAATATTGGCACCTTGATTTTATGTGGGGCCTTGGCGGAATCAAGCGGGAAACCCTTTCCCATGGCTATTTCTTCGAAGGGGAGGAAACAGGCCGGGATACAGCAGTCCTTACGGGAAAGCTTTCTGGGGACCATCATCCCATCGTCGATGATTTCCGCTTTACCCAACAGTTTGCCTATCAAAATACAGTGGTAAAGGAAACTCTCCCTGCTCCGGCGCATTTGCTTGATGAGCTTTACCGGGAGGAAAACGCCGCGGTCACAAAAGCAATCTATCCTGACGAGGACGCGCTCATCGATGATATTGTCGCCGCTTATCGAACCGTGATCCGTGACCTTTATGATGCTGGCTGCCGCTGCCTGCAGCTGGATGATTGTACGTGGGCCATGCTCTGTGACACGAAGTACTGGACCCAGCGCCAGGGCGGGACTGAAAATCTTAAGGTCATTGCTGAACGTCATCTTACCATCAATAACCGAGTCCTGGAGGACCAGCCCTTTGACCTTGTCATCTCGACCCATGTGTGCCGCGGTAACTACCATTCGACTTGGGCGGCCCGAGGCGGATATCTGCCCATTGCGCCCCTTCTTTTTGCTCGCGAAAAGGTTCATACCCTCTATCTTGAATTTGATGACGAGCGTTCCGGTGGGTTCGCTCCATTGCGTTATGTATCACCAGATAAGACGGTCGTCCTGGGCCTTGTGACGACCAAACGTCCTGACCTTGAAGATCCGGAACGTATCCGGGAACGCATCAAGGAAGCGGCCCAGTATGTTCCGCTTTCACGGCTCAGCTTAAGCCCCCAATGCGGTTTTGCGTCGACGGAAATCGGAAACAAGCTGACGGAAGAGGATCAGTGGAAGAAGATTGCCCTTGTGCGCGACATTGCCCAGACGGTTTGGGGATAATAAAAAAGGCGAAGGAACCGGATGGGTTCTTTCGCCTTTTTGCTATATGATTAGAAGCAAACTTTATTGGGGTTCAGGATAAGGTCTGGATCAAAGACCAGCTTGATGCCCTGCATAAGGGCAATGGGAAGGGGACCCAGGTTTTCCGCAAGGTAAGCCCGTTTGCCGAGACCAATCCCGTGTTCTCCGGAAATCTGGCCGCCCAATTCGGACGCTTTGGCGTAGAGGGCGTGCATGAAACGTTCTGTTTCTTCCTTGAAGGGCAGGATGTCTTCACGGGCGCCTTTTTTGCAGGCATAGACGTGGATATTGCCATCGCCGGCATGGCCGAACATACGGATGTCAAAGGAAAAGCCTTCCGCAATTTCCCGGATGTAGAGGGTAAAGTCCGGAATCTTTGAAACGGGGACGACCACATCACATTCATCAATGAGGTTATAGATTGATTCAATCCCTTCAAGGAAACTGGAGCGGGCTGCCCAGGTCTTTTCAAGATACATTGGAACATCGGCAACAAGGACGTCAAGAGCGCCTTTTTCCAGGAGCATTTCGGCCGCTTGTTCTACGAGACGGTCCAATTCATCGTTGTGATCGGCATCAAGGGTGATGAGAAGATAGGCGCCGACTTCGGTTCCTTCCACCACTTTCGGAAAAACGCTTGTCCCCATGTAGGCTTCCGTGGTTTCAAGCATTTCCTTTTCAAAGAACTCCAGGGCCTGGGGTTTCAGGTTCGAGTGCTTGATTTCAGGAACTGAGCCAATGGCGTCAGCAAGGTTTTCGAAGGGGACGATAAGGGAACAGTGGCAGGCTGGGGGCGCAATGAGTTTCAGTGTCAGTTCCGTAATGATGCCCAGTGTTCCTTCTGAACCAATCATCAGGTGGAGCAGGCTATATCCCGATGAGGATTTGGATACAGGCGCGCCTACGTGCATGATTTCCCCGCTTGGCAGGACAACGGTCATGGCTTCTACGTAGTCCCGCGTCGTTCCGTACTTGACGGCCCGCATCCCGCCGGCGTTGGTTGATACGTTGCCGCCCAAGGTGGCAAACTTCTCACCTGGATCGGGCGGATAGAAAAAGCCCCGGGATTCAGCGTCCTTGGCAAGGTCTGCCAAAAGAACCCCTGCTTCGACGCGGACATTCATGTTTTCCTCGTCGTAACCAAGGATCTTGTTCATGCGCATGGTGCACAAAACGACGCCCCCTTGGACCGGGGTGCATCCCCCTACGAGGCCCGTTCCCGCGCCGCGGACCGTGACGGGGATATGATGGCGGGCACAGACTTTCATGATGGCTGAAACTTCTTCCGTTGACGTGACGTCAATGGTTACTTCCGGCATGGCAAGGCCGTAGATGGGCATATCATCATGTGTGTAGTCAGGATTGATTTCTTCACCGACGATGACACGGTGACCAGAAATGGCCTTCAGTTCATCGAGGATGTCAGGCGTAATGGCTTCATACTGGGTCATAATAGGTACCTTCCTTTTCTTTGGGGAGGAGACTGTCCTCCGGACTCACGTGACTCTAAGTATAGGCGTCTTGGAACTTTCTGTAAAGGGAAAATACAGAATTTTTTAAAAAAACAGACGCCCCCTTGCAGAAAGAAAAATATGGCCGTGCCCGTGCTTTTCTGTGAGGCCTATAGTATAATGAGAAAATAAGTGTTCATAATAGATCAATCATCAAGAATTTGACTTTTTCTTCTACATCGCAGAGGAGGTTTTATTGATATGAATTGCAGGAAACATACCTTTGTTACCATGGTCCTTGCAGGACTTTTGGGAATGCCCGCCCTTTGGGGGGAAGCAGCCTCTCCTAAAGGAAAAGCACCTCTTCCGGAAGCCGCCCGTACAGCGGCTGAGGGGTGGAGCCAAAAGGAAGCCGCCAAAAAGGGAACCGCACCTGTAGAGGGAAAGACCAATCAAAAAAATCTGTCAGCTCCCATCAGCAATGTGCCTGTCAAGCCTCCTTTCAAGAAGGCGGTCCGTGAAGTGGAACTCAAGCTTCAGCGCGGCCAGCTCATCAGCGAAGCCATTGGAGATGTCGACGGCGATGGGAAGGAAGAGGTTGTGGATCTTTTAGGCAATCCCGTTGTTGAAAAATCCTCTTTTATGGGGGACCTTTATATTGTTGTCAAGGAAGTCGGGAAAAAGGATGTGAAATATTTCATCCGGCCCCAAAACCTAGGCGGTTATGATCCCTATCTCATGCTGGCTGATGTGACCGGCAGCGGCGCACCCAATGTCATCGTCGCGGCTCCTACGGGCGGCACGAGCGGTATGGTGGATTTCCGTATCCTTGATTTTACCGGGAAGAAACCGGATGAAATCTTTACCGCTGCCGATAACCGGGGTGTCCAGATTGTAGGAACCTATCTTGACGGTTATCGGGCCCGCCTCCAGTTCCCTAATCTGCCCGGGAAGATGCAGGAAGTCGTCGTCGATCTTTCCCGCAATGAAGATGCCTACCACACACTGAACGTCTTTGATGAAACGGGCCGTGTCCTTCCTTCCGGTCAGCGGCCTTACGCTCAGGGCATCAGTGAACTCATTCCCATGGATACGGATGGCGATGGGGTGGATGCCCTCATTACGACGCAGAAGGTCATTGGTGCTGTTCAGGCCGCGCCCATTGGCTATGTGAGGACCTTGTGGGCTTATCGGGCCGGTACGTGGCAGGTCCAAGATGTTTCCTTCAGGACCGAGCTCTATACGAAACCGGCTTATCAGACAAGTGACCGCGTCAAGGGCAAATCAGGATATGAAATCATCCCTCTGCCTCTTGATACCCCTGTGGGCAATCTCTATTATCCTCATTTCCAAAAGTTCGATGCAAAACTTGCTTGGAAAATGAACCATGCTATGGAAATGTTCTATCGCAGCAAGATCCGCGATGCCAGCTTTGGAAGTAGGCTCCATCTTTCCTATGATGTGAAGTACGCAGGGAAAAACTATGCCAGTATCCTCGTCATGGGTCTTTACTCCGACCATGAGATGAATGAACCCATCATCCAAGGTTTCAATTTTGATTTGCGGACCGGGGAAGCGGTGGAACTTAAGGATCTTGTCCGGCCTGCGGGCAAGTTCTGGACCATGGTTCGCAATGAAGCCCAAGCGTCCGGGGTTTCCCTCACGGAAAAAGACGTGAAAGGATTCTACTATGATGGTGCCGTGTTGGGACTGTTTTATGGCGACAACAGGGAATTTGATCTGGAAGAAGACAAGGTATTGCCTTTCATGATCAAGAATCGTCTTGAAGAAGAATTTTTGACTAGCCAGTCAAAAGAAGAAAAAGAAAGAAATGCCGAGAAAAAAGAAGAACGGAAAGTAAAAACAACAGAATCCGAGATTTGAAGGGACCCTCTTCATAGGGTATAATGTATAGGAATTTTTGTCGATTCAGTTTACTTTCCCTTGCTGGAAGTGCCTCTTTAGGGGCACTTCCTTCAGCAAGGAAGGATTTTAGGAGGAGTTTCAATGCTAGGAAAAAAGAAAGCCATGGCTCTAGGGCTGGCACTTCTCGTTGCCTTGGGAGCTGCCGGCTGCAGCAAGAAAACAGCCGCTCCTGGTGGCGCTGTCAAGGTCAAGGTCATGCAGGCCATCAAGCGTGATACACCGCTGACCTATGAGTACACCGGTTTTGTTGAAGCAAAGGATCAGGTTTCCATTAAGTCAAAAGTCACAGGAACCATTATCAAGAAGTATGTCAATGGCGGCGATTATGTTGAAGCCGGACAGCTTCTTTACGAAATCGATCCTCGGGCCTATGAAGCCAATGTGCTCAATGCTCAGGCCAATCTAGCCAATGCCCAGGCTTCCCTTGCCAATGCCCAGCGTGATGCAGCCCGTTACCAGAGCCTTTACGAAGAAGGAGCTGTTTCCAAACAGACAGCAGACCAGTACAATACGGCGCTTGAACAGGCTCAGGCCAGCGTCAATGCGTACCAGGCCCTTGTGACAAGTTCCCAGGTAAACGTCAGCGATACAAAAATCGTAGCTCCCTTTGCAGGGAAAATCGATACGAATACACTGGCTGAAGGGGAATTTGTAACGGCCAACTCCACCGTCCTTACGACCCTTTCCAACAGCGATCCCATGCGGGTGCGTTTTTCCGTTTCCGAAAGTGATTACCTTGATATGTTGAAGGGCAATACGGACAACGGCAATCAGCTGCGTGACATTACGCTGACCCTCGCCGATGGATCTACTTATGCCTATAAGGGATATGTCGATCAGGTCGACCGTTCCGTCAGTGATTCAACGGGTACCTTGACTTTGAAGGCACTCTTCCAGAATCCGGATCATCTGCTCCTTCCTGGTATGTTTGCCAATGTTTCCGTTGTGGGTTCGACGGAACCTGGAGCCATCCTTGTTCCTCAGCGGGCTGTTACGGATCTGCTCTATAAGCATTATGTCTATGTCGTCAATGCTGACAACAGCGTTTCTATGAAGGAAGTCCAACTTGGCGCCCGCATTGGCCGTTTGTGGCTCGTCAAGAGCGGTCTTGACGGTACGGAAACTGTTGTGGTTGAAGGCGTACAGAAACTAAATAAGGACAGTAAGGTTGATCCCGTAACCATGACGGAAGATGAACTCGACACGTCGAGTGATTCTTCCAGCGCTGGGAGCGCAAGCTGACAAGGAGGTCTAGGAAGTGGCAAAATTCTTTATTGAACATCCTGTTTTTGCCTGCGTTATCTCCATCATCATCGCCCTTGTCGGTTCCATTTCCGCCGTCAGTCTCCCTGTTGCCCAGTATCCGCAGATTTCCAACCCCCGTATTTCCGTATCAACGAACTACGTTGGTGCCAACGCTGAGGTTGTAGAGCAGACGGTTGCCCAGGCAATTGAAAAAGAAGTCAACGGCGTTGACAACATGGTCGACATGCGTTCCACCAGTGATAACGATGGGAACTACACCCTTGATATCAAGTTCGATCTCGGTACGGATGATGACATGGATATGGTCAAGGTCCAGAACCGCGTGGCCCAGGCCAATGCGTCCTTGCCGAGCGAAGTAACAAGCTATGGCGTAACGACCAGTAAGCAGGCAGAAGAGACCATCATGTATTTCTCCCTGTTGTCGCCGAATGGGACTTATGATGAACTCTTTCTTAAAAACTATGGCACGACGCAGTTCGTCGATGCCTTGAAACGTGTGGATGGGGTTTCCGAAGTCAACGAATATGGTCCGGACCTGTCCCTGCGTGTTTGGCTCGATCCGATGAAGATGGCCCAAAATGGCCTTACGGCCGCCGATGTCAAGTCGGCCATTACCAGCCAGAACATTCAGGCACCGGTTGGTTCCATCGGGGCCCGTCCTACAGAAAACGATCAGGAATTCCAGTATTCCGCCCGTCTGCAGGGCCGACTCAAGACGGAAGAGGAATTTGGCAATATTGTTCTAAAAAACAACAATGGACAGCTGCTCCATCTGCGTGACATTGCCCGCGTCGAGTATGGCAAGCGCAGTGACGGGGTTGTTGGCCGGTTGGATGGGATTCCTGCCATGCAGTACGCCATCCAGCTGAACTCCGATGCCAACTCCTTGGAATCGGTTGCTGCCATCAAGAAAGTCCTTGAGGAAGCGGAAAAGAACTTCCCACCGGACATGAAGATTGAAATCGTTCAGGATAATACGGAATACGTTAAGGAATCCCTGAAGGAAGTCGGGGTGACCTTCATTGAAACCCTGCTCCTTGTTGTCCTTATTACCTGGATCTTCCTCCAGAGCTGGCGGGCCACGCTGATTCCGGTCCTTGCCATTCCGGTTTCCCTTTTGGGAACTTTTACTTCCTTCTATATCTTTGGCTTTACCATCAACACCTTGACGTTGTTTGCTTTGGTGCTGGCCATTGGTATCGTCGTCGATGACGCCATCGTTGTTGTCGAAGCCGTTGAATATAACGTCGATGAAATGGGCATGAGTCCAAAGGAAGCCACTTTCGCCGCTATGCGCAGCGTATCGGGCGCTATTGTGGCAACGGCTTTCGTGCTCCTTGCCGTGTTCCTGCCAGTTTCCTTTATGGGCGGGGCAACGGGCGTTCTGTATAAACAGTTCGCTCTTACCATCGTGGTCGCCCTATCCCTTTCCGCTGTCGTTGCCATGAGTTTGTCACCAGCTGTCAGCGCGCTTGTCATCAAGCCGAAAAAGGACCTCAAGAAAGCTACGGGGCCGATTGGGAAACTCTTTGATGTATTTAACCGCGCCCTTGAATGGGCGACGGAAAAATATGTCGGCCTTTCGAAAAAACTGTTGAGCCATTATAAAGTAGGGCTTGCCGGCATGCTCGTTGTCTTCTGCCTGATTGGGTTCTTCTTCAAGATGATCCCGACGGCTTACGTGCCGGATGAAGACCAGTCCTTCATGCTGGTGTCGGCTTCTCTGCCAGCGGCTGCTTCTACGAACCGGTCCATGGCCTTTACGGAATCCTTCGGAGCCAAGATTGCTGAGATTCCCGGCGTCCGTCACGTCATGCAGATCATCGGTATCGATGTCCTGTCCTCGACGCGTCAGCCAAACGGGGTCCTCATCCCGGTTAAGCTCAATGACATTGGGGATCGTGAAGGCAAGAACGGTCAGTCGGTCCAGGAAATCATCAATAAGGTAGCGGCGATGGGTGCCGATGCACCGGAAGCCACGGTGCGCGCCTTCAACATGGCTGTCCTGCCGGGCATGAGCAATACGGGTAACCTCAGCCTTTACATCATGGATACGGTCGGTAAGGACACCAGCGAAATGACTCAGGATGTTAATAAGCTCCTTGGTCTCATTAACCAGCGTCCGGAAGTTGGAATGGCCTATACGACATTTTCCGATAACACGCCATCCATCGAGTTCCATCTCGACCGCGAAAAGGCAGAAAGTCTCAATATCCCTGTTTCCAACGTAACAACGGCCCTTCAGGCAAACCTCGGCGGCAGTGAAGTCAACGACTTCAACCTCTTGGGGAAAACCTGGAAAGTCGTCATCCAGGCAGATAAGAAATATCGTGCCGATACGAAACAGCTTTCCAATATCTTTGTGAAAAATACTTCAGGTGACCTGATTCCGCTGTCTGCCGTCGTAACCTCGCAGGAAATTCAGGCACCGCCGGTTATTACGCGTTTCAATAACGCCCGCGGCGCTAAGATTGCCGGCAGTCCGGCAACGGGTTATTCCACCGGTGACGCCATGAGTGCCATCGATGAAGTCCTGAAACAGAATCTTCCAAGCGGCTACACCTATGAATGGGTTGACCAGAGCCGTGACGAACGAGATGCAGGGTCCTCGTCCTACATGATCTTTGCCGTGTCCCTGATTTTCGTTTACCTTTGCTTGTCCGCTCTTTATGAATCCTGGTCCCTGCCCCTTGGCATCATCTTTGGTGTGCCGACGGCGGTCATGGGCTGCGTCGGATTCCAGTATCTGCGTGGACTGTCTGCCGATATCTACATGCAGATCGGGATGATTGTGCTCATTGGTCTGTCGGCCAAGAACTCCATCCTGATCGTAGAATACGCAAAGATGCGTGTCGATAATGGCCGTGCTATCCTGCCGGCTCTGATTGATACGGTCAAGGTTCGTCTGCGCCCGATTCTTATGACGGCGTTCTCAACGGTCATTGGTGCTGTGCCCCTTGCGTGGGCCTCCGGCGCTGGATCCGGGTCCCGTATCTCCATTGGTACGGCCATCATCGGGGGGATGATGAGTTCCACGCTCCTTTCTATCTTCCTCGTACCGGTCCTCTTCCTTGTCATTGAAATGATCTTCCATCCGGATATCCCCGTGGGTTCTGTCGATGACGAATAAGTTTGTCCTGTCCCTTGCTTTCTTTGAGGAAGCAGGGGACTTTTTTTAAAAGGAAAACGTTTTTTATGATAATAAGAAAATAATTCGAGAAAAGGCTTTATTTTTATATTTTAAAGGATTATAATACCAATATTCGTAATAGTGTAAGGAGACGAACACGTGAAAAAAACAAACGTAACTATTAAACTACTCCATCAAGTTTGGGACCTTACGAAAAGCTATTGGAAAAGCGAGGAAAAAAAGAAGGCCTATGGCCTTCTTTTAGCCATCGTCGTCCTCAATCTGGGCGTTGTCTTTGTTCTTGTCCTATTGAATGAATGGAACAATTCTTTTTATACGGCGCTCCAGGATTACGCTGTGGATGAGATTTTTCACCAACTCTGGCGGTTTACCATCCTTGCTTTTAGCTATATCATCCTTGCTGTCTATGCCTATTATCTGCAGCAGACCCTCATTGTGAACTGGCGCCGCTGGCTGACAAGACGGTATGTGGAGGAGTGGCTGTCTGCCAAGACCTATTACCGGCTCGAAATGTTCGGGAAGGATATGGATAATCCCGACCAGCGCATCAGCGAAGATGTGTCACTTTTTGTGACACGGACCCTCAGTCTTGCCATTGGCCTGATGAAAGCCATCTGTACGCTCCTTTCCTTTATTGTAATTTTGTGGAACCTTTCAGGACCTTTTGTCGTTTCAATCCTAGGAAAAGAGATTTCCATCCCCGGATATATGGTTTGGGTTGCCATCTGCTATGCGGGTCTGGGAACCTTCTTGATTCATAAGGTCGGTCACCGGCTGGTGAATCTTAATTTTGTTCAGCAACGCTATGAAGCCGATTTCCGCTTCAGTATGATGCGTCTTAGGGAAAATGCTGAAAGTGTAGCTTTCTACCATGGGGAACCCCACGAAAAAAGTGTTTTTCTGGAACGGTTTCGCGTCCTTTTGGAAAATTTTTGGAAGATTGTCAAAAAGCAAAAACAGTTGGTATGGCTTAATTCGGGGTATTCCCAGATTGCCATCATCTTTCCTTTTGTGGTGGCCATCCCGCGCTATCTGAGACGGGAACTGACCTTGGGCGGCCTGATGCAGGTCGCGACTGCTTTTGGACGCGTGCAGGATTCCCTATCCTATTTTGTCGATGCCTATGCAACGCTTGCCGAATGGCAGGCGGTTGTGGACCGCTTGACGAGTTTCCGCACCCATTTGGAGGCTGCAGGGATGACAAAGACACAGAACCAGGTCACTCGCATGGTAGGGGACGAAGGAAGGTTGGTCCTGGATCAGTTTGAAGTGGATCTTCCAAGCGGCTCGCCAATCCTAAAGCCCCTGACAATGACCGTTCAAGCAGGCACCCATATCCTTATCCGCGGCACGAGCGGCAGCGGCAAGAGTACTTTCCTGAGGGCTCTTGCCGGCATCTGGCCATTTGCCAAGGGAAAGGTCACCCTTGCCCCGCAGGACCGTCTTATGTTTATCCCCCAGCGACCTTATCTGCCGCTGGGAACGCTTCGGGAAGCTATTGTTTACCCGGGCACTCGGCAGATCTCTGATGACAGGATCCGCGCCCTCATGGAGGATTGCCGGATTGGCTATCTGGCCAACCACCTTGACGAGGAAGCCGATTGGACCCATGTCTTTTCCGTGGGCGAACAGCAGCGCCTTGCCTTTGTAAGGGCACTCATTTATGAACCAGCTTGGCTCTTCATGGATGAATCAACATCCGCCCTTGACGAGGAGACAGAAAAGGCCATGTATGAACTTCTTCTGTCCCGCCTTGCCCGGACAACGCTGATCAGTGTGGGACATCGCAGCACCCTTGTCACCTATCATACGGCAGCACTTACTTTACATAAGGAAACGAAGGAAGCGTTTCTCGAACCTCTCCCCTAAAAAGGGAGGGGGCTGCACTCATCTATCTATTTTATTGGAGGGGAAGTCATGAACATTGAACTTTTGAACAGCATCGACAGCTTTGTCTGGGGACCGCCGCTCCTGGTCCTGCTTGTAGGGACGGGGATTTTCCTCACCTTGCGGCTGGGCTTCCTGCAGGTTTCCCGCCTGCCCAAGGCCCTGCAACTCATCTTCAAGGCGGAAAACGCCGGCGAAGGTGACATTGACAGTTTCAAGGCCCTGTGTACAGCCCTTGCAGCCACCGTTGGTACGGGGAATATCGTCGGTGTCGCGACAGCTGTTAAAGCAGGCGGTCCGGGAGCCATCTTCTGGATGTGGATTGCCGCCTTCTTTGGTATGGCAACAAAATACGCGGAAGGTGTCCTTGCTGTCAAATACCGCACGGTCGACGCCAAAGGTCAGATTTCTGGCGGCCCGATGTACTACATTGAGCTGGGTCTGGGGAAAAAGTACAAACCCCTTGCCATAGCCTTCGCTTTCTTTGGAATCCTTGTTGCTTACTTTGGTATCGGGACCTTTGCCCAGGTGAATTCCATCGTTGACATTACCCAGCTCAACGCGGGGATTCCTGTTGCTGGCACAGCGGCCATCCTGACCATCGCTGTTGCTGCTGTAACCTTGGGCGGACTGCAGAGCATTGCTGCCGCTGCAAGCCGGATTGTACCGGCCATGGCCATCCTTTACATGCTGTCTACCATAGGCATCCTGGTTATGTTCCATGACCTGATTCCCATGGCCATCGGGGAAATCTTCCGTGATGCTTTTACGCCGACGGCTGCCCAAGGCGGGTTCCTCGGAGCCACTGTGCTCTTTGCCATGAGAAATGGGATTGCCCGCGGCGTCTTTTCCAATGAATCGGGTCTTGGGTCCGCACCGATCGTTGCGGCTGCCGCTAAGACGGACTGGCCGGCTGAACAGGGGCTGATTTCCATGACGGGAACCTTTATCGATACCATCATCATCTGCACCATGACAGGACTTACGATTGTCATTGGCGGGCTCTGGACTGGGGACCTTAACGGTGCGGCCCTTACCAACGCAACCTTCCTCAAGGCCTATCCGCAGATGGGTGGCTATCTCCTGATGGTCGGCTTGGTCCTGTTCGCGTTTACCACCATCTTGGGATGGAACTACTATGGTGAACGCTGCGTTGAATACCTATTTGGCGTCAAGGGCATCATGCCTTATCGCATTATTTTCATCATCCTCATTGGCCTCGGCGCTTTCTTGAAGCTGGAAGCCATCTGGATCTTGGCTGACATCGTAAATGGTCTCATGGCGATTCCAAACTTGATTGCCCTCCTGGGACTGTCCGGTGCTGTCGTGGCTGAAACAAAACGTTATTTTGCCCATCTGAAGGAAACGGCCTGATGGGGCACTAAAAAGGGGAGAAGGGAGCCTTACGAGCTTTCTTCTTCCTTTTTCTTATGAAAGGGCATCATGGCCGATAAAATTTTATTCCCTGAAATTGTTTTTATGGGAAAGTCATAGTATAATAACTTAGATATAGATATAACTAACCGATACGGAGGGGTGTAAACCATGAAACCGGAAGAAATTTCCAAAGATATTTTTGATGTGGGCATCCGCGATTGGACCTGCTCTGATTTCCACGGCTTTGCGACACCACGGGGCGTTACCTATAACTCGTTCCTTATCATGGATGAGAAAGTTTGCCTCATCGACGGCGTCAAGGCCCCTTTTGCAGAACGCCAGCTTTATAAGATCAGTGAAGTCGTCGATCCCCAGAAGGTCGATTACATTGTCGTAAACCATGTGGAACCGGACCACTCCGGCTCACTTCCGCTGCTTGCCCAGAAATGCCCGAATGCCACGTTCCTCATTACGCCTCAGGGCGCCACGGAACTAAAGGAACACTACGGCGATATCTTCAACTGCCAGATCGTGAAGAAGGGGGAAAGCATCAGCCTTGGGAAACGGAGCCTGACCTTTGTTCCCATCCCCATGGTCCACTGGCCTGATTCCATGGTGACCTACTGCCCGGAAGAAGAAATCCTCTTTTCCAGCGATGCTTTCGGTCAGCATTACTGCTGCTCCAAGCGCTTTGATGACGAGACGGAAGTCGAGAACATGTTCTATGAAGCGCAGCGCTACTATGCCAACATCCTGACCCCGTTCCGGAAACTCATCCCGAACGCGGTAAAGGCCGTGCGGGGTCTCAAGCTTCGCATGATCTGCTCCTGCCACGGCAGCATTTGGCGCAGCCATATCGAAGAGATCCTGAAGCTTTATGAAGACTGGAGCCTTGGGAAGGCCCTTGACCGCATCATCATTGTCTATGACACCATGTGGGGCGGCACGGCTGCCATGGCAACGGCCATCATGGATGGCATCCAAGCCCAGGGGATGCGTGTTAAACTGTACCGCTATACGAGCGAGCAGAAAGCCGCCATCATGAGCGATGTCCTGACGGCAAAGGCTATCCTTGTTGGTTCTCCGACGCAGAACTGCGTGATGATGCCGACCATGGGTGCTTTCATGATGTACCTCAAAGGCATGAAGCTGACGGATAAGAAGGCTGCTGCTTTTGGAACCTATGGCTGGGCCGGCGGTGCGGAAAAGGAACTGGAAGACGCGATCACGGCAAGCGGGATGGAGCTTCTGCCTGGCTATACCTGCAAGTGGCGCCCCCTGCCGGAAGAAATCAAGGCTGCTGAAAAGTTTGGCTATGAATTTGCTGAAAAGATTGCTGCGTCCAGCAAGTAATCCTTTCGGTCTGTAAGAAGTAAGAAGGAGCTGAAACCATGATGACAATGATTTCAGCTCCTTTGTTTTCCTAGGAAAACAAAGGAGCCGTTATGTCCGATATCATTGCTGGCCGCAATGCCGTCAGGGAAGCCCTGCGCGGCACGCGGCCCATTCAAAAAGTCCTGGTCCTTGAAAGCGGCCATGGGGGAAGCTTCGAAGAAATCCTTTCCCTCTGTGTCAAGCGCCATGTGGCGGTGGAACGCGTCAATAAGGAGCGCCTGGACCGCTTAAGCCCTGACGTGCGTCATCAAGGCGTCGTGGCCGTTGGCTCTGCTGTCGCATTTCGGGATCTTGATGAGGTCCTGGAAGGGGTGGCCCAAAAGGGAAAAGTCCCTTTTTTGCTCCTTCTCGATGAACTGCAGGATCCTCAGAACATTGGTGCCCTTATCCGCTCGGCCAATGCCGCCGGTGTCGATGCTGTCATTGTTCCCCAGCGTCGAAGTGCTCCTTTGGGGGCGGTTGTGGCAAAGATTTCAGCCGGTGCCTTGGAACATGAACCCGTCGTTTCCGTGACCAATCTTGTCCGGACCATGAAAGACCTGAAAAAGCGCGGATTTTGGATTGTTGGTGCTGATATGGATGGCAAGGACCTTTATTTCGATGCCGATCTGACCGGACCTTTGGTCCTTGTTGTCGGTGCCGAGGGCAAAGGCGTAGGGCGTCTTGTGAAGGAAAACTGTGATTTTCTTGTCCGCATCCCCATGCTGGGACAGGTCCAGTCCCTCAATGCTTCCGTTGCAGGCGGCATCCTCTTATATGAAATTACAAGGCAGCGCATCATCAGTGCCCGCAAGGTGTAAGGAGGCGATGGGATGGCCAAGGAACCGGCTGCAGTGAGCCCTTCCGATGAGGTCCTTTTAAAAAGGATCCAGGAGGAAGGGGACGGGAAAGCCCAGGATATCCTGCTTGCTCGCTATAAGGAACTGGTGAAAAAAAAGACGTCCCTTTACTATATGGCTGGTGCGGAGCGGGATGATATCGTCCAGGAAGGGATGATTGGCCTATTTAAAGCCATCCGCGATTATCGCTTTGACCAAAAGGCGTCCTTTAAGGTGTTTGCCGAGCTGTGCATCAACCGACAGATCATTTCTGCCATCAAGGGGGCCAATCGGCAGAAGCACCGGCCGCTTAATTCCTACGTTTCACTCGATAAGCCTTTTTATGATGACGGCAAGGAACGGACCTTGATGGATATGCTTGGTGGCAGCCGCAGCGTTGACCCGGAAAACCTCATCGTAGACCAGGAGGCTTTCAAGGATATTGAAAAGAACGTCTTAGCCATGCTGAGCGCCATGGAGTGGGAAACCTTGTGCGCATATCTTGACAACAAAAGTTATCAGGAGATTGCCAGCGAGATGGAACGCAGTACAAAGTCCATCGACAACGCGCTCCAGCGGGTAAAACGCAAATTGGAGAAGTTCCTTTCCACAAGGGAAAATGAACTCGACCTTGCCACGCTCAACAAGGGGCTCCTCCTCATGGCCGCCAAGGAGCACCTGCTCCACAAATAAGGAAACAGGTGGCTGAAAGAGATTGAACCATATGATACAATATGGACAGCAAAGGCAGAAAAAAGAGAATTTCCGCACCACTTTAAAGGAAAACGCTGGCATATCGGCGAAATAAGATGGCAAGAGAATAAAAAGCAATGGGTGCACCATTTTATAAGGAGGGCGATTCGCATGAGTCAATTTGATGAATTCCTGAAAGAAGTAGAAGGCCTGACAGAAAAAGAAATCAAGGTCCTTGTTGTGACGGGCAAACCGGGCAGCGGTAAGAGCAAGGTCCTGCGTGAAGCAGCCGAAACAAAGGGGTGGGATTATATTGATACCCGTCTGCTTATTACGGAAGATTTCCTGAAGCTTCTTCCCAGTGAAAGACGCGTCAACGCGCCGGAAGTCCTGAAAAATGAACTTCTTAGCCATCATGGCGATGTGGTCATGTTGGATCGAATTCAGACCCTTTTTATCCCTGTCTTCAATATCGATCCCAAGAGCGTCCTCGATGAACTGGGGCGCGCCTTTACAGTGGTCATTGCTTGGCCGGGATATGTGAAGGATGGGCTCCTTTGCTATGATAAATTTGACGGGACCGAATCCATCCGTATCAGCGCGGCTGACTACACCCTCTGGACGGTAGAATAAGAGGGGCTCCTTATGGCAGAAAAAAGAGGAACCCTGGCAGTCCTTACGGGAGGCGGTGACTGCCCTGGCCTCAATGCCGTCATCCGTGCCGTCGTGAAGACGGCCGTGACCCATGGCTATGAGATCTATGGCATTCGCAACGGCTTCCATGGGCTTATCCAGGATGATATGAAAAAAATGTCCATGGCGGATGTATCGGGTATCCTGCCGCGCGGCGGGACGGTACTTGGTACAACAAACAGGGATAATCCCTTCCATTATGCGGCTGGTGAAGATGCAGCAGGCAATGTCATTTATGAGGATCGGCGCGATGATGTCGTAAGAAACCTTAACGCCCATGGCATCGAGTGCCTCATTGTCATTGGCGGCGATGGAAGCCTCAAGATTGGCTATGACCTGCACCGTTTCTGCGGGGTCAATGTCGTCGGCGTTCCCAAGACCATTGATAATGACCTGCCGGGGACGGAGCGAACCTTTGGTTTTGACACAGCGATGGCGATGGCTACAGAGGCATTGGACCGCCTTCATACCACGGCAGAATCCCATCACCGCGTCATGGTCCTTGAAGTCATGGGGCGCTATGCGGGGTGGATTGCCCTTCATTCCGGCCTTGCCGGCGGAGCGGATGTAATCTTGATCCCGGAAATCCCCTACCGGATCGAGTCTGTCATTGAGAAGGTCAAGGCCCGTCAGGCTCAAGGAAAGCAATTTAGTATCATTGTTGTTGCCGAAGGGTCCAAACCAGTGGGCGGTAAGATGACGGTCGCCCGTCTCGTGAAAAATAGCTTTGAACAGGTGCGCCTGGGCGGCGTGGGCAATAAACTTGCCGACGAAATCGAGGCGAAGACGGGTATCGAAGCTCGCTGTACAATCTTGGGCTATCTCCAGCGCGGCGGTTCGCCGACTGCCTTTGACCGTGTCCTGTCGACTCGTTATGGCTCGGCTGCCGTGGAAGCCTGCCTTGCCGGGGCCTATAATGTGATGGTTGCCCTGTCCAGTGGGGAGATTGTCCGCATCCCAATAGAAGAAGTAGCGGGAAAACCTCATCAGGTACCGCTTGATTCGGATCTTATCAGGGCAGGGAGGAACCTTGGGATTTCCTTTGGGGATTGACCTCAATGAAAAGAGCTGCAGTGCATGTTGGCAGCTCTTTTTTTCATGCTTGAAAGGGATGAAAAAAAGGCTGTGGAGGCCCTCATAATGTTTTGAGAAAGTTTAAAGTTTGGCTCTTTCTTTCACCGGGGGAAAGGGGTATAATGGCAACATTGCACGATAAGAATTAACTTTTTGGAGGAAAAATCATGAGCGATATGCTAAGTGCCCTGATTCTTGGGATTGTGGAAGGTCTTACGGAATTTCTCCCTGTTTCATCAACGGGGCATATGATCATTGTAGGACACATGATCGGTTTTGATGGCAATCTGGCCAAGATCTTTGATGTTGTCATCCAGTTAGGGGCCATCCTTTCTGTCCTCGTCCTTTATCGCGGACGTTTTGCCCGTTTCTTCACCAAAGAAGGTTGGCAGCTGGGAAAAGGGCTGAGTGCCTATCATGTTCTTGCAGGGTGCATCCCTACCATGGCGTTCGCTCTCCTCGTCCATTCCTTTATCAAAAAATATCTCTTTTCTCCCTTTACGGTTGCCATTGGCCTTGTTTTAGGGGCCCTCCTGATGATGGCTGCGGAGCGAAAGATCCGCGGTCATGAGGCCGAACTGGTCCAGGATGTGGACCATATTTCCTTGAAGCAGGCGCTTTATATTGGTTTCTATCAGTTCCTTTCCCTTTGGCCGGGCTTTTCGCGCAGCGGTTCTACTATTGGTGGGGCCTTGTTAGTAGGGGTCAGCCGCAAAGCCGGGGCGGATTTCACCTTTATCATGGCCCTTCCAATCATGGTGGCAGCCTGCCTCTATGAACTCCTGAAAAATCTTTCGGCCCTTTCCAGCGGCGATTTTGCCGTCCTTGGCCTGGGATTTGCCGTGGCTTTTGCAGTTGCCTATTTTTCCATCCTTTGGTTCATTGGGTTCCTGAACCGGTCGACACTTAAATCCTTTGCCGTCTACCGCATTTTGCTTGCCCTCTTTACCCTTTGGTATTTCTACTGCTGAGAAAAGGTATGGATCGATTGCCGTTAAAACCAGATGGGATGCCAGTTTTAAAAGGTTTGTAAAAAAAGAAACGAATTTTTTAAAAGCGGCTTGACATTTCCTTCTTCATCCGGTATAATTCTCTACGTTACGGATTCAGAGGCTGGCATAGCTCAATAGGTAGAGCAACTGACTTGTAATCAGTAGGTTGAGGGTTCAATTCCTTTTGCCAGCTCCAATTTATTCGTAATGACAATCCGTGGAGGGATTCCCGAGTGGTTAAAGGGAGCAGACTGTAAATCTGCCGCCTCTGGCTTCGAAGGTTCGAATCCTTCTCCCTCCACCAATATCGCGGGGTGGAGCAGTTGGTAGCTCGTCGGGCTCATAACCCGAAGGTCGTTGGTTCAAGTCCAGCCCCCGCAACCATATGCTGATGTAGCTCAGTCGGTAGAGCGTATCCTTGGTAAGGATAAGGTCACCAGTCCGATTCTGGTCATCAGCTCCACTCATGGCGGCGTAGCTCAGTTGGCTAGAGCAGTCGGTTCATACCCGGCCTGTCCGCGGTTCAAATCCGTGCGCCGCTACCATAGTTTAGTCAGCCCCGTTTCTAGCGGGGCTCTTTTAAAATCTTTTCAAAAACCAAGCATAGCGTTGGGAGGTAATCAAATGGCTAAAGAGAAATTTGAAAGAACAAAACCCCATGTCAACATTGGTACCATTGGTCACGTTGACCATGGCAAGACGACCCTGACCGCTGCCATCACCAAAGTGCTGGCTGAAAAGGGCGGCGCCCAGTTCATGGACTACAACATGATCGATAAGGCTCCGGAAGAAAGAGAACGCGGAATCACCATCAACACCTCTCACGTTGAATACGAAACCGCTAAGAGACATTATGCTCACGTTGACTGCCCGGGCCACGCCGACTATGTCAAGAACATGATCACCGGTGCTGCTCAGATGGACGGCGCTATCCTCGTTGTTTCCGCAGCTGACGGCCCGATGCCCCAGACCCGCGAACACATCCTGCTTGCCCGTCAGGTTGGCGTACCTGCCATCGTTGTATTCCTGAATAAATCCGACCAAGTTGA
>NZ_AULA01000033.1 GCF_000425045.1 Acidaminococcus intestini DSM 21505 | reverse complement strand
TGGTGCTAGCATATAAATAGGACAAGTCAAACTGAGGTTTTCCATAAAGTGATACAATAAAAGTATATATAGGGGGCCTTAGTATGACGAAGTTCAACAAACAATTCAAAGTGGATGCTGTCCAATATTACCATGATCATCGTGATTTAGGACTGATTGGGTGTGCCCATAATTTAGGAATTTCCCAACAGACACTGTCCCGATGGCAAAAGCAATTACGGGATAATGGGGAAATGCCATATCGCGGATCCGGAAACTATGCATCTGATGAAGCCAAGGAAATCGCTCGTTTGAAACGTGAATTACGAGATGCCAAGGATGCCATCGATGTCTTAAAAAAAGCTATCAGCATTCTAGACAAATAATCCCTGCCATTTACCATAGCGTCAAACAGGCAGCCGAAAAAGCCCATCAGGGGAAACGCCATTTTTCGGTATCTGGAGTGCTGGCAGAACTGGGCGTTTCTACATCAGGTTACTATGGATGGAGTCATCGCAAATTATCCAAACAAGCTACGCACCGTAAGGAGGTAAAAAAACAGATTCAAACCATTTACGAAGATTCAAAGCAAATCTATGGAGCACCTAAAATTACTAAATTGCTTCAACAGAAAGGTGAATGTATTTCCGAAAGGACAGTGGGCCTTTACATGCGGCAAATGGGGATTCGTGCTTGTTGGGTCAAGCATTATACCGTTACGACCCAGAGTAGTTGTTTGGATGCCATATTGGTTAATATTCTGCAAGAACAATTTAATCCGCCAAGACCAGACACGATCTGGTGCAGCGATATTACTTATATTTGGACCACTGAAGGATTTGTGTATCTGGCCAGTATCATGGATTTGTTTTCTCGAAAAATCATTACCTGGAATTTATCCCGGAAGTTGGATGCATCTGGCATTATTAGGATGATTCAAATGGCAAAGCAAACCAGGAATCCAGGCCGTCTGGTAGTAATCCACACTGACCGCGGTTGTCAATATCTTTCGCAATCCTATATCAAGGAAACCGCACAGATGTGCCGCAGCTATTCGAAGAAAGGCTATCCATGGGATAATGCCTGCATAGAATCATTCCATGCCTTGATTAAGCGAGAATGGCTGAATCGATTTAAGATTGAAAATTATCAACAAGCCTATATGCTGGTGTTTGAATACATTAACACGTTTTATAATACCGTTCGAATTCACAGTCACTGTAACTATATGTCACCCAATGACTATGAAAAATTATATGCAAACTACAAGAAAAAGGCAGCTTTGATTGCTGGATAACTGATTGATAGAAACCTCAATTTAACTTGTACTCAAACTTGACATAGGACCATCTTCATGGTGGATTTGGGAGGGGAAAAACGGGAAGGCAAAAAACCGTAGCGCACCGCCCCAAACCGCCCTACGGGAGGGGGCGGGACTTCATTCGCCCTCACACATGTTTCTCGGACTTGCGCTCCGCTCCCCCGTCCTTTTTTACTCGGAGCAAAAATCGCTCCGATTCTCCAGAACAGCGTGCCCTTCACCCCTCAAACTGTTCAATTCCCCTAGCGATTGCTTCTGCAATCTTATCAAGGAACGCATCGCTCAAAAGCATTTGTTCTTCTCTTGCATTTGTCATAAAAAGACACTCTACGAGCGCACTTGGCATCGTCGACTTGCGGTTGACATAGAGCCTTGAATCAAAAATGCCGCGGTCGGTCACATCGGCCGTCTGCATGAGCTCCTTTTGGAGCGCATCTGCCAGCTTCTTGTCATACGGGGTCTTTGGCGTGTAATACGTAGAATAACCACCGACGCTTCGATCCGTACTTGCATTGCAGTGGATGCTCAAAAATAGGTCAGATCCGGACTTTTCAGCTACATCCACCCTTGCCTGGAGCTCTTGCTGATCTGTTGCAGTTGGGCCATAGACATCCCGGTCACTATACCGTGTCAGATAAACGACCGCCCCCTTTTGTTCAAGGAGCTTCTTGACACGCAGGGCAAGCGGCAAAGTTACTTCCTTTTCCTTGAGCCCGCTTTCAAGCCCATGGGTACCAGGGTCCGAACCGCCATGACCAGGATCAAGGGTGATGCGTTTGCCCTTAAGGCCGCCTCCCACACGATATCCTCGCTCAAATACAGGGGCGACATCAATGACGATGCGGTAAGGTCGTTTTGTAGCAGGATCAGCCTTCAAAGCAAAAACCTTGAAATCAGCGCGCGTCGGATTTTCATCCGTATGGATATGAATCAGCGTGCCCTTTGGTGTCTTTTGCAAACGAACCGTTTTCACATGGGTGGATTCACGAGGATGATAAATAGGGACAATGGATGGGTCCAGCGTTCCCTTAACAAAAATATGGGCCTCCCCCTCTAAAATCTTGGTCTTATATGGAAGTGCCTGATCCGATTCAATGACAACCCGCAGCTGGCCTTCCTGATTGACACCATAGGAGACTCCTTCAATATGTCCCGCTGCCTCTGCCCTACCTAAAAAACAAAATGCCATCAAAAATAAAACGATCCATTTCCTCAATTGATTCAGCTCCTAACTTGCAAACAGTTCGCATTCGCATTTTATTATAGTTAGGCAGTCCAAACCTGTCAATGAAAAAATCGAAAATCATGATCCCTATCTTGTACTGAAATCGTCCCATTTTAGTCTTTTCCCTATTTCCACATACTAAGTAAACGAAAAAAGACCAGAGAACAAAGAGAAAACGCCGGACCCAAACCGCCTCCTTACGGGGGAACGGGTCCGAATGAAACTCGCCCTCACACATGTTTCTCGGACTTTCGCTCCGCTTCAAAAGCGATCTTCGAAACTCCGGGCGAATCTGCCTCACTGCCGTTCGTATGGAGACGTCACTGCCGTTCCTCATCCACCACCAAAACCGGGAAACTCTAATGATGATAAACTTGTTGAAATTTCCCGGTTTCGGTCCCCCGCCCTGGTGGGGCGGATCGATTTCGAAGAAATCGAGATCAGAGGCAAAACACGAAGGCAGGCAGTGCTGAAATATAGAGTTCGTTGCTTGATTTCAACAGAGTAATAGTATGATGAGTTGTATTGCTTAAGATTCTCCCGGGTAAACGTCCCAACTAATTCAAACCATACTAACTACCATGAGAAATGTATCTTAAGAAAGCCCTGAACCGAATTCGTGTCTACGTTCGGTTCAGGGCCCACGTTACGGTCTTTTGCCTTAGTGACGGCGAAAGCCGTTCCGCTTTCGATGGGCCAAAACCGCTAATCGCAAGACGCTGCCAACGCGATTCGGCTCACGGACCGTGTTATCGAAAAATCAATTCGGCGCACACGACCGAAGGGAGACGGTTTGGCGCCGGCGTTCTGGTCTTTCTTCTATTTACATGATTCGAATGGGGCTCAGATTGGTTTAGATGCTAGGAAAAAAGTGCAGGCTGACGACGCCGCACGCGCATTTCCGTGCTGCTAGGAAGCCTGCGTCTTTTTGACAACACAGATGGGCCGATATGAGACTTAGGCGAATCATGTTTCTTCTGCAATCCGAAAAAATTCCTAAAAGCGGCCCGCCCAAGGGCTCCATTTTTTCGGGCGTCTTTAAAATGGAATTGTGGTACGTATCCTAATTACGATGCGACATGCCTTTATTGCCATCTCATAAATCTTTTCAAAAGCAATGAAGGCACTTCGTGCAGAAAATCGGCGCGATTTGTTCGCCGAGTAAAATAATCCTCCACAAATTCCCCCTCTCTCCTTCCTTTCATAGTATAATGAACCTACACTACGTCAAAGGATTCTTTATCGATGAAAAAAAGCCTTATGAAAAACTATTTTTATAATCTTTCCTACCAGATCCTGGTGGTCCTGACACCTTTCATTACGATTCCTTACCTAGCCCGCGTCCTGGGTCCGGAAAGCATTGGTCTTGCGAGTTTTTCAAGTTCCATTGTTTCCTACTTTTCCCTTTTCGCATCCCTAGGCATCGGACTTTATGGACAGCGCGAGATTGCCTACAGGCAGGACGACCCCAAGGGCCGCAGCAAGACGTTTTTTGAGCTGACGCTCCTGCGGCTTGTTCTCATGCTCCTGTCTCTTACAGCTTACAGCACCTTTGTCGTCCCCCGCATGTACCACAGAGCCATCTTCATGCTCCAAGGCCTCAACATCGCCGCTACGTTTTTTGATATCACCTGGTTTTTTCAGGGGCTCGAGGAATTTGGTAAGATTGCAGCCCGAAACGTCCTGCTCCGCTTCATCACCGTAGCGTCCTTCTTTCTTTTCATCCATTCTCCCGAGGACCTGGGCCTTTACATCGGCCTTCTAGCAGGGCTCTCCCTTGTAACCAACCTGTCCCTTTGGTTCTTCCTTCCCCGCTATCTCGTCCGCGTCCCGAAAGAAGAACTGCACATAGTCCGTCACCTGTCGCCCCTCATCGCCCTTTTCATCCCCCAAATTGCTGTCAATCTCTATACCCTCATGGACCGTACCATGATTGGTCTTGCCGCCGCATCGACCCTGCAAAACGGCTACTACGAACAAGCCGAAAAGACGGTGCGCATCACCCTCACCATTGTGACAAGTCTCATTCCCGTCATGATTCCCCGCATGGCCTATGCCTTTGCCCGCAAGGACCATGAGAAGGTCATCCAAGGGATGAAACTTTCCTACCAGTTCGTTTCCCTCCTCTCCTTCCCCATCTGCTTTGGTCTCATGGCCGTCGCCCCTAATTTCGTGCCCTGGTTCTTTGGGCCCAACTATCTTCCTGTCATTCCCCTCGTCCGCATCTTAAGCCTCATTGTCATCGCAATTGGTCTCAGTAACGTCACGGGAAACCAGTACCTTGTCCCGACCAACAAACAGGCCATCCTCACAAAAAGCGTCCTCGTCGGTGCGGTCTGTAACTTTATATTGAACCTGCTCTTCATTCCCTACGCCATGGCAGCAGGTGCCGCAGCCGCTTCGGTCCTTACGGAACTCATCGTCATGGGTGTCCAGTTCTACCTCGTCCGGTGCGCCCTTCCCCTGCGGGATATTCTTCTCGGGTCCCGCACCCACCTATTCGCAAGTCTCATCATGTTTGGCCTTGTCACCTTTGCCGCAGGAAGCCTCTCCCCAAGTCTCGTTCATACGGCCCTCCTCGTCCTCCTCGGCGGCGCGTCCTATTTCCTTCTGCTCCTTCTTTTTAAAGATGACATGACCCACCTTGTCATCCAAAAATTCACCAATCTGCTCACCCACAAAAGATCATAACAAAAGAGCTGCCTAACGGAAGTCCTGAGATTTCCGTTACGCAGCTCTTTTCCTTTGGGTAATGTTATAGAGATGCCTTTAAGCGGCACTTTACTTGATAAAGCGCGCCATAGCCACCAACGAGGATCAGGAAGACCTTCACAAGTTCCCTTTTCGTTAGATACGTAATCTTAAGCTCCTTCATGATACGGAAAACAAGCCCTTTCACTTCACTAGTCCGGTTTCTAAAGTGCAGATCATCGTGACACTTTTTATAGAGCGTAAAACAAAGTTTCAGCGAATGACGCAGTTTCCACTGTCTTTTTTCCTCGTCATCCGGATACCAGGTGAGACTATCCTCAATGCAGCAACATAGGTCCGTAAAATGCTTATCTGTGTACTGATGAATGATGCTGTTATCCCGCTGAAAGTAAAAGTAGAGCGCATCAGGGATGACTGAAATGCGACTAGCCCTATTAAGGAGCTTGTAATTTAAAAATTCATCCTCATAATAACGTCCCTTGGGGAAAAAAAGCGGTGGATTCCCTGTAAAAATGATTCGCTTATAAAGCTTGTTCCAGGCAACGCATAAAGTAAGGTCTCCCACACCATGAAGGACTTGTAGAACCTCTTTAACCGTACATACACCTTCCCGCGTTCCATGGGGCGGTTCATAGTCTTTCCTGCGTCCATCTGCCCATTCATAACAAATATTACAGAGGGAAATATCGGCATCATGCGCGGCAAGGGCCTGATAAAGTTTTTCGCAGTACTCAGGGGCAATATAGTCATCCCCGTCGATAAAAGCAAGATAAGCGCCTGCAGCGCGTTTGATTCCTGCGTTTCTCGCATCAGAAAGGCCCCCATTTTCCTTATGGACGACATGGATGCGAGAATCCTTTTTTACCCACTCATCACAGAGCGCCCCACTGCCATCTGTAGAACCATCGTCGACGAGCAGGATTTCTAGATTGGAATAAGTTTGGTTCACAAGGGACCCAACGCATCGATCTACATAGGACGCTACATTGTAGATAGGTACAAGGAGACTGATGAGCGGTGCTTGTATCGCTTCTTTGTTCAAAAAAATCGCTCCCAAAAATAAAAGTGGCCTAAAGCTAGCTTTAGAATTCTTTTTCCCATTATACCCTACTGAATGCCATTTTTAAATTCCATTTTATGATAGATGTATGCATAGCATTTTAAAAAGAGCCGCCAAAGAAAAGTACCAGTCTTTCCGTTAGCAGCTCTTTTCATTTTTGGTTCTATGTAGAAGGAAATGGAAGATTATGAAATGGCTTTTTCTATTGAGCCCAAATTGATTTTTTCTAATGGGCTCTATTTGGTTAAATTAAATGGGCTCTAACATGGGCACTTTCAGCATGGATAGACCTACTAAAAAGCGCTGATTTACCGGAAATGAACGCTCTGGTTAAGTCCTTTACCTATTGGTACGAAGAGATTAGGAGAGCCCTTATATATCCTTACTCCAACGGCTTTACTGAAGGCTGCAGCAATAAAATCAAGGTGTTAAAACGGACTTCATTTGGTCTGCGCAATTTTGAGCGCTTTCGTAATAGGATTTTGTACATTAACACACGCAACGAAAAAGGATACGCACTATCTTCCGTGCATGTCCTCTCCAGGAGTGCATAGACACTTTAGCACCCCAAAATTTGACAAAGAACCACAATTCTTCTCTTCATCATTTTTTGTTCCTCAGATAATTTCTTTCAACGTTTTGAAATAATTACCATCTTTATCGTAAGTAAAGGATATAGGTTCTAAATCGTCTCTAATTTTTATAAGATTTTCTTTAACCTCATCTTCCATAGTTTTTCTTATTCCTCCTTGTTCTCCATTCTTTCCTACACTAAATGCTTGGGTCCCTTCGATACAGCATTTTCTAGCTTTGCCCGTTCCTCATTGCAAATACGATTGGCAATTTCAAGCACTTTATTGGTAATCCACATGTATGCTGTCGTTCTCTCTCTGTAGTCGGCTTCGGCAAACATATTAATGCGCCCATCCTCACGTAATTGCTCTACTTGCTGAAATGCTTTCTGGTTTCCTTTGGGATAAATCGCAAAAGTCGATCCCCCATTTTTATTAATCAGCGAGAACGCTGGTATATCACTAGGACCATCAGCTATATAAATCATATTCTTAAACTTAACACGCCGCATATCTTCGGGAATCTTAGCATTTACTTCTAAGTCCGGATCTTGCGGGATTCCCTTATTAATTTCAAATAAAGCCCTTGTTTTTGTTGTATTATCAATTGTGTAGCCAACATCTGCAATCATGCTCTGTCCTGCATTTTTATCAATCATATCACTATCAATTAGTTCGCAGCCCCAGTAGTGTTCCAGGAGGGGAGCTAATTCCGACCCCTCAATAATCTTTTTGATACCAGTACTAACAACATAGTTTTCAACTTTAATGCCATATTCGCTATACTGTTTTGGATGCTCTTTATCCAAATCGGAGTGATTCTTTAAAATATCATTATTAAGATAGCGAATAAGTTCAATGGCTCCAGGATAAAAATTTAATTTCTTTCCGTACCCTTTGAGCTTTTCATTATTTAGATCAGATAGGTCATGTTCGTGGGCATATTGAATTAAGTAATTTAAATAAACCGTATCCTTGTTTACTTCAACGCCTAATTTCTTATACTTTTCCGGAAGTGCGTTCACTTCTACCCAGAATTGAGCACTGTTAATATGATACTCTTCAAAAAGCGGATCTTGCATATACCCATCGATTAAGGTCTTATCAAAATCCCATACTACAGCGATTACATTCTTCATTTTATCACCTTGCAATAGTTTAAATATTACTTTTAAGAAAACCACTGCTCCATTGTCCGAAGAAGTGTCTTTACTAGATATCGTAGCAAGTTTTATAAACATCTGTTCCACACTACTAGATATAGTATAGCCTTCATTTGCATATAGTTCAACAATAATATAAACCATATCAGTCAAAAGATATAAAAACAATGCTGTAAACCATCCTAATAAAATGATGTATTTATCTTGTAAGACCTTTTATTAAGAGCAACGTCGCTGCATCCAGCCTTAAATTATAGAAATGATTTCTGGTATACCCTCAGAGGAAAATGTATTAGCTAGCACTTATTAAGCTGAATCTTCTGGTGAAATATCTTTGACCTATCTATATTAAGGTCAAGTTACTCGGAGTGCTGACGTGTTTTCATTAGAAGCATCTCAAGGCGTAAAGATAAGCCCTGAAATCATAATCTCCAGGGCTTATCTTTATAATCTAAAGGGAATTTTCTCCATACTCTTCCTCATACCACTGAATCGTCTTTGCCATCCCCACATCAAATGCTGTCTCCGGACTCCATCCCAATTCATTACGGATCTTAGAAATATCCAGGGAATAGCGCACATCGTGCCCTTTCCTATCTTCCACAAACTGAATCAAACTCTCTGGCTTATTCAAGATTCGACAAATAAGATGAACAATTTCGAGGTTGCTGCGCTCCTCCCCTGCCCCAACGTTATAGATTTCTCCTACCCGTCCATGCTGGAGAATCATATCGATAGCCCGGCAATGATCATGAACGTAAAGCCAATCACGTACATTACTGCCATCGCCATATAGGGGAAGTGGTTTATTCTTGAGGGCAAGCTGTATCATTTTGGGGATGAGTTTTTCTGGGTGCTGAAACCTGCCATAATTATTGGAACTGCGGCCGATGGTGACAGGGATCCCATAGGTACGATGATAGGACAGTACGGCTAAATCAGCGGCAGCTTTTGAACTGCTGTAGGGACTTGACGGCCGAAGCTGGTCCGTCTCCTTAAACCCAGGTGCTGCGGCTGATAGGGGCAAATCACCATAAACTTTATCAGTCGATACTTGATGAACCTCTTTACAATTAAAAAGGCTATTTGCCTCCCACAACGTGGAGAAGAAATTTAACATTGATTTATAATTCAAAGTTTCCCAAACAAGCACGCAAGTTACGGAGGTTCCTGCATCCACAGACGAAGCTTATAAAGAATTAGATAAAATATATAACCCGAATGGAACAAATTTATAACATGAAAGTTCTTTAAGCTCTTATCACATCTTAAGGCAATTTGACGAGTAAGTAGCCTTCAGTACATTTTAAATAAAGGTATTTTTATTTAAAAGAAAACGTCTCATCTAATCCTAGCCACTTCTGATCTTTTTCACTTAACATCAGTTTTGTACCATCCTGCAGGGTATAACCTTCGGCTGACGCATTTCCAGGATATACTCCTCCAACTTCGGGCCAATCAATCCCAATTTCAGGATCATTCCAGGCAAGTCCCCCTTCATCATCAGGATGCCAAAAATCATTGACCTTGTAACAGAATTCTGCCACGTCTGAGAGAACAAGGAATCCATGAGCAAAGCCTTCTGGAATAAGGAACTGTTTCTTGTTTTCTTCCGTAAGCTCTACGCCATACCATTTACCATAGGTTTTAGACTGCGCACGCAAATCCACAGCTACATCAAAAACTCTTCCACGGATAACCCGAACGAGTTTGCACTGAGGGAAATGCTTCTGGAAATGAAGGCCCCGAAGCACTCCCTTGGTAGACATAGACTGATTATCCTGCACAAATTTCACATGAATTCCAGCTTCTTCCATATCATGTTCATTGTAGGTCTCCATAAAATAACCACGTTCGTCACCATGTTGGGTAGGAGTAATGACGCAAAGTCCATCAATTTTTCCCACATTATGATCCACTTTAATTTGTCCCATTTTAATCTCTCCCATCTAAAAATATCCTTGCTTTCAAAATCTAAGCCGTATTTTGTAATATAAATAAATAGGCCAGTAACATTTATATTTAAAACAAAAAAGAACCATTTTTGTCTTACATCGGTTTGCACTATAGCTTAAGTTTGAGACAGAAGCTATAGTCTGTATCCGTTCCAAAAAGGCTTGATAGTTGTTACATGAATCCTTCACAAATATTGCTTTACGAATCGCTCCCATTATTGCAGCTCCAAATGCCAATTCAGAATCATCTGGAGTATTCATCTTTAGGAACTCGGACAAATACCGGATGTGTTCTATACGGCTATTAAAGGTTTCCCTTGATAATGAAGCGCTTAGGTTAAAATCATTTTTTATACGATAAACATGATAGACACTCTGTAAACAAATTCTATAATCTTGTATATGATTATAATATAACATATTGAAAACACAGTCCTCTTGAAAATTCATAGTCTCAGGAAACCATATGCGATTCTTTTTTATAATTTCCAACTTATATAGTTTCCCCACTGGACCGTCGTTTAACTTTTGCAGCTTAACATAATCCTTTTTTATATTGCCTACACATTCGTGAAAATCAATTTCATGATTCTCATGATTAATATCGATATAATCATGTACTGTCTTGCTGATTGTAAGATTCACCCTCTCCCTTTCAGCACTGCATACAAGACCTTCCACATATTGAGTGTTAACATAATCATCGCTATCGATAAACACTACATATTTGCCTGTTGCTGCAGCTATGCCTCTATTACGACTGAAAGAAACACCATGATTATCCTGGCTAAAAAGCTTTATGCAAGCATCCGTTTTTGACACGCTACGACAGATATCGGAAGTGCCATCATCGCTTCCATCATCGATTACTAAGACCTCAAGATTCCGATATGATTGTTTTAAAATTGAATCCAGGCATCTAAAAATTGTCGCCTTTCGATTATATACAGGGACAATTACAGAAACTAATGGACTACCCATCAAATTCATATATACACCAAAATATATTATACCTACATAAAACTATTAGAATTACACGACAAATCAAGTATTACGGTGTAGCTCATGAATATATCTGCTTATTGCAGATTTCCAACTTGGCAGCCTATTAAACCCAGAATCTTGCAGTTTTTTTGTCTCCAATCGGCTGTTAAATGGTCTCCGAGCTTTTGACATTCCATACTCTTCCGTTGTTACAGGAATTACCTTGGTTGAATAGCTTGCCTGTCGAAATATTTCCTTAGCAAATTCATTCCAACTAATATATCCACCCTCATTCGTTGCGTGATAATAGCCATAATTATCCGTTTGAATCATATCTACCAGCAAACAAGCTAAATCAAAAGTATACGTAGGTGCTCCAATCTGGTCATTGACAACACGCAACTCTTTATGGGTCTTCCCTACCTTAAGCATGGTTTTCACGAAATTATTTCCATTAAGGCCAAAGACCCAGGCAATACGGACGATAAAGTACTTATCCAACAGGGAAGATACCGTGAATTCTCCGTCAAGCTTACTCTGGCCATACACATTGAGCGGATCATATTCTTTACAGTCAGGGTCCCATGGAGTGGTTCCTTTGCCATTAAAAACATAATCGGTACTGATATAGAGCATCTTAGCCCCAAGCTTTTTACAAACTTCGGCAATAAAGCGAGTGCCGTCGACATTGACGGCACGGACTTTCGCAATATTTTCAGGCTCTTCTGCTGCATCCACAGCAGTCCATGCGGCACAATGAATGACCGCATCAGGATGGACCTTTTCCATAGCCTCATTTACCTGATCTTTTTTTGTTATATCAAGCTGAATATAGGGCATTTTCTCAACAGGTGAACCATTCCGAATTCCCTTATAAACAGGAGAGGTGCCACAGCCCACCGCCTCAATATGACGGCCTGCCAACTCGTTCATTACGTCATGCCCAAGCTGGCCATTGACACCGGTTACAAATACTTTCAAGACGTTCACTCCTTAGTATTATTTTAATTAGCGGGTAGTCTGTAGCGAGTAGTCTATAGCAGGTAGCCGATAACAATTTTCATGTTCCGGTATATTTCAGTCTATCTCTTCCTGAACTTATGTCAATTATAATTAATCCTGTTAATCATTTTTACTACATAATGACAGGATTCTATAGCCTCTTTGATATCCTTATTAGTAAGATAATCAAACCGTTCACATAGTAGCAATTGTGTTTCTAGCTCAACAGTCGACCCCTTTGCAATATTTAGAAAACGAATAAACTCTTTATCGCTTCCTCTTCCTTTGCCTTCTGCAATATTAGATGGCACCGAAACAGCTGCTCGTCTCATTTGATCACAAAGAGCAAATCTTTCTTCGTTAGGTAATTTTCTGATGAGTTCATAAATTTTACAGGCTAAGTTCATTGCTTCCTGCCATACAGTGTAATCTTTAAAATTACGACAAGTCATTCATCTACTCCAGTACAAATTATTTTTCCCCCTTAAGAATCTATCTGCGATATTCTTTAATTAAATCAAAACCCTAAAATTTCGTATCCCCCGCGCTAACATCTATCAGCTAATAGCCATCTGTTAATAGCTACCCGCTAACAACTACCCCGGCTCCCATACATCCTATCATAGTATTTTACGTAGTCGCCATTAACAATCGGCTGCCACCATTCTTCATTATCTAAGTACCACTGGATGGTCTTCTGAATTCCGTCAGCAAACTTTGTTTCTGGCAGCCAACCGAGTTCACGGTGGATTTTCGCGGGATCAATAGCATATCGCCGGTCATGCCCCTTACGGTCCTTCACAAAGTGAATCAGGCTTTCCGGTTTACCCAGTGCTTTGCAAATGAGTTTTACAATGTCAATGTTCTTCATTTCATTGTGACCACCTACATTATAGACTTCTCCTACTCTCCCCTTCTGAAGAATAAGGTCAATAGCACGGCAATGATCTTCTACATATAGCCAGTCACGCACATTTTGACCATCGCCATAGACCGGCAAGGGCTTATCGTGGAGGGCATTGATGATCATAAGAGGAATCAGCTTTTCCGGAAAATGATAGGGCCCGTAGTTATTGCTGCAGCGACTGATAGTAACAGGAAGCCCATAGGTTCGGTAATACGCTAATACGAGCAAATCAGCGGACGCTTTGGAACTGCTGTAAGGGCTGGACGTATGAATCGGAGTTGCTTCCGTAAAGAATAAGTCGGGGCGATCCAGAGGCAAATCCCCATAGACTTCATCTGTGGACACCTGATGATACCGCTGAATACCATACTTCCGGCATGCATCCATGAGCACAGATGTGCCGATAATATTGGTTTCCAAGAAAAGCTGCGGATTTTCAATAGAGCGATCCACATGGGATTCAGCGGCAAAGTTCACCACCATATTAGGATGCTCTTCTTCAAAAAGAGCATCTACAGCCTTGCGGTCACAAATATCAGCACGGACGAAGCGAAAATGTGCGTTATCCATTATGGGAGCCAGTGTAGAAAGGTTCCCCGCATAGGTAAGTTTATCAAGACAAATAATGTAGTCTTCAGGATGGCTCTTCAGCATATGGAAGATAAAATTACTTCCAATAAATCCTGCGCCGCCTGTTACAATGATTTTCACGTTTCTCGTCCTTTCAGTTATCCCGAAGGAATCTTCCTTCGGCCACTTTTAATAGATACTGACCATAGGGGCTCTTGCCATACTTATGGGCGCTCTCAAGAAGGGTATCTTTTGTAATCCAGCCTTTTCCATAAGCAATATCTTCGAGTGCCGCAATCTGGATACCTGCACGCGTTTCAACGGCTTTTACGAAATTGGACGCGTCACTGAGACTCGCCACAGTTCCCGTATCAAGCCAAGCATAGCCCCTGCCAAGGGTAACAACATCCAACTGCCCCTTTTCCAGATAGATTTTATTAAGGTCTGTGATTTCAAGCTCGCCGCGCGCCGATGGCTTCACCTGCTTTGCATACTCGCAGACCTTATTTCCATAGAAATAAAGCCCTGTTACAGCATAGTTGGATTTAGGATGCTGCGGCTTTTCTTCAATGGATACGGCCTTGCCGCTTTCATCAAATTCGATGACACCAAAACGCTCCGGATCATCAACATAATAGCCAAAGACAGTCGCGCCCGTCGTCTTGCTGGCAGCTTTGATAAGGTGCGCCGTAAGACCCGCACCATAAAAGATATTATCGCCTAAAATCATGGCGCAGGAATCGCCGTCAATAAATTCCTCACCAAGGATAAAAGCTTGGGCAAGCCCATCGGGAGAAGGCTGTACCTTATAAGATAAATGCAGCCCATAACGGGATCCATCGCCAAGAAGACGCTCAAAATTGGGTAAATCCTGGGGCGTCGAGATAATCAGGATATCCCGAATACCTGCCAGCATGAGCGTTGATAAGGGATAATAAATCATCGGCTTATCATACACCGGCAGCAACTGTTTTGATGTGACCATTGTAAGGGGATAAAGACGAGTACCACTCCCTCCGGCCAAAACGATTCCTTTCATATTTCAATCACCTCTCACGAACTTTAATGCAATGAACTCACTTATTTTTTGATTAGCATGATTACATCATGGACCTTGGACCGGTTCAAAATAAAGTAACATCCATAACAAAGGGCATATATAATCATTGTCATCCAGCTATTCAGTTTCCATCCCGTTGCGATAAAAACAAGGACGAGGAGCATCTCCTGCATCATATCCTTACGCAGATTTAGGGAAAGCAGCTTTTGGAGATGATACTCTGCCAAAAAGCATCTGCCTGCGTAAAGGAATACGATAGAAAAAACGGCCATCGTCAAGTTATGGAAAAGTGCAACAGAGACAACAGTGAGCATCATACTTGAAATTACGGCAATCCCATTGATCTTCAAAATCAAGGCTTCCTGGCGCATACTTTTTAAATAGGTATTGACTAAGAGCGTTACTTTGCACTCAAATAAACAGACAGGGAATAACACCGCCATGTAAATCAAACTGTCAGCATACTTAGGAAGCCACCATGACAGGAGACTCTTCATGGGATAATAAAAAATCATGGCTCCTAAAATTAAAATGGATAGACAATTCCTTATCCTTATATATAAGTTGGAAAGTTGGCCCCACTCCATATGTTTTAGCAAAGGGAATAAGACAACGCTTACAGCAGAAATAAAAACCATCAAGAAATTAGAAACATTTAGCGTCAAAGAAATTTTCCCGAACGTGGTAATATCCCATCCAATCGAAATCCCATAACGCACAATTCCAATGATGAGCATACTGGCAATGTTGGCAAACATTAGCTTGCTTCCAACGCTCAAATTGATAGAGGCTTCTTTAAGCGATTCCTTTAAAGGATAAAAATGCAGTTTCAATAAGCTTTTACACCAATACGCTCCAACCAGAGAGACTGAAACAATGGAAAACACCTTTGCAAAATATAAATGAGAAAAGGTGCGGAAGCCGGCTGCAAAGCATAAGACGATGGCCGAAAGCAAGAGCGTTCTTTCCAGCAGCACGAGTGTGGCATACCGTTTGATGCAGTCAGTAAACTGCATAATCTGATTACAGGCATTGTTAAAATTAACGAATGGGATAATGAAGACGATACACCAAAGGACACGCTGCTTGATAGGGTCATTAATAACCCACATAGAACCAGTAAGAACAACAGCTGAAACAAGAAGCTGAAGCACAATGATTCCATATAATTGCCCTGCAAAAAGCTTGGAATCCAATGTTTCAAAAGAATTCCCTGCGTATCTAAGATAAATGCCATCTTCCCATCCAAAGTGGAAGAAGCCTATATAGGAATAGTAGAACAAAAACAATTGCCAAAGTCCATAATCTTCCAAGGATAGGAACTTCGGGACAATGATAACCATAAAGATGGATACGAGTAAAGAAATGACATTTGCAAAGACAGAGTATGAAATTTTTTTAATAATTGTCGATTTGCTCATATCAATTAAAGCCATCCCAATAAAATATATGCTTTATAGATTACATACTCATAAAAAGGGGTATGCGTGAAACCACCAGCAAAGAATAAAGTCAAACGGCTCCCGAAACTGTTTCTCGCATGAGAAACAGCAATAACCGTATTCTTCAATTCCGGTCTAATATCGGGTAAGAAATATTGGGCAAGGATTTTTGCATAATAAGTTGCTTTCATTCGGTTTCGATATTTCTTAAATGTCCAGTCAAATGTTTTTATCCGTTGTATAAATAAGTCCATTCCCCAGGCCATTGCGCCAACAACATTCTTGCCATGTTGCCGGTATAAGATATATGAATTTGAATCATAGACAATTGTCCCAGTAAATTTAGCTAAGGTAAAGAGCCAAGTATCATGATAGAGATATTGATACTCATTTTCATCGGGAATAAACTTTCTGCACAGATTCCTTAGTTCTTGATTAAATACCATCGTACAGCCCGAGGCAATATTTCCCTTCATCAAAACATCAAGCGTCCCAAATAAAGGAGTATTATCCTTTCTTGGCAGTTTTTTTAGCGTTTGATCTACAATGATTTTTTTTGAACAATATAATGCGGGCTCTTTGATGCAGGAAAGTTTATGAACTGCCATCTCCATTTTTGGTGGCAGCCAATAATCATCTTGGTCGCAAAAAGCATAGTAATCAGCATCAGGAGCATGCAAAAGAAGGTCAAAAAAGCTTTTAACGACGCCTATATTCTCTCTTTCCCAAAGTTCAATTTTTCCGTTGGACTGGTATTGTCGAAGGATGGGAAGGGTCGTATGATCGGTGGACCCATCATCACGAACGATAATTCTCATATTGGGTGCAAGGGTTTGATTTAATAGACTTTCAATTTGCTTCTCAATATAGGCTGCACCATTATATGAACTTAATAATACGATCAAACTATCCATCTATACTTGATTCTCCTTGAACACGAACCATTACCTTAAAGAAAATATACATTAAACAAATTTGATATAAATTTGATGTCCTTAATATATGGGCAAGAAAAATTTCGTCATTAATAGAAAAAACTAGCGGAAGAGCAATAAAAGCGTAGATAGCTATAGGAAATAGAGAGTGGGAGCGATATTCAACGAATCTATAAAAAGCTGTGTAAATTATGCCTAGAAAATACATGATTAGATACATACCAATATATCCATAGTCTTCAATATAACGTCTCATTGCAGTGTAAACATTTGTATTGATTCCATGAAATTGGACAAACTTAAGGAACGTTATATTTTGGGGCAATGATAAGCCTAAAACTCGTAGTTTACTATAAATATCCCATAGTGTCGTTAACCCAATGTAAGGAGATTCCAGTGGTGTTGAATTCAAATAAACACTTAATGCTGGTGCTGATAATCCCCCATAATGGGCAATAATAGAAAATGGGCTCCGCCCATGCAGAGAAACCTTCCCTGTAAAAAAACCAAAGAGCAAAAATAAGCATAAAAAACTGACCCCTGCTGCAAGCGACACAATGATAATCTTTTGTTTTGCTTTTGGATGAAAAGATTGACTTCGCTCATAAATAATAGCGCCAGTCAAAAGAATATAAATTGTTAAATTGAGCAGCCCCATCCGGCCACCACTTAAAATAATAAAAGGTAAATAAAAAATGATTGGAACTAAAAATTTTAAATTTTTTCTTACTGACTCATGGCACTGAAAAATATTACTAAAGAAGATTAGGATGCAAGTATAGGTAAAAGAACTGGAAAATATATTCCGATAAGACATCCAACGTGACGATTTATAAAGACCATTTTCAGTAGCGAGTCTAACGGTTCGAATCATCCCTGCTACGCCATTCTTGTTACCCAATAAGAGTGCACTCTCATAGGTTTCTTTAAATGATAATACAATAAAGAGCCCCATAATGGATAAAAAGCAAAGCAATACTTTCCAAGAAATAGTAATGCTAGTTATCGTATTTTGCGGAGCCTGCGAATTCTTTTCTAAAAGAATTCTATCACACCAGAAAGCGCCTGCGACGAAAGCTACCACGGCTGCAGAAATCAGAATTGTCGCCGAACTGCTGGTCGCAAGCTGCCATTCACTCCTCATTACGAGCGTTAACGACACACTCCACGTCATCGTTAAAGAAAAGATCGTGGCAGGATGGATGATGTCGTTTTGATTTAATAGCAATGTGAAAAGGGTAATCAAGAGAAGGACGATAAACAACAGTAACGATGTATCCTCAAAAATCATTTTTTCCTACCCAAGGTCCAAATCAAAATTGAGACAGATGAGAGAAGCAATCCCAGGACAAATCCAATCATTCCATATTTTAAAACAGTTTGCTTTTTCGAAATTGTAACTACCTCTGGATAGACGGCATCTGTTTTGATGACACGAATGGAAGCGCTAGGTTCGATTTTTTGAATAAATTCATCAGAGCATGCGATAAATTCACGCAGGAGTTCATTAGAATTAGCCTTCAAATAATCGGCATCTTTGGGAACGAATGAATCTAATTTAATTAAGATTTCATAAGTATCATACCCAAAATTATAGATTGAAATATACTTTTGCAGCCAAGTAATTTTCCCATTTTTATCAAGCTTGTCCCAATTGACATCAAGTCGATTAAAGCTAATGGGTCCATTTTTCTCATTTTTTTCTATAAATGAATAAAGGTTCCCCGTAGTTCTGAGCAGCCGTTCAGCCTTAAGGGAATTATCATTTTCTTTTAAATGATCGACATGAACCACTGCAGTCGTATAATATGTACCTGTTCTAACTACAAATTCCCCAAAATAGTATTTTTCAAAGGCCAACGCTGCGGCGCAGAGTACGGCACATAATACGATAATTATTTTTTTACGATATAGTTCAGCTAGTAACTGTCTTAATTGATTCACTATAAGTTGCCTCCTGTATTATCCGTAAGTGATTTCATCGTTCTTTCGAAAGCGTTAGCAAGCGAGAAATGTGGTGTCCATCCTAAGTTCTTTAACCAATCAACAGATAAATTCATTTTTAGCTCCGGTAAAAATTTATCCGTTTTTGTATCCGAATGAGTATTAACAATCACCTCAATTGAGGATTTAGCAATCTGAGATGCAACTAAGTCGGCCATTTCCTTAATTGAGCAATATGTTTCTTCATTTGCTGCATTATAAACCTGCCCATAGTTAACGGATGTTAATACCGTTAAAATCGCCGTCGCAGCATCTGCAAGATAGAGATAGCTTCTTTTTGTTTTCCCTTCTGTTAAGAGTTCAATGTCTTTTTCTTCCATCGCACATCTTAACAGCATAGCGAAAATACGTTGATCATCATACCGGATTCCAGGACCGAACGTCTGGGTTAACCGAATACAGCTGACAGGGACTTGATATTCCTTATAATAAGAAGCGCAAAGATTCTCACACATTCTTTTACTTTCTGGATAAGAGCTGCGTGCGCTCATCGTATCAAGACAAGATGCGTGAGATTCACTCACCGGTTCTTCATCACGATTCGGTCCGTACACTTCCATACTGGAAAGATACACCATGCCTTCGATAGGATTCTTTCTTGCCAACTCGAGCACATTCCACATCCCGCACAGCGTTGTTTGGATTGTTTCAACAGGTTTCTCAAGAAAATATGAGCTATCTGTTGGAGATGCGGCATGAAGAATATAATTAATTTCCATGCCAACGGCAGGAATATCTTCAATGGCACCTTCTACGAAAGTAAGCATATCAGGATTCTCATTCAACTGACTTTTAAATTGGTCCCTTGCTTTTGCGTAATTTCTTACAAGCGCAACAACTCGGATATTAGCATGATAGAGACGATTATAAAAAAGAAGAGAATTTATAACATAAAATCCAATAAGTCCTGTTCCGCCTGTAATAAATACAGTTTTATTCTGTAATCGTCTCCACTGAATAAACTCCTGATTTGTGATATATTCTAAATCTTCATGAAAAATTTTATTTTCAAGCCACATTTTCTTCCTCACAATCCTATAATCTGTAAATTTTCCTCTGCATCAATAATGGCTCTAAAGATATAGAAATCCACGGGTGTTGTAATTTTGATGTTTTCTGCGTGGCCTTGTACAGTATAGAGTTTTAGTCCATAGTGCTGCATCAAGCTTGCCGAATCAATAAAATTCAGTAAGTCCTCTTGAATTGCTTTTTGATGAGCCTCATAAATATCACCCAAGGTAAAACATTGCGGTGCTTTGGCCATAAAACAGGATGAGCGATCAAAAATCTCTCCAACTTCACCCTGTTTTTTACTTTTTAGGAAAATCGTCTCAATGGCAGGACTCACGGTAATAGCATTGCCTTTTTTTGCGGTTACATCTATGCAGTTTGTGATGGTTTCTTTATCAATAAGCGGGCGTACGCCATCATGAATCAAGACAATGTTCTTATCTCCATACAGTTCATGCGCTTTTTTTATGCCATGGTAAATGGATTCCTGGCCCGTACTGCCACCCGGAACAATCGCAGATACCTTTGTTATACTAAACTTTTTTACAAGTTCTGCAGCATAATCAAGCCAGGCGGCCAGAGAAACCAAGATAATATGATCGATTTGAGGATGATTTTGAAAATGTTCCAATGTATAGATCAGTACCGGTTTTCCATGCATTTCAAGGAACTGCTTTGGACGAGATTTCGTATTCATCCGTGTGCCAGTGCCACCGGCAAAAATAACAGCGATATTCATTCCCCTATTCACTCCAATCTATACACTTTCATATGATGCGTTTTCCTTTTTTCAATAGGGGGAAGCTCCATATAGTTTCCATAAATACCATGTAAATAAGAATCCCAGCAGCTATAGGTTGGAAATTTATGTCCTTCAAAATCAACCATGACAGTCTCATCAAATTCTTCTTTTTTCATCCGTTCTCCCGATCCATAAAGGCCCCAGGTAACTGCGCCTACATAATGGCTGTTCTCAAAAGCCCTTGTTTTAGCTATTTCATTTATTTTTTTTACACAATAGTCTTTCCCAATGACACGGGCGCCTAAAATAAAGAAAGGTTTGAAGATTCTTTTAAGAAAAGTGGTTGCTTCCCCTATCTTTGCAAAATTTAACCGATAAATCTCCCTGTAAAGATTTGTTTCTTTATAAATCTGCTCTACTTTTTTATTATCTTCGGGCAAACCATCAATGGGAAAAACGTCCATCGTTACGTATTTATCGTCAATTCTATACTGAGAGATAAGTTTTGTGTTTAAGTCCGAAATTTTGCAATAAGCCTCAGCAGTCACTTCATACCCTTGATTAATGAAGTCATTCTTAGAAAGCATAAGAAACTTTTCATAGTCAGGCCTTGGCATACATACATCTATATCATCATCCCAAGGAATGAATCCTTTATGGCGGATAGCACCTAAAAGAGTTCCCCCAGCAAGTCTATAAGTTAAATCGTTATTTTTACAAAACTGATCAAAAGTCAAGAGAATCTGAAAAACATCCTCTTGAATCTCCTTTAGAGTAAGTTCTTTCATAAGCTGCTTCCTTCTATTAAAATCTTAAAATATGGGCACTGTATTCTCTCATTTCCATGACTTTTGCTTCTGCTAGCATATCGGCTTTGGTTAAAAGCAGATTATCAAACTGTTCGTCCTGGATATTTCTTACAAACTCGACGATTTCGTAACGAAGCCCTTCTCCCTCAAATTTGTAGAAATACTTTGCATTCCGATTGATATTTTCATATCGCACTTCGTAATACTCAGTCTTCCACCAAGGAGCGGGCACATAAACGTACCCTTTTGTTCCCGAAATCACTAAATCTCCTTCTGCTTTAGCATTAATAGCGACAAGTGCTGTAGCCATTGCATGAGGGTAGGTCAAAGTAACTCGCGTGATTGTATCAATTTGATTTTCCAGATGCGTAATAAACTGCGCATCTTTAAAATCATGCCCCAACAGTTTAAAGATGGCTAAAAGCGGATAAGCACCTAGGGAAAGCATGCTTCCGCCAGCAATACGAATCTGATTTCTAAGATTATCTCCCAATATTTGTGTAAAATTGGCCTCTATACTTACAACCTTCCCAATTTGTCCGCTCTTTACAAGAGAAATCAACTTTCCAAAAGCCGGACAATAAGCTGTTTTTAATCCTTCATTCAGAACCAGTTTCTTCTGTAAAGCAAGGTCAATCAGTTCCTTTGCAGATTCATAATTACTGGAAAATGGAAATTCCGTCAAGACGTGTTTTCCTTGTAAAAGAGCTGCCTTAATATACTGTGGTCTCACTTTTAGTGGAACATTAATATATACGGCATCTACGGCTGACAAAAGAGAATCAGTCGTACTATACTGAGTAAATTCTTTTGCCACTGTCGATTTATACACAGCCGAAACATCTTTATCAGCAGCAAAAACTCCAACCGGTTCAATGCCGCTTACATAGTTTAGCTCAGCCAAGAACCGATCCAATATCTGCTCGTCACCAATAATGCCCAGACGGATACTATGTGAATTGCGGATTTGAGTACTGGAGATTCCTTTCGTACGCTCTAAATAAACAACTTTGCAATATTCGTTAAGGTAATCAAAATGGCCCTTCCAATCGGATCCGACGGTAAAAATATCTACATCATATTTTTTTATATCATCAATTTTTTGTCCAAAGTATTCTTCTACCACAATTTGGTCAGCAAAACCCGTAGCTTTTACGTTTTCAATACGTGTCATCAGAGAATCATGAACATTGAATTTACCACGTGATTTATCAAAGTAATCTGAGGTGACGCCCACAATAAGGTAATCCCCCAGTTCCTTAGCTCGCTTTAATAAATTGTAATGGCCCTGATGGAACAGATCATAAGTTCCATATGTGATTACTTTCTTCATTCTCTCTCCCCTTGAGGAATTTTATCTATCGATTTCAAAAAAGCCTTCTAAAAAGAAAGACATCGCTGTGACAGAACCAACAGATACTCTAAGATAATCTTTAAGCAGCTCGTTGCTATAAGCGTGAACAAGAATATCCTTTTCCTGTTCGAGTCGTCTAGCGACTTCATTTGCATCATGTTTAGGTTTTACAAAGATAAAGTTACCCCGGCAATCACGACTATCATAACCATGTTCTTTTAATTGACTCAACGCATACTGTTTCCCAGCATTTTCAATTTGAATCAGATTTTCAATGATGTCAGGATGATCTAAAATTTTTTCTCCGAATAAAAGCGCAATGGAATTTACATCAAATGTAAGCTTGGCGTTCGTCACATAATGAATTAATTTGGGATTTCCAATAATAACGCCTAAGCGACAGGCTGCCAGTGAAAATAGTTTTGAGAAAGTACGTAAAATCACAATGTTGTCGTACATGTTGATGAAGTTCAAGAAAGTTTTCTTATAAAAATAATGATAGGCTTCATCAATAATAACCAATGCATTGACAGTTTGCGCTTTTTCTACAACAGCCTTTAATTCATCATCTGTATATACATTCCCGACGGGATTATTTGGATTTAAAAGGACGACAATTCTGGTTTCCTCCGTAATCGCAGCAAGGACTTTTTGAATGTCCAAAGTTAAATCAGGTTCATAAGGGATTGGAACGTGATGGTACCCTAAGATGCTGCAGTTTACCCAATACATTTCAAAAGATGGTGAAACAGTGACAACATCTTTGCCTTTCTCACCAAAAGTTTCCAAAAGATAGCGGATTGCCATATCTGAACCATTGGTAGCAACAACATTATTACGTTCTACGCCAATGTAACTAGCATATTTCTCTAGGAATTTATCAGGTTCTGGGTAAATAGAGAGAAATTCCGGAGTAATTTCTCTCAGGACGGAATTAACAAAATCCCGTGGCAAGCCTTCAGGATTTTCATTCATATCATAACGATGTTTCCCATATCGATTTTGCTGCGGAAAAACACGAATTGTATTTTTTATATTCTCATTTACATACACCATTTTTACTCGCCCCACTATCCTCAATATATTTTTTATATGATTTTTCCGTGTCAAAGAATACAGTTCCATGATCAGATGTTCCAATAATAAACTTTTTCCAATCACCAAAATTCATATTTAGGACTCTTTCATAGTTATTCATTACTGGTATTGTTATAAATTCAAATTTTGCTTCAAAACATTCATCGTAATCCACTCTATACTTAAAATTACGTTTGTTAAAGAATTGAAAACTCAACAGAGAGATGAATTCAGTATTCTCTTCATTATATTTCGTACAATTATCTTCAAACATCTTATAATACATATCATAATCTAAAAACAAATTCTTTAGAGGCGTTTTTAAAAATATATAAAAAATTTTCATAATCAAATCGCGTTTTATATTTCCGCTTTGATTAGCGTACGTATCTGTAGAGCGAGACATGATACGTGAAAGCCATTTATAAAACGTCACTTTGATTCCTTGAATCAAAAATTTAGATTGATTTTCTGTAACCGAATCCATTGGGAATATATCAATAAATATGCCTTGGTTAAATTTATACTTACAATTTAAAGAGTTCCTTAGAATAGCTGTAGTGTTACTATTTCGTAATTGTGCGTGTCCGCGAAGACTGCCCCTATCAGTATATTCAGTTTGAAAAAAATATGGGTTTTTAAACTCATGTAGCGCAATAGAACATAATTTATCGTAATCATCTCGAAACATAGCCAGATCTATATCATCATCCCAAGGTATGAATCCACCATGTCTTATTGCGCCTAATAAAGTACCGCCATCAGCAAAATACCTTAATTTATATTTCTTGCATACTCTATCAAATTCAGTAAGGAGATCTAATTCAACAGCCCATACTTCTTTCCTTTTTTGGGAAACTAAAAAGCCATCTTGTACTTCTTCATCCAAAAAATGGTCTGGTAATTTTATGTTCAGTGTAATCAATTTAGTTTTCCCCCATATATAACTACCAACTATTTTCCAAACACTTTCCTTTTTAAAAACGCTCCGCCTTTTTTGAGCCAATTTTGTTTTTCCATAAAGGAAACATTCTGCTCATGATAGATGGCGTGATTCTTTTCAAGCCATATATCGAGCAGCAGTTCACTGACAAAGCCGTAGATACGTGATTCATAAGGATCCCATCCCGTAATATCGACTCGTTTTTCAAGTTCAAAAAGAACGTCAAACATCCAGGTCATATAATCGTTAAAAAGATCCCGTCTCATGATAAACATGTTGAACATATGGGCCCAGGTGCGGTTCATAACTTTATTGAAAGCCGGAAGATATTCAGGATACTTTTCGATAAGAATCTGCTCCGTTATATTGAGGCCCTCAGGATGATGGGCATGGTTATAATGAGACCGATTGCTCTCGATGTAGTATTTGCGTTTATCGGGGACGATAACGGGATAGCGGGACAACAAGTTTTCCCAATCCTCTTTCGTAAGGATTTGGGATTTTTTCTTTTCAATATTGTGGACTTCTTTTCTCGTAAAATAGCGGCGATAGTGGACGAGACCAATGTAATCAGCGTCGAGATTTTTCCAGGCCCAATAAAGACCTGTCAATTCACAGAAGTTTTTATTTTTGGAAGATATATGGTCGCCCGTATTGTCTCTGGTATACCCTAACTCCGCCTTCCCCTCTGCCCCAACGTGCAAAGGAAGATAGACAGGATCATCAGGCATCCAGTAGAATTTGTGTGTGGCAATTAGAATTATGATGTCCATAAAATGTATGTCACATCCATTTCTTCTAGATTTTGTACTATTTAGCCCAGCTGTCTCAAGTTTATCTATTTAAAAGCAGATAAACTTTGGCTGTCAAGCTGTCTCGGGGCCTTGGCCCTAGCTGTCTCAATCCTTCGGCTTTGGCTTAAAAGATTAAAGCTTAAATGCCCAAAACCATTGAAAAAACTGAATTAGCCAATCATCTTTTTAATAAGTTTTGAAAGCATAACTTTAACAGTAGAAATTTGTTGAATTCTATCTTCCACAACCTCAGAATCAAGATATCCAACGGCTTGGCAAATTATAAATTGTGTTTCTAGTTCAGCGGCAGATCCCATAGCAATGTAGAGAAATCTTTTAAACTCTTTATTAGATTCTCTGGCTGCTCCTTCAGCTATATTTGAAGGTATTGAGACTGCGGCTCTTCTCATCTAATCAGCAATCCCATACAACTCATGCTTCGGCAATATTTTCAGTGTCTTAAAAGTAGATAGAGCAAGACTAACAGATATTTTCCATACATTAAGGTTTCTATAGTTCATAGGTGGGAATCCTTTCATGAATAAGCTGCGTTTAATAACTATGTTGAGTACATATAAGAAACCGTCAAAATAGCTTTTGAAGCTTGACAGCAAATCAGAAGCGTAAGCGCTGATTGGGACAGCTTGATAGCTATTCCTTTTCACAACTCACGACTTTTAAAGCACTTTCTACAACATCATCCATATCATAATACTTATACTCAGCTAAACGGCCTCCAAAGATTACATTCTGTTCATTTTGAGCTAGTGCAGCATATTGTTCATATAGGCTTTGATTCCTAGCGTTATTCACCGGATAATACGCTTCTTCTCCTGGCTGCCAATCTGCGGGATATTCTTTCGTCACATAGGTTACGGGCTGGGTGCCGAATTCGAAGTGTTTATGTTCGATGATGCGGGTCCACGGCGTTTCGCGGTCCGTATAGTTCATGACGGCTACACCCTGGTGATTTTCTTCTTCGAGGCGTTCCGTTTCAAAACGCAGGCCGCGATATTCCAGGGTGCCCAGTTTGTAACCAAAGTATTCATCAATGGGGCCCGTATAGACAATCCTTTTTGCCATATCTTTGTATTCGTCGCGGTGCTTCAGATAATCCACACCGGTACGGACTTCAATGCCAGCAAGAAGGCCTTCTATGAGCTTGTTGTAGCCGCCCACGGGAATGCCCTGGTAGCGATCGTTGAAGTAGTTGTTATCAAAAGTATAGCGCACGGGAAGGCGTTTAATGATGAATGCTGGCAGCTCCTTGCAGCTTCTCCCCCATTGCTTTTCCGTATAACCTTTGATGAGCTTCGTATAAATGTCCGTCCCGATAAGGGAAATGGCCTGTTCTTCGAGATTTTTTGGATCCGTGATGCCTGCTTCGGCGCGCTGCTGGGCAATCTTTTCGGCCGCTTCCTTAGGTGTCACAACGCCCCACATTTTCGTAAAGGTATTCATGTTAAAGGGTAAATTGTAGAGCTCGCCTTTATAGTTTGCAACGGGAGAATTGACGTAGTTATTAAATTCGACAAACTGATTGACATAGTCCCAGACTTTTTTGTTCGACGTGTGGAAAATGTGGGCGCCATAGGTATGGATATTGATGCCATCCTTGTTTTCGCAGTAAATGTTTCCGCCAACATGAGGACGGCGTTCGAGGACAAGGCAGGATTTTCCTTTTTTATGCATTTCATGAGCAAAGACGCTGCCAAAAAGGCCGGAACCAACAATCAGATAGTCATACATGAAAAGTCTCCTTCAAATTATATTCATAGAAAATCTATAGTTCTAAAGGGTTCCCCCTATGCATACTCAATAAAAAGTGGTGCCGGGGACCCGCATCGAACCGGTGCAACCCATTCTTTTACGTATCTGGCGCCATGACAAAATCATTCTTATAGGGATTAAAGAGTAACGTATCTGCAACTTGTTAAGTTGATATCATATTTAAATATTATATCATAAAAAGTCCCTATATGGGGGACGCTGAGGGGTATTTCTTCATTTTCCCTTCATCATATTTTCTGATAGATAGAGACAAGTTATATAAGATAGGGTCAATTGCAGAAACCCAAAGAGCTATGAAGCAGCATGCTTCATAGCTCTTATGTTCATTATTCCATTTTAGAGACAAAGTCCTTCAAGTAGGAGGCAAAGTCATCTTTCAGGTCTTTGCGGCGCAGGCCATAGTCGACAATGGCTTTAAGATAGCCCATTTTATCACCGACGTTATAGAAGTGGCCTTTCATGTTGTAGGCGTACATGGGCTCGTTATGGCTCATGGCGCGCAGGGCATCGGTCAGCTGGATCTGTCCGTTAAGGCCGTTTGGCGTAAGTTCCAGGTACTCAAAGACGTCAGGCGTAATGATATAGCGCCCAAAGACGGCCTGATGGCTGGGGGCATTTTCAGCATTCGGTTTTTCCGTGATGTCATGGACGCGGACGAGGTCCGGATGGGTTTCATCCGTTTCGCCTGAAATGATGCCGTATTTGGAGACGTCCCCTGCCCTAACTTCGCAGCAGCCAAGGATGGTCGATCGGGTAGTTTCAAACTGGTGCAGGAGCTGGGAAAGGCCCGTTTCTTCGTCGTTTAGGATGATATCGTCAGGAAGGGCGACGATGAAGGGCTCTCCGTCGATGAAGTCCTTGGCGCACAAAATGGCGTCACCGAGGCCGCGCTGCTGCTTTTGGCGGATGTAGTGAAAATTCACTTTGGAGATATCGCGGATTTCTTCCAAAAGGGCGGTCTTACCGGACTGGAAGAGCTGGTCCTCCAGTTCCGGAGAGGAATCAAAGTGGTCCTCGACGGCGCGTTTGGCGTGGCCGCTGATGAGGAGGATTTCCTCGATGCCGCTTTTGGTGATTTCTTCAATGACAAACTGGATGGCGGGAATATCGACAATAGGCAGCATGGCCTTGGGCATCGTCTTTGTTTCAGGAAGAAAGGACGTACCAAAGCCTGCGACGGGGACTACGGCTTTACGAACGATGGATGATGGCATGATGAGGTTCCTTTCGAGGTTATGATGGAGATATTATAACATGAGGGGAGCTTCTTGTCATAGAATTGGCTTCCCCCCATGTTAATACTCGGAGCAAAAATCGCTCCGGTTCGATGCAATTACGTGTCTTTCTTGCTTGAGAAAAGATTCTTATGAGAGCAAGAAAGGCATGACGATTCGTAAGAAGTTCCGTACCACAATCTTATTTCTAAGACGCCCGAAATATGCCTTCGTCGATCCCTTTTGAGTCAGCCCAAAAATCGGGCTGATTTGATGAAGTGTGTGAGGCCACTTTTTAAAAAGGTTTTGTGGAAACAATGGCCTCATGGCCTATCGTAC
>NZ_AULA01000032.1 GCF_000425045.1 Acidaminococcus intestini DSM 21505 | reverse complement strand
AACCCATTGGTACAAAAGACTATAGCTCATACCATATTGACAGGCGACAGCCATCATTGACTGTCCGGCATTTACTTGTGAAACCAATTCAAGTTTCTCCTCTGGGGACCATGCCTTGTAATGTGCTTTGTGACACAATGCTTCCGGTCCGCCAGCCTGTTCGATACGATTCCAAGTACGAATCTTGTTACGAAAATTTGCTGTTTTAATTCCTTTAGGTGTTTTTACCCACTTACCTTGACGATAAAGTTCTACACACATCAGCTTAAATTCAGTCGTATAACGCAAAATGTACCCTCCTTACTGGGTGTCCAGTAAAGAGGGTACATTTCACGATGGGAGAGGGTCTGCCATTTTTCCCTTTCTTTGCCGCTTCCTAAAAGGCTGAAGGCTTCCGCCATAAAAATGGTTTCGATGAAAACCACGGGGACAGCCATAAAGAGAATCAAAAACCAGGGGGAATGAAGACTTAAAAGCTCCATGTAATGGGTCATGACCATGAGAATGGCTCCTTTCATACAAGAGGCGCTGCTTTATGCAGCAAAGGGGTACGCTTGATGGCTTCGATGTCTTTGGTGCCCGCTAGCTGCATGACAATGGACAGTTCATGATTGATCTGGTCAAAGACGGATTTGACGCCTTCGGCGCCGCCGAGGTTCAATCCGTAGATCAGGGGGCGTCCCAGAGCCACGAGATCGGCGCCGCTTGCAAGGGCTTTGAAGACGTGGCTGCCGCGGCGGACTCCGCTGTCAAAGACGATGGGAACGCGGCGGCTAACCACGGACGCTATGCTCGGAAGGACCGTAATGGAAGCAGGCCCCCCATTAAGCTGCCGCCCGCCATGGTTAGAGACCCAAATGCCATCAGCACCGGCCTTGATGGCAGCCTCCGCGTCTTCTGGCGACTGGATGCCTTTGACGAGGACGGGCAGCCCGGAGAGGGTCTTGATCTTATCAATATCGGAAGGAACAAAGTCCGCTTTTGCCGCGGCGTAAATCTCGGCAATGCCTTTGCCGACCCCGTCTTGGGAAGAATAGGCGGCAAGATTTGGCATGGGCAGCGGGAACTGGAAGTGATTGCGTACGTCCTCTTCACGGTAGCCGCCCAGGGTCGAATCCACAGTGAGGATGATGGCTTTGACGCCTGCCTTGACGGCTTTTTTGACGAGATAGGCGTTAAACCCATCGTCCTTACTCATATAGAGCTGGAAAAACTGCGGGGCGCCGGGCACGGCGGCAGCGACATCCCTTAGGTCCGTGCTGCCGTAGGTGCTTAAGGAAAACAGGGACCCTGCCGCGGCCGTTCCGATGGCCGTATCGATTTCCCCTTTGACATGAGCCAGACCGTGGGCGGCCGATGGGGCCTCAATCACAGGGGTCTTGAGGGAAATCCCAAAAATCGAAGTACTAAGGTCAGCCCCACTCAGTCCCTGGAGGACCCGAGGGATGATCTGCAGGTCATCAAAGGCCCTCGTATTTTCGCGCAGCGTCCATTCATCCTCGGATCCGCCGCGGATATACCCAAAGGCGCCCCGTTCCATGTTCGCTTTGACCCGTTCTTCCAAGGAAGGTAGGTTCAGGATGTCAATCGGGTGTTCTTCCATACTTGTATAATACGTCATGATGGCGTGCCTCCTTGCTTGTAAGCATATAATAGAATTCCTAGGAAAATCCTTCGTTATAATACCCCTATTAGGTATATGAGTCAATAAGGGATCTCTCTGTTTGCAAATTCTTCACAGGTTTTTCCCTATTTTGTATGTTTTTTTAACAAGAAGGTGCATGGATTCATGCTATGCTGGAACGGGCTGTCCTTAAGGATTCCCTTTTATCTATAAAAAAAGAACCGCGGGGAAAAAGGCATTTCCTCACGGTCCTTTGCGTTATCAGGCGTTTTTCACAATGAGTTCCAGGAGTTTCATGGTCATTTCATAGCTTTTTACAAAGGAGCTGACGGGCAGGAACTCAAAACGGGAATGGAAGTTCATGCCGCCCGTAAAGTAGTTCGGAGTCATGATTTTTTGCGTTGAAATGTAGGATCCATCGGTCCCGCCGCGCATGGCGATGGTCTTTGGCGTTATCCCCAGTTCCTTCATGGCGTCGTAGATATAATCGATGGCTTTATGGTTCTCGTCCGTAACAGCGTCGGCGATATTGCCGTAGATGTCGACTAGTTCCAGTTCGACCCGAGCCCGCGGTTCCATTTTCTTAAGGCGCTCGACATTTTCCCGGATAAGGGCCTTGCGCGCTTCATAGCGGGTCTTGTCATGGTCGCGGATATTGAGGGTCACAACGGCGGTGGACTGGTTGGACTGGACGGCCTGACACCAGATATAGCCTTCCTTGCCTTCCGTGCATTCCGGAGTTTCCTTACGGTCAAAGAGGTTAATGAAGTCGACGGCCAATAGGGTCGGGTTGACGAGGACGCCTTTGGCACTCATGGGATGGGCGCTGACTCCGTGAATGGTTACTTTGCCGCTGCCGGCGTTAAAGGTCTCGTAGACGACTTCCCCGAGTTCGCAGCAGTCGATGGTATAGGCAAAGTCGACAGGAAAACGGCTGAAGTCGATATGCTTTGACCCAAATAGGCCCACTTCCTCATCAGGTACAAAGGCGACATAGATATCGCCGTGATAAAGGGATGGATCACTGGTCAAGGTCTCAAGGGCGGTGACTACGTTTGTGACGGCGGCTTTGTTGTCACTGCCAAGGACGCTCGTGCCATCGGTCACAATGAGGTCATCCCCCTGATAGCGCAGGAGTTCCGGATGGTCCTTGGTGGTCATGACGATCTGTTGATCTGCGTTCAGGACGAGGTCTTTCCCGTCGTAGTTTTTGACCATATGGGGATGGACCACAGGCGAAAGGTTGACGTCCACCGTATCAAGGTGCGTGCAAAAGCCCACGGCAGGGACCTTTTTGGTGAACCCTGCAGGCAGATGGGCCGGCAGGCGAGCTGTAAGGACGCCGTATTCACTCAGGTGGATGTCCTCAAGGCCCAGGCGTTCCAGGTCCTTTTGGACGGCCCGCGCCATGTCCCACTGTCCCTCCGTGCTGGGGACCTTCGTGCCCCCATTGGCGCAGCTTTGGGAAGGGATGGCGACATAGTCATAAAAGCGATTGACAAGTGTTTCACGAATTTCCATCTATGATTGCCTCCTTAGGTCGATAGAGTGATAGGAATCATTATATTTTCATAACCGCCCCCCAATCGGCGCGATTTGTGCGCCGAGTAAACTAACCGTTACATGGGTCTCGGGTAAATGTAAGCCCCTTGGAACCCAAGCGGAATACCGAGGAACCAGAAGACATAAAGCAGAACGGTGAGCGTGACAAGAAGGGCGATGGTATAGGGCAGCATAAGGCTTGACAGGGTCCCTACCCCGGTCTTCTTATAGTATTTTTGACAGTAGATGATAATCAGCGGATAAAAGGCAAACATAGGCGTGCAGACGTTGACGGCCGAGTCCGAAATCCGGAAGGCGACCTGCGTCAGTTCCGGCGCGATGCCGACGCTCATGAGCATGGGGACAAAAATCGGGGCCAGGATGGACCATTTAGCCGATGCCGACGTAATGAGCAGGTTCAAGATGGCCACAAAGACGATGATGCCAAAGACGGTGATCTGCGGCGGCAGGGCCAAGGATTTCAGGAATTCCGCTCCCGCAATGGCAATGAGGGCCCCCAGGTTTGAAGCCCCAAAGGCATACATGAACTGGGCGGCAAAGAAATAAAAGACGATGAGCTGGACGAGGGTATGCGTGATTTCTTCCATGGAGTGGGTAAAATCCTTACTGGACCGGAAGGTCCCGCTCATGATGCCATAGACAATGCCCGGGATGGCACACAAGAGGAAGATGATAGCCACGATGGACTGCATCACAGGGGCCTTGAAGCTGGCAATGTTGCCAGCAGGGTCACGGAAGAGGGAATTTTCCGGGATCAGGGCAGCAAAAAGACCCACCAGCAGGAAGATGAGCACGCAAGAAGCCACGGCAAAGGAACGGTTTTCCTGGGGCGTGATGGGTTTCATGGCGTCTTCGGAAGCATCGATATCCGCGTCAAGGGGGCAGGCCTTGCGGCACCACGGTTCGGTGACATGTTCCGTCACCCACCAGCAAACAAGGATGATGGGGAAGGTGGCGGCAAAGGCAAAGAAATAATTGCACAGGACGTTCACTTCATAAGAAGGGTCAATGAGCTGAGCCGCCATCTGGGTGAAGCCCTGAATGACGGGATCAATGGCAGAAGGCGTGTAGTTTGCCGCAAACGCGCCGGCAATCCCGGCAAAGGAAGCGGCTACGCCGGCAAGGGGGTGTTTTCCCGAAGCGTAGAAAAGGTAGGCCGCAATCGGGATGATGATCATATACCCGCTGTCCGGCGCCAAATGGCTCAGCATACCGACAACGATCACGATGGGCGTCATGAGAAAACGCGGCGTCACGGAAAGGATCTTTTTAAGGCCTGTATTGATATACCCCGAGCCCTGGGCAATGCCGATGCCAAGCGTGGCAACGATGACCATGCCAAGGGGCGGAAAACCGGCAAAGTTTGAAACCATCTTGGTCATCAGGGTAACAAGGCTCTTTGGGGCAAGCATGTTTGTGACCATGATTTCTTTCCCTGTCGTAGGATGGATATAACCAAAATGGAACTGGGACAAGAACGCGGATAAGATGCACGTAATAAAAAATGCCGCGATAAAGAGCATGGTAATGTCGGGGATGCGGTTGCCGGCGCGCTCGATGAAACCGAGGAAGCCGCCGACTTGTTCCTGAGCGGGCTGTTGAGGCTGACTCATGAGGACTCCTCCTTTTCTTGGTGCAGATGGGTCAAAAGGATATAGGGACAGGCAGTAAACGAACTTTGATGGACCTCCTTTCTGTAGTGGCGGGACCACGGCGTCAGACGGGAAAAAGACAGCCTCCCAGCAAGGGGGCAAAAGGGAAAGCCTATCCCGCGCCGCCCCCATGGGCCGCGGGCAAGGTCAGCTCCTGGGATAGGCCATAAGGAAGCGATTCTGCGCGTCCTTCAAGGCTGCCACAACAGCTTTTTGGGATAGGGCCAGAAAACGCTTTTTGAGCAGATCCGTAATGAGGTCCGTATCGGTCACGAGGTTCTTGCCTTCTATGATCTGGCGCAGGAAATCAATGGTATCACTCATGATCATATTGGCGCTGCAGTTGATGATGGTTCCCGTTTTTACATCCACGACGAGGCTCAAGGTAAAGGTGCCGTACATGGCGTTGATGGCATCTTCCTTGGAAACCCGAGCGACGCCGGTCACAAAGACAGAATCTGGTGGATAGGTTTTCATGATGGATTCCTTTCAAGGCCGTTATTTTCTGATTATTGGTGCAAAAATAGGACTACGCGGCTGTATACCTTCATCCTACACCCGAGAAAAAGGCGTGTCAAACAAATATCTTGCTTTTCTGAAAAATCTATGGTACAGTTACATCAGTAATGAATAACTTCATCATTCCTTAGTTATGTGGAAGCAGTTACCCTGCCATCCGTCCGTAAGTAAGGCCTGAATCGCGGCGTCCCGCCCTTTCAGGCCTTTTTTTGTGCAATTGCCGAGGAGGAAACATCATGAATAAACAGCAACCGATTGGCGTCATTGATTCCGGAGTTGGCGGACTGACAGTCCTGCGCCGCCTGCAGGAGCTCATGCCCCATGAACATTTCATCTTTTTGGGCGATACGCTCAATACGCCCTATGGCAACCGGTCCCGTGAGGATATCATCCGTCTCGTGAACCAAATGACCGACTACCTCTCGTACCGCAACATCAAGGCTCTGGTTGCGGCGTGCAATACGATTACGGTCCTGGGAGAAGAAACCATCCGCAACGGCCATGATTTTGAAGTCATCGGCATGGCCAAGGGCAGCAAGATGATCCCGCGCGTCACCAAAACAGGGCGCATCGGCATCATGGCAACGGATTTTACGATCAGTACGGGAGCCCACAAAAAGGAAATCCAAGCCGCCCATCCGGAGTATCAAGTCTTTGGTGTCGGCTGTCCACGTCTTGTTCCCCTCATCGAGCACGAACAGTTTGGGACGGCTGAACTAAAGGACGCCATCAAGGAATATACGGATATCTTGAAGAGCCATGACGTCGATACGGTAATGCTGAGCTGCACCCATTACCCCTTCCTCAAAAAAGAAATTGAAGCCGCCATGGGACCAGCCGTCACCGTCCTTGATCCGGCGGAAGTCACCGCCAAAAAATGCCGCTATGACCTTTGCGAGCGGGATCTTTTGTGCAAAACCGGCACGGGAACTACGGAAATCTGCTTTACGACCGACCTGGAAAGAGGCCTGCGTCTAGCTTCCCTCATGGTTGATTTGAGCGCGTGCCGGGCACATGTCGTGGGGCTTGAGCGGCAGGATCCGGCCCAAAAGGTAGGCTGATTGAGGCGGTTACACGTTAAAACCGCTAAGGCAAAAAGACCCAAAGGCATAAGACAACAAGCAAGCCCTCAACCGAACGTAAGCGCAAGTTCAGTTGAGGGCTCTTAGTTTTTATTCGGGTTCTGTAAGAGCCGTGCGCCGCCCTGAGGCGAAAAACCGTAAGGCTCTTTTTTTCTTATAAGATTCCCGCGATTGACTTTGCCTATTTTTTAAGGACAAAGGCTTTTTTAGGCTGACCGCAGAGCGGGCAGACATAGTCATCCGGTTCGCTTTCAAGGTCCCCGACATACTCATAACCGCACACGGGGCAGCGGTAGACTTTCCTTCCTTCCACGGATGTTTCTTCCGGTGCAAACCGATTGATAAGCGCCTCTAGGCGGAACCCATGCCCCCCTTCCTGACGGGCAAAAACAGCCATTTCATCAGCGGCTTCCGATAAACCGGCAGCCCGAAATTCATCAGAGATGGCTTTGATCTTTTCTTCACCGGCGGCTTCGACTTTCTGCAGGCTTCTTACAAGGTTCCAGAAATCCTGGGGATAAGCCCCTTTCAAGACGGCGTAGAATCCGGAATGGAAGGCTTCTTCGTTTCCGATGGCCATAAATTCCTTGCTTACTTCGTCAAGTCCCTGTTCTTTTGCAAGCCGGGCCAGTGCATAGTACATCATGACACCGGTTGCTTCCCCCTGCATCATTTTTTCAACAAACGCCTCAAAAGGGCGGCCTTTTACGATTCCATGCAAACTCATTTTGATTTCCTCCCTTGGACTCTTTTTCTTTTGATGGTCACAGTATATCGTCCTAATTTAATTTTGTCAAATTAAATTTTATAAAATTTAATTTTTCTTTTTACCTAGAGTCTGTTAGAATAGAGTCGTCCCCTTCTGGGACCTCAGATTCAGCCAAAGGAGAAGTTCCATGAAAAATGACCAGGACCAGTGGCTGCTGCTCGATTGTCAGCTTTGTTTCCCGCTCTACGCCTGTGCGCGTAAGATTGTAGCAGCCTACCATCCTTATTTGAAAAAGATTGGCCTGACCTATACGCAGTACATTACCATGATGGTTCTCTGGCAAGAGCGAGAAATATCCGTAAAAGACCTGGGAACCCGGCTTTATCTTGATTCAGGAACCCTCACGCCCGTTCTCAAGACCTTGGAACGCCAGGGCTATGTTGCTCGTACGCGCAGCAAGCTGGATGAACGGGTCGTTGTTGTTTTGTTGACGGAAAAAGGCGCCCACCTCAAGGAAAAGGCCCTTTCCGTGCCGGAACAGATGAGCTGCCAGCTCATGCAGCGAGGGCTTTCGATGACGCTGGAAGAAGCAGAAGCCCTCAAGAAAAAGCTTTATGAAATCCTTGCTTGTCTCTCTTCCTAAAAAACGGGAAGACAGCGGCCCGCTAAGGCCACCGCCTTCCCGTTTTTCATATCTACTTTCATATCGCTTTTCACGCCTATTTGAGCACGCCTCTCACGGCCCCCATACCAAGGAGGACGCCTAAAAGACACAGGCCCACACTAAGGAAAATATAAAGGAACCCTTTGGCGAGATCCCCCCGGTAAAAAAGGGTCACGGTCTCCAGGGAAAAGGTTGAAAAGGTCGTAAAGCCGCCGCAAAATCCCGTTTTCCAAAAGAGCAAAAAGGCCCCGCTCGTGCCGTGGATCGCGGCAAGTTCCGTGATGGCCCCAATGACAAGGGCACCGACCAAGTTCGTCAAGAGCGTCATGGCCGGAAAGTCCATACCCACGGGCATCAGGCTCAGTCCATAGCGGCAGGCGGCACCAAGGCCGCCGCCCAAGAAAACGTAAAGCACGCTCACGGCAATCCCCCTCTATAGATAAAGAAAGGGGCGTGCCCTGTGCGCGCCCCCAAAAAGCGAGTAATCAGCCCAAATAGGTCAAGAATGTCTGGACCTGGTTCTTTAGTTCCGACTTTGTGCTGTCAGAAAGGACGAGTTCGTCCGTTTCAAATTCTTCCGGTGTGATGGCCATCCCGACTTGGGTGGAAATCATGTCGACACCGATGAAGTCAAGGAGTTCTGTCAGTTTTGCCCGGGCAAAGCTAGCGGCGGAACGGCCGGAAGCCCCAGTTATGGCCGCTTTTTTGCCCCAAATGACGGACGATTCACGAACGCCCGGCTGCGTGGGACGGCTCAGCCAGTCCAGGAGGTTTTTGAGGACGCCGGGATAGCTGTGATTATATTCAGGCGTAAAGAACCAGAGGCCATCGGCTTCGGCCACTTCTTTACGGACACGTGCCACTGCTTCAGGAGCCGGGAACTCAATATCCTGGTTCATCTGGGGCAGATCCTCATAGGAAAGGATGGAGACATCCGCCTTTTTTTCAAGCATTTTCTGGGCCATCAGGGCTGCTTGTCGATTAAAGGCTTTTTCCCTCATGGATCCTACAATGAGCAGTACTTTCTTCATGCTTATCGACTCCTTTCGATATCACTCATCCTCCGCTTCTTGGGAAAGGAAGCGGCGAACTTCATCAGTAAAGCGCCCTAGGACGGGCGACAAGAGCGGACCCTTTTTCCACACGAGATACGAACGGTTCTCGATCGGTGGGTCAAGGGGTTTCATCAAGAGGCCTTCCGGCACATAGGGAAAGTCTAATCCCAGGGCAATGCCGAGGCCCTGCTCCACCATCACGCATTTATTGAAAAGGGACAGGTTCATACGGTTCATCGAGGTACATCGGTTCCCATAGGCACCCAGCCAATTGTCGATCAGGTTTTGCACCGATTTTCGTTCCGCCGTGATCAGTCGTTCCTGGGAAAGGTCCTTAGGGGTAAGGGCCTCTTTTTGGGCAAGGGGATGGGCTTTAGGAAGCAGCGCTGTCCAGCGGTCCTTTTTGGGCAGTTCAAGAAACTGGTAGCGTGTAATGTCCACCGGTTCAATAAGGACGCCAAAGTCAAGGAGGCCCTGGTCCAAACGGCAGATGACATCGTCAGCAATGGCCGTATAAACGGAAAAGACGACATCTGGATAACGGGCCTGCAGGGATCTCATGACACGGGACAGGAAGACCATATTCACGGTCTCACCAATCCCGAGGGAAATTTCCCCAGCAATGATTTCCTCTTTCTGCTTCATTTCCGCTTCCGTTCGGTCAGCCAGTTCCACCAGGTCCTGGGCTCGCTGTTTAAGGCGCATACCCGATGCGGTCAGGAAAATATGATGTCCATTGCGGATAAACAATGTCGTTCCCAGTTCCTGTTCGAGTTGGTGAATCTGCCGCGAAAGGGTAGGCTGCGTCAAATGCAGTACAGAAGCGGCTTTTGTCATGTTCTCCTCACGGGCAATGGCAAGAAAATAGCGCAGGACCCTGAGTTCCATGAGCACATCACCTCCATCAACAGAATACGTCCACAACCTAACAATAACGGAGTTCTTTTTCCGTTTGAATACTCACATTGTAGCATAAAAATGAATCTCTCACCACTAGGGAATGAAGAAAGACGATGATTTTTCACAAATAATTTTGAAATATTCACAAAGTGCAAACAAATTTGCAGGCCTTTGCAAAGTTCTTTTGTCTTTTTCCTTTTTTTCAAGTAGAATAACGGTAGAATAAAGGAATCAATGATCCGATCAGGTACAGGAGGAAAACCGATGATCAAAAAGATTGCCGCAATTTCATTCAGCCCCACGGGCAGTACGCGTGACCTTGTCGACAAAGCGGCGGAAACGCTGGCCGGGCGGCTTAAACTGCCCCTTTCCTATGACAGCTTTACCCTGCCTAAAGATCAAAAGAAGGTCCGCCGATTTACGGAAGAAACCCTCGTGGTTTTCGGCATGCCCACCTATGCTGGCCGCGTGCCCAATAAGGCCCTGCCCTTTTTAAAGACCCTCTTTGTCGGCGGCGGCGCGCCCGCTGTGGCCCTTGTGACCTTTGGGAACCGCAGCTATGATTCCTCGCTAACGGAACTTAATGAAGAACTGACAGCTGCTGGATTCCGTGTCTTTGCAGCCGGTGCCTTTGCGCGGCCCCACGCCTTTGCCAATATTGGCCATGAGCATCCGACCAAGGAAGATAACAACTTACTGGAAACGCTCCTTGGCGTTGCGGAAGTCAAGATCGGGCAAGAAGATTTTGGGTCCATCACCATCAAGGACGGCGCTCCTGTAGGCCCCTACTACATTCCTTTGGGCGAAGACGGTGAGCCGGCAAAATTCCTCAAGGCAAAACCGCTCACCGATTTTGAAAAATGCGACCACTGCGGCAAATGCGCCGCCGTATGCCCCATGGGAGCCATCAACAAGGACAATACGGACGAGGTACCGGGAACGTGCATCAAATGCCAGGCCTGCATCGTCTACTGCCATACACACGCGAAATTCTTCCACGATGACCGGTTCCTGTCCCATAAGGCCATGCTGGAGAAAAACTATGTGAGGACGGCGCAGTCCGAGATCTTTTATCGCTGACGCGCAAATCATCTCCTGCCGAGGGGCCCGCTGAGGCCTGTCTGTGCGTCTTTTTTCGGCTCACAAGGCCAGCAAAAAATCCCAACGATCTGGAAGGGTCCTGTCGTTGGGATTTTTTATTTTTTTATTGACAAAAGTCCATTAAGACGCCTTGCGCGAGGAGCTAGCTGCGTTTTTTCCTTAGGCGGGACGGGCGGCTTCCGCCTTATTTTCTTCTCTTGCGTTCCTTACGTCCTTAGGAATGACGATGGTTTTCCCCTCTTCAGGGGCCAGATCCATATGGAATTTAAGGGACAGGGAATCCAGGAAAGCCGTGGCCATGGCTTGCTGCGTTGTCGATAATTTCTTTCCGCGCTTTGCTTCTTCCGCCTCTTTTTGGATCAAGACCGTGGTTCGCACGAGTTCTGTCAGATCGGCATCATAACTTAGAGGAAGATGGGTCTTTTCATCGATCGTAACGAGGTAATTTTGCTGCGCCAAGGCGTCAAGGAAGCGTTTTTGATACTTGTCAGGCAGGGGGTCTTCCGATCCACCAATATATTTGAGGATGCCTTTGCTGGCAGCCTTTCCCCAAAGGGGCTCAAGGGCATCCATCCGAAAGAGGATGACTTCCTTACCGCCATCTTGCGAAAGTACATGGGCCGAGCGGATGGAACGGGTCATAAGGTCCTTGACGGCCGCCATATCAAGGGGCGCCGCGTCGGCTTCTTTCGGAACCGTTTCCTTGACCCACAGGTTCTTTTCCTTTGCGTAGGTCACATACGCGTCCTGGGTCTCTTCCGTATAGATTTCAATGGGCACGCTGGCTGCCGCTTTCCCGCCAAGTCCCTCGGTCCTCACGGTCCCTACGGAATGGCTGACGGAATAAGGCTCCATATGGATCTTGCCGGTTACATCCAAATCGGCTGAAAGAAGGAAACTCACCACTTTTCCCTTGACTCGATACGTAAGGTTCTGATCTGTATGCGTTTTAAAATAATCATTGAGCGTTTCTGCCGAAAGGATGATTTTTTTTGCCGCGTCTTCCTTCGTAAAATCAAGGGTCATAGAGGGGTCCTTTTTGGCAGTGCCCACTTTTACGGCGCTAGGAGCCGCTTTTTTCGGGGTCTGGGCCGCACCGACCTGGCTGAAGAAGGGAACCAGCAAAAGGGCGGTCAAGGTCAGCCCCAGGGCTTTATGGGAAAAATTCATGATGATGCTCCTTTCCAATCTCTTTTCTCTATTGTCAGTTTGTTTCTGCCGATTGTCAAGGCGGGAATCGAAAACTTTTTGCGTCCGCCGCTGGCCCCGTTCTTTGATCCTTCATGAAAAAAGCCAGCCATCAAGGGGCCAGTCCATCCATCTTATTGTCGAAATGATTTTTTTGCGTTATAGTTATCCTATCATCTCATGGGAAGGATACAAGCGTTCCCATAAAATAGACAAAAGGAGCTGAATCCTATGAACGAAGTCTTGACTGCCCTCAAAACGCGGCGCAGCATTCGGAAATTCAGGTCTGACCCTGTCCCCCAGGCACTCCTTGATGAAATCATGGAAGCGGGCCTTTATGCGGCAAGCGGTATGGATCGTCAAAAAACGATCATCCTCTGCCTCACGGATCCTGACGTCATCGCCAGACTTTCCCGTGCCAATGCCCAGATTGCAGGCTATAAAGAAGGGACGGATCCTTTTTATGGGGCCCCGGCTGTCCTTGTGGTCCTTTCACCCAAAGAGGTCCCGACGGCCCTTTATGATGGGTCCCTTGTCTTAGGAAACCTCATGACCGCCGCCCACGCCTTGGGTCTTGGTTCCTGCTGGATTCACCGGGCCTATGAGGAATTTAAGCAGCCTGTGTGGCAGGAATTTCTCCGCCAGCTGGGCCTTAAAGGCGACTATATCGGCATCGGACACTGCGTCATTGGCTATCCGGACGAACATCCGGAAGCGTCCCCCCGCAGGAGCGGACGCATCTTTTATGTAGGAAAGGAAAAAAGATAATGGCTAGATTATTTTTCATGAACGACTATAACTGCGGCTGCGCGCCGGAAATCCTTGCCCGTCTCACAAAGGAAAATCTGACGCCCCACGTAGGCTACGGCAGCGATGAAATCACAAAGGAAGCGGCCCAAAAGATCCTTGATGCAGCCGGCGTTCCGGAAGGCGGCGTTTACTTTGCGGCCGGCGGCACGCAGGCAAACAGCATCGTCATCTCCCATTTCCTTAAGACCTACCAAGGCGTCATCTGCGCCCAAACAGGTCACATCAACTGCCACGAAGCAGGCGCCATTGAAGCGATGGGACACAAGGTCCTCACCCTGCCGGAAAAAGACAAGGTCTCCGCAGCAGCCCTTGAAACCTACCTCAAGGCCTTTTATGAAGATGAATCCTACACAGCCATGGTCCAGCCCGGCATGGTCTACATTTCCCATCCTACGGAATATGGCAGCCTCTATACGCTCAGTGAAGTGGAAGCCATCCGTGCCGTCTGCAACACCTATGGCCTTCCCCTTTATATCGACGGGGCCCGTCTGGGCTATGCCCTTGCCGCAAAGGAAAACGAACTGACCCTGCAGGACCTTGCGCGCCTTAGCGATGCGTTTTATATCGGCGGGACCAAGGTCGGTGCCCTTTTAGGGGAAGCCATCGTCTTTCCTAAAGGGATGGATAAGCTCTTTCCGACCCACGCCAAGCGTCAGGGTGCCATGCTCGCCAAGGGATTTGTGCCGGCCATCCAGTTTTCGGAGCTCTTTACGGACCATCTGTATGAACGGCTGGGCCGTCACGGCATCGACATGGCCATGGAACTGAAAAAGGGCCTGCTGGAAAAAGGCTACGCCCTCCACATCGACTCCTATACGAACCAGCAGTTTGTCATCCTTCCGGAAAAAGTGGTCCAAGCCCTCAGGGAAAACGTCGATTTTGAGGTCTGGGAACGCAAGGATGAGGACACCCTCGTCGTGCGCTTTGTAACCAGCTGGTCCACGAAAAAAGAGGATGTGGAAAAACTGCTTTCCCTCCTGTAAGTTTTTGTACCGTGTAAAAGCCAAAGAAAAAAGGCCCTCCGGTGAGGGGCACCGTAAGGCCAGAAAAATGAACGGGAGCTTACGCTCCGGAGTCCAGATCCTGAGGGGGACTCAGAATCATCATCGCATGCAGCCATTCAAGCTGTTACCCTGATGATAACACCTTGCTTACCCATTGTATAATACATCTCTATTATGATATGATAGGTGAAAGCTATTAACTCTTTCTTTTACAGAAAAGGACATGATTATGGACAGCCGTGATTTAACGTATGTACTGACCGTGCGGGACACGCAGAATTTTTCCAAAGCCGCACAGCGTCTTTTTATCAGCCAGCCTTCACTGAGCCAATACATCCGCCGTTTGGAACAGCGCTTGGGTGAGCCGATTTTCTTTCGGGATAAGGCCCAGGTCATGCTGACGCCCTTTGGAGAAGTGTACGCGCGGGAAGCGGAAAAACTGCTTGACTGCATCCATCAAATGGAAGAAACGCTGCACCTTGCCAAAGAACGGAACCGCTCCATGATCCGTGTCGGCATTTCCCAGTCCTATTCAAAATCCTTTGTGCCGGCCATCATCAAGATTGTCCATAAGTTGCGGCCTGATTCCGACGTGGCGTTTGTCGACGGGATTTCCACGCTCCTTGAAAAGGAAATCCTTGAAGGGCGCATTTCCTTCGGAATCTTTCCGGGACCGCCGGCGCGCAGTGATGTGGCTTTCGTTCCCCTCTGCCAGGATCCGCTCTACTTTGCCGTATCGCGGGACAACAAAAAAGCGGTCGAAATCCTAAAATCCGCTTGGAGCGGCAAATTCCTTGACTTAGCCGCTTTTCGGGACTTTCCTTTCGTCCTTCATACAAAAGGGGCCAAATTGAGGGACCTGACGTTCCACATCTGTCAAAGTTTTGGGTTCCTCCCCCGCCCCATCTGCGAATCAGAGACCCTGGATACGCTCTATTCCTTAGTGAATCACAATTATGGAGTGGCCATCCTTTCCCTGACACCCCTCACGAATCTGTCCGAAAAAGAAAACCGGGTTCTTTTCTTTCCGCTCCTGACACCGTCCGCAACGCGGACATTTGGCTTTTACTGCAGCAGGGATCAGGAAAACGATTCCTTTATCCAGAAAGTGGCGAAGGCCATGCGGATCAAGATTGAAGCAAACCATCAGCAAATGAAAGCCTTCATTGAACGGGACCGGGAACATGTCCTGGGACGCGGGTAACGCTCCAATCACATAACAATAAGAAGCCTGGAAACTGTCCCTGTCAGTTTCCAGGCTTCTTATTGTATGGGTGTTAGAGGTTGTTATTAGGATTTCAATCTGCAAACCCTTTGGTTTCCTGTGATTGAGGATCGCTACGTTTCAAATTCTACCACAGGGCAGGCATTTTGTATAATAGATAATTATGAACATGATATAGAGTAAAACTATAGCTCTTTTATTTATTTTTTACTCAGCCCAAAAGGAACGAAGGCATATTTCGGGCGTCTTAACGATGCAATTGTGGTGCGTATCTTCTTGCGGCAGGGCATGCCATCATTGGCATCAGAGCAATCTTTTAAAAGCCAATGATGACACGTACCTACATCAAGTCGGAGCGATCCTTGCTCCGACCAAAACTACAACGCCACCCGATACACACCAACAAGGGCCAACACAAAAACCAGCACCAACGCCGCAAGGCCCCAGAAGACGAGGGAAAGGAAGATTTTTTGTTCCTTTTCCTGATTGTCCTGTTCGTCAGCCATGAGCAGGGCCATGATCATGCCCCCTGTTGTAGAGACCGGCGAAAGGCCTGTAATGGTGCCGCCAATGACAACAAGGGATCCCAGTTCAATCGGGTTCAGGCCGCCCACGGTTTCCGCCACGCTCGAGACGGTGGGAAGCAGGGTCGGGAAGACAACGCCAAGGCCGGACGAAAAGAGGCTCATAATACCAGCCGTAGCTCCCATGATGGCGCTTCCTGTAAAGGGCGTCATGAGAGACGACAGGGCAAGGGTCAGCAGTTTGATTCCGCCGGTCTTGATGACGATGCTCATAAGGGTACTGACGCCGGAAACCATGATAAGAACGCCCCAGGGCACGCCTTTAAAGCTCTTACTTTCGCTAGCGCAATGGAACATAAGAAGGACCGCCGCCACGGCAAAGGAGACCAGACCGATATTGAACTTAAAAAGGACAACCAGGATGCTCATGACGACAAGGCCCGAAAGGGACAGGAGCTGCTTTTTGCTAAAGGATTCCTGCTCCCCATCTTCTGCTTCCTCCGGCACCGTGACGCGCCAGCCTTTATAGTATACAAAGCAGATCACCGCAAGAAGAAGGCCCGAAATCACCTGGTTCACAAAAACGGGACGGACAGCTTGGGCCACGTCGACGCCCGCTTTTGTAAGGAGCTCATAGGTGAGGATCCCTTCAGGCGTAAGGGTAGTCATGCGGCCTGAAAAGCAGCCGCAGCAGCCGATGATGGAAAGCATAAGGGGGTTATAGCCATGGGCTTTCGCAATGGGAATGGCAAAAGCCGGCATGATGGCAAGGACCGGGATGGATCCAGGGCCGCACATGGTAAGCCCCGCCCCCATGAGGTAGATCAGGATGGGAATAAGGAAATTGTTTCTTCCTGCCAGGGAGACGATTTTCTTTGCAAGCAGGGTAATCGTCCCGTTCACAGTAAGAACGCTGAAAAGAAAGGTGACGCCCATGAGCTTGATGAAAAGGTTCGGATTGAAGCCTTTCAGGATGGACGCATCGTTCATGCCCGCAAGGCGCCCCAGGATGAGGGCAAAAAGAAGGGATACGAGACCGACATTGGTCTTGCGGAAAAAACCGAGGATGATCGCCAAAAGAAGCAGTACAAGGGAAATGACACCTAGATCCATATGCCTTCACCTCACTTAAAGACGATGCTCGTCGGGCTTTCCGTATGAACCGTTTTGCCAGTATAGGTGAGACGGCCCGTTACGGGATCGATGGCAAAGAACTTCAGCGTGTCGCTGTCTTCGTTTGCCACAACAAGTTCTGTCGCGTCAGGACTGAAGGTCATAAAGCGCGGCGTCTTGCCTTCGCAGGAAATGAACTGGCGGCTGCGCAAAAAGCCGCTCGGTTCTTCGATGCCATAGACAGCGATGCTCTCATGGATCCGGTTAGAAGCGTAGACAAAGCGGCCACTTGGGTGAACGAGACTGGCGCTTGCCTGGCCCTGGCCCACATAGTCTTCGGGCAGGGTCGGCGTCACCTGATGGGGCGTAAGGACGCCCGTTGTATCGTCAAAGGTAAAGTAGCGCATGCTGTTGCCTTTTTCGTTCACCAAATAGGCCCGTTTATTGTCCGGCGTCAGGTCAATGTGGCGCGGCTCGTCATAGGTGCGGGCATCTTCGATATGAACGCGGGTCAGCTTGCCCGTTTCGTCGTTGACGCGCAGGACCCATACCCGTTCATAGCCAATCTTGCGTCCCTGCGTAGGAACAAGGAGGAACTTCCCCGTATGGTCAAGGAGGCATTCATGGGCATGGGACACGCCGTTTTCGTCAAGGCCTTCAAGATGCTCTACATAAACGGCAGCGCCCAGTTTCCCATCAGGCAGGATGGGCAGGCTTGCCACGGCTCCGCCTTGGAGGGTCGCCACAAAAAGGAACTTGTTGTTGAGGCTTGGCGTAATATAGACAGGGTTCCGGCCTTCGGCGCGGACCGTATTGAGGAAGGTCAGGCTGCCGTCATTTTCAACCTTGAAAGCACTCACATCGTTATCATCGCCATGCACCGTATAGAGAAAGGATGTTGTCCGGTCAAAAGCGAGAAAGGACGGATTTTCCAGGATCTTCGTAATGCTTTTGAGCGTCCAATCGCCCTTATCATTGATCTCGTAGCAGGAAATGCCTTTTCCCCGGGCATTGCGTTTTTTCGTCGTTCTGCAACCTACATAAGCAAACATGGTGTGTCCCCCTTTCCTACGCTTCAGCCAATCGTTTTTTCGTATAGCGCAGTTTCCCGCCGGCAAGAAGGATATCAGCTTCAAGGTCGCTCACTTCGAGTCTTGCCTTGAAGGTAAAGCCCTTCGTTTCGTCCGTCACGATAAATTCACGGTTTTTCAAGGATTCCCGCAGGTTTTCGATGGAAAGTTCGTCTTCCTGGTCAATCTTGTCATAGTCGGACGGATCGGCAAAGACAGCAGGAATGACACCATGATTGATGAGGTTGTTCTTATGGATGCGGGCAAAGCCCTTCGTAATGATCATCTTGACGCCAAGGTACATGGGCGTAATGGCCGCGTGTTCGCGGCTCGAGCCCTGTCCATAGTTGCTGCCGCCAATGATGAAGCTCTTTTTCATGGTCTGGGCCCGTTTGGCAAAGTCCGGATCATACCGGCAGTAGGCGTACTGGGCCATGGCGGGCATGTTGGAGCGCATGGAGGAAAACTCGGCACTTGCCGGCGTAATATCGTCGGTCGATACGTTGTCGCGGGCTTTCAGACTGACGCGGGCCGTGAGCGTATCTTCCGGGGGATCGGCCACGGGAAGCGGCTTGATGTTGGGGCCACGGACGATTGTCACGTCATTTCCTTCCGGCGCCGGCTGGAGGAACAGGCTGTCGTTTACAGGATACGCATCAGGCTCCTTGATGGAAGCAAGAACGGACACATCGTCCATGACTTCGTCAGCTGTCGCAAAGACCCCTTTGATGGCCGTCGCAGCCGCCGTTTCAGGGCTTACAAGATAAAGGGATGCGTCAGGTGTGGAACTGCGGCCTTTGAAGTTGCGGTTGGACGTACGAACAGAAACCCCCTTGGAATTGGGGGCGCAGCCAATGCCGCAGCAGGGACCGCAGGCAAGCTCCAAGACACGGGCGCCGGCATTCAGGAGGTCTCCGATCACGCCGTCTTCCATGAGTTTGAGGTAAATCTGGCGGGAGCTGATGCCGCAGACAAGGCTCACGCTTTCTGCCACCTGGTGTCCCTTAAGAACAGCCGCGGCTTTTTTGAAGTCGCTGTAAGAACCATTGGTGCAGCTGCCAATAAAGACCTGGTTGACGGGCACTTTCGGTGCCTCTTTAACGGGTACGACGTGATCGGGCAGATGCGGCAGGGCAATGAGCGGCTCCAAGGCCGACAGGTCAATATCGATTTCCTCATCATACGAGCAGCCTTCATCAGGCAGGATTTCTTCAAAGTCCCCTTCCCTTCCTTGGGCCCTCAGATAGTCACGGACCACGTCATCAGCTGGGAAAAGGGACGTCGTGGCATTCATTTCAGCGCCCATATTGGTGATGGTCATGCGTTCCGGTACGGAAAGGGTTTTTGCCCCGTCACCTACATATTCGAAGAGCTTTCCCGTGCCGCCCTTGACGGAAACGCGGCGCAGCATTTCAAGGACGATATCCTTTGCCGCTACTCCGGCACGCAGATGGCCCGTCAGGTTCACCTTGACAATTTGAGGCATCTTCAGGACATAAGGAAAGCCGGCAAGAGCGGTGGCAATATCCATCCCACCTACACCGATGGAAAGCATGCCCACGGCACCGCAGCTTGGCGTATGGCTGTCGCCGCCCAAAAGAAGCAGGCCCGGTTTGGCAAAACGGCTGCAGTGCAGGGTGTGGCAGATGCCATTGCCCGCTTTGGAAAGGACAAGGCCGTATTTTTTAGCAAGGGTCTGGAGATAAATATGGTCGTCCGGCGTCTTGTTATCGATCTGCAGCAGGTTATGGTCAATGTAGCTTACGGATAGTTTCGTCTTGACGCGGGGCACATCAAGGGCCTCAAAGGCCAGATAAGCCATGACGGCATTGATGTCATGGGTGAGGGTATGGTCAACGATCAGGCTGATTTCACTGCCTGGGATCATGTCACTGGGTGCAGCCAAATGGCGGCGGATCAATTTACGCGCTACATTTTCTTTCATCATGAAGCTCCCCTTTCTTAAGCAATCAATATCAAAGGATTCTGAAAATATCCTATCATAGTGCTTGCCTTTCGTATAATATTTGCTTATGATATATCTATAATATGATATTATAGAAGAGGTGACTTCATGGACAGCCGGGAACTGCAGTATGTCATTGTCATCAGTGAAAAGGGCAGCTTTTCCGAAGCAGCCAAATACCTTTCCGTCAGCCAGCCTGCCCTTAGCCAGTACGTACGGCGCGTCGAGGACCGCTTGGGCTGCGCCCTTTTTCTGCGCGGATCGCAGGGCCTGAAACTCACGCCAGCTGGCGTTACCTTCGTAACAAAAGGCCGTGCCGTCCTTTCTGCCATCAGCGACCTTGAAAAGGAGATGGTAGCTTACCGCTGGGGTAAAAAAGAAGGCATCACCGTCGGAGCCTCCCAGTTTTATGGTAAATACCTCCTTGTGCCCATGCTCGACGTCCTGCGCAGTACGGCCTCGGACCACCATGTGGAAATCATCGAAGGGTCCAGTGACCATCTTGAAGAAGAGATCCTCAAAGGGCACCTTGACATGGGCTTTTTCCCAGAACCCATTCATCATGAGGACATCAACTTCGTTCCAATCTATGAGGAAGAAGTCTATTTTGCCCATGCAGCGGAAAATAAGGACGCGGCTGCCCTCATCAAGCACGCATGGGACGGGAAGAGCCTCAACCTTGCCCCCTTTCGGGACCTTCCCTTTATCATGCTCCGCAAAGGCCTCAAGTTCCACGACCTGACGCAGCGCCTCTGCCGAGAATATGACTTTTTCCCCAAAGCCATCTATGAATCGGACAACCTTGATACTGTCTACTCCCTCGTAAACCATAACTACGGCGTCGCCTTCCTGCCCTCTACCCTGCTGCCTGTACTGACAAAAAAAGACAGCAACGTCCGCTTCTACCCCCTCGCCTCAAAAAACGCCCAGCGCCGCATCGGCATTGCCTACCTCGGGACAAGATTCAAGGAAAAGAAGATGCAGGCCCTGGCGAAGGAGATCAGAAACCGGTTACTTGGCGCGCAAATTTTGCCAAGTTGATGGCCCAGTGCCCTGTTACGATATGTTATGCAGGGGCTTAGGGCGGTGCGTAGGACGATTGGAAATTTGGCAAGTCAGAAAAAGAAAGCCAGATTCCCAATCGCTATAAGGGAGGTTCTATCAGTTTGATTGATATCGTGCAGGATGAAATAGTGGCCTTAAAAGCCGAAGGCCCCCTTAAATAGAACGAAGTCTAGGAACTGCTCGTAATAATGGATCAGGCTGCAGACTCGAAGAAATAGAAAAAAACATCAAAGCCCTTACGGCAAAAGTAGGTTTATAAAAAGAGTCACGGCAAAGATTGGTAAAAAGCCCGTTCCCTTCAAGTACGAAGCAAACTAAAGCCAACGTGTTGAGAGGTAGGTGCTGGGAGCAAGATACAGGAGCAAAAAATGGCAAAAGCACCCATTTTTCCGCCATTGATTTGAATGAAAAATGGTCCCTTTGCCACAACCAGCATCACGTCCTTTGGCCTAGGGCCCTTATTTGCATAATCCCCAAACCAAAAAGGAGCGATCATGCTGTTTCATGATTGCTCCTATCTCTATATTCTTTTTACTTTGCCAGTTCCTTGATGAGCTCCCGCAGGAAATGCTCCACCCGAAATGTTGAGGAAATACTTAGGCTCTCTTGAGGTGAATGCAGGTCAAAGGTATCAGGCCCCATGGAAACACAGTCAAGGTCTGGGCAAGCATCAACGAAAAAACCGCACTCCAAACCGCTGTGAACGGGGGTGACAAGAAGGGGTCCCTGCCCTAGGGTCTCATACGTTTTCATAATCTTCTCCTGCAGAGAAGATTTCTTTCGATAAGGCCAGGCTGGATACGGATTAAAAGGGCTACAGCTACCCTCAACAAGATGCATGAGCGCCTCAATCTTCCCATACATCGCTTCAGCCCCCTTAGTGGCTGAAGAACGCAGTTCAATAATCCCTGTGACACACTTTTTTGCTTCATCAAAAGTCAGTTCTCCTAGATTTGCGCTGGACCTGACACAGAAGTGATCCAAACCTTCCATTTCAAGGATTCCTTGAGGGGCAAGCAGAAGGAATGCTGTCGTGAGTTGACTGTCCCTTGCTGAAATGACGGATGTCCTGCCTATGGATGATGTGTTAATGTGCATCTTCATCTCCGGATTTATTATCTTATATTCGGCAAGAATATGGTTCTTGGCCGATTCAAGAGCCTCTACGACCGCGGTTTCCACTCCTCCATCCACAGCAATGACAGCCTTTGCTTCACGAGCAATGGCAAGGCGGAAGGTACCGCCCTTCAGCAGAGCAAGACGAAAAGGGGCCGTTTTTCCTGCCACATCCAACCATCTTCCCAATAAAGAAATGGCACTTCCCCTTCCGCGATGGATATCTTCCCCAGAATGGCCGCCCACCATACCGCCTATGGAAAGACAGATGAATCGATCCCGTTTCTGGACGGCTTCCAATTGAACATACTTTTGGCATAGGACCCCCATGCCTCCCGCGCTTCCAACGATAGCTTGTCCTTCCCGAGCATGATCAAGATTGAGAAGCTGGCGGCCATGGATCCTGGAAAAATCGACGGCAGCTGCGCCGCTGAACGTATCTTCTTCATCCGTTGTAAGAAGCAGTTCCAGCTCTGGATGGGAAGCCGGCGGATTTTCCATGATCGTAAGTCCTAAAGCTACGCCAATGCCATCATCTGCGCCCAGCGTTGTGCGGCCGCCTGTTCCGAGCAAATCACCACTCACTTCAAGGATAAGCGGATCTTTTTTAAAATCATGAACCACATGGGGCGCCTTTTCACAGACCATATCCATGTGGGCCTGCATAATGAGGCCTGGCTTATGACGGGCATCCGGTGAGGCTTTCCGCCGCAGGAGCAGGTTATTTCGTTCATCCTGCCAGACAGCCAGCCCTTTTGCTTTGGCCCAAGCCCATATGGCATCGCTGAGATTTTTTTCTTCATGGGAATTGTGGGGAATCCGACAGATGGCAAAGAAATGACTGAAGACTGCTTCCTGTTGGAGAGCGTCTAGCGTTACTTTGTTTTCGTTCATTGCCTCTTCCTCCTTTAAAATGGCCCATAGCCAATCTTTACGGCAATGGTCAGGAAGATAAAGGCAACGAGCCACCACAATCCAAAAAGCGGCAGGAGCCAGCGGAACCATTTTCCAAAGGAAATACGGGCCATGGCGCAGGCAGCGACAACTTCTCCACTGGTCGGAGCAAGGACATTTGTAAAGGCGTCACCCATTTGAAAGGCAAGGACAGCGGTCTGACGGGTCATGCCAATAAGATCAGCTAAAGGGGCCATAAGCGGCATCGTAATTGCGGCCTGGCCGCTTCCCGAAGGAACTAGGATGTTAAAGATGTCTTGGATCACAAACATCCCGCAGGCTGTAAGGACTGGCGACAGCCCACTTAACAGACCTGCCAGGAAATGGATGATTGTATCCATGATATGGGCTTCCTGCATGATGATTGTCGCAGCATTGCACATGCCTATGACAATATTGGCAAAAAGGAGGTTCCCACATCCCTTGAGAAAGGCATCGGCAATTTCACCAGCTGTAAGCCCGCCAATGATTCCGCTGACGATTCCACAGAAAAGAAAGAGCCCAGCCATTTCGTTGATATAAAAGTCAAACTTCAAGACGCCCACAATGACGGCAGCAATGGTAAGGACAAACATCAAAAGAACTGATTTATGACGGGCTGTCATAAGGGGAACTTCTTCAGCTTCCAAAGTACTGTTGTACTTCAGGTCTTCCTCATGGACCGATGACAGTTCGGGATGTTTTTTAATACGGTGAGCATACCAAGTCACGTATCCAATCGATACCAAAATCAGAGCTGCAAACAGGGCAAGACGCAGCTGCAGTCCAGAAAATAAAGGAAGCCCCGCAATACCTTGGGCAACGCCCACCGTAAAGGGATTGGTCACAGCACCGGCATATCCGGAAGCCGCTGCACAAAAGACAAGGCCAATCCCTGTCAGGGAGTCAAATCCCATGGCAACCGTAATGCCAATGACGAGAGGAATGAAGGCAAGAAATTCTTCAAAATTTCCGGCAAAACAGGACCCCATCCCAAAAAGGACCATGCAGACAGGAATCATCAAAATCTCACGGCCCTTCATCTTACGGACAATATTGGCCAATCCAGCTCCAATGGCGCCTGTTGCTTCCATAATGGCAAAGGTGCCTCCAATAATGAAAAGGAAGGAGATGATTTCCGCTGCATTTTGCAGCCCTAAGGTCAGGGATTGAAGGAGAAAGAAAAAAGAAATGGGCTTTTGCTGCACATAAGAAAAAGAAGCAGGATCAACGATTTCCTTATCAATCACGGGATCAAGGATCCGGGCATATTCCCCAGCCGGAACAATATAAGAAGCGAGAAAACAAAGAAATACAATCAGGGCAAGCAGGACCATTGGATTCAACGCATGAAGGGAGCGTTCTTTTTGCTCTTCATTGATGGCTTGACTCATCATAAAACACCTCTTTTTTTGACAGGATTGTTTTTCCGCCAGCATTTCATTCTGGGGCATTCAGGGTAAAAGGGATTGACCTAACGGGAGACAGATGACTTTACTGAAATCTTTTCAAGGACAAAGAGAAAGACGTTTTGAAAGGCTTCTTCCAGGGGACGAGGATCTTCTTTTTTAAGAAGGCTTGCCTGATGCAGATAACGCTCATGAAGCGCAATGATGGTCTCTAGCGTAAGGGCTGCATCTTCCCTTCGGATGGTGCCCTCTGCCACGAGTTCGTCCATCATGACCTCGTCACGTTCAAAAAGGGTTCCCCTCTGCAGCATTTCCCGCAGGGCCAAATCGGGTATTTTTTGAAGTTCCTCAGGATAAAGGACCTTGTAGTAGGTGCTGATGACTTGTCCCAAATCAACATGATGGTTTCCGAAGAACATATGATAGAACACACGGGGCCAGACAAATGCAACTTCATTGAAGCAGGCGTAGATGGTTTGATATTTTTGGAGAGCGGTCATGGAATGCTTGATCCGGCAGGCCAAAAGACGGACATAATCACTGAGGAACCCAACGGAGCCATAAATGATCAGCTCATCAAGGTCGCGAAAATAGTGATAGAGAGTAGCCGCATTGTAGCCAGCTCTTTGGGCAATCTCTCGAATCGTCAGGTGATCATAGCCATCTTCCTGCAGGATATGCTTGGTCGCCTCAATAAAAAATATCATTGTTCGTTTCTGCCGGATTGTCATCTCTTCCCCGAGGGATGAAATGAGTTGTTTTTGATCATTCATAGAGACTCCTTTCTTTTAAATTCAGAATTGACAATGTTACCTGATTCTTCGTATAATACAGATAATTCTAATATCTATCTTGATTATAATTCAATCATGATTGAAAATCTATTGAAAATTATCCATTAAAGGTGGTGAAACCATGAAATTTTCAAATGAGCTTAAGGGAACCCTCTTTGTCCTTTTGGCAGCTGTTTGTTGGAGCATCAACTCTCCCATCGTTAAATACCTGACCCTTAACCCTTTTCTCATCTGCGGGTTACGTTCCCTCATTGCAGGAATCGCTCTCCTTCCCTTTTTGCGGATCAGGGAAATCAAGAAAAACCGTTACCTGCCGCTGTACTTCATTTCATATACCGCACTTTGCCTTGCCGTGATTATTTCTTTATCACTCACGAGCCCTGCCATTGCCATTGGCATGCAGTATACGGCCTCCCTGTGGATCTTCATCGGCACCGTCGCGATGACTCGTAAGATTCCTTGGCGGCAGTTTCTGCCGGTCCTCATCATCACCGCCGGTGTCGCCATCTTCATGATAAGCGGAGGATCTGGAGATTCCAATTCGACAGGAAACGTCATTGCCTTATCAGAAGGCATCTTTTTTGCACTCATGACGCTTTCCTCAAAAAAGGTAACGGACACCAATGCCTTGGGCGCCGTTTGTCTGGCAAATCTCACAACGGTAGGTGTCGTATTTCTTTTATTTGAGCCAGCACGCCTCGGGTTTACTGCCATAACCCCGCTTGACTGGATTTTGATGCTCATCATGGGCGTCATTCAAGTAGCGGGCGGTTATGGCCTATTTGCCATGGGCATCCAAACCATTTCCGCACAAAAGGCATCCCTGCTTGCACTTCTTGAAATGATCCTGGCGCCACTTTGGGTTGCGCTCTTTATTGGGACGATTCCGCCCATGATGGTACAGATTGGTTTACTTGTTGTTCTCGCTGGCCTTCTTTTAGAAACCTTGGGCAAAGGTCAGCATGCTAAAATCAAGGAATAATCCCACGAAAAGCATTTTAACCCAAGGTCGCGATTGCCTGTAAAAACCATCCGAATATTTTCCGTATTCGCATCCTTCCTTCATCCCTTGAATCCTGCCTTCTATCGCGATAGGATACGAACATCCTTTCTATCTGATCCGTATCCGTTTTGGGCGGCTGGTCCTTCGGTGTCCATCTTCTCCGGGGCCTTGTCGGCATCTGGGTCGCCACGGCCCTTGATGAATGCAGCCACGGTCTCGTTTTCTTCGGGCGCTGGCATCAGGGTACGTGGCGCCGGGCACTCATCTGATAAAGGGCGCCGTGAAATCATCGATTCAAACAAATAGGCCCATCCGGTTTTCTTGAACCGGATGGGCCTATTTACGCTGATTGATTGACTGGAGGCAGCCTTGCCTTCATCGGCCGTGCACTGAAAGGCTCATCATCCACTGTATTTCAGATTGATTTTTTCCCTCAAAAAAGTACTGCAAGAACCATCTTGCAGTACAGCCAGGTCAGTCATGCTCCTTTTGATAATTGGAAATAATAACGGACCCATCAAGGATAGTCTTTACCAGGTTCACGAAATACGCGGCCTTTTGTTCCACATCAAAATCCTTCCCCCGCTTGATGGCTTCGTGAAGGAATGTATGATAGAGAGAATTTAAGAGCACGGGTGTAATTTCTTCAACTTCTTCCGTATAGTTTTCTTCCCGCAGCAGATTGGTAAAAAGCAGACGGTACTTATTCACGAGGATTCCCTCGCGCATCACCTGGGCAAAACCGGCATCAATGCCATTGAGTTCTTCGGGATAGAGCTGGTTAAAATAGACCCGCATAATACGTCCCAGCTCTTCACTGTGGGGACCATAGAACATATTATAGAAGGCCTTTGGCTTTCTAAAGCTCACACTGGCAAGGCTGCGGAAAAAATAAATATAGCGGTCCTTCCACGTCATGTCGTCCGTACGTCCTTCCAGGACCTTTTGGAAAACATCGCGAAAAAGCTCACGGAACCAAAGAGCATCAGCTCATCCAAGTCTTGGAAGTAGTTGTAGATTGTCGCACTGTTGTAACCAGCCTTTGCGGCAATCTTACGGATGGAAAGCCCTTCTTCTCCGACCGAATCCATGAGACTTTTCGTAGCTTCGATAAAGATTCTCATGTTCTGGCGCTGCAAGGGGTTCAGATGAGCCTCCCCATAATCTTTTTCAGTATCCATATTAATCATGCAACTCCTTAACTTAAGATTCCCTATCATCCGCTAGGCCTCCCCACCATAACTCCCAATACGACCTGAAGCAGATGTATTTCAATGCATGTTGCTATTATACTACAAATCATGTATGTGTTAAGCCAAATTGGAGAAATCTAATCATGTTTATCATTGCTTGAATAATGGTTGTTACCCAGTGGACACTACCGGAGCAAAACTGTCTAATGATTCGCAAAAAATAAGGTTAGCTCTTTACAAATCACGATTATGGAGAAGTCCTTGTGACAACCTCAAAGGGATATGCTACAATGAGAACAATGATACCAAAGAGGAGGGTCTTTGCCATGGCAGTACCAAGAACACTTGAAGAATTGAACCAGCATCCTGTTTTTTCCTATTTTCTTTGGCTTTGTGAAATTCCCCATGCTACCTTTAAGGAAAAAGCCCTGAGCAACGCAATCTACACGTGGGCCAAACGACACGAGAAATGGATGAGCTGGCAGGATACCCATCATAATCTATATATTCGGAAACCAGCCACACCGGGCTATGAAGCAAAACCGGCCCTGCTCTTTCAAGCCCATCTGGACATGGTCTGCGTGGCCGCACCGGGCGTTATCCATAACTTCGATAAAGATCCGCTCACCCTTGCCCTTGAGGGGGACCGCCTCACAACGGGCGGCCGGACGACCTTGGGTGCTGATGACGGCATTGGCGTGGCCCTTGCCATGGCTCTCCTAGACGATGAAACCCAGGCCCATCCGGAAATCGAAGTTCTTTTCACGACAGCAGAAGAAGAGGATTTCAGCGGGGCCGCGGCAGCAGATATTGATTGGTTCCATGCCCACCAACTCATCAATATCGATAATGCCCGGGAAAACCATGCCACTACGGGAAGCGCCGGCGGCTACGGGATCCACTACGAAAGGCCCGTCATACCGGAAAAGCCTGGTAAGGACCTGACCTATTTCAAGATTGGAGTTGGCGGCATGATGGGCGGCCACTCTGGGGAAGATATCCACCGCGGACGGGGAAGCGCTATTCGCCTCCTTTCCCGGATGCTTTTTGCAGCCCGCCGAGCCATTCCTATCCAGCTTGCAGGCTTGACTGGCGGGGTCTTCCGTCTGGCCATTGCCCGCGAAGCAAGTGCCGTCATCGGGGTTCCGGCCCATGTTACGGATGGGTTCCTGGCCCTTATGGAAACCATGGAAAAGGCCCTTACGGCAGAATATAAGGGCGCCAATCCTCGGCTCTTTTTCACCAAGACCCCAGTCGCTGCGGATGAAATCGAAGCGGTCCTTTCCGTCAAGGAGACCAAGGCCCTCATCCAGTTCCTGATTCTCATGCCCCAAGGGGTCATGGAAATGAACGGGGAGGTTCCTGGTGTCGTACAGACCTCCATCAATACGGGGAAAGCAGATCTGGACCTCAAGAAAGGTCTTTTTACAACAGAATCGGAAGTCCGCTCCTCCTTTGATTCCCAGCGCGACGTTGTCAAATACCGGTTCGATACCTTGATTGAACTTCTTGGCGGTAAACTTGCCGTCTACGCCGTCTATCCCGGCTGGCCCAATCACCCGGATTCCAAGATCAAGGACCTTGTAACAAAGACGTACGCAGAAGTCTTTCATAGGGAACTTGCCGCAACGCCTGTCCATGTCGGTCTTGAATGCGGCTTCTTCCTTCAAAAGCGCCCGGATCTTGACTGCATCTCCATCGGTCCTGACGCCGGCAACCTCCATTCGCCGGAAGAGTGGCTCAGCATTCCCTCCACTATGCGCATGTTTGAGTTTATTAAGGAGATTGTGAGAAAGGTGATTGAGTAAACAGCTGACGTAAGGGAGCTGTGAAGCTGTGATGCTATGAAGGCTGTCAAGCTGTCTATTCGTCCTCACGGACGAATGCTGTCTCGAGCCTTCGGCTCTGGCTGTCAGGCTATAAAGAATAAACCAAACAGCGCCAAACCGAACGCGTATCAAAGGTTCGGTTTGGCGCTGTTTCTTTAGGAATGATGCTTCGCATCGAGTACTAAGGCAAAAGACTCAACATAAAAAGAGAACCGCAAACCGAATCAAGACACGAATTCGGTTTACGGCTTTTTTTGGGGATGGCAATATTTTTGATTTGATTTATCCTAACGATTTTTCGCAGCACGAAAGCAGGAAACGGTTTCTTCTTGTTAGCACTATCTGGTTTTATCTTTTGCCTTAGAGACGGCGAATGTCGTTCCGCCTTACCAAGGCGGGGCGGATCGATTTCGGAGAAATCGAGCTCAGAGGCAAAAGACCCGACAGTGTGCCTCTCCTCGCAGATTGCTCGTTTCGACTTTTAAGGACAAAACTATTTTCTGCTGCCAAGGATTTTGTACTTTTGGTGTACAGTCTTTTGCCTTCGTGTTTCGCCTTAGAGACGGCGAAAGCCGTTCCGCCCCACCAGGGCGGGGGTATCCACCAAGCAGGCTTGGTGGGTGGTGGATGAGGAGGGCGGTTTGTGCCCGACGTCTCCCTACGAGCGGTAGCGAGGAACATTTTTCGATGGTTCAAGGCTGTCCGTAAGCGCAGTTTTCTGCGCTAGGCAGACCGCAGAACCGTGTTATCGAAAAATCAATTCGGCGCCCTCCCAAAGGGCGGTTTGGCGCCGCGCGTTAAGGGGGGTTCCCTCGGGCCTTTTAGGCCTACATAGGTACCTGTAACGCCGGACCCCAACCGCCCCCTGCGGGGGAACGGGTCCGAACTTAATCCGCCCTCAAACATGTTTCTCGGACTTCCGCTTCGCTCCAAAAGCGTCCTTCGAAACTCCGGGCGGATATGCCTCGCTAGCCGCTCGCAAGGAAACGTCTGCTTCGCGTCCTCATCCACCACCGAAAGGGCACGCTTGCCTCATTGGAATGAGGCAACATGCGGCTTTCGGTCCCCCGCCCTGGTGGGGCGGATCGATTTCGGAGAAATCGAGCTCAGAGGCAAAAGACCCGACAGGGTGCCTCTCCTCGCAGATTGCTCGTTTCGGCTTTTAAGGACAAAACTATTTTTTGCTGCCAAGGATTTTGTACTTTTGGTGTACAGTCTTTTGCCTTCGTGTTTCGCCTTAGAGACGGCGAATGCCGTTCCGCATAATAAAGAGGGCTTTTTTCCAACAAGTACGCACCTTTTTATAACCTAGGTCACCTTTTGGTGACTGTCTTGTACTCTCTTGCGTCTCCGCTTGTAATGAAAAAGTAAGCATCAATAAAGCATAAGGAAGGAGCCCTTGCCATGCGGACCAAAGAAGAATTGCCAGCCTGCCCCGTTGCAACGACCGTATCCCTCATTGGCAGTAAATGGAAACTGCTCATCCTCCGCAACCTACGAATCCGTTCCTGGCGATTCAACGAGCTCAAACAAGACCTTGACGGAATCAGCCAGAAAGTCCTGACCGATTCCCTCCGCAGCCTGGAAAAAGACGGCATCATCACCCGCACGGTCTATCCCGAGATCCCGCCCCGTGTAGAATATGCCCTAAGTCCCATTGGGAAGTCCATGGAGCCGATTATTCTAGCCATGGAAACATGGGGTAAGAAATACCAAGCCCTGCTTTCAGAGGAAAAATAAAAGGTTCTATAATAAATGTTGGGGTGAGGAAATATTCTTTCCTCACCCCATTTTTGCATAAAAAAGTGGACATAGACGGCATCCACTCTTACAATTAAATCGCCAAACCTAAATGAAAGGAAGATGGCCTATGTCCACATTTGATTATATAGCAAATTCCTTGAATGTCAAAGGTAACGTAATAAAAAAATGCATCCACAGTGAGCAACAAATTGAATTTATTATGGAACTGAATCGAGCTGTTGTCCAATGCCCTAATTGTCATGCGAAGACCGATAGAATCAAGGATTACCGTTGGCAAAGGATTGCTATCGGATCC
>NZ_AULA01000031.1 GCF_000425045.1 Acidaminococcus intestini DSM 21505 | reverse complement strand
TTGGTGCAAAATGGATCCGATAGCAATCCTTTGCCAACGGTAATCCTTGATTCTATCGGTCTTCGCATGACAATTAGGGCATTGGACAACAGCTCGATTCAGTTCCATAATAAATTCAATTTGTTGCTCACTGTGGATGCATTTTTTTATTACGTTACCTTTGACATTCAAGGAATTTGCTATATAATCAAATGTGGACATAGGCCATCTTCCTTTCATTTAGGTTTGGCGATTTAATTGTAAGAGTGGATGCCGTCTATGTCCACTTTTTTATGCAAAAATGGGGTGAGGAAAGAATATTTCCTCACCCCAACATTTATTATAGAACCATAAAAAAGACTCCCCCGACAAGATCAGGAGAGTCTTCTTTGTTACCTTGCGTGGGGCAAGGTCGTTGCTGCCACTAGGCGCTTTGCGTATGCCACAAGGCCCCGGGCCCAGTCCGTCCGCAAATAGCGCACATCAAGGGCGGTTGGGGAAATGCGCCAGCGGTCCAAGGCATCGGCATCCTTGAAAATATCATAGAGCAGGATCGCTTTTTCAAGGCCCTTTTTCCGCAAGGCCTCCTTACCCTGTTCGTCATCCCTGTCATGGTAGGCCATGATAAGATAGGTTCGTTCGTCAAAAGCCACTTCGCCGCGTTCAGCAAAGGCTTTGAAGTTTTCCGCAGCCCGCGCACCGTGTCCAACATCACGCGTGTCGTCCTGCCGACGTGAATCGTGGAATACTGAAGCCTTCACAAGAACGCTCCGTTCTTCTTCAGAAAGCTTGGCCAGGTTGGCAATCTTCAGGCAATAAAGGAGCACCCGGGCACAGTGGTTCTTCGTATGCAAAAGGCTCACAAACTGACCAAAAGTGATGCGGTCTTCCATGAAGTCATACCAGGTATGAAACGTCTCTTGAAGGGATTTGGGTTCTTTTTTGAGGGCTTCATCCAAAAACATGGTTTTGTCTCCTTCCTAAGGAAAGGGACCATGGCATCCCATGGTCCCCTGCGTATTATGATTTGTGGATCAGTTCATTCCGGACAACATGCTTGGGATCTGTAATCAAGAGATTGACAATCCATATGACAAGGGCTAGGGCCACAACTGAAAGGCCCAGGAACGCATCATTCACAAGGGATTCCAAGTCGGGTGTGAAATAGCTCGCGCCCAGTTCCCGATATTCAAAGATGGCATCCACCAGCCACATGAGGGAAGCACCCCAAAAAAGCCAGCACAGGGTCCCCCATTTCATCTGATGCCGCGAGTCCGACCCATACCAGAGCGCCGTTGCCGCAACCGCTGCAAAAACGGTGATGAGCAGGGTCATGATCAGGCCTCGCTTCCGGCGGATTTTGCTTCGCGGAGCGCCTTTTTCTCAAGAACGCGGCTGACGGCAACCATACCGATCCAGACGCCGGTCACCATGAGCGCCATACCGGCCCCAACGGTACCCATTTCATGAAGCATGGAAGCCGTTTCTTCCGCTGATTCCATGGCCGACAGGAAGGGGAAGAAAGGAACGACCTCACCATGCCAAAGATGTTCAAAGGCCAGGAGCGCGCTGCCGCCCCAGAGCATCTTGTTGAGCCAGCCCAATTTTTCCGTTACGAAAAGAGTCCGAACGCTGCTGTTTTTTTCTGCTTTTTTATGACCCAAAAGCTTCGTTGCTGCCGTTACAGCAATCGCTTCTGCTGCAGGTACGATAAAACATGCCATAATGATGACCTCCCTTAACACTCGAAAAGCAACACAGACTTTTCCTTATGCTTCCATTTTACAAAATTTCAAGATATTTGCAACATCAAAATGTTACTTGTCCGTCCCACTTTTTTTGAGTTTCCGTTCCGGATTGTAAGGAAACGACAAAGGAAAGAAAGGAATACAAAAAATGGATCTGAAAAAAGCGTCCTTCCAGATCCTCCGTCTCTCATTTCCCGTCAAAGCGCACTTTTACAACGGCTTTCTTCACATGGGATGGCTTTCCTTCTTGAGCCTCACAGTTGGGCCGATGGACTTCCCAAGGAAAGAAGATGGCAAAGTCCCCTTTTTGGAGGGTTACAACGTTTTCCCGTTCTGTCTTGCCATAGAAAGAGACATCACTCGTTTTACGCCGATCTTCGGTCATATCGGAAACATGTTCTACATCCGTAAAGCCCAGTGTTTCCGTACCTTCTGCCATGAGCTGGATGTCGATATAGCATTCGTGCTTTTCCGGACGTCGGTCCTCAAAAGGTTCCGTCTCATATTCATTGGTGCTGACAAAGATTTCCTCGCCGTCAATGATAGTCTTTCCAAGGGGCAGTGTTTCAAGATCCAGGTCCCGTACAGCAGCAAGGGCCTTTTGGAGGCGTCCTGTCATAAAGGGAAGGATGCGGTCGATTTCTTTTTGCGTTCCTGTAATCATGTCATTTCTCCTTTCAGTACCCTTTGGGTCACAGCATCATAAAAGGCCTTCGATTTTTTTGTAACAGCGCAGGGCGTTGTTATAAAAAACGTCTTCGTGATGTTCTGCCGGGATCACCGCCTTCATGACATCCAAATAACTCTTGATGTTGATAAGGGGCCAATCGGTCCCATACATGACCTTGTCATAGCGCTCGGCGTAATCAAGCCACATGCGCAGATAAGCAAAATAGGCCTGCTGTTTTTTGAGATATTCCTCCCCACTGGCGCGGCCAACGAGGAGGCCCGAAACATCGATATAGACGTTTTCATTCTTGGCCATGACTTCTACGGCGTCAAGGATCCATGGGCTTCCCACATGGGCAATGATAAAACGTACACGGGGATGGGAAGCTGCAGTCTCATCAAGGGTGAGAGGATGGGCATATTTCAAAAGACCATGGCCGCCAGCCGTCTCCCCCATGTGAAAGCAGACGGGCACATCATACTTTTCGGCAAGGGCGTAAAAAGGTTCGTGACGGGGATCCTTGGCATAGACCCGATTGTAGCCTGTATAAATCTTGATTCCGACACATTGCGGCGTCTTGAGGAACCGTTCCGTCTCCTTAGCCGACGCTTCACAGTTTGCAAGGGTCAGCTGCTCACTCTGGATGCCTACACAGTAGCAGATTTCCTTTCCCTGATTGTAATGAAGCAGATCAAAAGGGCCGGCCAGATCAGGCACTTGAGGTACAATCCCGCCAAACTGGGGCTTACCGCCAGAGGCATTGCCCATGACAATACTCATGACAATGCCATTTTCATGGCAGGCTGCAAGGTAATGGGCTGCCGTATTTTCATGTCCAGCATGATGGGCAACTTCATCAAATCCGGGAAAGCGGGCAAAATGCATATGAGCATCAATGATTTTCACTCGTATCATCTCCTGGGGTGAGATTCCAGAGCCTTTCTTCTGTCCTTATAAAGGGAAGGAGGTTTCTGATGACCGCTTTTTGGTCTTCAAGAAGGGAAAGCGTGGCCTGCGTCAGTCCTTGGTCAAAGCTGACACGGGTACTGCCCATGGTCAGCGTGGAAAGTCCGGGGCCTTCTAGACTCCGTACATGTTGCGAGAGCGTGATATAAAAGGCCCGACTCTGTCCAAGGCGCTTTATATCGAGGGTCACGATGATAAGGTACGAGGCACCGGCCTTTTGTGCGGCTTTCATAAGCGTGCCTTCCTCAATGCGAAAATTATCCTCTTTTTCGTGCTTTACGTCAAGCACTGTATACCGCGGCAACATCGCCCGATAATCATCGAGGACAAATCGCCCCAGATCGGGCGAAAAACGATCATCAAAGGAATCTTCCGTCGTATAGAGCGCAAGGGCTGACATCGGCTTTTTCCCTTGTTCCTGCGCCAAAGGAACCTTTTGAAGAAGGCCCATTTTGACCGCTTCATCATAGGAATCATAAAAACGCCGCAGGGCAAGGTCAAGATAAAAGGAAACAGGATGCTGATATCCAGAATAGTTCTTCGAAAGGTTAAATTTGACCACCTTTCCAAATTGGGTAAAGTCACCTCCAAAAAAAGTCTGAAGACTGCCCGGTACGGGATCAAGGCTTGTGACTACCCGAATCAGGTCAATTCGCTTCCCATAGACATCGGCAAAAGCTTTATTGCCAACAGCAGGCGCACCAAAAGTAATGACCGGGACCTGAGCTTTAGGAACGCCCTTTTCCACAAGACGTTCCGCAACAAGGCTTGCAACCGCGCCGCCCAGACTGTGACCGGTGAGGTAGAGCCTGCGGTCTGGATGCTGTTTGAGATAAGGGGCAACCATTTCTTCCTTGCCATCGCCATCAAGGTCCATGGGCGTCCGAAGGACCGTTGCGGCATAGCGTTCAAACCCTTCATGGACGCTGGGAACGGTTTTCGGATCGGCCGTTTTGTTTTTCTCGTCAAAGGGGACCAGGGACGCCCTGAAATTGGTCTTCCAATCCGTCTTGGTCTGGCTGCCTCGAAAAGCAAGAATAGTTGGATACGTCCTGCCGTAGGCCTTTTTGCTTACAGCGACAGCAAAATGGACGTCCGTATCATCCGAAGCGGCACGAAAAGGCGAAACGTCCCACCCATAGTCAGAAAAGAGGCTGTGTTCGCTGCTGCCTTCACCCATGCTGTACGTGCCGGCGCACATAAGGGCCGTACCGGCAATCTTAAGGTTTTCCTTGACGATCTTTTCTTGGCTGACCTTTTCCTGTGCTGAAACCGTTGCGGCAGGAACGCTTTTAGATTCAGCAGTGCGCTCGGGGGATGCTGCGCCTGCTGAAAATGGAAGAAACAGGGATCCCATAAGGACCCCTGCTGTAAGCGCACGTGTAAGCGTTTTTTCAGTGAAGCGGATGCTGCGCATTGATTTCCCTGATTTCTTCCGGTGTAAAGCGAGCCGTTACATTTCCATCAAGGAGGTCCCCCACCTCTCCGACTTGAAAATAAAGGGTAATGCCGCCATTTTGGTTAAAGACATAATCTTCGGGTACACGGGTAGGCATTTTCTTTGGCGTTATGCGAATATAACCATCGCGATAGAAGCTAGTAGCTGCCTTTTTCACGAGGTCATCCACTGTCATCCGGCAGACCTTTTCCAGTGGAATGCGCTGCCCTGTCTTTAAATCGTAGTTGATGGCATGGACCGTTGTCGTATTGGTCTTCCCATCATTGCGCAGATCATAGAGCACTACACTGGCAATATCTTTATCTTCGTAGGCCGTTTCAAACCAGGTCCGCCCGCTCAAAAATTTTCGATACATATAATCGTAGCGGAAATCATCCATATAGACGCGGAGGTCACTGTTGATGGCCTTTGTTGCAGCCTTATTGTCGGCCTTGATATAGGGCCAGCTCATATCAATATTGGCAATGGCCGCTGATTTTGTCTCCACTTCCGCAGATACAGGAATCGCCGCTGCAGAAAGGGAGGCACAAAGGGCAAGAGTCAAAGCCAGGATTTTTTTCTTCATAGGAATAGGCTCCTTTCAAAATAAATCAATCAGAAGATCCTTTTCGGATATCTGTCACAAGAACCGTTCTATCATCGATACGGAAGTGCACATCAAAGCCAGCAAAACTCATCCCGTAGATTCGCTGGGCATCATGCTGATAATGAGGGCGCGGATCTTGAGCAAGGACCTTTTTGAGGGCCTGCCGCTGGGTAGGCGTAAAAGGAGCAAGAAGGGCCTCATCGCACTTCACGCAAAGTTCGGCATCAGGTCCTGTGGCAAAGCCGCTCCGTGCCTGAGGACGAGCATCGGCGTAAGGGATATAGGGCTTGATATCATAGATAGGCGTGCCGCTCATCAGATCAGCTCCCCGTACAACGAGAAGGAGTCCCTTGACTCCGCCGTCCTTGATTTCTACAAGTTCTACAAGAGAGAGTCCCAAGGGATTGGGCCGAAAAGGCGCGCGGGTGGCAAAAACGCCGAGCCGTTCATTGCCGCCAAGGCGGGGCGGACGCACCGTCGGGGACCAAGTATGGTTCTTTGAAAAACCCCAGATCAGCCACAGATGGGAAAAGCCTTCCATACCGCGGAACGCTTCCCGCATCCGATACGGCGGTGTAAAGACAAGGGTGCCTTCAATTTCCGGCACCAGCCCGCTCTGCCGAGGCAGGCCAAACTTCTCCGTCAAAGGGCCTTCATAATAGGCAACGGGGGAAAGGGTCAGCTGGTCTTCCATAACTTATTCCTTGACCGCCGGAATCTGCGTTTTATTCAGGTCGTTGTCAACATAGAACCGCGTTCCTGTTGCCGTCAGTTCCGCCGCAAGCCCCTTGGTCGTCATTTGATACATCCACATTCCCGGTGCTACCTGGAAGGACCCTTCAAGGCTGTCACCATGGACATCATCCGTGGCAGCTGCCGCAGCCTGTCCGCCAAATGTCCAGCCTTTGGTGATGAAGCTGGTAAAAGCATCGATCGTATCAAAGACAAAGATTGTATTGGTCTGGCGGACACCTAGGCCAAGGCCCAATTTTCCTTGGGCCATCTTCATGAAGACTTCCGTACCATTACTGTTATTGACAGCCCGGCCTCTTCCGTGACCGCCGCCAATGAAACCGGCCGTGTAGCTTGTATCGACAAAGACAGCGTAGCCGTAGGCATGCTCAATGGCCCGTTTCGATTTCGGTTTCTTTTCGTAAAGAAGCTTTAGGGCTTGGTATGTTTTGGTGCGAAGTTCCTGGCGCTCAGCCTCTTTTTTATCGGCTTTGGTCGGTGCAGCCGCAAGGGCGGGCACGGTCACAAGGAGAAGGGCAAGAAGGAAGACAGCTAGCTTTTGCAGACGTTTCATGGATGGGCCTCCAATCTAGAACAGGAAGGAAGAGACAAGACTCCTTATTTTGCCGTCATGACGGCCGGTTCCGGCGTCACGGCGCCGCCACCTGTAAGCGTAAAGGTCTTGCCCTCAAGCCAGTGATTCAAGGGATCTGCCGAATCATAGAAAATGCAGTATCCGTTCCCCGTGATGTTCTTCAGCGTCGTATCACCGTCGATGAGGACGTTTACATGGGCGTCTCCGGAAAGGCTCCATGTTGATTTTCCGTCAAGGCCAACCTTGACGGATTTGGCCGTTTTCTTTTCATTGATGCTCCCATACCAATGACTTTCGTTTTGAAGGGTCATGGTGACGGAGCTTAACTCGTCAACCGTAATATCACCGCTCATCGGCTGGTTATTGCCGATGAATTCAAGGACAGCCCCATTTTGACCTTCTTTGCCCCAGTGGCTGGCCCCAACACGGATGAGCTCTTTACCTTCATACTGAAAGCCTGTCATTTCTGCATAGATGCGGGCATTGGTGTTCGTCACAAAGAACATGGGGCCTGCCCCAACGTGACGCAGGGAGGCATGTTTGGCCGAAAAACGGGTCACATGGTCAGCATCGGGGACTTTACTGAGTTGACGGTAAAGGAGGATGCCTTCTGTACCACCGCCAGTAAAGTCCGCATACTCAAGATGGGCTACGTTGGAACCTTCAACGACAACAAGACTGGAAGCTCCAGCCCCGCCGCGCACTTCGGAAACAGCAATATCACCGCCGGAATAAATGATGGGGCTTTCAACCCCCGTCGTCGAAAGGGTACTCTGGGTCACGGTCACGGTCGATTTGCCGCCCCCCGCGGAAAGTGCCGCTGAATAAGCACCGGTCGTACCGATATTGACATTATTGGCTTCTGCCTTGCCTTCTTTTTGAACGGCAAGACCAGGAGACCAAAGTCCCGACGTGCGTACATTGGTGTTATGGAGTTTCACGGAAGCTTCCGGTCCAGCAGCAAACACCGCAGCCGCTCCATCAGCCTGACTGTTAAGGACACAGCCTTCCAAAAGGGCCGTACTGTTATGTGAAAGGACAAGCGCATTTTGGCCGTTCAGGCGGCTTCCCTTGATGCTCGTCGTATGCCCCAGCTTACTGATATTGCTGTGGGTTACCGTGATGTTGGCCCCATTTTGGAAGTACAAGGCATTTTGATCCTGCTGAGAAGCTGCATAGCCATCCCCAAGACTTAGCGTTTCCCCTGAAACCGTCTTTACGGCCTTAAAGAGACTGGGATCGAGGACTTCCCCATTTTCATCGGAGGGAATGACAGGCAGTGAAGGCACAGCCTGCTGTGTCTGGGTTGCTGCAGGTTCCGTTTGGGCAGCCACGGCAGGGACTGTTTCTGCAAAGACCGTACCGGTCGTTCCCAAAGACAGAAGAACGGCAAGAACCAATGAATGATGTATCCGCATAGAAAGACTCTCCTTTTGTACAAGACAATAGATTCTATCTTTATAGTATACCTTTTTCACGGGGTAATCTCAAATAAGGGTTGTGAAAAAATTGCGAAAGGAATAAGAAAAAGGGCAAAAATAGGTAAAAATTCCAATAGAAGGGACCTTTTCCAACAAAAAAGTCCCAATCAACCAGAAAGGTTCATTGGGATGAGGAGAGGTAAAGCAACGAGTTTTCCTATCAGACGATCGGACTTCCTTTGTTTTCGAGCATTTTTAGAAGGGCTCTGCGATCAACCTTTCCAGCTGCAGTAAGAGGCAGTTCAGAGCAGATGATGAGATGACGGGGCATTTCCTGGATCATGAGCCTGGTCTTAAGGTCCATCCGGATGGCCGACTGGTTCTTTTCTTCTTTAAGGACAAGAAAAGCGGCCATGGTTTCATCCCGCTTTCTATCGGCTACAGAAAGGACAATGGCATCCGACACATAAGGCAATGACAAGAGCGCGTTTTCCACTTTGCTGCAGCTGATGGTCAGACCGCCGATGCTTACCACATCCCCCTTTCGGCCTAAAAAGATTAGATAGCCTGCTTCATCAAAAAAGCCTTCATCCCCCAAGGTACAAGGCTGGGAAAGGCCCGCTACATGATACGGAGTATCAATATAGATCAGGCCATCCCGAATGTCGACGCTGACCCCTTTCACAGGACGCCCAACGCTCATAGGATGCTGGAGCAGTTCTTTGTAGGTAAGGTACGTAACATAATTGAGTTCCGTGGCTCCGTAATAAAGATAGATCTCACTATGGGGAAAAGCCCGCTTCAAGGCCTTTGCTGTATCGCGGTCAAGGAGTTGGGATCCCGCCATAACAGTAGTGACAGAAAGAAAAGGGTGCCTGATGATCCGCAAAAAGAGTTTTAGTTTAACAGGAACAAGGTAAAGATAGGTGACGCCTTCCCGATAAAGAAGGGTTTCCCATCTTTTGGGATAAAGCCCCTCTCCCATGACAAGCGAAGCCCCCGCATAAAGCACACTGGCAAAGACGCTGAGATTTCCCGTAAAGCTCATGCTTCCTTCCGTAAAGGCAACGGAATCCCTCTTGAGGCCAAAAATGCGGCACTGCTCAGGAAAGAAATCAGCCCAGCTTTCATAAGTCCGAAAAAGAAGCTTGGGCAGGTCAGTTGAGCCGGAACTGAGGACGCCCATAATGGCCCCTTGGGGCACCATGCTCCCCGATTGCCCCACTCGGAACTGCCCATCATCAATATAGGCAATGCCCCGCTTTTTGGACAGTGTTTCCGCTAGAAGAGGCGTCAGGTCCGGATGACCTAAAATAGGCACAAACCCTGCTTTTTGGGCACCTAAAAAAGCAGTGAGCTGGGCCACCGGGTCTTTCCGGACAATAAGAAGCGTCCCTTTGGGGCAGGAAAGGGACTGGAGAAGCGCTGCGTAGGAAAGAGCCGCATCACACACGGCCTCATAGGTCAAGCGTTTCGTTTCCGTCACCAGAAACACCTTTTGCGGCAGTTTTCCTGCCTGCGTCAGCAATAGATCCATATAATTCATCATGACACCCGTTCCAATAAAAGACCGCTGCCCGTTCCACCGGCCCCAGCCACAGCAATAAGGCCAAAGCGTCCCTTTTTCCGCGTGAGATGGGCCAAAGCATGAAGGGTCAGGATAGCCCCGCTTGCGCCGTAAGGATGCCCATAGGAAAGAGCCCCTCCTAGAGGCAGATAGGCATCCAAGGCTTCCGGATGCTGTCGGGCAAACAGAGCACTGATCACCGCGAAGGCTTCATTATATTCAATGCTGTCCATGTCAGAAAAATGAAGTCCAGCCTGCTGCAAGAGCTTTTCTCCGACCTTTAGGGTCCCCAAAGGACTTAACCGTGGATCAACACCAACGTCGGCAGCGCCTATGATCCGTGCCAGCGGTTTTACGTGGGGTCCAAGGTCCGCCACTTTCCTTTGCGACGCAAGGACGACAAAGGCCGCCCCATCATGAGTGAGGCAGCTCGTTGCCGCGGTCAAGGTCGGGACGATTTTCCGAATCGGTGCCGCATCCCCCAGAAGGTTCCTCGTTTCTTCTTCCGTAAAGAGTGTCGGCATGCGGCGTGCCAGTTTTTGGGAAAAGTGAGGCCGGATGCCTTCATCTTCACAAACACCGAATAAGGGGGCGATAAAAGGGGCTACAACAGGTCTAGCCGCAGCCGCTCGAGCATGGCTCCTCACGGCCCAAGGATCAAGTTCCTCCCGCGTTACGTCAAAGAGCTGAGCCGTCCGTTCCGCGCCTTCGAGCATGGCTCGGGGACTTATCGTATCCGGGGAAAACTGGGCCACCATGAAGCCTTTTTCATGATAGCGAGGATCCTTGGGGGCATACTGTCGAAGAGGCTGAAGGCTGGTCGATTCCAGGCCGCCGCAGATGATCAGGTCCGAAAGACCGCTCCGAATCTTGGCATACCCCATAACAATCGCCGCTGCGGCAGACGCACACTGCATATCAAGGGTCAGGGCAGGCACTTTTTCATCAAGTCCTGCCATAAGGGCCGTAAGACGCATGAGGTTTCCCCCACTCCCAACGGCATTGCCCCCCATCACTTCGTCTGCTTTTCTTGCCTCAGGCAGCTTAGCAAAAATCGCCCGGAAGAGGGCAGCCCCCAATTCTTCCGGACGAATCGCTTGAAAAACACCGCCAGTAAGGCCAATGGGACTTCTAAGTCCCCCTAACAGATAGACCGCCTCCTCCATCAGGCACCTACGCGGAATTTACTGACCCTAACGGCCATCATGGCAGCAATGACAACTTTGACAACATCTCCAAAAAGGAAAGGAATGACGGCCGTCAAAAGGGTAGCCCAAACACTGACGCGGTTTACGGCATACATACTGATGCAGCCGCCAATATAGATGATGGGCATGCCGACAAAGATTCCCGTCATGATGAGTTTCTTGAAATCATGGCTCTTGCCGCGTACAGCACTCATCACCATAGCCGCCACCAAAAATCCAATATTGAAACCGCCCGTTGGTCCAATGATCTTGGCAATCCCGCTCGTCCCGCCAACAAAGACAGGAACTCCGACAATTCCCAATAAAAGATAGATCAAGAGCGTCAGTCCCGCTTCCTTGGGGGTCATGACAAAAGCAACGAAATTAACCATGATGGTGAGTGCCGTCACCATGGCCGGAGTAAAAGGCAGCGGAAAAGAAATGTACGCCGAAGCCGCTAACAGCGCGACACAGACACCCGTCAAGGTCATCTTCCGGACGGACGATTGAGCGGACAAAGTCGCGCGAGCTTGATGCATAGAGTTTTCGGTCATGGCAAGGTTCCTCCTCAAGATAAATAGGCTCCCCAACGTAAAGGGGTGACGAAAATGTCATGGATAAAAAGTCCGGATCGTTCCCATAGGCAGCAAGGTCCTTTAGGAGCAAGAGCCCCTGAACAACGGGACGCTCCGCTAAATGGATGGGATTCATGTCCCCTGTTTCCTTGGCAAACTGAATGACCGACTCACGGGAATAGGTCTTCCACAGAGTCCCCATTGGAAAAGGATCCTGTTTGGGTATTGCAGGAACGATATTGGGAGAAAAGAAAATCCAAGCTTCCAAAAGACCCACAAGGATTCCTGCCTTGTTCGTTGCTTCCACGCGCAGGCATTCCACGCTTTTTTTCTGCCACTGACGGTGGCAGGAAAACGTGCAGGAAGCATCCTCCTCGCCCCAAAAAGCAATGCTTACTCGCCCAATATAGCTGTGGTCATAGCGTTTTCCTTGGAACGCCCCCAAGGCTTTGATAAAATCCAGTACTCGTTTCATACGCTGTTATCCTACTCTTTTTTTCTTTTTCGTTCAACTATATTTTATATAGGTTAACGAAACTTTGCAAAGAAAAGGCCTTCCTTGGGGAAGGCCTCCGTTTCGCCTCATGGGGCGATTCCTCAGTTCATCGGAAGATCAATGATTCCGCTTGAATAAGGAGCAATTTCGTATTGTCCAAAAACAAAATGGATGGTTCCCTTTTCATCTAGGTAATAATTTTTAGGAAGTGCCGTGAGGCCCTTAAAATCGTAATAAAAAGCATGCGCCTTTCCATAGGACGACGCGAAGAGGCGGCGATTGATTTCCTTTAACGTATAAGCTTTCTTTCCTTCCGCCGCAAGCACTTCCTGCCAAGAAACAGGCCGGCCCGTCTCTATGGAAAAAGTCACACCCAATTCCCAGCTCGTTGGATGAGCCGCCCGTTCAAAGTAATCATAGCCATATTCCCGGAAGGAAAGAAACTGATCGCCATGATAGGAAAGCAGATAATTGACATGACTTGTCAGTTTCGCATCAGGGAGCGTCGCTTTTTCATAATTTTTCATCGATGACTTGGCCCGTTTCCGAAAATAACGGTTCATGCGCCGGGCCTCATCCCCATGACCTGCCAAATGAATCTTTGGATAGTGGATGGCAAGGGACTCTTTTTCAATGATCTGATCCCATATTGCAAGACCATTCTGGGCATAGACCACTTGATTATGCACGGTCCCTTCAAGTTTTTGCTCAACCGTCAGATGAGCGGCTTGGACAAGGTCGATTCCCTTCGCCTCTGCAGCAGCTAAAAACGGCATACCAAGGGCTGCTGAAATGAAAAGTGCTGTCATAAGTTTTTTCATGGCAATCCATCCTTTCACAATCAGTTCAATTCATAACGAACACGAATCACGGTTTCTCCTGCTATGGGACGGCCGGCTGCATCAAGGGCAGGGTCAAAATGCCAAGTGTAGGCTGAATCAAGGGCGGCTTGATCCAGTCGTTCGTAACCGCTTGAAGCAGTCACCCAAGCACTTGTTACGCTGCCCTCTTCACTGACGGCAACACCAACATCGACACTCCCTGTTTCACCGGCTCGACGGGCACTTTGGGGATAGATCTTGCGGTAGCTCGTCAGCGTTGCCCCCCGCGAAGCATCATTGCCTTCCCCGGAAGCGCCGCCACGGCCGTCACCGTTGCCATCACCGCTGCCTACGCCGATTCCCGTTCCGCTTCCAGTACCGGCCCCTGATTCCATGGGTGCCTTTTTTCCACCAGCGGACCCATTCCCTGTGTAGGATGCCATGGAGGCTTTCCGCGGTTTATCAGGCGACGCATCATCCTTCACAGGGCCTTCTTCCAGCATAGAAGCGGTAAGGGAGGAAAGCGAATGTTCCAAAGCCTCTTTGCTGCCGCCTGCAGAAGAATCGTGACCTTCTGTCCCACGGCCCGGCTCCATAAGCTTTACGCCTATAAGAAGACGTGGTTTTTGGATCGTACGCCGGCCGGCCATCAATCCTACGGCAAAAAGAAGAATAAGATGAAGGACAAGGGACAGCAGCAAAGGCCCTTTTAAGGGCAAACGCTTCATGATGCCTTACCGCCTTCTACAGCAAGGGAAAAATCTGTGACGCGGGCGCGGCGCAGGATTTCAAGGGTTCCCATAACCCGGCCATAAGGCACGGTTTCATCTGCTTCCACGATGACAGGAGTCGCTTTAGGAAGCTGCTGCGCAGCCTCTTCAAGTTCCTTCGGTGAAAGTGCCTTTCCATCCAGATGGAGGGTTCCTTTTTTATCAATCGTAACCGTTACTGCTTTCTGCTCAACAAGGGGGGCCTCTCCTTTGGGAAGATTAACAGGGAGAGCATGGGTCTGGGTAAGGTACATCGTCGCCACAATGAAGACCACAAGGAGCAGAAACACAAGGTCAATCATAGGACTTAGCTGGATGATTGGCTCCTTTTCCGAGTCATCAGTCAGACGGATCATGACTGGTCTCCTTTCTTTTGGCGCACGATGGCTTCGCTGAAAGTACTGGCAATCATTTCCATATCAAGGGCAATGCGGTGGACCCGTTCCTCAAAATAGGCATGGCAGCAAAGAGTCACGATGGCAATGGCAAGACCAAAGACCGTGGTAATGAGGGCCTCCCCAATGCCGCTTGTCACGGCAAAGGGATTTTCCCAGCGGGAACCTAGGTTTCCAAATGAAGCCATCATTCCCGTAATGGTCCCAAGGAGTCCCAAAAGAGGCGCCAAGGTAATGATGACGGATAGATAGGAAAGGCCTTCCTTATAACGGTCAAGAACCTGTTTGCTTTCGCTCATGATAAAGGCTTCTTGGGCGCGAATTTCTTCCGGTGCATCAAGGAGCCGCACGGCAAGATGAGCCTCCCCACCCTTGGTCGCTTGGGCGACACGATCAGCTTCCTGCCAGTCATTGCGGCGCAAAGCCTTGCAAAAAGTACGGGCAAAGCTGCGGTCCGTATCGGCCCGATGAAAAAAAGCAAAGCGATCTAATATGAGTGCCAATGAGGCCATAGAACATAGGAGCAGGGGCCACATGACAGGACCGCCCCGCAAAAACCATTCAACGCCTTGTTTGATACCAATCATTCCCAAATTCCTTCTTCCTTAGTAGGATGATTTCCTTTATCTTCTGTAATAATGAACCCTTCGCTGCGTTCTACCTGAAGGGGAACGCCATAGGCCCTTGAAAGTACGCCCGCAGCAAGGACCTCGGCAGGACGCCCGGCTGCGATGGCTCCCGTTTTTCCAAGCAGGACCAATTGATTTCCATAACGTGCGGCAAGGGACAGATCATGAAGGGCCATGACGACGCAGGCCCCTTTCCGGGAAAGTCCCTGAAAGGTATGCATGACCCGTTCTTCTTCAACAGGATCAAGTTCTGCCGTTGGCTCGTCAAGCAGGTAAGTCTCCCCACCCGCAAAAAGAGAGCGGGCCAGAAGGACGCGCTGCCGCTCTCCACCGGATAGTTCTGTCACCGGCCGATCAAAAAGGGCAGCTGCCCCGACCTGTTTGAGGGCCTCACGAGCCCTACGCTGTTCCGATTCACCCAGCGTTTCCCAAAGCCCATGACGGGCATAGGCACCAAAAAGGACGATTTCCCCGGCCGTATAAGGAAGGGACAGGTTCCGGTCTTGGGGAAGATAGGTCACGCGCTGGGAAAAAAGACGCCGTGAATAACGTTCATAATCCTTTCCGTCAAGATGGCGCATTCCGCGGTTGATCGGCAAAAGGCCTGCCATAACCCGCAGCAGCGTACTTTTTCCCGCCCCATTGGGGCCAATGAGGACGACAAAATTGCCCCGTTCCAACCGAAGGGAAAAGTTCTTGATTATAGGCCGATTCCTGTAGCCTGCCGTCACATCGATAAGGTCGATCATGGTTCATATCCTTTCAGGAGTTCTTCCGGTTCGTCAGGAAAAAGAATCTTGCCATAGGCGTGATTGCTCATTTTCTTGATGCCGTAAACCGCCATAGGCGATGCATCATAGACGTAACGATCGGCCAGTCGTTCCATCCGTACAGAGTCCCTCAAGGATGCGTAAAAGGGATCAGCGAAAAAGCCTTGCAAAAAATGCTCATAGTCCTCATATTCAGACGGATAGGGGTCAGAGACGAGAAAAAAGTCAGGCCGCGCTGCAAGGATAGCTTCCTTCGATAAAGGCATCCCGTTTTTCAATCCTCCCTTACTAAGACCGTTAACCCAGCCGCCGCGAGCGGCCAATTCATCGTAAAGGGACCCTGCCCCACCGTACTGGCTCATGAGAGAAAGGAGGATGCCCACCGGTTTGCGGCCTTTTTGGCTTGCAGTAACCTCTTCAATCTCGTCCAGTTCGCGCTCCATTCTGGCAATGACCTTACGGCCCACGATTTCCTGCCGCGTCAAAAGGGCAAGGAGGCGCACATTATCCTCAATCTGGGCGACCGTAACAGGTCCGTGGCAGAAAAAAACAGGAATCCCCATTTCTTCTACTTTTTTTACAAGCAGAGGGTCTGACCAGTCTGACACGACAAAGACATCAGGCTGTAAGGCAGCAATGCGTTCCGGCGTATACTCCCGCACCTTTGTGAGCGTTTCTGTTTCCTTGGCAATAAAGGAAAGACCGGGCTCGCCGTCAAGATAATAGGCCCCTGCAAGATGGCTTTTAGGAACAACCGTAAGGAGCGTCTCGTCAAGGTGCAGGGAGTCTGTCAGGATGCGCCGCGGCTCGTGGGAAAGGGAAACGGTCTTTCCCCGGGCATCCACCGCCGAATAAGCGCCTTCTGTAGTGCTTTTGCCGCAGCTCGTCAGCAGCAAGAGAAAAAGGAAGAGGACGCACAATAAAAGCGCAGGCTTTCTTTTCATGAGACGCCTCCTTTCATGGTAAGCAATAAAGGAACCGCCCGTAAGCGGTTCCCTTATTATATCATGGTTGGCCCTTCCTGTAAGGAGGATTTGGCCTATTTTAGAACTTATATTCTGCCCCAACGATGACGCGGCGGCCCGGCATAGGATAGCGGTCCTGACCGTTTAGGGCACCGCCCATTTCCGCATAGGCAGCATTATTGAGGTTATAGATCGTGGCAAAGCCCGTCCAGTGCTTATCAAAGGTATAGCGGGCATTGAGGTCCAGCGTAAGATAGCGATTTTCCCCATAGCGCTGTCCAGATAGGCCATTTGCTGCACGGCCCACAAGGTTCACGTTCCACGCATCATCATGGTAGCGGGCACCGAACTGATAATAGTTGGGCGCATAGTTAAGGTCGCGGACATAGCCGTCGCCGCTTTCATCCTTACGGACCTTCACATACGTATAGGATGCATTGAGGTCCCAATGGTCATTCAGTTTATGCGTTGCCGAAACTTCAAAGCCTTGTTTCTTTTCGCGTCTTACATTGAGTGTATGATAGGCCATATAGTCATCTGTGACCCAGCGAATCGCATCATGGAGATTGCTGTAGAAGGCGCTCACATGCCAATCCGTTGACGGAGAGGATTTGAAGTCCCAGCCCAAGGTATAGACATTGCCCGTTTCCGGCCTAAGGTTAGGATTGGCAAAATAACCAGCGCCATTGCCCCAAGAAGACCAGTAATAGAGGTCATCCATATTCGGGACCTTGAAGACCTGATTCCACGCGAAATAGGCATGGCTATCTTCATCAAACTTCTTATTGATAGCAGCGCTTCCTGTTGTGCGGCTTGCCAGATTGTGATAGTTGTCATAGCGAAGGCCCGTATTGAGCTGCCACGTCGGTGCCAATTCCCATTGATCTTGGAGATAAAGGGAACGATTTTCATAGCTTTTTTTCTCGTCATAAAAGTCCGTATTGTTGACGCTGGCATGACGGAACTCGGCCCCAGCAAGGAGACGGTTCGTATCGGAAAGGGCCACGTTCTGCTGTCCTTCTACGGCCCAGTCCATTTCGTACATATGACCGTAGTTATAATAGTGGTTGTAGTTCCGGTAAGCCCGCAGGAAACCGCTGTTTTTTTCATTGCGGTTCCAGTCATACATAAGGCTTACGTTATTGGTCTTTTTCGTCACAAAAGAGGAACTGTAATAATCTACAACAGAATAGGGGCTGAACCCATCGAGATCGGAATAATCATAGGTAAAAGTGAGGCCATCCTGGTCAGTGAAGTCCTGGGTCAGTTTGAGGGACATGCTGTCCTGCGTGTAGTTGGACTGACCGGGCCATTTCTTGGTATCGCCGTTCGTGTCCTTATATTTGAGGTAGGAGACTTTTTCCCTATTTCCTGCCACAACAAGACCGGTCTTTCCTTCCTTACCGCCTACATCAAAGCCCCACTGCTGGTTGCCCCAGGAGCCGTAGCCCACATGGACCTTGCCCGAAACCTTTTCCGGGGATTTGGTGATGATATTGATGACACCGCCCACGGCGTCAGCCCCATATACGGTGGAAGCACCGTCCTTGACGATTTCAATATGATCGATCAGATCCACAGGCGGCAGCGTATTGGCATCAAAGGTCTCCCGCGTCGACGTATTCCCCATACTGGTATTGACGCGGCGGCCATCCACGAGGAAAAGGACCCGTTCTTCCCCATTAAGATATACATTCGCTCCATTGGTGCCAAGACCGTTTCGTACAACCCGTACGCCCGGTACGTTTTCAAGGGCGTCGGCAACGGAACGGCTGTTCCAGTTCGTCAGGTCTTCACTGGAAACAAGGCTCACATTGGCCGGTGTATCAACCTTCTTATTTTCCATCCGGTTTGCCGTAATGACAATTTCCTGCACGTTCCCATCAGCAGTTTCAGCTGCCCATACTGGCAGGGCACGCCCCATAATAAGCATCCCCAGGACACCTAGGGCCACTTGATGCTTCCCAAAAATCAAAATAAACAGCCTCCTCCAAGTTTCTTTTTTGAATTCCTATTTTACTAAAGCCTAACAGAAAATACAATCGATGGTATATCGATAGATCTCCTTACCCTTCTATAAGAACCCACCACCTAGTATACCAAGGGCATCCCACGTTTAAAAATACAATAAAAGATAATGAATCCATAACTTTAAGATATAGCAAAAAAGACTGCAAAGAAAGTTCTTATCTCTCTGCAGTCTCTTCCGGGTAGGATACGTGAACCAGGGATAATCCACAGGCAGGCGCCGCCACGCCGGCTTTTTTCCGGTCCTTGGCCGCCATGACAGCCGCAAAGTCAGCGACGGTCCACTCCCCCGTCCCCACTTTCACAAGGCATCCGACGATGTTCCGCACCATTCGGTAGAGGAAGCCATCACCCCGAATCGTAAAGGTGAAGCGTTCCTTTTCCTGCGTCCAATAGGCCTCATAAAGGGTCCTTACAGGCGACGTCTTTTCGCTGCCTTGGTTCTTAAAGGAAGAAAAATCATGGGTCCCCACTAGAAGGGCAGCCGCCTCATTCATGGCAGCAAGCGTCAGGGACGACCGCACTTCCCAAGCATAGCGCCGCGCGCAGGGATCCGGCAGAGGCGCATAAAGGACGGTATAGCGATACGTCTTATCAAGAGCGTCAAAACGGGCATGGAAGCCGTCAGGCTTTATAAAGGCTTCACGAATGGCGATATCAGGCGGCAGGAGATGCTGCAGGGCACGCCGATAATTCTCCGGAGGAATGGGTGACGACGTTTCAAAGGAAATGACCTGGCCCAAGGCATGGACCCCCGCGTCCGTACGGCCTGCGGCCTTGATGGAAATGTCCTCATGAAGGGCCGTGGAAAGCGCCTTTTCAAGGACTTGCTGGACACCGACACCATAGTCCTTTTGGCGCTGGAACCCTTGGTAATTGGTGCCATCGTAGGCAACCACAGCCATGATGGTCTTTTTCATGCGCTCATCCCCCAGCGCAGGTACACAAGAACGATAAAGAGAATCAGCATGACGGCAAGGGCAGCGCCATCCCGTTTCCCGTAAACAAGTTCATGCATCCGGGTCCGTCCCTCCCCACCATGGTAGCAGCGCGCTTCCATGGCAAGGGCGAGCTCATCGGCCCGTCGGAAAGAGGAAATAAAAAGAGGAATCAGGATCGGCAGCAGATTCTTTGCTCGCTGAACGAGATTGCCTGATGAAAAATCAGCGCCGCGGGACATCTGCGCTTTCATGATGCGGTCCGTTTCCTCTAGAAGGGTCGGAATGAAGCGCAGGGCAATAGTCATCATCATGGCAAGTTCATGGGCGGGCACGCCAATGCGGCGGAAGGGCCGCAGCAGGCTTTCAATACCGTCCGTAAGGACAATAGGCGATGTCGTAAAGGTCATGAGGCTCGAGACAAGAAGGAGCAGGACCAGACGAAGAGACATCTTGACGCCCATGATGATGCCTTCCTTAGTGAGACTCAAGAACTTCCAGTGCCAGAGCACTTCACCAGGATCGGTAAAAAAGTGGATCAAGAGGGTTAAAAGAATGATGACCCAGAGGGGTTTGATGGATTTCAGCAGAAGACCGGGCGGCAGTTTAGCAAGACCCGCGGCAAGGACCAAAAAGGCAATTAAGAGCCCATATCCTAGCGGATCGGATGCCAAAAAAACCATGACCATATAAAACAGGACGCCCAGGATCTTGGTCCTCGGATCAAGGTGATGGATGGGCGACGACCCGGGATAGTACTGTCCCAACGTAATTTCTGTCAGCATACCTTCCACCCCTTTGCTTTTTGAATGGCCCTGATGAGCTCTTTTTTCGTAAGCGGGGTTCCCTCAAGGGGAAGGCCATTCTCACGGAGCTCCTGGGCAAGCTTGACGCTTTCCGGCACATCCATGGAAAGTCTCTGGAGGGTCTTTCCTTCCGTTGTAAAGATATCGCGGCTGGGCCCGTCCAAATGAAGTTTGCCGCCGCTCATGACAAGGACGCGGCTGGCGTACTGGGCCGCTTCCTCCATGGAATGGGTAATGAGAATGACACCCATTTGGCGCTTTTCGAAGATTTTCATCAGCTGGGAAAAAATGTTGTCCCGGCTCACAGGATCAAGACCGGCACTGGGCTCATCCATGATCAGGTAATCCGGTTCCATGGCAACGACGCCAGCAATCGCGACGCGGCGCATCTGTCCGCCTGAAAGCTGAAAGGGAGAACGCTGAGAAAACGTACCAAAATCTAGGTCAACAAAGGCCATGGCGCGCCGCACAGACGCTTCCACCTCATCTTCACTTTTTTTCTGGTTGCGGGGCCCAAAGGCAATATCTTCATAGATGGTTTCGGCAAAGAGCTGATGTTCCGGATACTGGAAAACCATGCCGACCTTGCCGCGGGCTGCTTTTGCCGCGGCATCCTTTCCTGCAAGGTCCACCCCATCGACGCGGACCTCGCCCGTATCGGGGTGAAGAAGGCCGTTCAAATGCTCTGCCAAGGTTGACTTGCCGCTTCCCGTATGACCAATAAGAGCCACGAATTCGCCCTTATCCACCGTAAAGGACACATCATCGAGGGCCTTGTTCTCAAGAGCCGTATGGGCCATATAGGTATAGGAAATATGATCTACTTCGATGGACATAATGCTTCACACAGCTCCTTATGGGTCAGGATTTTCGGCAAGTCGCGGCCGCCTTTTTTAAGAGCCGATGCCACTTCCGCCGCAAGGGGACATTCAAGGCCCAAGGCACGGATCCGGTCTACCTGGGTAAAGACTTCCTTCGGTGACCCCATAAGCTCAATATGTCCGTCCTTCATGGCAATGACGCGGTCCGCCAAAATGGCTTCTTCCATCTTGTGCGTAATATAGACAATGGTAATGCCTTTGTCCTTATTAAGATGAAGTACCGTATCGACAATATCCTTGCGTCCTTTCGGATCGAGCATGGCTGTTGGCTCGTCAAAGACAATGCATTTGGGTTCAAGAGCGACAACGCCGGCAATCGCGATGCGCTGCTTTTGTCCGCCCGACAAGCGATGCGGTGCGTGCTTAGCGTAAGAAAGCATGCCCACATCAGTAAGAGCCTTTTCCACTCGAGGCCGGATTTCTGGTCCCGGCACTCCAATGTTTTCAAGGCCAAAGGCCACATCTTCTTCGACGACAGCTGCAACAATCTGGTTATCTGGATTCTGGAAAACCATTCCTACGGTCTGACGTACCTGCCAAAGGTTTTCCTCAACAGACGTATCAAGGCCGCCTACCAAACAGGTTCCCTTCGTCGGCGTCAAAAGGGCATTGAAATGACGAGCCAACGTTGACTTACCGCTCCCATTGGTGCCAATGATGGCTACAAACTCACCAGGCATGATAGATAAACTGATGCCATCCAGAGCTATCATTTCTTCATTTTGCCCATCCACATACGTATGAGTGAGCGCTCTTGTTTCGATAATTGGGTCCATAGTAACCTCCATGACTTACCATTATATTATTGTTACCCGAGCTGGGTCAATGGAAGAGGACAAGTTTCATTTACAGGTCTCGATTTTCCTATGGTGTTCTTCAGTAAATGGATCTTCGTTTAAACTTGCGAGGTCGTAGACAAATAGATATTGAAAAAAACATCAAATTCCCCAAAATATAAGGTAACCAAGCCAAAATAAAGGAGAATTGAGCAATCCTCTATCCAATAGATTATTCAAGCAGACCTGTTTTGCCAAGACCCCGATTACCTTGTCTGGCACCCGAAGATTCTTTAGCCGATTCCACGGAATGGGTAGTCACCAGCCAGAAACGCCATACCGATTTCCTCTGTCCTCACTGCGGAGAGCTGATGCCTTTGTATGGCAAGTACCGAACCCGCCTAAGGACGGTGCCTATGCAGCCGAATGCCAGGCGCACTGGCCTTTTCGATGAGCATCGCTTCCGGTGCTCTTGTTGTCAGGAATGGGTTCATCCTTTTTCATGTTTTTCTCTCCTTTTCGGGCATAAGAAAAGCCCTCTGCTCACGGCAAAGGGCTCCGTCACGCTAACAAAAAAAACAACCGCAAAATTCTGAAGAATTTGTGTGGCGTTCATAACCTTACTCGCTGCATTTACAAGCATTTCTGTATAAGCATCCGGCAAATCCTCAATTTTTTTATATATCGCCATTCTCCATTATTGCGATTGAACGCAACCAAGCCACTTTTTACAGGATCAGGAGAATAACAATAAATCAGTTCATCACCTAAACCCCCATCAAGAATTAAAGTAATCATCTTCCCCGCCTTTTTCAAAGCCTGATTGTAACTATACTTCCGTTCAGCCATACTATGCGCTTTTGTGATTTTTTAATTGTACCTTTTTTTCTATTGCGCTTTCAATATGCTCATGCCGTAAAAGCACTAAATCGGCCTTTGTGGATTGATTCGTCAATAACCTTTGGAAAGAGACCGCCATATCGTAACTTTTACCAAAAGTCCGATATCCATCACTGGGAACATGTTTACTTACAAAAACATGATCATAAACTGCCCCAATAAAACGAATGGTCAATTCCGTGTTCTTTGAATTTTTTCCGCTACATGCTTCCTTCCCGTTGTTGATAATTTCACGATAGTAAAGATCTGCGTGCGCCATGCGACGTTTACCTTTGGGGTCATTTTTATCATTCTTTGGTCAATCTTGATTCTTTTAGCCCCTCGGTTTCAAAGTTTCTTGCCTTCTCCATCCAGCCCTGCCGGCCTTCCATTCCTCCCGCACTTTGACGCCTAGAATTTTTCCCTGGACGCTGAGAGACTGATTCTTCAGCCAGGCATTGCCGCTAGCTTCCACATCGTCAGACCGTTTCTTGCTTTGAGCTTGCTTTTATAGACCGGTGCGTAAAGGCACGGACAGTGGGGATGAGCCGGGCTTACCCTGCCCGCCTGGGGCAATTTGATGTATATAGATCGGCGCCTGGCCGAAGCTATCAGGGTAATAAAAAAGCAGGCCACAAGGTCTGCTCTTAGAAAAATGTTTTGTTGTAATCTCCTTAAGAAAGGAGGTAATAAGAATGGGTAAAAACCAGCATGTTGTTCCTCTCAATGGGAACTGGGCTGTTAAGCGAACACAATGCAAAAGTAACTAAGACTTTCAGCAGAAAATCAGACGCTACTGATTTTGGTCGCAAAATAGCTCGCAATCAAGGGTCAAAACTCGTGATTCATAATAGAAATGGTCAGATTTCTCATAAAGATAGTCACGGCAATGACCCTTTTCCTCCTAAAGGTTAATCTTTGTATTCGTAATTAGGAATCAGTACGATGGTATAACCGTCAGCCATGTCCCAATCGTCTGTTGTAATAGCGGCAACGGTTGTACCATCTTCTTTTTTTACCTGGAGTTTCGTATATTTATCGCACAAAACAAAAGGTTCTCCTGGTTTCACATTGTGCCTCCTTTCAGGCATCAAAAAAGCCCGCTGTTGAAACAGGGGCTTGCAATATTAATACGTAAACTCAATGTGCTTTGGAAGATCTTCAATTACTTTGGTGTTTGGCATTGGACTAGTGCGACTTAGCACCTTGCCACGGTTACAATCGTTGCACCAAACGGCCGAAATTCCTATATTATCCTCTTTACTCATGAAAATAAATCCGTAATCAAGGTTCTCTTTACCACAAAGAGGACATTTGACATGAGGCACTCCATCATTGAGTTGTACCATTTCATCAACCCATTTCATTTCTTATCCTCTCCTAGCCTTTTTACATAAAAGAAAAAGCTTTCAAAACGTCTTGCTACGACTTCCATTCTGTCCATATGATGTTGCACATAAATTGATCCGTATTTCTTAAATTGCAACACGTGACAATTCTCATGAATTATTGTTTTGAGCAATTCATCTTCATCCCTGAACGCATTGGGGAACAAGTCTACCCGGCCAATATACCTAGGGTCTGAGGATCCATAATATCCGCCTCTTATACTCCCTTTATCTAACTGTATCTTATATGAAATTTCATGCGTTTTCAAGTCGTATTTTCTGCAGATTTCCTTTACTGACTTCATCTTCATCAATACCTTAAAACCCGAGAAATCAGGCGTGTTTTTCTTCCTTCTCTCCAACACACGGAAAAGGCGGCTCTCCTTTATCCCCCATATCTCGAAGTTCCTTGCCTTCTCCATCCAACCAGCCCTGCCGGCCTTCCATTCCTCCCGCCCTTTAACGCCTAGGATTTTCTCCTGGACGCTGAGGGACTGTTTTTTCAGCCAGGCATTGCCGCCAGCTTCCACGTTGTTGGACCGTTTCTTCCCTTCCAGCTCTGACTCATATACCGGTGCATAGTGGCACAGGCAATGGGGATGAGCCGGATTCACCGGAGCGGCGTCCTTTGGGAAAACGCCCTTCCCTAGGCCGTACAGGTCCACCTCAGCGTACATATCACAAATGTCTTCCGCCGGATGCCGACTTCCTAGCTTCCACTGGTAGGCCACCACGTCTTCATCTTCTCCGTAGCGGGCTATGAATGCATCGTAACGGGCCCTGGCCACTTCCGTCCGGGCAATTTTCAGCAACGTACCGGCTTTTTTCCTCTACAGCCGTCTGGATGGCTCTCTCAATGGATTTTTTGTTTCCCTCGTCTACTTTTTCGAGGAGCTCATATAAAGACGTTCTAAAGTGATTGTAGGCGGTTGTATCGGGTCTTAATCCATCGGCCTGTCCCTTTACTTTTCGGATGGCCTTCAGCAATGCTTTCTTTTCCTCATCGGAAATGTTTTCCTTGCTGCGCCGCACCCAGTTCACAAGATCATCGGTATACTTCGGCAGTTCCTGCATATAGGTAACACTTCCATGGTGATACCCATCATTTGGTTCTGTTCGGGACCAAATTTCCAAGTATCCCCCTGAGTTATCAAAATAATATGAGCATGCTCTATACCAATATGACACTTCTCAGTAACGCCGAAGTGGACCTTAAAATAAGATAGCTTATCCTTGGTTACTCTTCCAAGGATATCACGAACCGGATTTATACTCACAAAGCTATGACTCAGCGAGTTGCGGCCATTAACCGGATTTAATTATTTGTACGCTATAGAAAATTGCGCAGCTAATTTTTGTTGGTTTTAAACAATTTTGCAATAAAAAAAGCGCATCCCATCTTGGGATGCGCTTTTTCTCTTGCATAAACTTGCAATGGTTTGTAAGGCTCTTTATCTCTTGGAGAACTGGGAAGCCTTACGAGCTTTCTTCAAGCCGTATTTACGACGTTCCTTCTCGCGCGGGTCACGGGTCAGGAGACCAGCTTTTTTCAGAAGGGGACGGTAATCTCCGTCAACTTTCAGAAGGGCACGGGCAATACCGTGACGGACAGCGCCAGCCTGGCCAGCGATACCGCCGCCGACGACGTTAGCCGTAACATCATATTTACCCAGGGTTTCAGTCGTTTCGAGCGGTTGACGAACAACCAGTTCGAGGGTCTTGAGGCTGAAATATTCACTCAATTCGCGGCCGTTGATTACGATCTTGCCTTCGCCCGGAACAAGGCGAACACGAGCGACAGAGCTCTTGCGGCTGCCAGTTGCATCATAAGTAACTTTTGCCATTGTCTAGTTCTCCTCTCCTCTTAGCGAATATCGATGGTCAGAACTTCAGGCTTTTGTGCAGCATGAGGATGTTCAGAACCAGCGTATACATGCAGTTTTTTAATGATTTGGCTGCCCAGACGATTGTGGGGAACCATTCCGCGAACGGCCAATTCAACCATTCTGACCGGATTCTTGGCAAGCATATCGCCTGCTTTAGTATATTTATCGCCGCCCAGATAACCGGAGTGACGGAAGTAAACTTTCTGGACCAGTTTCTTGCCCGTCAGACGGACCTTGTCAGCATTGATGATGATGACATGATCCCCCGTGTCCATATGGGGCGTGAAAGTTGGTTTATGTTTACCGCGGAGCACCTTTGCGACTTCGGCAGCAAGACGGCCGAGGGTCTTATCGGCAGCATCCACTACGTACCATTTGCGTTCAATGGTAGACGGGGTTGCCATATATGTTTTCATCCTGATTCCTCCTAAATAAAAACTCAATCAATTGTCGTATCCAGTGATGAGTCTTATCAATCGCATCGGGGCTAACGACACAATCTCAAAGTGATACCCTAATATTATAGTGACTATCCTTTAGAATGTCAAATCATTTTTCCCTTCCTGGCGGCGCTGCTGGTAGAGATAGAGGGCGCCCAGCATGCCCGCGTCGTTTTGGAATTGGGCCAGGGAAAGGGTCGTATGAGGCGTTAAAATGGCCGGCATCTTGGCGTCAAAGGCCGCCTTGAGATAGGGCATGAGGAGCTTCCTTTGGGCCGAGATTCCGCCGCCAATAACGATACGGTCCGGATTTACGATCCACGCCAGGGACACGATGCCCACCATCCAGCGGTCCACCCATTCGCGCAGGAGATGTGTCTCCATCTCCTCCCCTTTTTCCACAAAGGCAAAAAATTCCTGCCCCGTAAGGGATCCGAGCGTAAGGCCCCGCTTTATCTCCGCCGCCGTGAGAAGAGCTGAAACGCTGGCCCAGTTCTCCCACGTCTCAGAAGACCCCAAATAGGCCTGCCCCACTTCACCAGCCGCGTAGGACGCGCCGCGGTAAAGCCTGCCTTCATGGACCAAAGCACCGCCAATCCCCGTTCCGAGAGTCATGCACAGCAGCATATGAGCTCCTTTGCCAGCGCCTTGCCAGTATTCAGCAAGGGCCGCGCAGTTGACGTCATTTTCACAAAGAGCAGGAAGGCCTGTTTCCTTTTCAAGGAAATCCACAAGGTTCATGCGGTGAAGGCCGGGAAAAAACTGGCTTGGAAGGAGCAGTTCTCCCGTATCGCCGTTTACAATGCCTGCAAGGGAAACGGCAATCCCAGTAATGGGGAATGCATTTCTGACGCGCCGCACAAGGGAAAGGAGATCTGCGAGGAAGGCGTCCACCCCTTTTTCCCGAATACGGGTAGGCAGGCTCCCCTTTTGGAGAAACCTGCCTGTTTCATCTGCAACCCCAAACTTAATGGCTGTACCGCCAATATCAATGGTAAGGATGGGTTCCACGGGTGCTCCTATTTATTTTCAATGAAGGCGATGGCCTTTTCCAAGCGTTCCAAGGTCTTTTCACGACCAAGAAGAACCATGACATCGAACATGCCCGGGCTGAAGGTGCGGCCCGTCAGGGCAAGACGCGTCGGATGAATGACCTTTCCAAAGGAAATACCCATTTCATCCGCAATTTCATGGTAGGCCTGTTCAGTCGTCGCAAGGTCAAAGACAGGAAGAGCGGCCAGCTTGTCGTGGCATTTCCTAAGAAGGGATGCGTTTCCCGGTTTGAAATGCTTTTCGACGCCCTTTTCTTCGTAGCCGTCGAGGTCCTTAAAGAAATACGTCGACGCATCGGCCACTTCGGCAAGGGTCTTGACACGGACGCGAACCACATCGACAAGGTGAGCAAAATAGTCCTTATGGGCTGCAAGATAGGCATCATCGACAAGGCCCTTTTCCTTGAAGAAAGGAATGGCAGCTTCAACGATGCGGTCAAGAGGCAGGCTGGAAAGATACTGACCGTTCATCCAGGTCAGTTTCTTCACGTCATAGACAGCTGCTTTCTGGCTCATCTTGCTGAAGTCAAAGACCTTCACCGTATCTTCGAGAGAGAAGATTTCTTCGTCATTGCCAGGCGCCCAGCCCAAAAGGGTCAGATAGTTTATGATAGCTTCTGGAAGATAACCTTGGCTGCGGAATTCTTCAACGCTCGTTGCTCCGTGGCGTTTACTGAGTTTGCTCCGATCCGGTGCAAGGATCATGGGCATATGACCGAATTGAGGGGCTTCCCAGCCCAGTGCCTGATAGATAAAGAGCTGTTTCGGCGTGTTGGAGACATGTTCTTCGGCGCGCAGGACATGGGTCATGCCCATGAGATGATCATCAACGACAACGGCAAAGTTATAGGTTGGGATACCGCTGCTCTTCATGATGACAAAATCATCGTATTGGTTCACATCAAACTGGATATCGCCATGGATCATATCATGGAAGCCAATCGTTCCTTCGAGAGGCACCTTGATGCGGACCGAATAGGATTCGCCATTTTCGACACGCTTCTTGGCCTCTTCTGGCGGAATGTCGCGGCAGGTCCTAGCATAGTGGAAGGGCTGTTTCAAGGCACGCTGCTTTTCACGCTGCTCCGCTAAGTCTTCGGCCGAGCAGAAGCAGTAGTAGGCCTTTCCTTCATCAATAAGCTGCTGGCAATATTTGCGGTAGATATCAAACCGTTCGGACTGGAAGTACGGACCGACAGGGCCGCCCACCTCAGGGCCTTCATCCCAACTAAGCCCCAGCCACTTCAAGCTCGTAATGATCTGGGAGACGGAATCTTCCTTCAAGCGGTCCTGATCCGTATCTTCAATACGAAGGACCAGCTTGCCGCCTTGGCTTCTCGCAAAAAGCCAGTTGAAAAGGGCCGTTCTGGCACCGCCAATATGCAAATATCCCGTTGGACTCGGGGCAAATCGTACGCGAACTTCTTTATCCATGGAAGCACCTCTTATCTAAATCTGAAAACATGTAATCTTCATTATAGCACGTTTCTCCCTCCATGCGGGGATTTTTTGACCGTGCATAAGCCGTCACTTCTTCTGTTTGCGCGAAGCTTCGGCGTATTTTGTTCCCCGTTTGTTGGACCCGACGGCACTCTTGCCGCGTTTAGGGAGCCGCTTTTTCTTGGGGCGCACGGGCTTTACGGTCCGCCGCACCTTTTCACCGGCAAGGTTCTGCCGCTCCAAGGTGATGCCGAGCTTATCTTCAAGATGGGTCAGCCAGCGAGTCTCATCAGCTGTATAAAAGGTGATGGCCTCCCCTTCGTTGCCGGCCCGTCCCGTTCTGCCAATGCGATGGACGTACCAATCAGGGTCATGGGGAATATCAAAGTTCACGACCTGGGTCACGCCTTCCACATCAAGACCGCGGGCGGCAATATCGCTTGCCACAAGGATCTGGGTCTTGGCCTTACGGAAGCGTTCCATAGCTTGGCGCCGTTTCTGCTGGGACATATCGCCGTGAAGGACATCGGCATTGAAGCCTTTGCCATAGAGCCAGTCGTAGACCTCGATAGCTCGTTCCTTGCTCTTGCAGAAAACGAGCATGAGGAAGGGATTGCAGCGATCAATGATGGTTTGGAGGGCTTCTTCCTTATGGTCCTCACTTACTTTGATGCAGACCTGGTGGATGGTCGATGCCGTCGCTTCCTTGGGATCGATGTCAATGAGGCGGGGATTCTTGGTGATCATCTTGCCAAGTTTCCGCACTTCTTCATCAAGGGTTGCCGAGCACATCATGGTCTGATGGGGCTGGGGCATAAGGGACAGCAAGGTTTCAATATCCTCGCCAAAGCCTTGGCGCAGCATTTCGTCCACTTCGTCAAGGACAAGGTAAGTTATGCCGCCAAGGCTCGTGTTGCCCTTGCGCAAGTGGTCCAAGAGGCGACCTGGCGTCCCCACAAGGACGTTGGCCTTATTGCCCAGTTTCCGCCGTTCTTCGTCATAGTCCTTGCCGCCGCTCACGGCAAGGACGCGGACTGGCGTGCCGTCAGCAAGCTTCTTGATTTCACCTGCCGTCTGCTGGGCCAGCTCCCTTGTCGGGGAAAGAATGAGGGCCTGGACGAAGGTCTTTACTTCCGTAATTTTTGTAAAAAGAGGCACGACAAAGGAAAGGGTCTTCCCCACCCCCGTCTGGGCGCGGCAAATGACGTCCCGTCCCTGCAAAAGGGCGGGGATGGCGCGTTCCTGCACAGGCGTCGGAATATCCTTTCCAGTCTGATGGAGTCGTTCAACAAGAGAAGGCGCAATCGCAAATTGAGCAAAACTACTTGGCATGGGGGTCTCTCCCTTCCTATTCATCAAAATTTCATGTTCTTCATTATATACTAAAGACCAAGAGTCAGGCAACGGAGGGTCCCCTGCCATTCTTCTTTTTCATTGCAAAAGGACGCTGCTTCCGTCCTTTGACAACCCCTACATTCCCTTCTACAATAGGAACGGATAAAAAACTGCGCTTTAATCCATACGCAAAAAGGAGTGACCTTGATGATATCAAAAAAAGCCGTTCTCTTAGGAGGCTTGAGCCTTCTTATTGGGACTGCCAGCGTGGCTGCCGCAAAGGAAGCTATCTGTTCCGAACAAATAATGCCTACAGTCCTTACCGCGCAAAAGCGGCCTGACGCGAAAAATCAGCGCTATGATCTTACTTTTATCCCTAAACCAGACCGCAAGGAAACCCTCACGGTAAATGGCAAAGCCGTTCCATTCTATGCCTACGAAAACCGAGTCTATGTCAGCCATCCCAAGGCGGCTGAATCAGAGAGCCTGACCCTCTACATTCCTGCCGCCTATCTGGAAGGCGGCCGCATCAATGGCTACAGTGCAAAAACAGCCCCCATTTTCATGCCAAACGGGGTGGGCGGCTATATGCCTGGCAAAATCCAGGCTCCTAGTGAGACAAATCGCGAAGGAACCGGTCCAAACGCCGTCCTTTATGCCCTATCTCGCGGTTATGTAGTTGCAGCTCCCGCCATACGGGGCCGCACTACTACAAATAGTGAAAACACGTATGTAGGAAAGGCGCCGGCACTCATCGTGGACTACAAAGCCGCGGTCCGCTATTTGCGGCATAACAGGGACCGCCTGCCCGCGGGCGATACCCAGCGGATCATTGCAAATGGAACCAGCGCAGGGGGAGCGTTTTCTGCCCTATTGGGCGCGACGGGAAATAGCGATGCCTATGAGCCTTATCTCAAAGAAATTGGCGCAGCCAAGGAACGGGATGATATTTTTGCGGCGAGCGTCTATTGTCCCATAACGGATCTATCCCATGCCGACATGGCCTATGAGTGGATCTTCAGCGGCGTCAACACCTACTTTCAGCAGCAGGGGCCCACTCAGGCAGCACCCAGTGACCGTCCCCTTCATGCGCCGCAGGAAAGCCTGACCGAGCATTCCATGACAGAAACGGAACAAGCTATTTCCAAAGAACTGAAAGCCGCCTATCCAGCCTATGTCAACGCGCTGGGACTTGAAACCAAGGACTATGGAAAGCTCTTGCTTGACGCCGAAGGTGATGTGTACCCCAAAAACTGGACGCATATAAATTAGTTAAATGGCATTAGTGGATGTTTCCCGATATATTTCGGGAGGCATCCATTTTGTTTTTTTCTGAATCCTTTCCTTGTTGAAATAATGAATGTATTCTTTCACTGCTTTAGCAAATACCTTGAACGAGGTGTATTCTTTTTCGCTTCCGTAATACATTTCATTTTTCATCCGACCAAAAAAGGTCTCCATAATACTGTTGTCATAGCAGTTGCCCTTACGCGACATTGACTGTATAATTCCATGCTTTTTCAATTCACTTCTGT
>NZ_AULA01000030.1 GCF_000425045.1 Acidaminococcus intestini DSM 21505 | reverse complement strand
AGTGGCCTTACAATGAGGGCAGATGTGTTCTTGAGGCGGCAGCTGAACCGCTAAAACCAAGGCTGATTCCGTTTCCTTTAAATTTTGAATCCATTCCTCTTTAATTCCTGTTAATTTTTCGATATAATCTAGAGAAGGCATATGTATTCAACTCACTTTCTTTATTGTTTGATCACTTTAATTGTAGAGGATTTGAGTGCATATGCCTATTTTTTTATTGAAAAAAAAGTAGGCGCTGAGAGGACACGCATCTGGACGGTCACTTTAGCGCCCCAAAATAAATTATAGAACCAAAAAGGACCTTACGATTTCATAAACCGCAAGGTCCTTTTCAGTTATATCATATATGGGACTTAGACAAGTGCACAAGGCTTCATTTTACGCAGAGGGATTCTTTTCCTCTGCTTCTTTTCTTTCTTTGAACTCTTTTTGGATAGCTTCTAGCTGTTTTGGATCATCAATCAGTTCGAGAGCAGCGTCAGCAAGGATCTTGGCGCCAAACTGCACGGCCTGATGGGCTTCTTCAGATTTACCGGCCGCAATGAATTCCGGCGAATGGGAAGAGGTTCCATCAGGGACAAAGGCGACCCGGATACAGGAGCCCGGAACACGGTGCATGACATTAGCAAAGTCCGTAGAGCCTGTCCGTTTCCGTGCAGACTGACAATTAGGTGCGTTCAGCGCCCTGGCATGTTTCATGAGGAGATCATTGAGCGTAAGATTCGGAATCTTGTTATCAAGAATTTTCCCCACCTCGGCATTGACAGTTGTTTCTGTCATCAGAGCTGCTCCGTTATAGATTTTTTCCATGCGGTTCATGATTTCCTTGACAAGACCAACTGTTCCGGCCCGAACCATGACCTGAGCCTGCGTAAAGCTTGGCACGACATTTGCGGCAGTACCGCCTCCATCAATGATATTGTAATGAATCCGCACATCATCAGGTACATGTTCCCTCAGGCATTCAATTCCGTGAAAAGCAAGCATCATGGCATCAAGGCTGCTTCGCCCGGCTTCCGGTTTGAGGGCGGCATGAGCGGCCTTACCGTGATAAGTAACTGTATATTCAGCATTTGCAAGACTCTTGATGTCTGTCTGCGTTGCCGGGCCACCGTGCATCATCAGGGCCACATCTAGTTCCTCAAAGGTGCATCCTTCCTTGATCATGATATATTTGCCACTGATATTTTCCTCGCCCGGCGTGCCATATACGGTCAAGGTAAAGGGGCTATCTCCGGCGGCTTCCTTGATAGCGTTTGCTGCGCCCAAAATAGAGGGTCCCTGAAGCTGATGGCCGCAGCCATGTCCCATGCCGGGCAGGGCGTCAAACTCACACAGAAGGCCGATATTAGGCCCGCCTTCCCCATTTTTCCAAATGGCCCTAAAGGCCGTTTCCAAGGAGCCAATCCCACGTGTCACAGCAAAACCATGGTCCTCAAGATACTGGGTAAGAAGGGCGCTCGACTTATATTCATGCGGACCGATTTCCGGATGATCAAAGATGGTGTCAGACATCTTCGTCAGTTCCGAAAGGTGCGCGTCAATCCACTGATTGGCTGTTTCAATCTGTTTTTCCAACATGCTTTTGCATCTCCTTTATTATCACATGGGCCCCAGATGAATCATTTGGGCAATGAACGTCATGACGCAGCCCGTCACGAGCCAAATCAGGAAAAGTTTCCACATGAAGCGCATCCACCGGTCATAAGGAATATTGGTCACGCTCAGAGTTCCCATAAGGGCGGTCGATGTCGGCAGGATATAATTACAGAATCCATCACCAAAATTAAAGGCAAGGACGGTGGTCTGGCGGGTAACGCCCAGCACATCAGCTAGTGGAATAAGAATAGGCATAACAGCAACCGCCTGCCCGCTCCCTGAAGTCAAGAAAACATTGATGATTGTATTAGCAATCACCATGCCCGGTGCTATGATAATAGCTGGCAATCCGCTAAGGGCTTCTGCCATCGCATGCACGATCGTGTAAGTAATTTTCCCGTCATTCATAATACCACTGATAGCTGTTGCCATCCCAATAATAAAGGTTGCTCCGAGCATTTGCTTGCTTCCGTTCAAAATATCCTTGCAGACATCGTTTGCTTTCGTTCCAATAATCAGATCTGCCACAACTGTATAAGTAAGGAAAATAGCCGCCATGTGGGACATACCCCACTTGAGGACGATTGCCCCATAAATGATAGCCGCAAAGGCAATGACAAGGAGAACAAGGGGAATCATCATCTTTCCGGAAAGTTCGCCCGTTTTATCAAGGTCAAGCGTCGCCGCATTATCTTTCGTCAGCTGGTCCAAATCGTACATCGGGCTCTTTTCCGGATTCTTTTTGATTTTCTTGGCATACCGGATCAAATAAATATTGGTCACGATATAAAAGACGACAAAGCAGACAGCACGATACCAGAGACCGGAATAAGTCGGCAGCTCGGCAATGTTTTGCGCCACCACGGTCGTAAACATGTTGAACGTCCCCGTGGAAAATCCAATAGCACCGCCAAGGACCATAATGGCTTCGCCTGTGATGGAGTCAAGGCCCATCGCCATAGCGAGCATGACCATAACAGGTGCAAAGGGGATGAACGTATTGACGCCCTGCGTCGTGCAGATAAGGCCAAAGATCAGCGTCAAGACGGGGATGAAGACTTCCAAACGATTGGAAAAACGCTTAGCCCCTTTGGCAAGAATGGCCTGCAAAGCGCCGGTCTTCGTCACAACATGGAAAGCCGACCCAGCCATGAAAATAACCATCATGAGGTCAATTCGCTTGCTAAAGGACTTGATGATATAAAGCGGAATAAGGACAGGATTGATGCCCGTACTTTTGATATATCGGAACGTTGCAGGATCAACGACCTTTTGCCCGGACGGTGTCTTGATAAAATCATACATACCGGCCGGTACAACCCACGTCAAAATCAATGCTACAACAATCATCGCAAGAATAATAACAAAGGTATGAGGGAAATTCATCACTTTGACCGGCTGAACCCGGCCTGTTTCCTTAGCATCCATCATGAAACTCCTTTCACTGCAGTTCCTTTACCCAGTTCCATAAACATTCGGCTTAAAAGATACATACGTGGAACAACACTGCTGACAGAAGCGCATTCCTGCGGCGTATGGTTCTTGCCACCTTTGACAGCGCCAAAGCAGTCCACAGCAACAGCCCCCGCATCGGCCGCCCAGTTTGCATCCGATGCTCCGCCTACAGACCTTGTAATCAGCGTCTTCCCCAATTCTCCATAGATTTTCTGGGCAAGTGCAATGAGTTGGTCCGTGCCGGTATTGGGAGCAAAGGGAGGATTTCCTCTTTTTACATGAACCTCTACTGTTGTTTGTGGAATCAATGGACGAGCTGCAATTGCTTGAGCCGCCTTTTCTACCCGGTCAATTTCACTTTTATCGACAACCCGCAGGTCCGCTGTTGCTTCCGCATGGGAAGGAATGATATTGTCCCGCTCTCCTGCCTTTAGAAGCGTAAAATTAAGGGTTGTTCCCCTACTGACATCTTCTAACTTTTTGATGGCTTCGATCTGATGCAGGATTTCCATCAGTGCACTGGCGCCTTTTTTCGGCGCATTTCCGGAATGAGAAGGAACACCCGTAACACGCAGCTGGAGTAAGTTGGAGCCCTTCCGCGACCGGACAAGGCCATCCCCTTCCTGCCCCGATTCACAGCACAAATAGCAGTCATGCTGTGGAGCAAGTTCTGCCGTTAATTTTCGGCTGCTTGGTGATGAGATCTCTTCATCCCCATTAAAAAGAAGCGTAATTTGATCATAATCATCGAATCCCAGTTCATGGAGATGCTTCATGGCAAAAAGCATCATATTGGCCCCGCTCTTGCAATCTGCCACACCAGGGCCCTTTGCCCAGTCTCCCTCAATGTTAAACGGCCTTTCGGCAGCTGTTCCTTCGGGAAAGACCGTATCAAGATGGGCAGCTGCCATAATCTTTCCCTTGCCTTTTCCCCTAAAAACAACGAGAAGATGACACCCTTCTTCCGGATTTTCCATGGGAATCTTTTCAATGGAATAAGGGCTTATTTTCTCAAACTCTCGAATCAACACATCGGCAACCGCGTTGATTCCCTTTCCATTCCGAGAGCCGCAGTCCACATTGACCAGTTGCTTCCATACATTAATATAATCTGGCAAGGATCTTTTGCACAGATCATATAATCTTGTATTCTTCACCTAGACTCCCCCTATACAAATTGGATTTTTATTACTTAATATTGTAAAATAGTTAGACTAACTGCGCTAATTGTTTTTCTCAAGAGATTGATAAATAATCTTTATATAACGCAAATTACGTTATATATTCGCGATTCATTCTGTAACGTACGTTTCATTTGGCGGGTGGAGATGAGGTCTATGAATTTAAGCTTTAGACAAATGGAATATATTTGCGCCATTGCTGATACAGGAAGCTATTGTGCAGCAGCTAAAAAGCTATACGTAACGCAGCCAACGCTTAGTATTGCCGTAAAAAATATCGAAAAAAGTCTGGGAACACCCCTATTTATCAGGAAGAAATCAGAGGTTGTGCCCACTGATGAAGGGACTATTGTTCTTACCTACGCCCGTAAGATCCTTCTGCTGCAAAAAGAAATGGAGCGCAAACTTTATCGTCAGCAAATGGCCCATATCAAGAGGATTCGCATTGGAATCTACTCCATTTTAAATACTGTGATCATCCCGCCCCTTCTTGTGAGATTTAAGAAGAAGCATCCCGACATTGAAATTTCCTCCATCCACGGGCATTATCAAGCCCTTGAAAATTCACTGTCGAAAAACAATCTCGACCTTATCGTCTGTGTCCAAGATAAAGATAATCCTTTATTTGACTGCATCCATTTAAAGAGGGAGCACTTTCTTCTTGCGATTCCTCCGGAACACCCGGCCTGTCATAAAGCAGTCAAAATGGAAGATCTTACCTATCCCTATCTTGATATACGGGAACTCAATCAAGACTGCATCTTTTTCCAATATCCCCACCAACAAATCCGCTGGCAGGAAAACAAACTGCTTGAAATCAGCGGGTTTCACCCTAAGGAAATCAAAGAAGTGGAAAGCATTCAGCTCGCCATCCAGCTTGCTTCTGAAAAACTTGGTGTGGCATTTGCCATGGAATCGTATGTCACGTCCTTTCATACGCAAAAGCCCCTTGCTTACTTTGTAACGGGCGACCTGAAACAAGTGCCATGGCTTACCATTTGCACGTCAAGAGGACTTTCGCGAGATCCTGTTGTCCAGGACTGCATCGAAATCATTCGGGAACTCATCAATGAGCAATAAGGAATATAAATCACTCTTCATTTTCACGTACCGTAAATCAGTAAAAATCAATGGACCTGTACTTCAATACGAAGTACAGGTCCGACTTATTATATAAAAAGGTATATAAATAATCCTGTGGTGTGGTCATCCCTTTAAACTAATTGCGGATTAGAATTTTCAGACAACAATCCATGAAACCTCCTGCTGTAGAATAAAAGTATCCATATATCTATTCTCAGAGGAGGTAAGACAAATGTCTTTAGAGCAGTTTACCACAAAGCTTCTCAACGTAAAAACGGAGGAAATTCAAAGTATGTGTCAACATTTTCTTGGGAGACCCCTATAAGATTATGTTGCAGCCTAATTAAATGCGAAAAATGGAGCTTAAGTGACCTATGGCTGTACTGCTGGCCGTATACGCACCAATTCCTCCGTTTCTAATTCCCACATGTGGAACCATAGAAGCTTTTTGCAGCGCGTTCCTCAAGGCTTTTCGCAGCTCCGCGCTCTTCGGAGCTTCTACAGGCTTGAACTTGCTGAATAGCCGGCTTCCAGCTCTTCATTTTGCAGGCCCGCAAGGGCCCTAGCCATGGCTAAGCAGCCTTCTTTTCCATGGGAGACCTTCCTTTGTTTTGATATTCGTGTCGTCAACACGATCTTAACAATAGGGGTCTTCCCTTTATTTTGCAAGGATTATTTATACCCTACCGAGAAACATTTTACGCTTAGAGGGAGAATTTTGTAGAAGCATGGAATAAGAACGCTTCACTGTGCTTTGTGAAGCGTTCTTATTTCTTTATGTACTTTCTCGTTCGATAAGCTTCGATGTATAAACAACCCGTTCAACCGGGGCGTCTCCGCCACTGTTTGCCTCAATTTCTGCAAGCACAAGCTGGGCCGCCTTTTTTCCAATTTCCACTGCAGGCATTTCCATCGTAGTCATTGTTGTTTCAAGCATGCTCCCTAACTCATGACCTGTAAGACTAATGACACGTACATCTCCCGGCACTTTTTTCCTTGCCTCTTTGAGCGCACGAAGTGCTCCAATCCCCTGTGCATCCATAGCAGCAATAATGGCGTCTAGTTCTGGATGGATTTTGAGCATTTCCTTTGTAGATGTGTATCCGTAGTCCAGTTGATTTGAATATCGCTTCGCTTCCGCCGTAAATTCACGCATTCCAAGCTCCATCATAGCATCTCGATATCCTTGGAAGCGAAATTTATATGGAGAAAGCTTGAGCGACCCCGTAATAAGCCCAATATGACGACAACCTTTCTTATAGAGGAAATGGACTGCCTCATATCCACATTTATAATAATCAACAGTGACGCTATTAAGTGTATTGTCCTGGACACGGATAACTTGTGTAATGGCTAGTCGTGAACTATGGATATCACGGATAAGATTTTTATTTTTTCCTGTTCCAGCAATAATAATGCCATCTACAAGGCCATTGCGCAGACGATTGAGACTATCTCTTTCGGCAATGGGATTATCTTCAACACTGCACAAAAACGCGGAATACCCTGCTTCCCGAAGTGTTGCTTCAATGGATTGAGCAATCATGGAAAATACTGATAGATGCAGGTGAGGTACGACAATTCCGACCGAATGACGCTTACCTTGGCGGAGTCCTTTGGCTAGAAGATTAGGACGATATGAGAGCTTTTCTACTGCAGCCATAATACGCTTTTTCGTTTCGGCATGGACACAGGGGTTGTTATTAAGAGCCCGCGAAACAGTGCTCACATCACAGCAGGCAAGTTTTGCGACATCCCTTAAAGTTGGCATAAAGCCACCTCTTTTCTGAAAACGTTTGCATATTTACTATATATCATAAATTTTGAATTTTTACAACGGAATAATAAAGAAAAAGTTCTAAAATTGGCTTTAATACTTAAGATTCACCTAAAAATACTTTGCAATAAATTGCGGAAATATCAGAAAATATTGACGCTATTCTATTCTTCGTGGTATAAAAAAGCCATCGGAAATACAAACGATTGCATTAAATAGAGTGCAAAGAATTAAGGAGGATGTTACCATGAAAGAAAAACATTTCAAAACAATTTTCCCGGCGGTTGCTGTTCCTTTGAACAATGACTATACGATCAATGAACCAGAATTCCGCGCTTATCTGCGCTGGATTAAGACGTTCTATAACAAGGGAATTAAAGGCCTTGTCTGTAACGGTCATACGGGCGAAATTACAGGTCTTACCCGTGCTGAAAGGAAACGCGTCGTTGAAATCTGCTCCGAAGAATGTGGCGATATCATGACGATCATCTCCGGTGTGAACTGTGAAAACACGGCTGAAAGCATCGAAATGGCTAAGGAAGCTAAGGAAGCCGGTGCTGATGGCATCCTTCTTATGCCGCCTCATATGTGGCTTCGCTTCGGCATGCACAAGGATGCTCCGTTCGAATATGTCAAAGATGTTGCTGAAGGTGCTGATATCGACATCATCATCCACCTCTATCCTGCTACAAGCAAGGCTTTCTATCCGGTAGAAACCTTGATCAAAATGGTTAAAGAAATCCCCCATGTTAAGGCCATTAAAATGGGTACTCGTGTAACGGCCATCTATGAACATGATGTTCGCGAACTCCGCAAGGAATGCCCGGATGTATCCCTCATCACCTGCCACGATGAAACGCTTTGCGTCACTTGGTTCACGGGTATGGATGGTGCTTTAATAGGTTTTGCCGGCTGCGTACCTGAACTTATTACCGGTGCTTGGGAAGTCTTCTCCCATTCTGAAAAACACACTCTCAAGGAAGCTCAGGAATGGTCTGATCGCATCTACCCGATTTCCCAAGCTATCTATGGCGGCGGCCAGCCTTCCGGTGAAGCTCATGCCCGTTTGAAGGAAGCGCTGGTTCAAAGAGGCGTTTTCAAATCCGGCCTCATGAGAAAACCGGTTCTGCCGCTTGATCAGGAAGAAAAAGACTGGATTGCTATGGGCCTCAAGAAGAGCGGTCTTCCCAAAGTTGATATGACTCCGTACGAAAAATAATCGCCGCTGATGCCAGCGAAGTTTTACGGTGCACAGTGAGAAATGCTGTGCACCGTTTTTCATATTCGAAAAGGACGGATTATTATGTATATTGATAAACTTGGATTCGATCCTGATACGGTTCCCACACTCTCTTTCGGTGAACTTCTCAAACGAATTGGCCCAGGTATCATCTTAACCGGTGTTGTCATTGGTCCGGGAGCCATTACAACAGCGTCTATGCTAGGTGCCAACTATGGCTACCAAATGCTTTGGCTCTTCATCCCCATTTTCATCATGGGCATTACCTTTATGCTTTCCTGCTACCGTATCTGCATGTTGACAGGCATGCCCATCATACATGCAATTCGTCATTATTATGGAAAAGGTGCCGCTGCTTTTGTCGGGATCTGCCTTTTCTTTTCCTGTCTTTTTTTCACTTTTGGTAATATTTCAGGGAGTGGAGCCGGAATGAATCTCATTTTCGGCATTAACTGGAAAGTAGGCGCCCTCATTATGATTGCCATCCTCCTTCTTATGTATTTTTCAAAAAATACATATTCCAAGGTAGAAAAAGGGGTTCTTCTCTGCATTATGGGCATGATCATTGCCTTTTATGCAACCCTCATTGCTTCTGGTGGCCCAGCCGCAGGGCCCTTCTTTACGGGGATCACACATTGGCAATTTCCTCAAGGCAGTCTACTTCACTCACTCGCTTTCATCAGTACTCACGCCGCCATCACTGCCGGCGTTTACGGAACCTATTTGGGAGCAGAAAAGAAATGGAAGAAAGAAGACCTCTTTAACGGCACCATGTTTGCTGACGGCATTGCCCATGTCATTACAGTTATTCTCATTTCTGGAGCCATCGTTACGGTTGGTGCTATCGTCCTTCACCCGGCAGGCCTCAAAATCAAGGCACCGGCCCAGATGGCGGCCATGTTGAAACCGGTCCTTGGCACTTTTGCCAATCCAGTTATGGGGCTTGCCCTCCTGGGGGCTGCTTTTTCAAGCCTTCTTGGTAATACACAGCGCGGCGTCGTACTTCTCAATGCTGGGATGGATTGGTCCGTCGGTCTTGAGTCAAAACGTGTCCGTTGGACCTGTGTTGCTTGTATTCTCTTTGGTGTCATCGTTTGCTTTGCTTACAGTGGTTCTCCGACACAGCTGATTTTCCTAGCAAATCTTGCCACTTCCATTGGTACACCAACAGCGGGTTTTTTTGTAACCCTTCTTATGTGGCGAAAAGATATTAACGCTGGCATGAGAGCACCTCGTCTTCTTCAAGTCAGTATGACCGTATGCTACATATTTGCAACAGCAATTACCATTTTGCTCTGGCAAACAAGCTGTTGAAATAATCTAATCCACTCGATTGTTAGAACACATTTGATAGGTTCTCAATAACTATGTTCCTGGGGAGGAAATACTCATGAACAAGAAACTCTTTATTGCAATGGCTGTAGCCCTAGGGGTAAGCGAAACTGCCTTTGCAGACAATCCTTTTTCTGATGTGCCAGCCGGCCACTGGGCTTATGCGGCTGTTGCTAAACTTGCTGCAGCAGGAATCGTAGATGGTTATCCCGATGGAAATTATAAAGGGATCCGTACCATGACTCGTTATGAAATGGCCCAAATTATTGCAAAGGCCCTTGCTAAAGGTACTATCGGTGCTGATGATAAATTGGTCGGTGAATTTGCTGATGAACTTGACAACCTTGGAGTATGCGTAGCAAAGCTTGAAAAAAACGCCGATAATGTTAAAATTACGGGTAATATCCGAATGAGTTACGCTAATACAACCGGAGGATTTGGCGGCGACAGCAAGTCACAACTTCGTTCCAGGCTCTTCTTTACAGGTGAAGTCAATGATAATTGGCACTATGTTGCCATGTTAGAAAACAATCAGTTTTTTGAAGGGAAGAATGAATCTGGAGACAGTGATACCGATTTTCAGAGAGCATTCCTCAAAGGCAATATTGGAGTTGTAAACATCTCTGCAGGTCGCCAGCATGCAGATTATGGGGATTCTGATATCTATTCTATGCGTGTTGACAGTGTTCGTGCTTCTGTTCCTTTTGGCGATGCTTACCTTAAGGCTGAATATGGAAAGATGGCAAATATTGGGGCCTACGGTTGGTCTGGAGCTGTCAAACAAGGGTCTTCCAAAGCTGTCGCTGACACGTTTGTTGAAACAGAATTGGGTGAAACATGGGGTAATTGGGACCTTGCTGCTGAGTTCATTAAAAATAATAATCAGCAGGTCATGGTAAACGGCGACAACACCATTTGGAACACCCGTGCCAACTACAAAGTTGGAAAGTTCAAGGTTGGCGCCATGTATCTCAAAGGGGATGACGATTCCCTCAAAAAAACTAAGTACCCCAATGCGGATGACGATGGCTATATCATCAACATGGGCTGGAATGGAGCAAAATCCTCCAAAGCAGGTTCTTGGGGCCTCTTTGCCAAATACTATAACCTTGGTGCACCAACCCAAATCAATCCGACCATGAACGGCGCCTGGAAGAAATTTGCCGGCGAAGGCTACAAAGGCTACCTCGTTGGCGGCAACCTGACCCTTGCCAAGAATATGGTGGCTCAGGTTGAATACTATGACCTTGAAGGCAAAGAAACGGAAAAACACGCGCGGACCCTTTGGTCTCAGCTCGTGGTCACGTTCTAACGATTCTCAAAAGCTGGAATTCCATTTACCAACACTGTATTGTATGTTCTCTCAATCTATTTTCTCCGCTTTAGAATGACCTCTGCGGCAATCTTGCTACAGAAATCTTTCTTTAAAAATGATCTAGAATCATCTTGGTTAATCCCTGTTATGACGTGACTATAGACAAGAGAAAAAGACTGGAGCGTTCCACCTAAATCGCCTTTTATTTTTGACTCGACGCACAAATCGCTCCGATTCAATGAAGTTATATGCCCCCATTGCTTAAGAAAAGATTCTTTTGAGAGCAATGGGGGCATGATGTTTCGTAAAAAGATCCCGTACCACAATCTCATTTTTAAGACGCCAAGATAAAATGGTGCCCTTGGGGGGGCACTTTTAGTTTTTTTCGGATGATAGAAGAACCCTTTTTCACCTACGGTTCCCATATCGGTCCATCTGTATTGTCAAACGCGTCGAACCTCCTAGCATCTGGGCTCATCTGGAGCCATATTCGAAAAAGGTAAATGGGAAAAAGACCGGACGCACGGCGCCAAACCGCCTCCCTTCGTTCGTGGGCGCCGAATTGATTTTTCGATAACACGGTCCTGCGACCGGCTATGGAGCAGGAGCTCCACACGCAGCGGTCTTGGCCCATCGAAAAATGTTCCTCGCTAGCCGCTCATGATGAGACGTCGCTGCCGCTCCTCATCCACCACCAAAAGGACTTGCCTGCTGCTGCGCAGCATCAAGTGGCTTTTGGTCCCCCGCCTTGGTAAGGCGGAACGGCTTTCGCCGTCTCTAAGACGAAAACACGAAGGGAAAAAGACCGGGCGGCTTGAGGCCAGTCTTTTAGCGACACAGCGTCGCAGCATCACGGCCTATATGTTGTCTTTTGCTTGACAGCTAGAGCCGAAAGACACGGTCCAAGTCCAGGTCTTCTTTCTTTTTTCATTAAGTTACTGCCTCACTAAAATACGGTCCCTATTCCGCGCACATTCTGGTCTTACACAGATTACAATCTTCTCATTTTCTTTCAACTTTATTTGTCACAATGCGATTTTACAGTCTTTTTAACCTGCATGTAAAGACGTTTGTATTTTCAAAATTTTCATTACAATTATGCTTGCGTGGCTCTTTCTTTTTGGGTATCATATAGGAAGAGAGCAATTTTTTCATTCATGGTTTTACATTTTTTATCACATTTTTTGAACTTCAATTTCATGGACCCAGTGTAACCAAGAAGGAGAGACGCACAATGAAGCAAACCAAGATGATGGATGGAAACACAGCGGCAGCCTATACATCCTATGCTTTTAGTGATGTAGCGGCCATCTACCCCATTACGCCGTCGTCCCCCATGGCAGAGGTGACGGATGAATGGGCTGCCTATGGCAAGAAAAACATGTTTGGCCGCCCTGTCGAACTCATGGAAATGCAGTCTGAAGGCGGTGCCGCCGGTACGGTTCACGGCAGCCTCCAGGCCGGAGCGCTCACAACGACCTACACGGCTTCCCAGGGGCTGCTCCTTATGATTCCCAATATGTTCAAGATTGCCGGCGAACTGCTCCCCGGCGTATTCCAAGTGGCAGCCCGTACGATTGCAACGAGCTCCCTCAATATCTTTGGTGACCACAGTGACGTCATGGCCTGCCGTCAGACGGGATTTGCCATGATGGCCTGCGCTGGTGTCCAGGAGGTCCTCGATCTTTCGGCCGTATGCCACCTGTCGGCTATCCGCGGCCGCGTTCCCTTCCTCAACTTCTTTGATGGGTTCCGTACGTCCCACGAAATCCAGAAGGTTGAGCTCCTTGATTATGATGATCTCAAAAAATTGGTGGACCAGGACGCCCTCGCTCGCTTCCGCCGGGAATCCATGAACCCCGATACACCAGTCATCCGCGGTACGGCCCAAAACCCGGACATCTACTTCCAGACCCGCGAGGCCGTGAATCAATTCTATGAAGCCCTACCGGAAGTGGTTGATGGCTACATGAAGGAAATCAGCAAACTCACAGGGCGCGACTATCAGCTTTTCAACTACACCGGTGCGCCTGATGCCGAACGGGTCATCATCCTCATGGGAAGCGGTGCCCAGACGGCTGAGGAAGTAGTGAAGATCCTTGCTGGTCAAGGCGAAAAAGTCGGTGTCCTCAATGTCCACCTTTATCGGCCGTTCTCCGTGAAACACTTCCTCTCCGCCCTTCCGGAAACGGTGAAAAAGATTGCCGTTTTGGACCGCACGAAGGAACCGGGCTCCGACGGGGAACCGCTCTATCTTGATGTGCGCAATGCCTTCTATGAAAGTGACCGCCGTCCTGTCATTGTAGGCGGACGCTATGGCATGGGCAGCAAGGAATTTTATCCCGGCGACGTTCTCGCTGTCTTTGACAACCTGAAACTTGATGCGCCAAAGAACCACTTTACGGTGGGCATCGTCGATGATGTGACCCACACGTCGCTTAAAAAGGAAAAATCCCTCGACATTACGCCCAAGGGTACGCGCAGCTGCCTTTTCTGGGGCCTTGGGAGCGACGGCACGGTCGGCGCCAACAAGAGTGCCATCAAAATCATTGGCGACAAGACGGACATGTATGCCCAGGGCTATTTTGCCTATGACTCCAAAAAATCCGGCGGCATCACCATTTCCCACCTGCGCTTTGGTCACGATCCCATCCATATGCCGTTCCTCATCAACTTCGCGGACTACATCGCCGTCCACAATCCGTCCTATGTCCGTCTCTACAATGTGCTAAATGGAATCAAGGAAGGCGGCACGTTCCTCCTCAACTGCGGCTGGAGCGGGGAAGAACTCGATACGCGTCTGCCCGGTCAGCTCAAACGCGTCATTGCTGAAAAGAAGGTCAACTTCTACACCATCGATGCCGTGAAGATTGCCCGCGAGATCGGTCTTGGCGGTCGCATCAACATGATCATGCAGGCAGCCTTCTTCAAACTGGCTGATATCATTCCCATCGACGACGCTGTCGCCTACCTCAAGGAATCCATTGAACATACCTACGGCAAGAAAGGCCAAGATGTGGTCGACATGAACGGCCGCGCTGTCGAAGCCGGCGTCAAGAATCTCGTCAAGGTCACGGTTCCTGAAGCCTGGAAGGACTGCACGGACGAAGAGCTCTATCCGAAGACAGGCAACGCCTTTGTCGATCAAATCATGATGCCCATGAACCAGCAGGAAGGCAATACCCTTTCCGTCGGGCAGCTCATGGATCAGGCCAACGGTACGTTCCCGTCAGGCACGACAAAATATGAAAAACGCGGCATTGCTGTCATGGTACCGGAATGGCAGATTGAACACTGCATCCAGTGCAACCAGTGCGCGTCCATCTGTCCGCACGCGGCCATCCGACCGGTACTCCTCACGAAGGAAGAAATGGAAAAATCCGACGTACCGGCGAAACCCGCCCTTGGTGCCAAGGACCTTTATTTCCGCATTGCTGTGTCGCCCATGGACTGCCAGGGCTGCCGCAACTGCATCGACGCCTGCCCGGCCAAGGAAAAGGCCCTCGTGGCCAAACCGCTTGATACGCAGCGCCATCTGGCTGACGCTTGGAACTACTTCATGGAAGACGTCACGCCAAAGAAAAACCCCATGAACAAATACACCTTAAAGGGCAGCCAGTTTGAAAAGCCGCTTCTTGAATTTTCCGGCGCCTGCGCCGGCTGCGGTGAAACGCCGTACGCCAAGCTCGTAACCCAGCTCTTTGGTGACCGCATGATGATTGCCAACGCTTCGGGCTGCTCCTCCATCTGGGGCGGTTCCGCACCGAGCATGCCGTACACGAAGAATGCCGCTGGCCATGGTCCGACTTGGGCCAATTCCCTTTTTGAAGACAACGCCGAATACGGACTTGGCATGCATCTGGGCACCCAGGCCTGCCGCAAGCAGATCACGGATATCATGACGGGGCTCATTGAAGAAGGCCAGATTTCCACGGAACTCAAAAATGCCATGGAAGACTGGATCTGCCACCGCGATGAAGGGGAAGGGAGCCGTGAACGGGCCGATCGCCTGACAGACCTCCTCGAGAAAGAAAAGGCCGGCAATGAAACGCTGGAGCACCTCTACGAAAATAAGATCTACTTTGTCAAACGTTCCCAGTGGGTCTTTGGCGGCGACGGCTGGGCTTATGATATCGGCTACGGCGGCGTAGACCATGTCCTTGCCATGAACCGCGATGTCAATATCCTCGTCTTTGATACGGAGGTCTACTCCAACACGGGCGGACAATCGAGCAAATCGACGCCGACGGCAGCGGTTGCCAAATTTGCCGCCAGCGGCAAACGGACAAAGAAGAAGGACCTGGGCATGATGGCCATGAGCTATGGCTACGTCTATGTGGCCCAGATCAACCTCGGCTATGACAAGAACCAGGCCATCAAAGCCATCAAGGAAGCCGAAGCCTATCCGGGACCGTCGCTAATCATCTGCTATGCACCGTGCATCAACCACGGCATCAAACGCGGTATGGATCATTCCTTCATGGAAGCCAAGGCGGCTGTGGAATGCGGCTACTGGATCAACTATCGATATAACCCGCAGCTCAAGGCTGAAGGCAAGAAGTCCTTCTTCCTTGACAGCAAGGCCCCGACAGGTGATTTTGAAGCCTTCCTCCGTGGAGAAGTCCGCTATGCCTCCCTCGAACACGAATTCCCCGATGTCGCAAAGGAACTCTTCAAAAAGACCAAGGAAGATGCCATGGCGCGGAGAGCCCTGTACGAACGGCTCGATGCAGAATGAAGAAAAGCTCGGATAAAGAGTGAGGTAATGTAAAACGCAGCGTCCACTGGGCGCTGCGTTTTTTGGTGTGAGGCTGCCACGAGCCTGCGGCTCTAGCTTTCTCGCACATACGGTACTAAAAGACCGTAAGGGAAAAGACCAGGAGGTGCCGCCCCAAACCACCCTACGGGCGGATCGGCATTCGCCGTCTCTAAGGCAAAAGATTCGGAGGCAGTTCGTGCTGAGAATAAAGGTATTGCCTAGTGATTTTTGTACTTAGTATAGAAAAGCCAATAGAAGGTCATTGATAGCAAACTATGCAGAATCAACTAAAAAGACTTAACCCGAAAACACGCTTTGATTCGGGGTAAGGCTTACTTTTTTATTTTTTTCTTTAGGTTCGGTGCTCCTGCATCGAACCGTTCCTGTCGGGTCTTTTCGCCTTAGAACTCGACTCGTAGAGTCGATCCGCCCCGCCAAGGCGGGGGACCGAAAGCCGCATGTTGCCTCATTAAAATGAGGCACGCGTGCCCTTTCGGTGGTGGATGAGGAGCGCAGCGACGTTTCCTTGCGAGCGGCTAGAGAGGCATATCCGCCCGGGTTTCGAAGGACGCTTTTGGAGCGGAAGTCCGAGAAACATGTTTAAGGGCGGATTTAATTCGGCGCCCACGACCAATAGGAAGACGGTTTGGCGCCGGCCTCAAAGTGCCTTCTCCCCCTCAATTTCGTGACAGCACGGTAGCCATGCGGTATAATAGACTTCCAACTACAATCCTACGGAGTGATCACAGTGGAAGAACGGACCCGCGGACCGAGACGGGATACACGAACACGCAAGCCGATGACGCCGCAAGAGCGGCGCAATCTGCTCTACAAGCGCTGGCGAAAGGCAGAGCAGCAAAAGGTCGATGCCAAGGAACTGCGGGACCCTACAACCTGCGACATGGTCGTCTTTGACCTTGAACTGGCCGGCTACGCCGAAGATGATATCATTGAAATTGCTGCCATCAAGGTGGATTTCTTAGGCCGGCAGACAGCCGTTTTTCGTGAGCTTATCCGACCTAGGACGAAGATCAGCAAACGCGTTACGGAAATGACGGGTATTACGCGGGACATGGTGAAGGATAAACCTCAGCTCCCCGAGGTCCTAAAACGTTTTTTTGCCTTTGTGGAAGGCAGTGCCGTCATGGGGCACGATATCGGCTACAACGATATCATGGCCATCAACCTTGCCTGTCGCCGTTACGGCATGAAGGCCTTCCGCCCGCCTTTTTTAGATACGTCGCGCCTCATCCTGCGCCACCTCTCCCGTGAAGCTGTAGGCGGAAAAACGGGCCTTGCAGCGCTTCTCGCGCACTTCAATATTCCCATCCATCGCCATCATGAAGCCCTGGCAGACTGCGAAGCCACGCTTCTTCTTTATGAAGCCGTTGCAAAGGAAATCAGGAAACAAAAAAGCCACCCTTAAGGCGGCAGGAAAAGAAGCCCCCTCCTTTATTTTGAAGGAGGGGGCTTTATTACAACAAAAAATCCATGTGACTGAAGCCACATGGATCTGAGTCCAAATTGGTGGAGACAAGGAGGATCGAACTCCTGACCTCTTGCATGCCATGCAAGCGCTCTCCCAGCTGAGCTATGCCCCCAAAAGACTTGTTCATTATAGCTCAAGTATACCGCTGTTGTCAATATATTATTTTGGGAGATGGAAGATATAAAGGCGCGGCACCAAAGCGTCCCGACCGGAAGGGGCAGATTGCCGCTATGCGGCAATTGTGTTGTCGGAGTTGCGTTTCTTGTCGTTCTAAGGTGATTCTAAGGCGATACAAAGGCAGTTCTAAGTCAAAAGACCGTGAGGCACCGCCCCAAACCGCCCTACGGGAGGGGGCGGAACTTAATTCGCCCTCAAACATGTTTCTCGGACTTCCGCTTCGCTCCAAAAGCGTCCTTCGAAACTCCGGGCGAATCTGCTTCGCTACCGCTCATGATGAGACGTTGCTCCGCTCCTCATCCACCACCATAAAGGAGGTCATGTTATGACCTCACTTGATGGTCCCCCGCCTTGGTAAGGCGGAACGGCTTTCGCCGTCTCTAAGGCAAAAACCCCACGGGAAAGACTCGACCAAAAGATTCCAATGGGAGAAGGTTTGGCGACGCCCTCACGGTCTTTTAGCCTGCCGCCTCTGGCGGCCTTGGCCAAGCGCAACGCCTTAGCCAAGGAAGGACCTGTTTTCATAGGCCTTCCGCCTCAGCCAGCAGCCGAAGGCTGCCTTAGCCCCACAGCACCACAGCATCCTTTCCCCTCTCTCGCTCGACAGCCGCGGCTTTGCCGTAAGACAGCCATTCAGGGCGGGGCCCTGAATGAGACAGCTTGACAGCCAAAAAGACCACGCTGCAAGAGCGTGGTCTTTTCTTCACTTTCATTTCTTTAAACTTGTCCACCCATCTTCCTGCACGACTTTGCCTTCTTTCATAAGGCGGCCCAAGGCGCGCTTAAAGGCGGATTTAGAGATATCAAAGACGCTTTTGATGATGGCCGGCGGCGTATCATCGGAATAAGGCATGGTGCCATTGCGCTTTTCGAGAAAGAAGAGGATCTTATCCGCATCGTCCAGCATGGCTTCTTCTTTGACAAGGCGCAGGGACATATCGATGTGTCCATCTGCACGAACGTAGGTGACGCGTCCTGTGATACGCTGACCAAAGTCAAGGCGTCCGCCAGGGACTTCACTGCGATGGATAAAAGCGATATAGCGTTCTTTTGTAAAAAGGAAAAAGCCATCCTTAAGGATATTGTAGACGGTCCCTGTAAGCGCATCCCCCACTTTGACGCCTTCTGCCGGACGGCTGGCCCGTTCCATATCTTCTTCGACACGCATGGTCACGGCCTGACGGCCTGACTTATCACGGTAGAGTTTCACCCAGATATGCTGATTGGGGGAAACATGGCCCCGCATTTCGCTATAGGGCAAAAAGACGCCGCGTTCAGCGCCGATATCGACAAATCCGCCCATCCTGTTCACGGAAATCACGTTGACGTATCCCAGCTGCCCTTCCCGCATCTTGGGAAGCTTCATGCTCGCCGTGATCCGGTTCTTGGCATCGAGGTAGAGCTGGACCTTGACCTTATCGCCAACGGAAACAGGCGATGTCATCTGGTGCTTATGAAGGAGAATATCATCGCTGGTATTCCCCGTTCCAGCATCAAGAAAAACGCCCTGGTCATTCATGCGCACGGCCGTAAGTTCCACGACATCGCCAACGCGGTGACTGCCAATGGTCTTGACGCTGGCCGGTTCTTTTTTCGGGCTCATGCTTCTCCTTCCGTTTCCACATAGGCTTCAGACGGGGCATCGGCCCAGAGCTGTTCCAGGTTATAAAAGTCACGTTCCGTTTCCCGGAAGATATGGGCCACACAGTCGCCGTAATCCATAAGGATCCAGTTGCCTTCGGTGTAGCCTTCTTTGTGGGAGGGCAGGATGCCGCGTGTTTCGGCCAGTTTATCTTCGATGCTGTCTGCGATGGCTCGGACTTGAGTCGCGCTCTGGGCAGAACAAATCATGAAGTAGTCCGTCACAGGGGACAGGCCAACCATATTGAGAAGCAGGATGTCTTTTGCTTTTTTGTCAGCAGCGGCGGCGGCAATGGCGTTTGCGAGTTCTTTTGGATTCATGGATGGAACCTCCTTAAATTTCTGTAATCCTTTTATGGGGAATCCCCAGTTTATCGAGGGTGTGCGAAACCTGGGACGGCGTCGTAACCCAGTAACTGATATCATCGATGGTCTTGAAATCACCATCGAGCATTTCACTTTTGATGGAGTTTTCGCCAAAGATGCGGAAGCAGTTGGCGGCACGGATCATGGTCATCAGGTTCATGTCCGTATCGACGTAGTCAAGGCCGGTGTTGATGATCATAGGAAGCTTCAGCATATTCGTGAAGGTAAAGAACTGTCCAGCCAGGGCTTTCATAAATTTCTGCTGACGCTCCACACGGCCAATATCGCCCAATTCATCGTGACGGAAGCGGACATACTGACCTGCCTTTTCACCATCCAGGTGCTGGTAGCCTTTTTTGAGGTGGATCTTGAGGTTGGCGTAAGGATCTTCATAATCCATGTTGTTATCAACGTATAGGTCCACACCGCCCAGCATATCGATGACTTTAATGAAGCCCTGCCAATCAACGACCATGTAGTAGTTGATGGGAATCTGGAGGAGCTGTTCCACCGTGCGCACGGCCCGTTTGGTACCGCCATAGGCGTATGCGGCATTGATCTTGTCATGACCCCGCCGGCCGGGAATGGTGACCCGTGTATCACGCGGCAGTCCGACGATGGCAATCTGTTTTTTCTCTGGGTCAAAGCTGACGACCATCATGGAGTCTGTCCGCTTCGGTGCATCGGGGTTATTCATATCCTCGCTGTCCCCGTCATCTTTCCCGAGGAGCAGGACGTTGATGCGGCTTGAAAGGGGTTCTTCTGTGAGGAGTTGGTTCTCTTTCTGTTTAGGCACGGGATCATCGGCACTGAAAAATCGGTCATAAAGGCCCATGCCAGCCATGAAGCCGCCGCACAAGATCCCGATCAAAAGGATGAGGAGAAGAAAAACACGTCCCTTGCGGAGCCGCTTTTTCTTTTTCTTCACGCCTGATTGTTCCATATCACTCATGGGTTGCGATTACTCCTTCTTATTGTGTTTGGCCGCAAGGACCAGTTCGTTATAGCCGTCCAGACAATCCGGATGGATCAACAGATGCTGGTGCATCAGGTATTCCATCGTATTGGCATAGGCGGCAATCATGGCCTCATCAAGATCCTTCATCGTAAGGCGCCGCATTTCGTCCACGGTAGGAAAGTCACGATGCGGTTCCGTAAGGTCTGCCAGATAAATGATTTTTTCAAGGGCCGTCATATGGGCTTTGCCCGTTGTATGATAACGCATAGCAGACAGGACTTCCTCATCGGTAACGCCATAGTCCCTCTTTGCGACAAGGGGCCCCAAGATGGCATGGATAAGGATGGGCTGCGCCTTTTCGATATCCGTGAGCGGGACGCCCAGCTTTTTTGATACCTCCACAAAATCCTTGGTCGAATACTTGCGGGCACAGTCGTGGAGCAGGCCGGCAAGGGCGGCTTTATCTTCGTCGACCCCGTAATGACGGGCAAGCGCAACGGCAGTTTCACTGACGGCCACGCTATGCTCAAAGCGCTTTGGCTGAAGGCTTTGGCGAAGCTGTTCTTTCATTTGGGAAAAATCCATGATTGGTTAGCTCCTTACTTGAATTGAAATCGGCTCGCAAGTCGCGCCGATGAAATCTGGGCTAAGGCCGCCGGAGGCGGCAGGCTAAGGGAATGCAGGCATTCCTGGCTAAGGATCTGCTTTTGCAGCTTGGTGAAGGCTGCCTGCGGCAGCTGGCGAAAAGACCAGAAGGGCGGCGCCTTATGATCGGGTTCACATTTCTTGTCGAAACGAAGGCGATGTGAGGTCGATTCAAAGACAAAAGTGCAGGAGGCCGGCCCCAAACCCGGGCCTCCTCATCCACCACCAAAAGGGCTCGCTCTCTGCTGTTTCACATGAGAAGACCGGCCTTTCCGGCAGAGGATACTCCAACTGCTCCTATTGTCGCTGCCCTATGAGTAAGCTTTCTGCACGAATTTTTCAGCATAAGGGGTAACAAAAAATTCGGCGACTCACTTAACCGCCCTGTCACGATCTCTCGCTTCGCTTTTTCCAAGGCACAGGGAAGTTCGCGAATCGATCGGCGATGCGTTTACCGCCCTGACGGGGCAGATCGATGCTGCGCATCGAGCGCTGAGGCAAAAGACCCTAAGATGTGGAACCAGACTTTTCGCTCCCTCATTTTTCTTAAGGATGAGATGAGCAGCAATCATCTGATCACTCCCGTTCTTTTATCTTCGGGTTTTACCTTAGAAACGGCGAACCCTGTTCCGCCTTACCAAGGCGGGGAACCAAAAGCCACTTGATGCTGCGTTGCAATAGACAAGTCCTTTTGGTAGTGGATAAGGCGCGCAGCGATGTCTCATCTTGAGCGGAAGCAAAGCAGATTTGCCCGGGTTCCGAGGCTGCTTTGATGCAATCGCAGAAGGCAAAAAAACATGTTTGAGGGCAAATATAATTCAGCGCCCTGTCCGAAGGACACAATGAGTCACCGGCTTCTGGCGCCTTTCATTTCCGCACGAGGCTACCCGATTTTTGGGCTGACCCTTTCACCCAACAAAAAAGAGAGCCCCCCTACCGACGGTAGAGGTCTCTCTGTCTCATGTAGTCCACTACAGTCCGAGGAACAAGTCCATCAATGGATTCACCGCGGGAAAGGCGCTGCCGGATCATGGTGGAAGAAATATCCGGGGCTTTGGCGTCAATCCACACGAGGCGGGTGAGTCCTTTTTGGGCCAGTCGTTTTGTCACATCTTCATGACGCTCCCTGTACCCAACCCGTCCAATGGCAAGGAAGGTGCAGTAGCGCATCGTTTCTTCGATGCGGCACCACGTATCAAGGGCTTCGGCTGAATCCCCGCCAATGATGAAGTACAGGTCATAAAAGCGATGCCACCGACGATGGAGGATCCGCATGGTATCGACTGTATAGGAAGGGCCCTTGCGGACCAGCTCCATATCGGACACCAAAAAACGCGGCTCGTCCATCGTCGCAAGAAGGGTCATGGCCATGCGGTCCCCGGCCGGCGCCCATCCGGCCGCTTTATGGGGCGGCAAATAGTCGGGAATGAAAAGGACCCGATCAAGGGCCATGGCATCCATAGCGGCGCGGGCAATCGCAAGATGACCATTATGGATGGGGTCAAAGGTCCCGCCCATGATGCCTAAACGCTGTCGGCGCATATGGAAATCCTCCTTCAGAATGGTTCTTACATTATATCAGGTACGATGCCAAAGCTCAATCAAATTGTCATGCGGAAAAGGTGATTTTTATGTGGCATAATGCCGATTTTACAAGAAAAGGAAAGAGGCCTTCTACGAAACAAAATGAAAAAAGCATAGCCTGTTGCCTTCCATCGTCAGCAGCGGATTTTTCGAGCGTCGTGCTTTCTTTCACGAAAAACCTCCCTCCCATCCGATTGAGTTTCATCCCATGAGCATAACAAAAGCGCAACGCAAATAAAATGAAATTTTTTTCATTACATTTGCGTTTTATTTTCAAAGTAGTAACATATTTTTCGTTGCAAACAGATTCCATAAGGAAATCGTTTTTCAGATATTTGATGAATAAACGCCGTGAAAGAAGTCTCCTTCCTTCACGGCGTTTTCTTTATTTCGGCAGCTGGCGCTGTCTTTTTTTGTAGTAGACAATGGTGAGCCCTGCCGTTTTGGCGATCTTTTGGGCCACATCAAAGTGCATGCCCACGGCTTTTGCCGCATGGGCGTCGCTGCCCAAGGTCACGTACTTGCCGCCCAGTTCGGCATAGCGCGTATAAAGTTCCGTCAGGGACTCCACCGCACCGGGCACGGCAAGGCGACGCGTATTGATTTCAATGCTCTTATCGAGGCGAATGAGGTGCTTCATGACTTCGTCCCACAGATCGGCATGCTCGCTGTAATGGAGGTTCTTGTCTTCATAGGGCCAGTAGCGGCAGATATAGTCGATGTGACCATAGGTGTCAAAGTTCGGGTCCTGTTCGAGGCATTTGAGGGAATCCTCAAGATAGTACCCCACAGCCTGATCCTTGGCAACGCCGTCGTAAGTCGTCCGTTCATACATATCAAGGCCGCGATAACAGTGCATGGAGCCAACGATTTCGTCAAAGGGATGGCTTTTTGCAACCATCCGGTCCTCCTCGATGGTATGGGGCTGGAGCCCCATTTCAATGCCAAGGAGCACGGTATCGCTCCGATAGGGTGCGTTTTTTTTGAAATAATCGTTGATGTCAAAAAGAAAGCTTTCCGGGTTCGTCGGATAGTCCCGGTCCCAGTGTTCCGTCAGGATCATGCCAAGACCAGCGGCTTTGGCCGCTTCCATGGCATCCTTGATGGTCATTTCGGCATCGCAGGAATAATCGGCATGCATATGGGTATCAAACAGCATGGCCCTCACCCCTTTTTTACACGTTGAAGCGGAATTCGACGACGTCGCCGTCCTGCATGATGTAGTCCTTGCCTTCCAGTCTCACAAGGCCCTTTTCACGGGCAGCCTGTTTGCTGCCACAGGCAACGAGGTCATCGTAGGAAACAATTTCAGCACGGATGAAGCCTTTTTCAAAGTCCGAATGGATCTTGCCAGCTGCCTGAGGTGCCGTAAATCCTTTGACGATGGTCCAGGCACGAGATTCCATTTCCCCTGCCGTGAGGAAGGTCTGGAGACCTAGGAGGGAGAACCCAGCTTTGATGAGGCGATCAAGACCCGCTTCGGTGAGGCCTTCCATTTCAAGGTACTCCTTGGCTTCGTCTGCCGGCAGGGAAGCAATGTCCTCTTCGACCTTGGCAGAAATGGTGATGACCTGGGCCCCTTCTTTTTCGGCATATTCCGTTAGCGCCTTCACATGGGGGTTTCCGGACGCGTCGGCGGCCTCTTCTTCGGAAACGTTAGCTACGTACAGAATTGGTTTCAAGGTGAGGAGATCGAGTTCACGGATCATCTCCTTTTCATCCTTTGTCATTTCCACCTGACGGGCCGGCTTGGCATCGCCGAGGGCCTCGACGAGACGGGTCAGAAGGGCATTTTTCGCAGGCGCCGTCTTGTCACCGCTCTTTAAGAGCTTCTGGACCTTGAGCTGCTGCTTTTCCACCGATTCGAGGTCAGCCAGGCACAGTTCCGTATTGATGATTTCAATATCGCGGATAGGGTCAATGGAGCCTTCGACGTGGGTGATGTTGCCGTCTTCAAAGCAGCGCACCACTTCGGCAATGGCGTCGGTCTGGCGGATATGGCTGAGGAATTTGTTGCCCAAGCCTTCACCTTTGGAGGCGCCCTTCACAAGGCCTGCAATATCGACAAACTTCATGCCCGCCGGAACAATGCGTTTGGAATGGTATAGGTCGCTCAGGACCTGGAGCCGTGGATCTGGGACATCGACGATACCGACGTTGGGCTCTATGGTGCAGAATGGATAGTTGGCCGCTTCCGCCCCAGCTTTCGTAATGGCGTTGAAGAGGGTGCTCTTGCCTACATTCGGCAGGCCGACAATACCCATTTCGAGGTTGGTTGAACTCATGGATGATCTCTCCTTGTCTAGTTAAGTTGACATATCATTATATCACAGCAAGGGGATTTTTTCAGCAGGGGCGAAGAGAATCGGGGAGTCGAAAGAAAGGGTCCGAGGCCCTTTTCTTTTCAATTCCATTTCTTTACAAGTTTGCCTGCCACCACACCTACCGTTCCAGCTGCTGATAGCTTGTACAGTAAGCCAAGCCTCCATTGATTTCATAGGGAGCGCGCCGATTCCACAAGCTGTCCCTTTTAAATGCTGATGCCTACGCGCTTACAGCCCCAATCCATGCACCAGCATCGCCCACGCCAGGGTATAATAGGTCACGACACCCACAAGGTCCGTAACGGTCGTAATGAGCGGGCCCGAGGCCACGGCCGGATCGATATGGATCTTTTTGAAGCCCATCGGGACCACGGTCCCTACAAGACTCGAAATAAACATGGCAAGGACCAGGGAAAGGCCGATGCAGGACGATATGCCAAAGGCCGTAAGGGCATCGTAGGATTTTACCGCATAGATATAAAAACCAATGCCCAAAACGGCAATGCATCCCAGGATCAGTCCATTGAAGAAACCGGCGCCCCCTTCCTTTCGGATGAGCCGCCATTTATCGCCTGGTTTCAGTTCTTCATCCATAAGGACACGGATGGTTACGGCAAGCGACTGGGTCCCAACGTTTCCCGACATATCAAGGATCATGGACTGAAAGGCCATGATAAGGGTCAACTTTGCCACGACGTTTTCGTATAGACTGACGACGCTTGAAACGACAAGACCCAAGCCAAGAAGCAGAATAAGCCAGGGCAGCCGTTTCTTGATGGACGTTTTGAGCGGTTCGTCCAGGTCTTCTTCAGCGGAGAGGCCGCCCAGTTTAGCATAGTCTTCGCCCATTTCATCATCAAGGAGCTGCGCTACGTCATTTGCGGTTACAACGCCAAGGATCCGATGGTCCGGCGATAGGACAGGAATGGAAGCTTCACTGTATTCTTCAATCAGCTGCAGGCAGTCGCTGATCTTTTCGCTGGCATAAACGTAAGGGTATCCTCGCACGATGATTTCGTTAAGGGGAGTATCCCGTCTTGCAATGATGAGATCCTTGAGGGAAAAGGCCCCGGCAAATTGAGCACGGTCATTGAGGGCATAGATGACCGCAATTTCATCATGGTCAGCCGCTTCCCGCACAACTGTGCGCATGACGGAAGGAACATCAAGACCTTCCTCGACGGCAACAAAGTTCGTTGTCATCCGGGAAGCAATCGTATCTTCATCATAGGCGGCCAGGCGCGTCAGTTTTTGCCGTGTCGCCTCATCCAAATGCGCCACCCATGCTTCTTTTTGGGCACTTTGGGTTTCCTTCAGGAAATCGACGGCTTCGTCAGGCTCCATCTGGGTGAGGATGGCAGCTGCCCTTTCAGCTGGCAGAACCTCAAAAAGGGATTCCTTGTCATCGACATATTCCATCAAATCGGCAAGATAGGGAGCCGGCAAAAGACTTGCCAGGCGCTTCCATTCGGGCGAACTTAAAAGAGGGAGCACATCGGCTATATCGTGATCGTGGTAACTGTCAAGGGCGCGTTCCAAAAAGTAGGGATCCCTTTCCGTACGGATGAGCTTCAGGATATCCTGCACGCGATGCTGGTTCTTATTCTTTTTCATGATGTGACCTCCTTTTTGCCATAATGAAAAAGATGGGGTCTGTACAGTCCCATCCACAGGCTTATCATAGCGCAAAATCGGTAGATTTGCAATGTAAGGATGAATAAAAGAGCAAGAAGTTCACAGTTTATTTTTAAAATAGGGGAAAATAAGGTAAAATAAGTGGATTTGAAGAATAATAAGCTATTTTTAGAATCCAATCGATCTAGGAAACAAAAAGAAGCGTACCCGATTTTGGTCCATCCAGATTACGCAAAATCAGGTACGCTCGCTCCCAGTTTTATTCAACAAGCCTTGGATTCCTTACTTTCCCGACGCTTTTCCAAGGCAAGGGATCACTTTTTACTTTTAATCGGCGCAGCTTTTGTGACAAGCCTAAATCTAAACCGTGCCCCACCCCGCATGAGACCCAGCAGGAACCGTTCCTCCTCGCTCACCCGTCCCATGACGTTGACGCTGGGATCAGCAGGAAGGTCCGTAAGGGTAATCTCAACTTCACCAGCATAACGGCCGGCAAGACGGTTATCGAGGGTCACTGTACCCTGCGGCAGATATTTCAAGGTAAAGGGCGGGATATCCATTTCTTTAAAGAGAGCACGGCTATTTTGGGCGCGCAGGACCTCTTCGGCCTCATCGGGCCGCAGCGTAAAGATACAGGCAGCAAGTTTTTCATGAAGGGCCGTGATTTTTTCCGTCAACAGCGTAAGGGTAAGGACGTCATCCAATTGGGCTAGGGCGTCCAGTTCGTCTTCCGTTGCTCCGTCGTCCCCAATATAAAAGGCGTCAGTTCCAAGGAGCCTCAGATGCTGCAGGGCCAGGAAAAAATCCAGGGTCCGATGTATTTCAAGCGTGGGGAGTCCCTTAAAAAGCGGACCGCGGCAGGCGCCAAAGCTCCGCACAAAGGCGCCGACTTTGATGCCATAATGGTGACAGAGGGCATTTTGCCGCAGGAAAAAGGCTTCTGATAGGCCCGTATGGGGCCGGGGATAAAAGTTATGGAGCGCTTCGACGCATCCTACGTCAACACCGGCTTTCTCAAGGGAAAGAAGAAATCCTTCCGTCACGGTCGACGCGTTAAGGACGAGGGTCTTTTGCGGATAGCGCGTCTGCAGCTCTTTTATGCGCTCCGGCGTAAAGCCGTCATCAAGGCGCAGATGGGTCAAGGCCTCCGGAATGGGACGACCTGGCACAAGGTCGCCGACGACGTTCAGGTCATAGCACCGAGCCGCTTCAAAAAGGGCGTCGATATCCTTTTGAAAGGCCGCCTCATTGGTCTCAGGGATATGAAAGGATAAAAAGAGGCGGGTCATGCCTTTTTGGGCCGCCTGTTCCACCCGTCCAACGAGTTCCTCCCGCGTCATGCCAAGACCGGGATAAAGGGAAATGCCTTTTTCCATCATGCGCCTCCTTTCGCGTCCTGCGGGTCATCAAAACCCAGGATCCACGCGGCAGCAAACCCGCCTACATAAGCGACAAGAAGGCCTGCGAGGTACATCAAGGGATGGGTCGTACTGGGCAGAAGGGGGAGACCTGAAATACCCATGGAAAGGGCCCCTACATGAAAGGCCGCTTCCACAGCGCCGCCCAAGGCTCCGCCAATGCAGGCCCCGATAAAGGGCCGGCCCAAAGGAAGGGTCACACCGTAAATAAGAGGCTCGCCGACGCCCATGACGCCGACAAAAAGGGACGACGCCACAATCTTTTTAAGACGTGGGTTCCTTGTTTTCACATAGACTGCAAGAGCAGCCCCCACCTGCCCGGCGCCCGCCATGGCAAGGATGGGAAGAAGGATCGTATAGCCAAATTGGCTGATGAGCTCGGCGTGGATGGGTGTGAGGCCCTGATGGACGCCCATCATGACAAGGGGCAGAAAGAAGCCGCCCAAAAGAAAGCCCGTCACGGCGCCGCCCCGCTCCACCGCTTCCGTGGCGCCCCGGCCAATGGTTTCTGCTAAAAAGCCGCCCACTGGCTGCAGAACGTAGAGCGCCAAAAGAGACATAACAAGGATGACAAGGGTAGGCGTCACAAAAAGGTCAAAGGCAGGCGGCACGATTTTCCTCAGTTGCTTTTCCCCGTAGGCCGCAAGGAGGGTAACGAGGAGGACGGCAAAGACGCCGCCCCGGCCTGGCGTCAAGGGCATGCCGTAAAGGGTGAGGTCGGCAAGGCCGGGATGGGAAATGAGGGCTCCCAAGATGCCGCCAATAACGGGCGAACCGCCAAAGACCTTGGCCGCGTTCCAACCGACGAGGATATTCATGGACTGGAAGATGGCGCTTCCCGCTAGAAGCAGAATGCGCAGGGGCGCCAGGGCAAGAAGAGCGGGGTCGTAGAATTTCACGATGCCCAAAAGGCCCGTCAAAAAACCGCAGCCCACAAAGCCCGGAATAAGGGGCATGAAGATGGACGCCACTTTGCGCAGAAAGGCTTTTGCCGGCGTGGCGTTTTTTTGCCGAATGGCTTCATGGAGGGCTTTGCCGTCCCCCACCTCCCCTTGGACGCCAAAAAGGCCGGCTGGCTCTTTGGGCATCTCCTTGGAGTCATTCGGCGTGGGTGCTTCATTTCCGTCAAGAAGGGCCGCAAAGGCATCAGCCACGCGGATCACCTTTCCCGGACCTAGGACAATCTGCAGCTCGTCACCGTTTTGGTTGACGCCGAGGACGCCAGGAATGGCCTTTAGCTCAGCAAGGTCCGCGTCCTTTACGAGGTGCAGGCGCAGACGCGTCATGCAGTGCGTCACTGTTTCAATGTTGTCCTTGGGGCCCACGATGGCGTAGATCTTTTGGGCAATCTCTTTTTCACGAGTCATGGCTGGCCTCCCATCGCTCTACAGCAAGGCGTGCACGGCCGTCTGACTCCCTAAGGGCCTTTTCCGCCGCGGCCCGGTCCATGCCGGTCACGGTCATGACGATGCGCGTCGCCCGTTCCTTTAGTTTCTCATTGGTCGCCTTTACGTCAATCATGAGGTTGCCCCGCACTTTGCCAAGACGGATCATGGTGCCCGTCGAGAGCATGTTGAGGATCATCTTCGTTACGGTCCCGGCCTTCATGCGCGTCGACCCCGTCACGACTTCCGGACCGGGAAGGCAGATGAGCATAAGATCTGCAGTGCAAGCGATATCAGGTTCCTTGGAGCAGGCAAGACCAATGACAAAAGCGCCGCGGCGCCGGGCTTCTTCCATGCCGCCAAGGACGTAGGGCGTGCGGCCTGACGCGGTAATCCCGACCAAGACGTCCTTTGCCGAAAGATCATGGGAAATAATATCGTCTGCCCCTTTATCCAGAGAGTCTTCCGCCCCTTCACGGGCCCGAAAAATGGCTTCCTTGCCGCCGGCAATGAGCCCTTGGACAAGGTCCGGATCTGTACTGTAGGTGGGGGGACATTCCACGGCGTCGAGAATGCCGAGCCGTCCTGACGTCCCACTTCCCATATAAAAGAGCCGGCCGCCTGTTTTGAGCCGGGCCGCAATCACATCAACAGCCCGGGCAATATCCGGCAGGATGGCCTTAACGGCAAGGGCCGTCTTTTGGTCTTCATCATTCATGACACGCATCATGGACAGCGTATCGAGTTTGTCAATCCGGCTGGAAGCAGGATTACGGGCTTCAGTCGAAAGTTTTTCTAAATTCAGCATAAGTTCCAACCTCTTTCAGGGGTATAATTAAGAGGAAATCAATAAGCCATTGGGCAGATTGCAAAGGAGTATTGCTATGCAAGCCATCATCAACAGCAAACTTATTTTACCACACACCGTCCTTACAGGACAGACGCTCCTTTTTGGAACCCATATCTACGATATTCTCCCGGCAGGCAGCCCCTTACCGGAGGGTACGGAAAGCATCGACGCCAAGGGGGCCTATCTCTCGCCTGGCTTCATCAATATGCATATCCATGGCTGCGGCGGGGCCGATACAATGGATGGGACCCGGACCTCCATGGAAATCCTCTGCCGGAAACTTCCAAAATGCGGCGTTACGGCATTTTTACCGACGACAATGACAAGGGTATGGCCCATCGTTCAAAAGGCGCTCAGAAACGTTCGTAAGGCTATGGAAGTCCCCTGCCCCGGCAGCCGTGTCCTGGGGGCCTATTTGGAAGGGCCCTTCATTTCCGGCAGTTACCGGGGATCGCAAAAAGCCGAGGAAATCCAAGCGGCCAATATGGAGCGGATCCGCCCTTACTGCGACGTCATCAAAGTCCTTGTCATCGCCCCGGAAACACTGTCTTCCATGGCGTTTATCCATTCATGCTGCAAAAAGGGCATCATCGTTTCCCTTGGTCATTCCGGTGCAACCTATGAAGAAGCCAGCCGGGCCATCAAGGCAGGGGCCAGCCACATCACCCATACCTTCAACGCCATGAGTCCCCTTCATCACCGTAAACCCGGCATGGTCGGCGCGGCCCTGACGCTTCCGGTGACAACGGAGATCATCTCGGATGGGCTGCACATCCACGATGCGGTCCTGCGCCTGTTGGTAAAAGTCAAGGGGCCGGACCAGATTGTCATTGTGACCGATTCCATGCGGGCTGCCATGGAAGGCGACGGCATCAGTGAACTCGGCGGGCAGACAGTCTATGTCCGCGGCGGAAGGGCGCTTCTCGCGGACGGGACCATTGCGGCAAGCGTCGACACCATGGAACACAGTCTCCATCATTTCCTGAAGGCTACGGGCCTACCCCTCGCCGATGTCATCCGCATGGCAACGGTCAATCCCGCCAAGGAGCTGGGCGTCTATGAGACAATGGGCTCCCTTGAAAAAGGCAAACTGGCTGACATGACCATCTTTGACGAGAAGTTTGACGTGAAGATGACCTTTGTGGGTGGGGAAAGGGTGTATCAGAAAAAAGGATGAGACCGCTAGGTTTCCAACTTTTTGACTAGGCGCCAAACCGCGCCGAGTCTCTACCACGATATGCCTCCATTGCTTGATTCCTTTTTTATGGATGCAATGGAGAGATGTAGTGCTGGAGAATCGGAGCGATTTTTGCTCCAAAGTATAAGAGGGGAGTGAAATCGGAAAGCCGAAGAACATGTGTAAGGGCGGATGAATTCGGTCCCCACCCTTTGAAGAAGGGACGGTTTGGGACCGCGCCTCATCATTGCCTTCGTATGCCATGAAAGGCCAAACGCACGGTTCCCCTCACGATTGATATTTCCTTCCGAAAACAGGCCGCCCGTCCTCTTTAGAGGCAGGCGGCCCGTTTTATTTTTCTTTGCCTTGATCAAATTTTTTGCTGTACAAAAGTGGGCGTGATTTCAAGTACGCGGGTCAGGAAATCATATTTTTCCTTCATGCGGTCATAGTCAGGTCCTTCCGATAGGAAGCGGGCCGTGCCTTCAAGATAGAATCCCGTTCCCTGATAGTCTTTGTACCCTTTGACTTCCTTGGAGCCAAGAGACATCTTGATTTTCCCTACTCGATTGACATTTCTTTCCGTGACACGGAACCCATAAGCAGGGATCAGGATCCGTTCATCTTCCGTAATGACCAGATAGGAATTCCAGGTATTGGCAAAATGGGGTTCTTCTGTATCTCCCCAGGAAATGACCGTTACGACTCCTTCATGGTTTAGTACGTCGAAAAATTTTTTAGGCAGCATGATTGCGTCCTCCTTTTTATTATGGATAGATTAACTCCGTGATTAAAGTATATCATCTCTATAAACATTGAGTCAATTATATTTTCCTAAAATATTACAGATATATTATATCTGTAATATTGACGAAATCCCCTCTTGTGACGTACCATATGAAAAGGACCCCGGTTAGGGGCTAGCGAAAAGAAACACCCCTTTGGGAGGGAGGACAACTCACTATGTCAATTTCTGTCGGCGTTGAATATGCGCTCCACTGTTTGATCTATTTAGCCATTCCCACGACGTCCCGGTCCATCGGCATCAAGGAGATGGCTGCATTCCAAGGCATTTCAGAGACGTATCTGTCAAAGATCTTCATGAAGCTTAGGAAAAAAGGACTTGTATCTGCGGTTCCCGGTGTCAAGGGAGGCTATCGCCTTTCCAGGGAAGCTGATGAGATTACGTTTTGGGATGTCGTGGAGGCCATCGAGGGGCCCCATTATCGGTTTCAATGTGCCGAAATCAGGCAGCATATGGCCATTGTGGATCCGCACGAATTGCCGCCTTCCTTTTCGGAATGTCCCTGCCTGATCAGTGAGGTCATGAAAGGGGCCGAAGACCAATATCGCACCTATCTCAAGGGAAGGACGATTGGCTGGTTATATCGGATGGTCAAGGACAAACTGGACGGACCTTACTGGAAGGCCATCGAATCCTGGGCTGCCCGCTAAGAACCGGTTGCTGTCCTGTTAAAAGGTAAAAAACGGTTCTATAATTTATTTTGGGGCGCTAAAGTGACCGTCCAGATGCGTGTCCTCTCAGCGCCTACTTTTTTTTCAATAAAAAAATAGGCATATGCACTCAAATCCTCTACAATTAAAGTGATCAAACAATAAAGAAAGTGAGTTGAATACATATGCCTTCTCTAGATTATATCGAAAAATTAACAGGAATTAAAGAGGAATGGATTCAAAATTTAAAGGAAACGGAATCAGCCTTGGTTTTAGCGGTTCAGCTGCCGCCTCAAGAACACATCTGCCCTCATTGTAAGGCCACTACAAGACGCATAAAGGGCTACTATACGCGCCT
>NZ_AULA01000029.1 GCF_000425045.1 Acidaminococcus intestini DSM 21505 | reverse complement strand
GGCAGTATCAGCATGAATATTACAGAAGTGAATTGAAAAAGCATGGAATTATACAGTCAATGTCGCGTAAGGGCAACTGCTATGACAACAGTATTATGGAGACCTTTTTTGGTCGGATGAAAAATGAAATGTATTACGGAAGCGAAAAAGAATACACCTCGTTCAAGGTATTTGCTAAAGCAGTGAAAGAATACATTCATTATTTCAACAAGGAAAGGATTCAGAAAAAAACAAAATGGATGCCTCCCGAAATATATCGGGAAACATCCACTAATGCCATTTAACTAATTTATATGCGTCCAGTTTTTGGGGTACACATCATTTTACCTCATAGTTTCCAACTTATCCACCTTTTGGAATCAAAAAAAGCGCCCTAATAGGGCGGCCTCCATTCAGGAAATTCTGAAACGATAGAAAGGTCAGGCGATGCGATATTGATGAATAAAAAAGAAGACCTGAAGATAGACAAAGAGTTCGGATAGTTCTTCCATGGTCTCGTCCCTGAAATCATGGAAGAGCTGGCCTTTATCCCCCATGAGGGCAAGTATAGCGGCAAGCACTGTGAGAAGGAACATGAGCCGGTTCTTTTTAAGACAGTGCAAGGTTTTTTGAACGTTCACGCTCTGATAGAAGAGATGGATGACCGCAGCCGATAAGAGTCCAATGGCGCCGTCTATGACACGATGATAGGGGAGGTCTTTCATGCTCCAGAAAACAGGTCCTGTCTCAGTCATTTCTTTTAGAAGAAAAATGCGGCCCCAGCTGATTTCCCTTCCGAAAAGAAGCAGGAAAAAGCTTGCCGCAAAAAGCCAATAAGAGGGCCTGTGAAGGTGCGTCTCCTGTGTGTAGTGATAGATGGACCAAATGATACCTGTAAGAAGGATCATGTTTTGACCCATTTCAATGGGTCCGTTTTCCCACGCAAAGGGGCCAGGAAGAAGGAAGCTGAGTGGGAACAGAACGAAAAAATAAAGAATGGCCGCCCTGGGCCAAAAGGAAGAGGCGGATGTTGTTGGATCTTTCATAACGGGCTCCTTCTTACTTGTATTTTGAGTAACTGGAAAGAAAAATTGACTCATGAATCTAATTTACAAAAATACATGTTTTTAAGAATTTTTGCAACAGGATTTTCATAAAATATTAATATTTTATTTATAAATTATTTATAATTAAACCGCAAAAAAAGACCGTCGATGAGCAATGATTTGTGCTTTCGGCGGCCTTTAATGCGGCTTCCTTATTTTTGAGCGGCTTTTTGGGCTTTGTGTTCCTTGAGCATTTTCTGCATGCAGGCAACAAGGGGCCAACCCAATTTTCTATGGTGATCGATGCAGCTGACACAGTGCCTGTGGCGGGGACAATCCACCGTGCAGGGGCAGTCATAGATCATATCTTCGTCACACATGTCAGTTCTCCTTTCGTAAGGCACGGAGCACATAGTCCCGGAGGACAAGGGCATTGTTTTCTTCTCTGCTTTTCTTAGCGTAGAGAAAGACGACAGGTCCTTTCTTGAGGGCTTCTTCAAGGAATTCAAGGAAAGGCGGAACGGCAGGATTCAAAGACAGTTCCTTTTCATAACGTTCCCTGAATCCCTGAAAATCCTCGTCATGGTCCTTGTACCAATCGTGAAGCTCCCGAGAGGGGGCAATCTGCTTAGCCCAAGTTGGAATGGCTTCTTTTTTTACCCCCCGCGGCCAGAGCCGGTCAACGAGAACCCGCTCTTCCGGGCCTTTCTCTGTGCGGTCATAGACACGCCGCAGCCATATTTCCATCAGTCCACTTTCTCAATGGCGGTAACGGGGCAGCCGTTCATGGCATCTTCTGCGGAGCTTTCAGCACCGGCAGGAACGGATTCAGCGGCTACGGCTTTATTATCATCTCCCATGGAAAAGACTTCAGGGCAGGTGGACGTGCAGAGTCCGCAGCCGATACAGCTGTCATTAACATGATATTTCATAAGTAACATCTCCCTCTGATGACTGATGGGAGTGGAGACCTTTCTATAAAAGGCCTGTCCAACCCTCTTTTCATCCCTTATTGTAAGGTGGGGCAGCAGGCTTGTCCGTTGCCATAACAACGAAATCTATTTTTTGTGACCATGAAAAAAGAAGCTGCGCAAGCGCAGCTTCGTAAGGAACGGATGCAGGAGCTTATTTCCAGAAGTCGAGATTGGAGTCGTCGAGACCAATATTTTTTGCCTTGAAAACTGGTTTTTTGCCTTCTGCAAGCTGACGTCCATAGTCTTTCATGACGGCAATGGCTGTTTTGTTCATGGCCATGATAGAGGGGATGTTCGTCAAACACATAAAGGCCATCGTGATATCGGCGAGGGCCCATGCGTTGTCCATGCTCATCCCGGCGCCGACGAAGATGACGATGACGGAGATGATGCGGTAGATGGTCATAGTAGATTTGGAGGGAGTCTTGCCGCCATTCAGGTAAGCTAGGCAGTTGTCGACATAAAAGAGGTTGCCCAAAAGGGTCGTGAAGGCAAACAGGACCATGGCAAAGGTGATCATGATCGGGCCAAAGGCACCAAAGTCAACTTGGGTAGCTGCTTGTACGTAAGGAGCCCCTGCCATCTCTTTGGTCGGGATGATCCCGGAGAACATGCAGATAAGGGCGGTGCAGGTGCAGAGAATGGTGTCGATGACGACAGAGAGCATCTGGACGAGACCTTGCTGGGCCGGGTGGGAAACGTCAGCGGCTGCAGCTGCGTTCGGAGCAGAACCAACGCCGGCTTCGTTGGAATAAAGGCCTCGCTTTATCCCAAACATCAGACAGGAAGCGCTGATGCCGCCCAGGATTTTCTGGAAGTTGAAGGCATCGGCAAAGACAGCGCCTAAGACGCTCGGAATCATATCAAGATGCATAAGGATGATGGCAAGGGAAAGCAGGACATAAAGGACGCCCATGATTGGAACGAGGGTCCCCGTTACATGAACGATACGTTTACCGCCGCCCATGACGCAGTAGCCAACCATTACGGCAAGAAGGCCACCGATGATCCAAGGCGTGGTGGCTTTGTCATAGAAGCCATATACAGAGAAGGTGGACTGCAGGTTGTAAGAAGCAAGCAAGTTGAAGCCGCCGGCATAGGTCACAATAAGGGCGATGGCAAAGGCAATGGCCAGCGCCTTGTTGTGGAGGGCTGTTTCAATGTAGTAGGCCGGGCCGCCGTAGCTGTCGCCATTTGCATCCTTGCGTTTGTAAACCTGGGCCAGGGTGCTTTCAATGAAGGCTGTGGCTGAACCAATCATGGCAATGGCCCACATCCAGAAGACGGACCCAAAGCCGCCCAGACACAGGGCCGTTGAAATCCCGATGATATTGCCCGTGCCGACACGGGACGCGGTCGAAACCATGAGGGCCTGGAAGGATGATATGGAGCCTTCTTTTTCCGGTTTTTCCATAATGACCCGGATGCTTTGACGCAGCCAGCGAAATTGAACAAAGCCCGTTGTAAAGGTGAAGTAAAGGCCAGCGGCGAGTAGGACGATGATGAGAATCGGATAATAGAGGACATCGTCCAGGGCAAGTAGAAATTCTGACATATGAATTGCCTCCTTTGGGGTTGAATCCACATCCGTTCCAATTGTGGATTGCTTTACTTTTATTGTATCATAAAAAGGCTGAAAACATGTCATTTTTGTGAAATATAGTGGGAATAATTTTATATTCGGAACATAATTAAGCAAAATGGAAAGGAATCTTGTATCACAATGCATAGGGGGAAAAGACTTGTTTTCAAAATCAGATAATTCACTGTCTTTTTGCACACCAAAAAGCCCGGCGGTGACGAAAAATCCCTGTATTATAAGGAGGGCTTCTTGAGGCGGCTAGGGAGATGGGATGAATTCCCCCCAAGCAAGGAGACAATGCAGGAATCCGCATGAGGGCAGGCGTGGAGGCAAACGAAATGAAAGGGACTATTTGCGTAATTATACCTTTTGTGGTATGCTATATGAGCGATTTTTTAAGTAATTAATGATGGTATGTCAGATAACCTACCAAATTCGAAGCTGACTGCCTGTGAGGAGGATTTTTTTAATGAGCGTTTCTGTAGAAAGAAAAGGTAACGAAGCAACTTTGAAATTCACTATTCCTGTTGAAGAAGTCGCAAAGGGTTTCGAAAGAGCCGTTGCCCGTGTCAACAAACAGGTCACAATTCCTGGCTTCAGAAAAGGAAAGGCTCCGCGCCGGGTCCTGGAAGCCCATGTCGGTAAGGATGCCATCAAGGAAGAAGCGTTCCAGATCCTTGCCAATGACAATTACAGAAAGGCTCTTGATGACAACAACTTCATTCCTGTTGCAGATCCCGAACTGAAGGATTCCACCTTGGAAGAAGGCAAAGAAATGGAAATGACCCTTTTGGTCACGCTCCGTCCGGAAGTTGAACTGGGTGAATACAAGAACCTCGATGTCAAGAAGGTTGTCCGTGAAGTCACTGACAAGGATGTGGACGATGCCATCAGCAACCTGCAGAAGCGGGCTGCTAAATTGGTTGATGCTCCGGAAGACCGGAAACTGGAAAAGGGAGACCTTGCTACGATTGACTTTGCCGGCACCATCGACGGTGAACCGTTTGAAGGCGGCGAAGGCAAGGGCTATCCTCTGGAAATCGGTTCCGGCAGCTTTATCCCTGGCTTTGAAGATCAAATGGTCGGCCTGAAAAAGGATGAATCCACCGATGTCAATGTAACGTTCCCGGAAGATTATGGCGCGAAGGAACTGGCTGGTAAGGCCGCTGTCTTCAAGGTCCATGTCCAGAATATCAAGGTTCGTGAAATTCCTGAAGTGACCGACGAACTGATTGAGAAAAACTCTGACAGTAAGACGATTGCTGAATTCCGCGAAAAGACCCTGGCCCGTCTGAAGAAATCTGAAGAAGATCAGTCTCAGGCCAACTATGAGCGGGATGTCATCAAGAAGGCCGTGGAGAATGCTTCCTTTGAAGTTCCGGAAGTTATGGTGACCCAGCGCGCCAACCAGATGGTGGACGAACTGACCATGAATCTCGAAGCACACCACATGAGCCTTCCGATGTATCTTCAGTATCTCGGCAAAGATGTGAAGACCTATCGGGATGAACAAAAACCGGTTGCTCTCGAAAACCTGAAGGCTGATCTCGTTCTTGACGCCATTGCCAAGAAGGAAGACCTTAAGGTAACGAAAGAAGAAACGCTGGCGGAAATGCAGAAGATTGCTGATACACAGGGTGCTACCCTTCATCAGGTCCAGAAAATCATTAAGGAAAATGGATCCCTGCCCCTGCTCGTTTCCAATATCATGCGCCGCAAAGCCGCTGATCTTGTACTCAGCTCTGCCAAAGGTGCAGCAGAAGCAAAAGAAGAAAAGACTGAAGAATAATCAACTGGGAGGTGGACCGCGTGAGTTATGTCCCTATTGTTGTTGAACAGACCAGCAAGGGCGAACGCAGTTATGATATTTACTCCCGACTTCTGAAAGATCGCATCATTTTTGTGACCGGAGAGATTGAAGATCATATGGCCAATCTGATTGTGGCCCAGCTCCTCTTTCTCGAATCGGAAGATCCGGATAAGGATATCCATCTCTACATCAATAGCCCTGGCGGCAGTGTGAGTGCTGGACTGGCCATTTATGACACCATGCAGTACATCCGTCCCGATGTTTCGACCATTTGCGTCGGCATGGCAGCCTCTATGGCCTCCATCCTCCTGGCAGCCGGAGCCAAGGGCAAACGGTTTGCCCTGCCCCATTCCCGTGTCATGATCCATCAGCCATTGGGCGGTGCCCAGGGCCAGGCCACGGATATTGAAATCCATGCCCGGGAGATCCTGCGCGTACGGGAAGAGATGAACCAGATTTTAGCAGCCCATACGGGGAAGGACCCAGAAACCATCAAATTGGATACGGAACGCGATCACTACCTGACCGCTGATGAGGCCTTGTCCTATGGCCTTATTGATCAGGTCGTAGCATCTCCGGTTCATGCTTGATTGATGGATAGAACCGTCTTGCCCCAATTGTAAGGAGGGGTGTCAGATGGCATTCGATGATAGTAAAGGCCCGTTCGATCAAGATTATACCTGCTCTTTTTGCGGTAAGAAGCAGAGTCAGGTCAAGAAACTGATTGCTGGCCATAATGTTTTCATTTGCGATGAGTGCGTTGCCCTGTGCAACGAGATGCTCGACAAGGAACTCAAGAAACCTGCGGGAGAAAAGATTACCGATCTCCCGAAGCCGAAGGAAATTAAAAAGATCCTCGACGAATATGTCATTGGACAGGACGACGCTAAAGTGGCTCTGTCCGTGGCTGTCTATAACCACTATAAACGCATCAATTACGAACAGGATCATCATTCTGATGTGGAATTGCAAAAATCCAATATCCTGATGCTGGGACCGACAGGAAGCGGGAAAACCCTCCTTGCACAAACCCTAGCTAAGATCCTGCAGGTGCCGTTTGCCATTGCGGATGCAACGAGCCTGACGGAAGCTGGTTATGTTGGGGAAGACGTGGAAAATATCCTGTTGCGTCTGATCCAAAATGCCGACTATGATATTCCGCTTGCGGAACGGGGCATCATTTACATCGATGAAATCGATAAGATTTCCCGTAAATCCGAAAATCCGTCCATTACCCGTGATGTATCGGGGGAAGGTGTGCAGCAGGCCCTACTTAAGATCCTTGAAGGGACCGTTGCTAATGTGCCGCCCCAAGGGGGACGGAAACATCCACATCAGGAATTGATTCAAATTGATACGACCAATATCCTCTTTATATGTGGCGGTGCCTTTGCTGGCCTCGAAAACGTCATCAATGCCCGCACGGGGAAGAAAAGCATGGGCTTTGGTGCAGAAATCGAGACACAGAAGGAAAAGGAAATGGCCAATCCTTTTAAGAAGGTCCTGCCTGAGGATTTTGTAAAGTATGGCCTGATTCCTGAATTTGTCGGTCGTCTTCCCGTTGTCGTCACCTTGGACCAGCTTGATGAAGCGGCCTTGGTCAAAATCCTGACGGAACCGAAGAACGCCCTGACTAAACAATATGAATCCTTCCTCGCCATGGATCATGTCGAGCTGGATTTTGACGATGATGCCCTGAAGGCCATTGCCCACGAAGCCTTGGCCCGTAAGGCCGGAGCTCGGGGACTTCGTGCCATCATTGAAGGCATCATGAAGAATGTGATGTATGAGGTCCCGAGCCGCGATGACGTTGAAAAATGCATCGTGACAAAGGATGTCGTTACGGCCCATAAGGAACCGGAACTGGTTCTTAAAAAGGTTGATGCAACTAAAAAAGCACGTAAAAATGCCTAGGAAAAAAGGAAAAGGGGGTCCCCTTTTCCCTTTTTCGCTATAAGGATGGTGAAACAGATGTCTGAAGTAGAAACAATGAGATTGCCTCTTCTTGCCCTTCGCGGCTTGATTGTCTTTCCAGGGATGATCATCAATCTTGACGTAGGGCGGGATCGCTCTATCAAGGCTGTAGAAACGGCTATGGCAACAACGAAACGGATTCTTTTGGTGACCCAGAAAGCAGCTGAAGAGGCTGATCCGACGGCGCAAGACTTGTATGGGTTCGGCGTTGTTGCAGAAATCAAACAGATGCTCAAGATGCCAAACGGCGCGATGCGCATCCTCGTAGAAGGACTTTATCGTGTAGAGGTCATCTCTGTCATCGATGAAGTTGGGATGAACTTGGAAGCCCATGTAGAAGTCAAAGAGGATACGGATAATAGGGGCAATGAAGTGGAAGCCCTGAAGCGTATGCTTGTAGAGACTTTTGAACAATGGGTGCTGGCAAGTAAGAAAGTGACAAGCGAAGTCATGCTGACCTTCAAGGATCAGCCTGATGCAGGCCGTGTCGCCGATATGATTGGCGGTTATTTGACCATTGATGTGCCGGAAAAGGAAAAACTCCTCGAAGCCATCAGTGTCAAGGAGCGGCTGCACCTTTTGTATACCTATCTGTGTAAGGAACTGGAAATCGTTACCCTTGAAAAGAACATTTCCCAGCAGGTCCGTAAGCAGATCGAACAGAATCAGCGTGAATATTATTTGCGAGAACAGATGAAAGCTATCAGCAAGGAACTCAACGAAGGGGACGAAAAGCAGTCCGAAGTGGATGAGTACAAGGCAAAGATGGCAAAACTGAATCTCCCGGAAGAGGTCAAAAAAGCCCTTGACAAGGAACTTGATCGGCTTCTCAAGATGCCCCCCATGATGGCTGAAAGTGCTGTCATCCGCAGTTATCTTGATACTTGTCTGAGTCTGCCCTGGGGCAAGATGACCCAGGATAATTACGACATTAAAAAAGCTGCCCAGATCCTTGATAAGGATCACTACGGCTTGAAGAAGGTCAAGGAACGGATCCTGGATTATCTTGCTGTCCGTGCCCTTACCAAGAGCAACCGTGGCCCTATTATCTGTCTTGTGGGTCCTCCCGGAGTCGGGAAGACGAGCCTTGCCCAAAGCATTGCCCGTGCTGTGAATCGAAAGTTTACCCGCATTTCCCTGGGTGGCGTCCGGGATGAAGCGGAAATCCGCGGTCATCGCCGAACCTATGTAGGCGCCCTGCCGGGCCGTTTGATCCATGGTATGATTGAATGCGGGACCGATAATCCGGTCTTCCTCCTGGATGAAGTGGATAAGATGGGAGCGGATTTCCGGGGAGATCCGGCCTCAGCCCTTCTTGAAGTCCTTGATCCGGAACAAAACAGCCATTTCAGCGACCACTACATTGAGTTTGCTTATGATATGTCGAATGTTTTCTGGATTGTAACGGCAAATACCGTCGAGACAATTCCGCCAGCCCTTTTGGACCGGTTGGAAGTCATCCAGCTTGACAGTTATACAGACGAAGAAAAAATCAAGATTGCCCAGCAGCATCTTTTGCCAAAAGAACGAAAACTCAGTGGGCTTCTTGCTAAGAACCTCACTTTGTCCCCCAAGACCTTGGAGCATATTATCCGAGACTATACGCGGGAAGCAGGTGTCCGTAACCTCGAACGCAAGATTGCCACTATCTGTCGTAAAGCAGCCCGCCGGATTGTTGAGAAAAAGATTGAAAAGGTTTCTGTCGGTGTGGCAAACCTCAAGGATTTTTTAGGACCTGCTGTCTATCTTGAAAGTGATATGAAGGCCAAAGCGGCTATTGGCGTCTGCACAGGTCTTGCTTGGACAAGTGTAGGCGGCGAGCTCCTCAAGATTGAGGTGGTTGTCTGTGAAGGCAAGGGCAAGCTGGTCCTCACGGGCCAATTGGGCGATGTCATGAAGGAATCAGCCCAGACTGCTTTTACCTATATTCGGTCCCGGGCCAAGGAGCTGGGCCTTGAACCGGATTTCAATGAAAAAATCGACATCCACATCCATGTCCCGGAAGGCGCTATCCCGAAAGATGGTCCGTCTGCAGGCATTACGATGGCAACGGCCATGGAATCGGCTCTTACCAAACGAAAGGTCAAGGCGGACCTTGCCATGACTGGTGAAATCACCCTAACCGGTCAGGTCCTACCCATTGGCGGACTTAAGGAAAAGGTCCTTGCAGCGGCTCGTTACCAGATCAAGACGATTCTCTTGCCTCGTCAGAACGAACAGGATCTGGAAGAGTTGCCTGATCATGTTAAGAAATCCATGAAGTTCATCCCTGTAGATCACATGGATCAAGTCACGAAACTTGCTTTGGAGGCATAACAATTATGGTAATGACGCAGTGGGATATTGTCGGCGGCGAATTTGTCGCGTCAGCCGTCAAGGCCACCCAGTACCCGCAGGATACGGTGGATGAAGTTGCATTTATTGGTCGCAGCAATGTAGGTAAATCTTCCCTGCTCAATTCGCTGGCAAGGCGAAAGGGATTGGCTCGCGTCAGCAGTTCTCCTGGTAAGACCCAAACGATTAATTTCTATTCTTTTCGTGCCAAGAAAACAACGGAGAAAGAACCGCTGCGTCATACCTTTTATGCAGTGGACCTGCCAGGGTATGGTTTTGCCCGGACCAGTCAGAGCCAAAAGAACCAGTGGTCTGCTTTTATCTGCAAGTATATGGAAAATTCCCGGGACCTGAAGCTTGTCTGTATCCTTATGGATATCCGTCACGCACCCATGGAAAGCGATATTGACTGCTACCAGTGGCTCCTTAGTCTGGGAATCCCTCTTATGATTATTTTGACGAAGTCGGATAAGCTCAATAAAGGAGCTGTGGCGGCTCAAAAGGAACTTTATAAGAAAACTTTTGGTCTTGATGATGATCGCATCCTGACCTACACCTCGACGGCCCACACAAACCGGCGAGAACTAATCGAACGGATTTTGGCTACGTTGGGACACTGAACCCCATGATCAAAGGCCGGCAGCAAGGAATTGATATCCTTTGCTGCCGGCCTTATCCCTTTTATCTTGATTTTCGCAGACGTTCCAGGAATTGGGTGAGGATGCGAGCCGTAATGCCCCAGATGAGCCGTTCTTTATAACGATAGAAATAGATATCGTAGGAATGCTGCATGACCCAATCTTCCTTTTCCGGGGTTTCAAGTTCCGGCGGGAATCCTTCCAGCCGTTTGGATCCAATGGCCACCTTGCCTTTTTTCGGGGTGAGGGAAAGGAGTGTTTCTACTGGAATCGTGAAAAGTTCTGCAACCTCGTCTTGCTCAATGGTGAGAGGGCAATCTTTGGGGAGGATTCCCACATAGGGATAGATCAGGGGACCCATGACGCCATAAAAGTAATCGAGCGGGCCCAGGAGTGTAATTTCATTTTGGGGGATTCCCAGTTCTTCCGATGTTTCCCGAAGGGCTGTATCGCTGAGGTTCCGGTCCATGTCCTCTCGATGTCCGCCGGGAAAACAGATATCGCCTGGCTGCCAGGTAAGCGCCGAGGAACGGACTTCAAATAAGATTTCCCACCCCTTAGGGCCTTCAATGAGAGGTAGAAGGACAGCTGATTCCCAGATATGGAGTGTACTGTCAATGGAAGATGGTTGGGAAGGGATGATCCGGCGCAGTGTGTCTATTGCTTGAAAAGTCATAGGTGGGGATATCCTTTCGTTAGGGTTTCCTATAGTGTAACTGATTTTCCCTTTTCGGTAAAGAGACGAAAAAACTTGACAAGGACCTTTCCATGATTTATTATACAGGGAAACATAAAGCACAAGTCGGGTTACCGACCGGGCCGAATAGGCAGCAGGTAGATAAGGCATCTGCGGGACACAGCAGCGTTCCGCAGGTGTTATTTTTATCCCGTGTTTTTTCTTACATTTTCTGAGAATAGAAAGGTGATCAGCGTGAGACGGTCCTTGAAACAACAGTCCTCCAGCGATATTGCGATGCACGTTTCCTACGTAAGTATCCTTGTCAATCTAGTCCTTAGTGTGGGTAAATTTGTAGCCGGCATCATGGGCCATTCATCGGCCATGATTTCTGATGCCATTCATTCCGCTTCCGATGTTTTCAGTACCATCATCGTAATCTTTGGTGTCCTTTTGGCTAGCCGTTCCTCAGATGCAGACCATCCTTATGGACATGAAAAGCAGGAATATGTTGCGACCCTCTTTCTGGCCTTTGTCCTTATGTTCACAGGCCTTGGCATAGGCTATGAAGGGCTTCAGTCCATCCTCCATAAGACGTATCTAGACCGTGAATCGCCGGCCCTGATTGCCATGGCAGCTGCCATTGTTTCTATTGTTACCAAGGAAGCTATGTTTTGGTATACCATCAGGGCTGCAAGAAAAATCAACTCCGGTGCCCTATCGGCAGATGCTTGGCATCATCGCAGTGATGCTCTTTCTTCGATTGGGTCCTTCATCGGAATTTTGGGGGCGCGTATGGGTTATGGCATCATGGATCCCTTGGCTTCTGTTGTCATCTGTTTGATGATTATCCATGCCTCGATTGGTATTTTTCGGGATGCTTCCGATAAGCTCGTCGACCATGCGGCCAATGGCCGTACCATCGAGGAAATGAAAAGTTTCGTTATGAAGCAGTGTGGCGTAACCGGGATCGATTCGCTCCGTACCCGTATGTTTGGTGCTAAGATGTATGTCGATATCGACATTGTTGCCGACGGGAACCTGACCCTTTTTCAAGCGCACCGCATTGCTGATGAAGTCCATGATACAATTGAGCGGCATTTCCCGGAAGTCAAGCACTGCATGGTCCATGTTTCGCCGGATCCGGAAATTGCTGCAAAAGATAATACGAAAACAAATATTTTTTGCCCCATCGGATCCAATCGGATTACAGGGGAAAGCTAACCTGAAATTTGAAATGAGGGAGGGCGATGAGAATATGAGAGGCTTATATTCTCATCGCCCTCCTTTTTTTGGGAAAAAGGCAGTGGCGGAAGAAAATGAGGATCTTCTTTATAGGGGATGAAGGCGGGACTTCTACCTGGTTCAGTCAGATAAGGCGTAAGGAGCATAACTACTTCAGTGCGCGTTTTTTTGCGAGACCGAAAGGTAAAGAGATTCCCTAACAGGGGCAGTTTTGATAGGAGCGGGATGGTTTCCAGACGTTTTTGTTCCTCATCACTGATCAGGCCGCCGATGACGAGGGTTTCGCCTTCCAGAAGACGAACATTCGTATCCGCCGTTCGGCTTGTAATCCGGTAATTGTGGAGCTCTGAAATTAGGGTTGGGGTGCTGACTTCCGTATGGACCGAAGCCGTGATAACGCCATCAGGACCGACAATGGGGGTGTAAGAAAGGCGGATACCCGCATCTACATATTCTGTCGAGGTTGTCGTGGTGCCGTTGGAAACTTTTTCCGTAACGACAGGGATATGGTCACCAATGAAGATTTTTCCTTCTTTTCCTGGCACGGTGACAATGCGGGGCGTGGCAAGGACCTTTGCCTTTCCTTTTTGACAGAGAGCAGAAAGGATGCCTTGAAAGGAGCCCGTATAGCCATGCCCAAGATGGAAGGTACCGCCATCTGTTTCTTCGCTATTTTGCTGCGGCAGTCCGCTCCATTTCCACTGGAGGCCCAATTCGCGGGAGGCGTCTTCCTGCAGGGAGAGAATTCGGGCTTCCAAGGTTACCTGTTTTTGCAGCCGGTCCATGCGGGCAAGGACCTTTTGGGCCCGCGCTTGATCTCCAGGACTTCCCAGCACAAAAAGAGTATTGCTTGTCTGATCAAAGGATAGGGGCGCCTTGATGAGGGGCTTCAAGGTTTCAGCCGCTTCCTTTGCTGGAACGTAGGAAAGAGGGTAGGCTGTGAGTGCACCGAACCCTCTTTCCATGGTCCCTGCCGGAGCTACGATGGTGACGTCCCCGACTGTTTCAAGGAAAAGCCCTTGGGAAGCGGCAGCAAGACGGAGGGCTTCTTCGTAAGGCACGTCATGAAGGGTGAGGGAAAGTTCCCCCGTAAGGGCTTCAGGAAAGACAATGTTTTTTCCACTCATGGAAGCCAGGGAACGAAAGACTTCTTCGGTCGGCGCTTTTTTTACGGATAGACTGACCAAGGGACCGGCAAAGGCTCTGCCGCATACAAAAAGTAAAAGGCACAGGAAGAAAAAACGTTTCATGGAATCACCTCACCAACGGGGATGACCATATTGTTCCAGATGATCGAATCGGAATGGATGGCGCGCACTTGCCCTCTTTGTGGAATCTTATCCATGGTTTCCAGCAGATAGGTCTTTTCTGGGCCTATGAAGAGTGCTTTGCGGCATCCGTCGACCGTGAGGATTCCGCTAAGGCGCAGCATTGGGCTTTCAGTCTTTTCCCTTTTCCCAAAAGGGAAAGGGGAATCATCTTTAGCCGTAGGAAAGGGATGCGGCACAGGGGAATGGGAATGAAACAACCCTTCAAAAGGATCCCTACGGGGCGGCACAAGACCTGCTTTTTCTTCTTTCTGGGGGAGTACGGGTATAATGGCAGGCGGTGGGGAAAGGGGCTCATTGGGCAAGGAATCTTTTGGACGGAAGATGAGAACGCCAATAAGAAGCGGAAAGGGAAAAAGGAAGAAAATTCTTTTTTTTCTTTCTTTCAAGGCTTTTTTCAGGGCTGATGGATGAATCATTATTCCTCCTTTGAAAGATATGACAGAAATATTCAGCTTTTTTTAGAAAAGTATGATACTCTATTAAAAGAACGCTTAATAACGTCTTTTATTATACTGATTCCTGTTCTTTTTTCCTACCCCGATTGATTAAAAGGGGGGCGCTTCATGGTAAAAGGCTGTTTTCTCGTGACGAACGTCCCTTTTTTCGCATTATCTGCTTTATTATATGGAGGAATGATGATGAGCCAATCCCAGACACAGCAAGCCCCTTTTTTTCAAGAGGCGCTTTTTTCCAATGCCGGCAGAGATGATGGAAATATCATTGCCGCTTCCAAGAAAATCCTTGAAGTCTGTCTGGATCTGTCTGTCAGCGATGTCCATTTGGAACCGCAAAAAAATGGACTTCGCATCCGCGGACGCATGGATGGTGTCCTGCAGGACCTTATGCGGATTCCACCGGTCATGCAGGATGCTTTGATTTCCCGCTATAAAATTATGGCCCGCATGGATATTGGAGAAAAACGCCTGCCCCAGGATGGCCGTATCCAAATGACTTACCAGGACCGTTCCATTGATATCCGTGTTTCTTCCCTTCCTACGCTTTACGGAGAAACGCTTGTCATGCGCCTTTTAGACAGTGGAAAAGGTCTTTACTCCCTGGACCATCTGGGGTTTTCAAAAGAAAACCTGGAACGGCTTTATCAGCTTCTGCATGAACCTTATGGACTGATTCTGGTAACCGGACCGACGGGATCGGGGAAATCTTCAACGCTTTATGCCATTTTGCAGGCCCTCAATGAATCCGGTCGGAGCCTTGTTACCGTGGAAGATCCCATCGAATATCAGATTGACGGCATCAGCCAGGTTGCCGTGCACCCCAAGATTGGCCTCACTTTTGCCAGATGCTTGAGAAGCATCCTCCGACAAGACCCGGACCTGATTGTCGTAGGTGAGATCCGTGATCGGGAAACGGCAGAAATGAGTGTCCATGCCGCGCTCACCGGTCATCTTGTCTTCAGTACGCTTCATACCAACACCGCGGTTGGTGCTGTAAGCCGTCTTCTTGACCTAGGGGTTGATTCCTATCTTGTGGCTTCGGCCCTGAAGGGAATTGTGGCCCAGCGTCTTTTGCGACGGCTCTGCCTCCAGTGCAGGACGGCCTATGCCGTTGGGGAAAATAGTTGGGAAAGGACGTATTTTTCTCTCAAGGGGCCGCTTCATCTTTTCCATGCGTCCAGCTGTGCCCATTGCCGAGGAACGGGATACAGCGGGCGTCTTGCGGTTCAGGAAGTTTTTCCTTTTGACGAGGCGTGCCGTCAGGCTGCTGCCCGAGGACTGGGTGAGAAGGCCCTGCTTGAGCTTGGTCGTCAGCAGCAGGTTGCTTCCCTTTTCGAAGATGGCCGCGCAAAAGTTCTTGCTGGAGAGACCTCGCCGGAAGAAATGCTTCGCGTCTTAGGCCCCTTAGAGAAGAAATAACCACTGCCTCTGTTGTTTTTTGGACGCTTTTTGGATAAGATAGGTGCGGAGAGCCCTTATTTTTCTTCCAACCAGTTCGTTTCACTCGATTTTATTCAAAAAGGAGATTTCTTATGTGGCTTTTATGGAATTTGTTTGACCTTGCCGGAACCCTATCTTTTGCTGTTTCCGGTGCCATTGTGGGTGCTGTCAAACGGATGGATATTTTTGGCATTTCCGTTCTTGCCATCCTGACGGCAGTAGGCGGCGGTATGATTCGCGATGTCTTGTCCGGTCATATTCCTCCGGCAGCACTGCGCAATCCTGTTCCCATAGGACTGGCCCTATTGGCTGCTATTGTAACCAGTTACTGTATCTCTTCGTACCGTTTGGAGGGCCGGAGAAAAAAGTTCCTCAATCTTCTTTATATTGCTGCTGATACCATTGGCCTTGCTTCCTTTACGGTTACAGGAACCATGGTAGGCCTTTCGGATGGAGAACCAGAATCCTATATTTTTCCTGTTGTCCTAGGACTTTTAACGGCAGTGGGCGGTGGTGTCCTGCGGGATCTCATGGCGCAAAAGATTCCTGTCGTCCTTGTAATGGATGTTTATGCCACGGCTTCTATTGCGGGAAGTATCATGATCTGTCTCTGTTGGCGTTTTGGGGCCATGGATCTTGCCCCTATCATTGGGGCCCTTGTGGTAATCATTCTCCGCGTGCTTGCCGTGCAGTTTAAATGGCAGCTCTACCGACCGGTAAAGTAAAATAGAGGTAGGGAAGAAGGACATTCATCCTTTCTTCCTTGCCTCTTTTTTATGTATGTTCTTGTCCTCTCAGCTAGATATGACGAGGCCAAGATGGCCATTGCCGACAGTGGTCGATTCTCCCTCAAGCTGCTTTGAAACGGGATTTTTATTGCGGTTGTCTTGATAAGAAATGTGAACTTGCTATGGCATGCAAGGCTGTTGGTTCACTTGAATGTCTGTGTCTTACGTTTTTTCTGGCTTTTTGCAGCTTAGGTTTTGATGGGGACAGATACGAAGATCCATCGGCCTCGGTGACGAAGCAAACGTGCTGCTTGTCACAGTGATCCAACCATCGTGTTTTTTTCAGTTATCTAATTTGGAGGGGAACAGATTATCCAGATGCCAGCAAAGAAGCTGCCGACTGACAATGCGGATGGGCCGATATGCGGATATGCGGCGTAAGCCTGTGCTCTTTCCGCTAACAAACGTAAAAATTCCTGAAAGTGGATCGAACGGCGACGGTATTTGGAGGATGACTTTGGAATGAGAGTGTGGTACGAGGCTTTTTGCGAAACATCATGCCCCCATTATTTTCAGAAGTATCTTTTTTAAGCAATGGGGCAAGTAACCCCATCCAATCGGAACGATTTTGGCACTGCCCAACAATGAATCGCAAAATTTCACCGCATCCGCAAAAGCTTTGCGCAGTCGGTTAAGGGGGAGCTTCCGCGGCATATCCCAGGGCAAGGGCACAGATTGGTTCGCAGCGGCTTTTTAGTGTGTGGCATAATTTCAGGGCAGGCAAAATAAGTATTGCAGATCCAGAGACTGCCAAGCTCCAGACTGTCAGCCGTAAGACACCCATTTTCGACGGCAGCGTCAATGGACGGGGCGTAGCAAATTCCCGATACCCGTTCGTCCCAGCTGAGGGTGTGATCCAGACGGCAGCCTAGATCATTCATGACAAAGATCAGGACGGGGGCCTCTTTCATGATTCCTACTGTAACGATGAAATGCTGGGCTGACGATTCTTGGAAGCCGGGGCCAGCAGACCGGTTTAGAGGATTTGTTCTACAAAGTCCTGGGGAACGGGGCTATGCTTATAGTTTCGGATGCTGCGCCGCAGAGCGATAGAAGCAATCATGCTGAAAATCCTTTCCTCGTTGATTGAAAAAAGGGCTGTGAAGAAACGAGATGATCATTTCCTCACAGCCTCATTGAATTGTATTACCGCATATTGATGAACTGGACGTCGATGCCGAAATCATCACTGCGGATGAGTTGGATGACGGCCTGCAGATCATCTTTTTTGGGCCCGGAGACCCGGATTTGATTATCCATTTGCTGGGTCGTGACTTTGATCTTCGATGCCTTGATGGCAGCAATGATCTTTTTAGCGGTTTCCTTATCAATGCCCTGCTTTAAGGTGACTGTTTGGCGGACCGTTCCTTTCGCAGCCGGTTCAACCTTACCGGGTTCCAAGGCACGCAGGCTGAGCCCCCGCTTAGCCATGCGCTGGCGCAGGATGTCAAGGATGGCGCCTAGCTTGTATTCGTCTTCTGCGGTCATCTTGAGGCTTTCATCAACAAGTTCAATGGCAGCGGCTGATCCCCTGAAATCGTAGCGTTGGGAAATTTCTTTTCTCGTTTGGTTCAGGGCATTGTCAAGTTCCTGCATATCCAATTGGGAGACGATGTCGAAAGAGCTGTTTTTTGCCATGTATAAGTTCCTCCTTTGGCATTTTCCTGTAGTTATGGATTGACGCGGACGGAAACTTCAAACATGCGGTTCCAAGGAAACTCGATGGTATAATCGGTTCCTTTTACGTCCGGTTCATCACTGATGTAGGTCTTGAAGAGCCGATTTGTCCGGCTAAGGATCTTGTTATAATATTTTCCAAGATCATACTTGAGTTTTACATTGTGACGGTCCATTTCAAGGGACACACGGTAACGCACATTGGCTTGATAGATCCAGTCATCAAGGAGCCGGATCTTGAGCAGGCGGAGCCGGTCTGGTTCAGACATTCGTTTGGCCAAGATTCCTTGGGAAAGGGCAAAGCCGATGCTGTTGTCCGATGTATTCCATCCAGAATAGGCCGTAAGGTCAAGCAGGGCTTTTTTATGGGAGAGCGCTTCCATAAATCCGTTATCGGCGCCATTGGCATAGGCAATGTCGGCCAAGGCAATGGGCTTCATGCGTTCAAGGTCCGCAATCTGGGCAGCAAATTCCTTGTTGGCGCGGTTGCTGTAGGGGGCATTCTCATTGGCTGTGGAATCGCGGCAAATACCATCATCCGGTGTGTTGACTGCAAGGATGAGGTCTGCTTTTTTAGTGCTTGAAGCAATCTTGCCGCCAATGGCGATAATCTGGTTATGTACCGAATTTTCGGCACTTTCATCTGTATACAAGGGAACGGTGCTGCCTCCTGTCCCAGGAGCAAAAAGTGGATAGACTGCGGGCTTATCGCCGCGGATTTCGTTGATGGCCCGCGTGACCAAGGTGAGTCCCAGCTGGTCGACTCCAGGGACAATTTGGAACTGTTTCTTATTCATGCCGTTTCCCAAATTTTCCAGGATGCGTGCTTCCATGTGGGTCTGGGAAAGGGGGGCGTCATCATCCTTGCCGATGGCAAGAAAATGAAAGCCATCCCGCTGGGCCATGCGGATAAGGCGTTTATTGGTCTGGAGATTCACCAGACGCCTCGTACGCCAATCCTTTAGATCATTTGCCGGAATGGAAAGGGTCAGCTGGTTTTTTTCCCGCTCTTCTGTTTCCGTAAGGCCTTCCATGTCCTCCTTGTCCGCCAGTTGGGAAAGACGGAAGATCTTGGGCCCATATGTCTCATAATAGGCGGGTTCAACAGAGGCCACACTTTGACGGGGCGTCCGCATGATTGTACTGAACGCGTAGATCTTAAGGCCAGGATTATTTTTGTGGAGCGTGTCGAGGCGCACAATTTTTCCCCGGAGGTATTTTTCCAGGTGATGATGCTTCCTTGAGGCGACAAGGCCCCCGTAGTTGAGACTGTCCGTTGCAATGACAGCGGCCTCGGCGTGAGGGGCTTCGGTTTCCAACCATTCCCAAAGGCCCTCGTTGTCGCCGACGCTCTTATGGTTGGAAAGATATTTCTCCGGTGGGACAGTCAGGGGATAACCGGCTGCTTTGGCCGTATCGACCGTATATTCAAGGTTTACAGGACGGTTGTCCAAGGGAATGTAGATGATCTTGGGAGAGGCAGCCGCAAGGCCTGAAAATAGTAAGAGCGCTGCCGCGCTTCCTAAGAGATATTTCTTGATCTGCAAGAGCTTCCATCATCCTTTCTGGGAATGGAACCGGCTATGTTCCATCATCGTAATGAAACTATTATATCGTATTTGTCTCATTTTTTCACACCTTTTGTGATTTTAGCCGGCCTACGCTTTCATCACTGTGGAAAGCCGCCGCAGTCAGGGGAAAAAGAGGAAGAACCGTATCCCCTAGTACTCTGATGTGGTATAATGAGCAAAAGGACATTGCCTAAGAAGGGAGATGCCCTTGGTTTTGTATGCCTTCTTTAACGTGAATCAATCTTCTAAGAATATAAGGAAGTTGGGGGACAGTACCTCTTGCTTCATTTTTATGGAAAGGAGCCCTTTCATGGACTTTCAATTGGAAGCCCCCTTTGCACCGTCCGGTGATCAGCCTGAGGCCATTGAGGCCCTCGTCAAAGGGGTGAAAGAAGGAATGGATACGCAGGTCCTTTTGGGGGCAACGGGTACTGGCAAGACTTTTACCATTGCCCAGATGATCCAAAAGGTACAGCGGCCTACCTTGGTCATTGCTCACAATAAGACCTTGGCAGCCCAGCTTGCTAGCGAATTCAAGGCCTTTTTCCCACATAACGCAGTGGAATACTTTGTATCCTACTACGATTACTACCAACCCGAAGCCTATATTCCGGCAACAGATACCTATATTGAGAAAGATTCATCCATCAACGATGAAATCGATAAGCTGCGCCATTCTGCAACAAGTGCGCTGTTTGAGCGGCGTGATGTCATTGTTGTCTCTTCTGTTTCCTGCATCTATGGCCTAGGTGCACCAAAGGATTACTATGACAGCGTCCTTTCCCTCCGTGTTGGGCAAGAGGTCGATCGCGATGCCATCTTGGAAAAACTTGTCAAGATTCGTTATGAACGAAATGACCTGGTCCTGCAGCGCGGTTCTTTTCGGGCCCGCGGTGATGTCATTGAAGTCATTCCTTCCAGCTACAACGAAAAGGGCATCCGTATTGAGCTTTTTGGTGATGAAGTGGACAGCATCATGGAAATCGATGTCCTTACAGGAGACGTAATCGATAAAAGGACCCATGTGGCCATCTTCCCAGCGAGTCATTATGTGACCAGTGATGAGAATTTGGAACGGGCCCGCGGAGATATCCGGAAAGAACTGAAGGCGCGGCTTACCGTCCTGCATGAAGAAGGAAAACTCCTTGAGGCCGAACGCCTCGAACAGCGGACCAATTATGACCTTGAAATGATGGAAGAAATGGGCTATTGCAGCGGTATTGAAAACTATTCCCGGCATTTGACAGGACGCAAGGCTGGGGAGCCGCCTTTTACGCTGGTCAATTATTTCCCAGATGATTTTCTTACTGTCATTGATGAAAGTCATGTGACCCTGCCTCAGCTGCGGGCCATGTACGCAGGCGACCGTTCCCGTAAGGAACAGCTTGTAAACTATGGATTCCGCCTGCCGTCAGCCCTTGATAACCGGCCCTTGACCTTTGATGAATTCCAAAAGGAACGGGGACAGATTATCTATGTGTCTGCAACCCCGGCAGCCTATGAACTGGATCATGCCGAGCAGGTTGTAGAACAAATTATCCGTCCGACAGGCCTTCTTGATCCGAAAATCGAGGTTCGTCCCATCAAGGGTCAAATTGATGACCTTCTGGGAGAAATCCATAAAGTGGCGGAGGCCGGGGAACGCATCCTTGTCACGACCCTCACAAAGAAAATGGCTGAAGACCTGACAGAGTACCTTGCCGCGTCAGGAATCCGTGTCCGTTATCTCCATAGTGATATTGCAACCATTGACCGCGCCGAGATCATCCGTGATCTTCGGGCAGGGGAATTTGATGTCCTAGTCGGCATCAACCTCTTGCGCGAAGGGCTTGATATGCCGGAAGTTTCCCTTGTGGCTATCTTGGATGCTGATAAGGAAGGGTTCCTGCGCAGCGATACTGCAATGATCCAGACCATTGGCCGAGCCGCCCGCAATGCCCACGGCCGGGTCATCATGTATGCCGATGTCATGACTGGATCCATGCAGCGTGCCATTGAAGAGACGGAACGGCGGCGGGCCAAGCAGGAAGCCTATAACAAAGCTCACGGGATCGTGCCGAAGACCATTGAAAAGAAGGTCGTGGAGCTCATCAAGCTCACCAAAGTGGAAGAAGACGGCGGCACTGTGAAAGCAGGCGGCGTGGATTCCCTGAAGAAGCTTTCTGAAAAGGCCTTGCAGAAACAAGTGAAACTTATCGAAAAGAATATGAAAGCAGCCGCCAAGCAGCTTGATTTTGAACTGGCGGCTGAATATCGTGACCAAATGATTTTGATCAAAGGAGAAATCAGTAAACGCCATGAGCGAAAATGAAATTGTCATCCAGGGGGCGCGTCAGCACAACCTAAAGAATATATCCCTGACGATTCCCCGCAATAAACTCGTTGTCATTACAGGACTGTCGGGCAGCGGCAAATCGTCCCTTGCTTTTGATACCATCTATGCCGAAGGCCAGCGGCGCTATGTTGAGTCTTTGTCAGCCTATGCCCGCCAGTTTTTGGGACAGATGGATAAGCCTGATGTAGATTATATTGGCGGCCTCAGCCCCGCAATTTCCATTGACCAGAAGACTACAAGCCGCAATCCGCGGTCTACGGTGGGAACGGTAACGGAAATCTATGATTATTTGCGTCTTTTGTTTGCACGCATTGGCGTGCCCCATTGTCCGCATTGCGGAAAGGTCATTCAGCGCCAAAGTCCCCAACAGATTGCCGATAAAGTCCTGGAACTGCCGGAAGGTACGAAATTTATGGTCCTGGCACCCCTTGTATGGGGCCGTAAGGGAGAGCATAAGCAGGTTTTCAATGAAGTCCGCCGTGACGGTTATGTACGGGTCAAGGTGGATGGGAAAATCCGTACCCTTGATGAGGACATCACGCTTGATAAGAAAAAGAAACATTATATTTCTGTCGTTGTCGACCGTCTCATCAGTCGGCCAACCCTTGCCGGGCGCCTGTCCGAATCCTTGGAAACGGCTCTGAAACTTGGCGAAGGAACAGTGGAAATCGAAATAATTGGCGGCAAGACTGAAGTCTACAGCGAAAAGTTTGCCTGTCCGGACTGCAACATTTCCCTTCCGGAGATCGAGCCCCGTCTTTTTTCCTTTAATGCTCCGTATGGGGCCTGTCCGGACTGTATGGGGCTTGGCATGCATATGGAATTTGACGTGGATCTTGTGATCCCGAACAAGGACGTGCCCTTTGAAGACGGAGCCATTGCCGCCATGAGCAGCAACCCGAAGTCCTATTTTCTTTGCCAGTTTGCCGAAGTCTTGAAATCGCGGGGGTTTTCCCTTAAAAATACGTGGAACGACCTTCCTAAAAAGGTGCAGAAAGAGCTGCTGGAAGGAATCCCTGATGAGCACTTTACCTTTCTTTATGAAAACCTTATGGGAGAGGTCCATCCCCATACGACCGCTTTTGAGGGAATCATTCCTATTTTGAAGCATCGGCTAAAGGATGCCATGAGCGAAAGTCAGCGTCTTGATTATGAATCCTTTATGACGGCCATTGAATGCCACACCTGCCACGGGGCCCGACTGCGTCCGGAAGTCCTCGGAATTACGGTGGGTGGACGCAATATCAATGAAGTGTGCCAAATGCCCGTCAGGGAATGCCTGAAGTTTTTTGAAGAGCTTTCCCTCAGCGACCGTGACGCTTTCATTGCAAAGGAAATCCTTAAGGAAATTCGGGCCCGCCTTTCTTTCCTTAACAATGTCGGTCTCGATTACCTCACCCTTAGCCGGGCAGCGGCTACTCTTTCCGGCGGCGAGGCCCAGCGGATCCGCCTTGCAACACAGATTGGTTCCGGGCTTGTCGGTGTACTCTACATCCTTGATGAACCGAGTATCGGCCTTCACCAACGGGATAATGACAAACTTCTTTCCACCCTCAAGCATCTTCGTGATTTGGGAAACACCCTCCTTGTTGTCGAACATGATGAAGATACGATGCTTGCAGCTGACCAGATCATCGATATTGGACCTGGCGCCGGCGAAAACGGGGGACAGGTTGTTGCTCAGGGAACAGCAAAGGAAATCATGAAGGTCAAAGGGTCTGTCACAGGCGATTATCTCAGCGGTCGGAAAAAGATTCCTGTTCCCAAGGTCCGCCGTAAAGGAAATGGCAAGAAAATAATAGTCAAAGGGGCACGGGCCAACAACCTTAAAGACATCGATGTCTCCATTCCTTTGGGGACCCTGACCGTTGTGACCGGTGTCAGCGGCAGCGGCAAGAGTACCCTTGTGAATGACATCCTTTACCGCGGCCTTGCCCAAAAACTCAAGGGGGCTCGGCAGCGCCCCCTTGCCCATGATAGGATCATGGGGGTCCAGTATATCGATAAGATCATCAATATCGATCAGAGTCCTATTGGACGGACGCCTCGTTCCAATCCGGCGACCTATACGGGAACCTTTGATCTCATCCGAGCCCTTTTTGCAACGACGAATGAAGCCAAGGTTCGGGGCTATAAACCAGGCCGCTTCAGCTTTAATGTAAAGGGCGGCCGCTGCGAGGCCTGCCATGGTGACGGCATGCTGAAAATTGAAATGAATTTCCTTCCCGATGTCTATGTCCCCTGTGAAGTCTGTCGGGGCACGCGATATAATCGGGATACGCTTCAAGTCCATTATAAGGGCAAGAATATTTCTGATGTCCTTAACATGACCGTTACGGAAGCCTGTGATTATTTCAGCAACCATCAGCGAATCTTGAAGAAACTCCAAGTCCTTGAAGATGTGGGCCTGGGCTATATCCGCCTGGGACAGTCGGCGACGACCCTGTCCGGCGGGGAGGCGCAGCGCATCAAACTTGCGGCGGAACTCTCCAAGACCAATACGGGACGGACGCTCTATATCTTGGATGAGCCAACGACGGGACTTCATATGGCTGATGTCCATAAGCTGCTCCAGGTCTTGGAACGCCTGGTTGATTCGGGCAGTACGGTTGTCGTTATCGAGCATAATCTCGATGTCATCAAATCGGCCGATTATCTCATCGACCTGGGTCCGGAAGGCGGGGACAGGGGCGGCAGCATCGTTGCTGTGGGAACCCCCGAAGAGCTTGCTGCGGTACCGGAATCCTACACAGGACAGTATATAAAGAGGATCCTTAAATGAATGAACGCATTGCTGAGACCTTGAAGGTCCTTCCCGATGCGCCCGGCGTTTATATCATGCATGATGCAGCGGGCCGGGTTATCTATGTCGGCAAGGCTGTCATCCTAAAGAATCGAGTGCGGAGTTATTTTCGCAAGGCAAGTCAGGTTTCCCCGAAAGTGCGGGCCATCAATGCCCATGTTGATTCCATTGAGACCATTGTCTGCGCCAGCGAAATGGAAGCCCTTATCTTGGAATGCAACCTCATCAAGAAGTACCGGCCCCGTTATAATATCGAGCTCAAGGACGACAAGACCTACCCCTATCTCAAGATTACGGTCGATGAAGCTTATCCCCGTATGTACATTACGCGCCGCGTTCAAAAAGATGGAGCCAAGTACTACGGCCCCTATGCCGATGTAGGGGCCTTAAGGGAAACCATGCGTCTCATCCGTTCCATGTTTCCCCTGCGTCACTGCCGCAGCATGAATGTCAAACGGCCCTGCCTCCAGTACCATCTTCATCGCTGTCTGGCTCCTTGTACGGGAAAGGTCCCCCTTAGTGAGTATAGGAAGCTCGTTGATGAGGTGCTTCTTCTTATGGATGGGAAGGTCACGGAACTGCGGCGCCAGCTGACGAAAAAAATGCAGGACGCGTCGGACAAGATGGAATATGAAAAGGCAGCCCAATACAGGGACTCCCTTCTTAGCCTCAATAAGCTGGAAGAATCCCAGAAAGCAACGACAGAAAGCGGGGACCGTGATGTCATAGGTCTTGCGGTGGATGACACAGGAGTCTGCCTGGAAGTCTTCTTTGTGCGAAATGGTAAGATATTGGGCCGGGACAGTTTCTTTCTTGATGATGAAAAAGGGGAACCCGCAGCAGAAATCCTCTCTGCTTTCATTAGGGAATATTATCAGGAAGAGCATCGGCCCCCCAAGGAAATCATTACGTCAAGCGGCCTTTTTGATAAGGACCGGGCCCTGCTTTCCCAGTGGCTTACGGAGAAAAATGAGAAAAATGTCACCATCCTTGTCCCTCAGCGGGGCATTAAGCATGATCTCATCCTCATGGCGGAGGAAAATGCCAAGAAAAACCTTGATGAACGTCTCCGGAAGGGACGACTTGCTCTAAAGCCGGCAGAAGAGGCTGCTGAGGACTTGGCTCACGCCATCGGCATGACAGGCCCCTTGGAACGGATGGATTGCTTTGATATATCCCATAATCAAGGGGCGGAAACTGTGGCATCCATGGTGGTCTTTCGCAATGGCAGCCCTTCGAAAAAGGATTATCGGCGGTATAAACTGCGTTCTACAGAAGGCAAGCCGGACGATTTCAAATCCATGCAGGAAGTCGTCTATCGCCGGTATAAGGACGCGGAGGATATTCCCAGTCTCATCATCATAGATGGAGGCAAAGGACAGTTAAGCTCGGCTCTTGAAGTCATCCGCGGTGTGGGGCTTGGAGATGTACGCGTTATCGGTCTTGCCAAAAGGGAAGAGGAAATTTTTACGGAAGGGGCCCATGAAAGCATCCTTCTTGATAAATCCTCAGCGGCTCTGCATCTCATCCAGCATATCCGTGATGAGGCCCATCGCTTTGCCATTACCTATCATCGGAAAAGGCTTGCTAAGCGCAATCTTGTTTCTGTCCTTGATCATATCGAGGGGATTGGCCCTAAACGGCGGGCTGCTCTCTGGCAGCGGTTTGCTTCTTTGGAAAAGATGCGGGAAGCAAGTGTTGATGATCTTGAAGCAGTTCCTACCATGACTCGGACAGCTGCGGAAAAACTCTTTGCTTTCCTGCATGCATCTGCTTCTGATAAAAGAACATTTATTAAATAAAAATTACTTTAAAAAATTTTACGAAAAGGCTTGAAACAGGGGAAAGCCTTTGGTATAATTCGATTGTCAACAAATACAGAAAAGGGGTAAATCCGATATGAAAAAATATGTTTGCCAAGTTTGTGGTTATGTCTACGATGAAGCTGCTGGTGATCCCGATCGCGGAATTGCACCGGGCACCAAATTTGAAGATCTGCCCGATGATTGGACCTGCCCTCTTTGCGGCGTAGGCAAAGATCAGTTTGAAGAAGGCTAACCGATTGACACAAGGCTGTTCTGCTCCTGAGGCAGGACAGCTTTTCTTTTTTCAGAAAGGAGAAGCGCTGATGTCTAATATCCTCAAGATGATTGCCATGGACCTCGACGGGACCTTGCTTGATGAAGAAAAAAATATTTCTCAGAAAGATCGGGAGGCTGTCAGGGAAGCGATTGACCGAGGCTATCTCGTCACACTGGCAACAGGCCGGATGTATCGATCAGCTTTAAGTTATGCTCAGGAACTGGGAATCAAACTGCCTCTTGTGACTTATAACGGGGCCCTCGTGAAAGACCCTTCCACGGGAAAGACACTGGCCCATTGGCCCCTTGCCCTTGAAACGGCAAAATGCATTGTCGGGGAACTGCTTGATCAGGATATCTATGTTCAGGCTTATGTCAATGATACCCTTTTGGTTCCTGCTGACTGTGCCAAGGCACAGTACTATGCCAAGTTTTCCCGTGTTCCCTTTGAAGTTGCTGGTGCGGGCCTGCGCCAGTTGGCCGAGGCGCCCCATAAATTGCTTGTCATTGATGATGACCCGGAACCGATTCGGCGGCACCTTGTGACCGTCTACGGCAATGCCATCAAAATCGTTTCTTCCTCAAAAGGCTTCCTTGAAATTACGGATCCTGAAACCAATAAATGGCGGGCCCTTCAGTTTTTAATGAAGCGCTTTGAAGTTACCCGAGAAGAGATTCTTACTGTGGGGGACTCGGATAATGACTATGAAATGGTGGCCCATGCCGGCGTAGGTGTTGCCATGGGAAATGCCAAGGAAACAATTCAAAAAGCGGCCCGCATCATTACGGCTTCCAACACCCAGTCCGGGGTCAGCCTTATTCTTCGCAGCGTCATGACCAATCAGGTCGATGTCCCGGAATAAGGGGCGCGCACGCACCGCATTTGTTGCGGCATATAAGTGAAAAAGTTATAATAAGAGAAATGTACTTTTGATTGGGGGCGAATCCATCATGGCAAGAAATTTGATCATTACGGGGATGAGTGGGGCAGGGAAAACCCAGGTCATGCGGACCTTGGAAGACTTAGGATACTTTTGCGTCGATAACCTGCCACCGACCTTTATCCCAAAATTCATCGAACTGTGCATGAAACGCAGTGATGAATCCGATCAGCTTGCCTTGGCAGCTGATATCAGGGGCGGTAAGTTCTTTGATGAACTGACGGAAGTCCTCGACCAGCTGAGCCGGGAGAAGATCCCCTTTGAACTGGTTTTCCTTGACGCTGATGACCAGACTTTGGTGCGCCGTTACAAGGAAACGCGCCGTCGTCATCCTCTTGCTGGAAAGGGCGGCCTAAGTGCTGATATTGCGCGTGAACGACAGATTCTTTCCCATGTCCGTCGGCGGGCCACGACAATCATTGATACGACCCATACGACGACCAAGGAGCTGCGGGCTAAGATCATTTCCCTTTACGGACGGGACGGGAGCCTGCCCGCCATGAGTATTGCAGTCCAATCCTTTGGCTTTAAGCACGGGACGCCCCTTGACTGCGACATGATGTTTGATGTCCGTTTCCTTCCAAATCCTTTTTATGTACCGGAACTGAAGGAAAAAAATGGTAACGATGCCGATGTCGTGGCCTATATTGAACAGTCGCCCGTGACCCAGACTTTTCTGCGGAAACTCTATGATCTCATTGAGTTCCTGCTTCCTGAATATACGAAGGAAGGCAAGAGCCAGCTCATGATCGGCGTGGGCTGCACGGGCGGTCACCATCGTTCGGTCTTTGTTGCCAACGCCTTGGGGCGATTCATTGAATCCTGCGGGTACCAGGCCCAAGTGATTCATCGAGATCTCTTGAAGAAATAATTCCCGTGAGGAGTGTGCCTATGAAATGGATAAAGTGGCTATACCCAGGCCTTAACCTCAAACGGTGGCTCTTTCTTTTCGGTCTGGGGACAGTCCTTTCTTGTGTTGGTGTAACCCTGATCTTCAATTACCAGTTTGTCGGGCTGATTGAAGCGCTTGTCTTTAATTTCATTTCTTATGTAGGCGGTGAATTCTATCAGTCGACCATTACGGCCTTAGGCCTATTTAACGTCGTTGTGGGCATTTTCTTTATGTGTTATGGCGGTGCCCGTGTCGTCAAGACGGTCATCCGTTCCGTCATGCCCGGAGAAAAGGAATCCTTGCGGGAACTGATCTTTACGCAGCAGAAACTGGACAAAGGGCCATCTGTTGTTGTCATCGGCGGAGGTACCGGTCTGTCAGTGCTCCTGCGCGGAATCAAGCTCATTACCAATAACTGTACGGCGGTTGTGACTACGGCCGATGACGGCGGTTCATCTGGACGGCTGCGCAAGGAAATGGGCATCATTCCCCCTGGGGATATGCGCAATTGTCTGGTGGCCCTTGCTGACACGGAGCCTGTCATGGAACGGGCCATGCAGTATCGTTTTCATGACAGTGAATTTCTTTCTGGTCACAGCCTGGGCAACCTTTTTATTGCCGCCATGAGTGATCTTGAAGGCAATATGGAAGACGGTCTTGCTGCCATCAGTGAAATCCTCAAGGTCCATGGACGGGTTTGGCCCAGTACATCGGAAAACATCCAACTCAAGGCCCAAATGGATGACGGCAGCGTTGTCATTGGGGAATCGGCCATTACCGCATCCCCTCATAAAATCGTTCGGCTTATGACAGAACCGGAAAATCCGAAGGCTTCCCAGCGGGCCGTTGATGCCATCCTGCATGCTGATGCCATTATTCTGGGGCCGGGATCCCTTTATACAAGCGTCCTCGCAAGCCTGATTGTACCGGGCATCCGGGATGCGGTCGTAAAGAGCAAGGCCGTCAAGATCTATGTCTGCAATGTCATGACCCAGCCCGGTGAGACCGATGGCTACGGGGCCTATGAACATGTGGAGACCTTGGTGAACCATATGGGAGCCCAGGCCCTGGATTATGTGGTTGTCAATGTTCAAAAAGCCAAACCGGAACAGATTGCCAAGTATAAGGAAGAAGGGGCTGAACCGGTTTCCCCTGATATCGACAAAATTGAAAAACTAGGGATTGAGGCGGTGCCGGCAAAACTCCTGAATGATAGCGATCTGGTTCGCCATAACCCGCAGAAGCTGGCAAAATGCATCATTGCCCTCATCTATCGGCTGCGTTTATTTGGACGCGGCGTACGTTTCTTTGATTATTTCTTTGCTCGCCAGACTATGCAGGAACTGCGCAATCATGGGAAGGCGGCAAAGAACACGGAAAAGGAGTCATGATCCATGTCCTTTGCCAGTGATGTGAAAAATGAAGTTGCACGGCTCGATTCTGAAGCAAAAGAAGGAGAACGCGCTGAATTGTTCGGACTTTTGCGGATCAGTGGATCCGTTTCCCTATCAGGGCAAAAAGTGGGCATTCATTTTACGACGGAAAATGCGGCTTTGGCACGCCGCGTCCTTCGTCTGCTCAAAAATAACTTTGCTGTTCAGACCGAAGTCATTGTGACGCGGTCCACGAGACTTAAGAAAAACAATCGCTATCAAGTCCACGTCGTACCCAGCAGTGAGGCACGGATAGCCTTGGGAGAACTTCACCTGCTTTCTCCCCTTGACCTTGCGGGAGCCGCGCTTCTTAAAAAGAATGCGTGCAAGAAATCCTTTCTTCGAGGTGTATTCCTTGCGGGTGGTTCTGTAAGCCGCCCGCTCAGTGATTATCATCTGGAACTAATCACGGACCGCCTTGACATGGGGGAGTATATCTGTAAAATAATGAAGGGGTTTGATTTGCCAGCCCGTGTGATTGACCGAAAAAATACCTATGTTGTCTACTTGAAGGAAGGCAATGCCATCGCTTCTTTCCTTTCCCTTATCGGCGCACATCATTCCTATCTGGAATTTGAGAACGTTCGGGTTTTAAAGGATATGAGGAATCAGGTCAATCGGGTCGTCAATTGCGAAACGGCAAACCTCAACAAGGTCGTCAAGGCTGCTGTACGCCAATTGGCTGCCATTCGGACCATTGACCGTACCGTAGGATTGGATCAGCTTCCAGAGAACTTGCAGGAGGCGGCGCGTCTGCGTTTAAAACACCAAGACTTAGCTGTGGGGGAACTTGCAGCGCTGACGGAAGGCCATATTGGAAAATCGGGTCTGAATCATCGGCTGAAGAAATTGGAACAGATTGCGGAAAAAATAGGGAAGGAAGCGCGTGAGTAAGATGAATCGAAAAACGGGGATTCTGTTGGGCCTTATTGCTGTCGCGGCAGGCTGCGCATGGGCGGTCCATGATTTCTTGGATTTTAGGGATCGGTCCGTGCCCATATTCGCCTATCACCGAGTGGAAGATAAGTCAGATCTTTATTCCATGCCAACCGATGAATTTCGGACCCAAATGGAATATCTCAAGGAAAATGGGTATAAGACCATCAAGTTAGGGGACTATGCAAGCAGAAGAAAGGCGGGCGATTCCTTTCATAAGGAATGTGTCCTTATCTTCGATGACGGCTACCTTGACAACCTGACCAATGCGGCCCCCATCATGAAGGAATATGGCTATATTGGGAATATGTTCATGGCGGGAATGTATGAAGGGTGGCCGGGCTATCTAACCTGGGACGAGGAAGTAAAGCTTGCCCAATATGGGTGGGAACTTGGTTCTCATACTTATATCCACAAGCCTCTGCCACTGCTCTCCCGCCAGGAACGGAAAGCAGATCTCAAGAAGAGCCATGACCACATGCTGGGGCTATATTATTCGCCGAATGGTGTAACCTTGAGCTACCCCAATGGCGCCTATAATAAAGAGGTTGTCGAAGATGTGAAGGAAGCCGGCTATGCGGCAGGCGTAACAGGGCTCATTGGGACCAATACGGAACAGGATGGACTGCTTACCCTGCGCCGGGTCAATGTCTTTCATCACAAGGCGAAAAATCTGGAGCATTTCAAAAGGGCCCTTTATAAGGCCCAACTGATCAGTTGGGTGAACGAAAAGACGGGATATGACCTCAATCGTTTCCTCTTGTGGTATTATCATAAAAAGTAAATCAAAAGCAGCGTTCCTGGGGAGTTTTGTAAAGACCCTTGCATAATGCCTTAAAAACAGATAAAATAAAGTTCAGTTTAAAGTCAGGAGGGATGTACGATGGCAAAGAGAATCAAAACTGTCAATAAAGAAATGCTGAAAAAGACCCTGCGCAGCGGCGGCTGCGGCGAATGCCCAGCTTCTTGTCAGTCTGCTTGCAAAACGTCCTGCACGGTAGGCAACCAGGTCTGCGAAAAGGCTTAAGGTATTGTAGAACAGCTCCCTGCCTAAGCGGGGAGCCTTTTTCTTTCTACATTTCATATCCTCTTTTTTATGAAAAGGGGAGTACGTTTACTGTTAAGACATCATGAAAGGCGGAAACAGTTTGCTGATCCATAGAATGCATTTAGATGACCACTATGTGGTCCTTGACGTCAATAGCGGCGCCGTCCATATCATCGATAAGATGATTTATGATATCCTGGGGTTCTATGATGGGAACAACCCGGAAGAGACAAAGGCCCATTTCAAGGGAAAGTACGCGGACAGCGATGTGGAAGAAGTCCTGGCGGAACTAAAGGAACTGCAGGAGGCAGGCCTCCTTTTTTCTCCAGACTTTTCCGTACCCGATACATTTGCCGAAGAACCTATCCTCAAATCTCTCTGTCTCCATGTTGCCCATGACTGCAACCTGCGCTGCGGATATTGCTTTGCCGATACGGGGGACTTTGGCGGCCATCGTGCCCTCATGAGCAAGGAAGTAGCCCAAAAGGCCATCGAATTTGCCATCAAGGGAAGCAAAAAGCGCCATAATCTGGAACTTGACCTTTTTGGTGGGGAACCGCTTATGAATATGCCCGTCGTAAAATTCATTGTGGACTATGTCCGCAAACGTGAAAAAGAAACGGGAAAGAATATCAAGCTGACGCTGACCACCAACGGAACGCTTCTTACTGATGAAATCGTAACCTATCTCAATGACAACAGGGTCATGTTGGTCCTTAGTCTAGACGGGAGCAAAAAGACACACGATCATATGAGACCTTATCCGGGGCATCTGGGTTCTTTTGATAAGGCCGTTGAAGGGTTCAAGAAAGTCATTGAAAGCCGGCGGGGACGCAACTATTATCTCCGGGGAACCTATACCCATTACAACCCGCATTTTGCCGATGATGTTCTCGCTATGCTCGAGGTGGGGTCCGAAATTTCCATGGAACCGGTTGTCGGGACAAATGAACCTTATGTCCTTACGGAAGACGATTGGCAAATCCTTGATAAAGAATATGAAAAACTCGCCCGAATCTACCTTGATAAGAGACGCAAGGGAATTCCCTTTGATTTTTTCCACTTCAATGTTGCCCTCGATAATGGGCCCTGTGTTGCCAAGCGTCTTGCAGGTTGCGGAGCTGGTCACGAGTATTATGCCATTACGCCAGAAGGGGATATCTATCCTTGCCATCAGTTCGTTGGACGGGAACAATATAAGATGGGCACCTTAGATATGGGTATTGTGAAAAAAGATATGGTTCAGTACTTCCGCCATATGCACGTTATGAAGAAAGAGGAGTGCCGGACCTGCTGGGCCCGCTTCTTCTGTAGCGGCGGCTGTCACGCAAACGCCGACTTGGTGAATGGCACCATTGAAAAGCCCTATGAATATGGCTGCAAGATTCAGCGCAAGCGCCTGGAAATGGCGATTATCGTCCAGGCCCTCCTTACCGAAGATGTGCGGGAAGGCAAAAAGGACGAACGTCCCGTCATTGATAACTTTAAGTATCAGGTAGATGAATAAGATCAGTACTGGCTGCCGTTTTGCGGCAGCCAGTTTTCTTAGTAGAAGTAAGTGAAAATAGAGAAAATAAAAAAAGAGAAAAAGTGCTTGCAAAAGATTTTTTAATCTGGTATAGTATGTACCTGTCAACACGGCAAGTTCTGATTGGGAAGCAGTCTTGAGCCGAAGCTCCTAAAAGAAATTAAAAAAAGTTGTTGACAGCGCTTTCGAAAAGTGCTATTCTATGAAAGTCGCCGATAGCCAAGAACGAAAGCGACGGTAGAACCTTGAAAACTAAATATTGATTGACAGATGTGCGGGTCAAGTCACTTTAGTGACGCGACCGAGTCACTTCGAGAAAACGAAGTAAAAAAACAAGAGCTAGTATTTTCAAGAGCCAAGAGGTTCTTCAAAATAATTTTATTTTGGAGAGTTTGATCCTGGCTCAGGACGAACGCTGGCGGCGTGCTTAACACATGCAAGTCGAACGGAGAACTTATTTCGGTAAGTTCTTAGTGGCGAACGGGTGAGTAACGCGTGGGCAACCTGCCCTCCAGTTGGGGACAACATTCCGAAAGGGATGCTAATACCGAATGTGCTCCCTCCTCCGCATGGAGGAGGGAGGAAAGATGGCCTCTGCTTGCAAGCTATCGCTGGAAGATGGGCCCGCGTCTGATTAGCTAGTTGGTGGGGTAACGGCTCACCAAGGCGATGATCAGTAGCCGGTCTGAGAGGATGAACGGCCACATTGGGACTGAGACACGGCCCAAACTCCTACGGGAGGCAGCAGTGGGGAATCTTCCGCAATGGACGAAAGTCTGACGGAGCAACGCCGCGTGAGTGATGAAGGTCTTCGGATTGTAAAACTCTGTTGTTAGGGACGAAAGCACCGTGTTCGAACAGGTCATGGTGTTGACGGTACCTAACGAGGAAGCCACGGCTAACTACGTGCCAGCAGCCGCGGTAATACGTAGGTGGCAAGCGTTGTCCGGAATTATTGGGCGTAAAGAGCATGTAGGCGGGCTTTTAAGTCTGACGTGAAAATGCGGGGCTTAACCCCGTATGGCGTTGGATACTGGAAGTCTTGAGTGCAGGAGAGGAAAGGGGAATTCCCAGTGTAGCGGTGAAATGCGTAGATATTGGGAGGAACACCAGTGGCGAAGGCGCCTTTCTGGACTGTGTCTGACGCTGAGATGCGAAAGCCAGGGTAGCAAACGGGATTAGATACCCCGGTAGTCCTGGCCGTAAACGATGGATACTAGGTGTAGGAGGTATCGACCCCTTCTGTGCCGGAGTTAACGCAATAAGTATCCCGCCTGGGGACTACGATCGCAAGATTGAAACTCAAAGGAATTGACGGGGGCCCGCACAAGCGGTGGAGTATGTGGTTTAATTCGACGCAACGCGAAGAACCTTACCAAGGCTTGACATTGAGTGAAAGACCTAGAGATAGGTCCCTCCCTTCGGGGACACGAAAACAGGTGGTGCATGGCTGTCGTCAGCTCGTGTCGTGAGATGTTGGGTTAAGTCCCGCAACGAGCGCAACCCCTATCCTATGTTACCAGCGCGTAATGGCGGGGACTCATAGGAGACTGCCAGGGATAACTTGGAGGAAGGCGGGGATGACGTCAAGTCATCATGCCCCTTATGTCTTGGGCTACACACGTACTACAATGGTCGGCAACAAAGGGCAGCGAAACCGCGAGGTGGAGCAAATCCCAGAAACCCGACCCCAGTTCGGATCGTAGGCTGCAACCCGCCTACGTGAAGTTGGAATCGCTAGTAATCGCAGGTCAGCATACTGCGGTGAATACGTTCCCGGGCCTTGTACACACCGCCCGTCACACCACGAAAGTTGGTAACACCCGAAGCCGGTGAGATAACCTTTTAGGAGTCAGCTGTCTAAGGTGGGGCCGATGATTGGGGTGAAGTCGTAACAAGGTAGCCGTTCGAGAACGAGCGGCTGGATCACCTCCTTTCTATGGAGAACCGATCG
>NZ_AULA01000028.1 GCF_000425045.1 Acidaminococcus intestini DSM 21505 | reverse complement strand
GGGTTTAATTATGCACTCGGATCAGGGATGGCAGTATCAGCATGAATATTACAGAAGTGAATTGAAAAAGCATGGAATTATACAGTCAATGTCGCGTAAGGGCAACTGCTATGACAACAGTATTATGGAGACCTTTTTTGGTCGGATGAAAAATGAAATGTATTACGGAAGCGAAAAAGAATACACCTCGTTCAAGGTATTTGCTAAAGCAGTGAAAGAATACATTCATTATTTCAACAAGGAAAGGATTCAGAAAAAAACAAAATGGATGCCTCCCGAAATATATCGGGAAACATCCACTAATGCCATTTAACTAATTTATATGCGTCCAGTTTTTGGGGTACACATCATCTCGAAGGGCCCTTTTTGGGTTTTATTATACAACAACCATATAGTTATAGAGTTTCATAAGGCGATAATCTTCCTTGGTGAGGATTAGCGATTTGGCAAATTCCTTGGTCTTGGGAATCCTTACTTTAGAAAGCAGGACCTTGCCAGCGGTGGGCATGAGCGGACGGGAGGAAATCCCAAATGCCAGACCCCATTTTGTTTCACTATCTATATAAGGTGAGGGAACAGAAATCATGTACTGATCCAGACGGGCATTGCAATTTTGAAATATAAAGTTTGTGATGGCACCAAAATGAACCATATGGCCTAAGTAAGAATCCTCACAAAGATGTTCATTATCGTTTTGGAGAAGATTCATATACATTTTAACGAGATAGCTCCCTTCTCCTAAAAAAGGGGAAGGAATGAGACCGTTACTAGAATCGGTCTCTTCAGCCTTTTGAATGCACTCAATAAGACTTTCACGAATTTTCTTCTGTCGTCCATCATAGGTGTAGGCATAAAAGGATGTGAGGCCAGAAAAAAAAGCAGGCACAATACTTGCCGCCATTTCTTTTTTGGGAAGGGGTGGTTCATAAAGAAGTGCTGTCACGGGTATAGAAAGAGCCGATGCTATGTCATAGAGAACGGATAGGTCGAGTGCAATTTGCCCTTTTTCGTACTTATAGAGTGTTGCTTGACTTTTGCAGATGGATTCAGCCAAATCCTTGATGGTCATATGTTTTTGGATACGGTAGAATTTGATCTTGCTTCCAATTTCTTTAAGAGGTTCCATGGCTGTCTCCTATAAATCCAAATTTAAAATGAAATCAATCGACTTTTTCATTTTAAAGGGAAACAAAGGAAAAAACAACCCTTTTTCTCATGTAAAGAAGTAAAATGATTCATTATTTATCATTTTATGAGAAAAATAAAATTTTCTAAATAATTCAAATATAGCTATAATGAGGCCAACTAAGAAAGACCAAGGAGGCTATCATGAAACAAGAAATAAGAACCGAAAAGGCACCTAAAGCCATTGGGCCTTACAGTCAGGGAATCCTTTCAAAAGGATCCATTCTTTATGTTTCGGGCCAACTGCCCGTTGATCCCCAAACGGGAGAATTTCCCGCGGAATCCATAGAACAACAAACCCGTCAGTCTCTTGAAAACATCAAGGCAATTCTTCAAGGGGCCGATCTTGGTATGGAACATGTTGTGAAAACAACAGTCCTCTTAGCGGATATAGCTGATTTTGGTGCCATGAACGCTGTGTATGGGACTTATTTTGCGGAACCTTTCCCTGCTCGGGCAGCGTTTGAGGTTGGAGCTCTTCCCAAAGGCGCGCGGGTAGAGATTGAAGTTGTGGCAGTAAAGGAATAAGGAGACATTTTTATGAAATACAACTTTGATGAAGTCATCGATCGGAGTCAAAATCGTTCTTCCAAGTATGATGAGCGGGAAAAGGTCTTTGGAACTATGGATGTAATCCCCCTTTGGGTAGCGGATATGGATTTTCGTACGGCTCAGCCCATCATTGACGCATGCAGAAAGAAGGCTGAAGAAGGAATTTGGGGCTATACATCCCGTCCCGCAAGTTATTTTGAAGCTGTTAGGGAATGGGAAGAAAAACGCAATCAGTGGAATCCTGATACCCGTCTTATGAGTTGGGCCATCGGAGTTGTTCCCGCAATGGCTTCCCTGATCAAGCTTTTTACAAAAAAAGGAGACCGTATTCTGTTCCAGACGCCTGTTTATTCCGAGTTCTATGATATTACGGAACATACGGGACGAACTGTAGCGGAAACGCAGATGACCCGTACTGAAACAGGGTGGACCGTTGATCTTGAGGATTTTGAAAAAAAGGCAAAAGACGCTAAGGTGTTCCTTTTCTGCAATCCTCATAATCCTTTGGGTATCGTCTGGACAGCGGAAGACATCCAGAAGATGATGAAAATTTGCCAAAAATACGGACTTCTCGTCGTTTCTGACGAAATTCATTCCGACCTTATTTTCCATGGTAAGAAACATACTCCGACAGTTCTTGCGGCTCCCTTTTATAAGGATCATATTATTACCTGCGTATCGGCGACAAAAACCTTCAATTTAGCAGGACTTCAGGCGTCAACAACAATTTTTCCTGATGAGGATATGAAAGCCCGCTTTGACACCTATTGGTCCAGCATGGATATTCACCGTAACAATGCTTTTAGTTCTGTGGCTATGGAAGCTGCTTATCGTGAAGGGGAAGAGTGGTTGGAACAGCTTCTTGCCTACATTTCGGATAATTTTGATTTTGTTCGTTCTTATTGTAAAGAATATATTCCTGAAATCAAACCAAATCTTCCGGATGCAACGTACCTTATGTGGCTTGATTGCCGCGATCTTCATATGACGAATGATGAACTGGTGGATTTCTTCATCCATCAGGCAAAACTAGGACTCAATCCTGGTCATTCTTTTGGCCGCTCTTTAAGTGGTTATATGCGTCTTAATGTGGCTTGTCCTCGGAAGACCTTGGAAAAAGCGTTGGGGCAGCTGAAAAGAGCTGTGGAAAAAATCCGTAAATAAGTATCCAATATTTGTTCATCTATATATACTCAATCCAATTATATGCTGACCTATTTTCGTTGTCTTTGAATCGAGGGGAAGGATGACGGAAACGCTGAAAGAGAAAGGGAGAACAAAATGAACAAGAATGAGATTTGGAAGTCCTATCGCTTTCCTCTGATTCTTTTAGGAGGAATTTTTCTCGGAGCTCTCATTGGTGTCATCTGGGGAAAACAGGCCGCAGTCCTTAAACCTTTGGGGGATATCTTTATTAACCTGATGTTTACAATCGTAGCCCCTATGGTCTTTTTCTCTATTGCCAATGCCGTCGGCAGTATGCTGAATCTCAAACGATTAGGGAAAATCTTGGGCAGCCTTATCCTCACATTTGTAACAACGGGTCTTTTTGCAGCTGCTGTTGTTCTCATTGTGGTCAATATTTTCCCGCCAGCTAGTGGAGTTCAGGTTTCCATGCAGGGTGTTGAACTTGCAAAACCGATTTCCGCTGGAGAAATGCTTGTCAAAACACTCACTGTCGATGATTTTCCAAAAATTTTCAGCCGTTCCAATATGCTCCCCTGCATTATTGCCGCCATTTTCACAGGTGTCGCGGTTTCCATGAATGGCGGGCAAGATTCTCCTCTGGGAAAAGTCATTGCTAACATCAATTGTGTTATCATGACACTCATTGATATGGTCATGAAACTTGCTCCAATTGGTCTTGGCGCTTACTTTGCCAATCTCGTCGGAGAGTATGGACCCCAGCTTATTGGTCATTATGGGCGGACGATGCTCATCTACTACCCCATGTGTGTGTTCTATTTTGTCATCTTTTTCAGTGGATATGCTTATTATGCGGGCGGCAAACGAGGTGTCCGCGCATTTTGGAGCAATATATTGAACCCTGCCATTACGGCTTTTGGTACGCAAAGTTCCAATGCAACACTTCCAACAAGCATGATTGCCTGTGAAGAAATCGGCGTCCCAGAAGATATTTACGGCATTGTACTGCCTATGGGTGCAACGATGCACATGGACGGTTCGGTTCTTTCCTCCATCGTCAAGATTGCCTTCCTTTTTGGTATCTTCAACATTCCTTTTATTGGGGTTGATGTCTATATCAAAGCCATCATCGTTTCCATTTTGAGTGCCTTTGTTCTATCAGGAGCACCAGGCGGCGGTCTTGTTGGGGAACTTCTTATTGTAACGCTGTTCGGGTTCCCTCAGGAAGCTTTTCCCCTCATTGCAACGATTGGGTACCTCGTTGATCCTATGGCAACCTGCCTCAATGCCAGTGGTGATACCGTTGCTTCTATGATGATTACCCGCATGGTTGAAGGAAAAGATTGGATGGATAAAAAGCATGATCATAGCTGCAACTGTTCTGAATAGATAAGCTGAGCCTTGAAAGGAGATGTTTTTATGCAGATCAAAATCATTGGAAGTCATCAGTGTCCTGATACCCTCTATGCGCTTCATGTTCTTGCAGAAAAGGGGTATGAAGTTGATTTTGTTGACATTTTAGGAAGTCATGCCGGACTTAAGGAATACTTGACACTTCGTGAAACAGATGCACTTTATAAGGATATTTGTGGAACACAGCGTCTTGGCATTCCTTGCATGATTTTAGAGGATGGAACCAAGACCCTATCTCTCAAGGATTGTCTCAAATAGTTTACCCCCTACCCGCAAAAGTGTGAGATTTCTCTTTTGCGGGTTTCTTCTGTGATGACCTTGTGGTATTATCATGGCTGTACTTTCAGAAAGGATCGAAGCCTTATGCATGCATTGACGAGACTGATCAAAGAAGATATGAAACCTGCTTTAGGTGTAACTGAACCGGCAGCAATTGCCTTTGCTGTAGCGTTGGCGCGGAACCATCTGCCTGAAGAAGTGACAAGGGTAGTCCTTCACCTGACGAGCGGGCTATATAAGAATGCTTTTACTTGTGGTATCCCTAATACGACCCATGTAGGAAACGATTTTGCCGCGGCCCTTGGTTTGGTTGCGGCAGATCCGCAAAAGGAACTCCTCTGTCTTGACGGTGTAACGGAAGAAGATGTCAAGAAAGCTGAAGGGCTTGTCAAAAATGGGATCATCGATGTCATTATGGATCGCATTACAAGTCGTATTGAGATTCGCGCAGTAGTCATGGGGAAAAAACATGAGGCGGAAGTCGTGATTCGCGATGCCCATACTCATGTGGTAGAAATAAAAGAAGATGGAAAGACCATTTATTCAGCGGATAATCTTGCTCAGGCAGAAGAAAATGAAATTCCCTTCATCCATCGCTGCAGCATAGAGGACATACTGGACTACATAAAGACCGTACCCTATGAAGAAATCGCCTTTGTGAAAGAGGCGGTGATCATGAATCGGGCTTTGGCTGAGGAAGCTCTCCGGAATCAACAGACAACTTTTGCACGGACTTTAAAAGTCATGAATGATAATAAACTAGTTTCGGAGGATGCCATTCGAACCGCCAACTTGTTTTGCAATGCAGCTATTGAAGCCCGTGTGATTGGACTCAATCTTCCTGCTATGAGCATTACTGGATCAGGGGCCCATGGAATCATGGCAACTATGCCTCTATATGCCTATCAGCAAGTGTGGAATTTAACGGAAGAGGCGCTTCTTCGTTCGATTTGCCTTAGTTATCTTGTTTGTATGTACATCAAGGAATATTCGGGGAAACTCTCGGCCTTCTGCGGCTGTGCCATTGCAGCGGGAACGGGGGCGGCCTGCGGACTTGTCTATCTCATGGGCGGCGGCCATGACGAAATCCAAAAAGCAATTAGCAACATGGCAAGTTCCATTACCGGCATGATTTGCGATGGGGGCAACCAAGGGTGTATCATGAAGGGCATTACAGCAGTAGAACTTTCGTTCACATCGGCAGAACTTGCCATGCGGGGTCGCTATATCTTCAGTAACCATGGAATCAATGGTAAAACAGCAGAAGATACCCTGCGCAATATGGGCCTCATCGCTTCCCCTGGAATGGTGGAGACGGAAAAGACCATCATCGATATATTGAAGAAGAAACAAGAAGAAGGACGGGCCTAACGCCCGTAAGAAAGGACTTGGATATGGAACTGAAGAAGGCGACAAAAGAAGATGTTGCGGCCATTGCAGCCCTAGAAGCACGCTGTTTTCCCAAACTGGAGGCGGCGACGGAAGCTTCTGTAAGGGACCGGGTTGCGGTCTACCCGAATCATTTTCTGCTCTTATTTGACGGGACACGTCTGGTTTCGTTTGTCAATGGATTTGTGACGGATGAAAGGAATCTTACGGATGAAATGTATGAAAAGGCAGGTATGCATGATGAAAATGGGGCCTGGCAGATGATTTTTGGGCTTGATACGGATCCAGATTATCAATGCCAGGGTCTTGCTGCTAAGGTCCTTATGGCTTTTATTGAACAGGCCCGTAAGGAAGGCCGCAAAGGTCTTGTCCTTACCTGTAAGAAACGCTTGATTCATTACTATGCCCGTTTTGGCTTTGTCGATGAGGGGGTTTCGGGCTCAACACACGGAAATGTCGTGTGGCACCAGATGAGGCTCACCTTTGCCGTTTAGAATCAAGGCCTGAAAGAACATAAAGCCTTTTGGGTTCACCCTTGGTGACCTCGTGGTGTTATATCGTTCCTTATTCCGCCTAAGGCGGGGCATGGGGGTCTTTTCCTTAAGGGGTACCTTTCGGAAGAGACCCTTTTTCGCATTCCTTCGATGTTTTTTATTCTTTCTTTTCTATTTTCTCCATTGTAAAATAATGAGAAAGAACGAGGACGCATTATTTTATGAAAACGGTGCTTTTAGAAAGAGAGGGATGACAATGCAGACGGGATTTCCAGAAGTGAAGAAAAAACTTGGTTTTGGAGCCATGCGTCTTCCCATGATTGGGGAGAAAGTTGATCTTGCAGCTTTTTCAAAGATGGTGGATCTTTTTCTGTCGGAAGGCTTCAATTACTTTGATACGGCTCATCCTTATCTTAATGGTGAATCGGAACTAGCGCTCCGCGAGGCCTTGACGAGCCGCTACCCGCGGGAAGCCTACCTTCTTGCCAATAAGCTCACGGCCCCTTATTTTGATCAAGAATCAGATATCCGGCCTTTTTTTGAAAAACAGCTTCAATGGTGCGGCGTCAGTTATTTTGACTTTTACCTGATGCATGCCCAGAATCTTGGCAACTATGATAAGTTCCAGCGCTGCCATGCTTATGAGACCGCCTTTGCCCTTAAAAAAGAAGGCAAGATCCGCCATGTGGGCCTTTCTTTCCATGATAAGGCAGAGGTCTTGGAACGGATTTTGGGAGATCACCCGGATGTTGAATTTGTCCAGATCCAGATGAACTATATTGATATGGAAAGCACTGCCGTTGACGCAAGACGGGTTTATGAGACATGTCTCCGCTTTCATAAACCCGTGATTGTCATGGAACCCGTTAAGGGCGGGAGTCTTGTAAAGCTGCCGCCAAAGGCGCAGCATCTTTTCGATACCCTCCAGCAGGGCGCTTATCCCAAGGCGTCAAACGCAAGCTATGCCATTCGTTTCGTGGCAGGTCATGAGGGAATTTTCATGGTTTTATCGGGCATGAGCACGCTTTCCCAGGTGGCGGACAATACGTCTTTCATGAAGGATTTCAAACCTCTTACGGATAAAGAAAAAAGAACCCTAGACGGCGTTGTCGAAGTCTTCAGCCAGCTTGACGCTGTCCCTTGTACGGCGTGCCGCTACTGCATCGAAGAAAATCACTGCCCGAAGAAGATTCCTATTCCAGATATTTTTTCCCTTCTCAATTCCATGCGTGTCTTCAACAATCATAATGCCAATTTTTACTATGAAAATGTTGTGACAGCAAATGCAGGAAAGGCCAGTGACTGCATTCTCTGCGGTGCCTGCGAGCATGTCTGTCCCCAGCATTTGACGATTCGCAAATTCCTTAAGGAGGCGGCAGCGACGTTTGAAGAACCAAAGAAAGGATAATAAAACGTCACAGTGACAAGACAGACAGCATAAGGACCTGTAGTTCCCATGGTATAATGGCGCAAAAGCATGGAGGAGACGGGTCATGAAGAAAAAGGTCTTGATTGTTGTCGATATGCAGGAAGATTTTGTTTCAGGAAGTCTTGGTACCAAGGAAGCCCAGGCCATTGTGCCCCGCGTGGCAGAAAAAGCCGCCCATTTTGATGGAACGGTCATTTTCACCCTCGATACCCATGGGGCTGATTACCTCAAAACGCAGGAAGGCAGGATCCTTCCTGTGCCGCATTGCATCAAAGGAACGGCTGGTCATCGCCTTGTGCCGGAACTGGAGAATCTGGCGGAACGGCTTGGCGCGGAAAAAGTGGAAAAGGAAGCTTTTGGCTCCCTTGCTCTTGCTGGAAAGCTTGAAAAAGTGCGGGATACCATCGAGAGCGTCGAACTTGTGGGCCTTTGCACGGATATCTGCGTTGTTTCCAATGCCCTGATCATCAAGGCGGCCCTGCCCGAAGTGCCCGTCCTTGTCGACAGTCACTGCTGCGCTGGGGTTACGCCTCATTCCCATGGGGCGGCTCTGGAGACGATGCGGAGCTCACAAGTGAAAATTTTATGAGCCCTCAAGAAAAAATTGTCCCAAGGACAAGCACAAATCTACAAAACGTGATATAATGTCAAATTAGAAGTGGAGCGCCCAGCTCTTCATTCAAAAAACAAATAGGAGTGGTTAGGAATGCCTTTTATTGATCATCTGAAATCTCGCGTCAAACCGATTCAAAAGAGAATCGTTCTTCCGGAAAACAACTCTGACAGAGCCCTTAAAGCAGCTGCCATTGTTGCTCGTGAAGGATTTGCCAAGATCATCCTTGTTGGGGATCCTGAACAGCTGAACCGTGATGCCAAGAGACTGGGTGTCTCCTTTGAAGGCATTGAAATCATCAATCCTGCAACCTATGAACGCATGGATGAGCTGTGCGCTTATTTTGCAAAACGCCGTGAAAAGAAGGGCATGACCGTTGATAAAGCCCGCGAAATCATGACCAAGGACACGACCTTCTTTGGGGCTGGCTTGGTTGCCATGGGCGATGCTGACGGGTGCGTTTCTGGTTCTACCCGTACTTCTGCTGATGTTATCAAGGCAGGTCTCCAGGTTATCGGTGTCCGTCCTGGCAACAAGACTGTTTGCTCCGGCTTTATCGTCCTCAGCAACACCAACCTTGGTGAAGGCGGTAAACTGGTCTTCGGTGACTGCGGTGTTATCCTTGACCCGACAGCTGAACAGCTTGCTGATATTGCTACGAGCTGCGCCATCCGTGCCCGTTATACCCTGGGTATCAAAGATGTCCGCGTTGCCCTCCTGACCTATTCCACGAAGGGATCCGGCACTGGTGAATCCGTTGATAAGGTTCAGCAGGCTGTTGAAATCCTGAAACAAAGAAATGTCGACTTTGCTTTCGACGGTGAACTCCAGGCTGACGCTGCCCTTGTTCCTGAAGTTGGCGAAAGAAAAGCTCCTGGTTCCAGCGTAGCTGGCCATGCCAACGTCCTCATTTTCCCGAACCTTGCTGCCGCTAACATTGGCTACAAGTTGGTTGAACGCTTCAGCGGCGCTACCTGCCTTGGGCCTCTGGTTCAGGGTCTGGCTAAACCAATCCTCGACCTGTCCCGCGGTTGCTCTGTCAGCGATATCGTTGACGTTGTTGCTGTCTGCGCAAGCGATGCTATCCTTGCTGACAGCCTGAAGTAATTCCGGTTAAGAAGCTGCAAAAGCTGCAAGAAAATGGATTTTCATTTTCCTGCAGCTTTTTATTTTTTCGCCTTGTGTAAAAATTGTACTCTATTCTTACACAATTTTTACACAAAAAAGGGGACGTCACTCCAACTTCGTATTATAATAAAGAAAAAAGGAGGGGTGATGATGCCTTGTATCTACTGTGTGGAAGATGATGAGAACATCCGTGAACTTGTGGCCTATGCCCTGGAAAGCCAGCAGTTTGAGACACAGACATTTGCTGACGGGGAATCTTTTTATAAAGTCCTCGAAAAAAAGATCCCTGATTTGGTGTTGCTTGATATCATGCTGCCGGGCGAAAGTGGAATCGAAATCCTTAAAAAGATCCGGCATAAGGAGAGGACGGCAGACCTTCCGGTCATCATGCTGACGGCACGAACCAGTGAATATGATGTTGTCAAAGGACTCACCATTGGGGCTGATGATTATGTCACCAAACCTTTTGGCATCTTGGAATTGATTTCAAGGATCAGGGCCGTTTTACGCCGTTCCCACCGAGTGGAGAAACCTTCTGAGATGCTGGTGTGCGGGCCTGTCACCTTGGACCCCCTAAAGCATGCCGTCTCAGCTTATGGGGAAGAGGTAATGCTGACGGCCAAGGAATTTGAACTGCTCCACTATCTTATGATGAACGTGGGCATCGTGCTCCAACGGGAACAGATCATGGAATCTGTATGGGGCTTTACCTACGCCGGTGAAAGCCGTACCATAGACATGCATATCAAGAGCCTGCGTCAGAAGCTCGGTGAGGGAGGACAGATTATCAAGACAATCCGCGGCGTGGGATACCGGCTTGATGAGCCAGAATCATGAAAAAGAAAATCTTTTTGAGTCTTATTGGCATTGGAATCGGTGCAGCCCTATTGACGCTCCTTTTCCTGACTGTTGGCTTTTGGCGAACCCTTAGGGCGCAGACCATGACTGTCCTTCAAGACACCGTCACGGTTATTGCCGCTAAGGCAACCCGTACGGATGATATCATTGAGTTTATTGAGGAAACTGCTGAGGCTTCCAATCATCGCCTTCGCTTTACGTGGATTGGTCACGATGGGCGCGTTCTTTATGAAACGGATTACAGCGCTGCCCAAATGGAAAATCATGGCAATCGTCCGGAAGTTGTGCGAGCCCTTAAGGAAGTAGACGGCGTTGCTACGCGTCAGTCCGCTACCTTGGACCATATTACGTATTATGCGGCGCGGCGCCTGCCCGACGGATCGGTTCTGCGGGTAGCCATTCGTCAGGATACGGTTTACGCGGCCTATTTCAGTCTCATTCCCTATATCCTGATTTTTCTCGTCCTCATAGGCAGCGGCTGCTTTTTCGTTGCAACGAACCTGACCAAGCGCCTTCTTCGGCCACTTACAGAGACGGCCGATTACATGCGTGTCATGGGGACCAAACCCCTTGTGACAACGGATAAGGAAGTGGACATTCCGAAACTTCCAGCCACGTATCCCGAGCTGAGTCCCCTTGTCGATAAGATCACGGAACAAAGCCGTACCATCCAGGAATATATTTATACCTTGGAAGAAGATAAAAAGACCATCAAGCGGATCAGTCGGGAGCAGGAAAAGCTGCGACGCGAGTTTACAGCGAACGTCACCCATGAACTGAAGACGCCGCTTACAAGCATCCAGGGGTTTGCGGAAATGATGGCGGCAGGTATGGTGGGGAAAAAGGAAGACGTGAGGCGTTTTGGTGCCCTTATCGTGAAGGAATCCAAGCGCCTTTTGGAACTCATCAACAGCATCCTCTTCCTCACAAAGATTGAAGGACCGGAAACACAGGACCTGGCCGTAGCCGTAAGCCTCAAATCCATTACGGAAAGTGTCGCAGGCTTTATGGAACCCGTGATTGCGGATAAGAAAATCCAGCTCCATCTTGCACTCACGGAGGATAAGGTCATGGGGCACAGCGATATGCTGCGCGAAGTGGTTCTGAACCTTGTCGATAATGCTGTAAAGTACAATCGCCCTGGTGGACATGTCTACGTAACGATGGAAAAAGCAGAAACCGGCAGGAACCTTCTTTTTACCGTTGAAGATACGGGCATCGGGATCCCCAAGGATAAACAGGACCGCGTCTTTGAACGTTTCTACCGCGTTGAAGAAAGCCGCAGCAAGCGCATAGGCGGTACGGGCTTAGGTCTTTCCATTGTCAAGCATATCATTGAACAGCATCATGGCACGATCGCCCTCACAAGCCGCGAACATTTCGGCACGAAGATTGTCGTGACCTTGCCCCTGTACCAGGAAGATAATCCCAAAGAATAAGGAAAAGTCGAAAAAGGCACGATGAAAGAATGAAAACAATCATTTTTTCATCGTGTCTTTTTTACATTATCGAGTCAGGATATCCCACAATTGTGGGTTGATAACCTTTTTTTACAGCCAATACTCGGAACATCTAAAAATCCTCTTTCGTGAAGTTGGCACGAGTATTTTGAAGCAGTCCGCGCTTTTGCCATGTTACGGCTGACCAAAAAGCGAATCTTGCAGTAAGGCTGTTCAAAGAGAAAATCAACCAATTCCTTGGAAGAGATGCGGGGGGCTCATTTTTGATTTCCTGTGCCATTTTTTTTCACAGAATGGATATCCTTTACTTTGCTGAGAGTGTGTTCAGCCGTCTGTTCAAAAGAGGTTTCACATCAGTAAAAAATGGACCCTACGCAGGTTGCAGCCAATGGGTCCATTTTCTTTGGTTCGATTCCTTTTTACCAGACTTTGCGGGCGCTTTTGCCGGGAATACCAAGTTTGGTACGGTATTTATTGACCGTCCGGCGGGCTACGGGAATGCCCATTGCGTTGAGCTTGTCGCAAAGGGTTTGGTCGCTCAAGGGATGGTGCTTATCTTCGTCATCAATGAGGGATTGCAGGGCAAGTTCCAAGGCTTCATCCGTTGTTTCCGTTCCTTTTTCCTCAGAGGCTTTGGCAGCCGTCCCGACAAGGAAGGCATCTGCTGGGTAAGCGCCCCAACGGCAGGCGATGACCTTATGGGAGAGGGCGCGGCTGATTGTGGAAATGGCAAAACCCGTATCATCCGCAAGATCCGCCAGTTTTAAGGGCACTTTATGTCCCGGCCCATAGCGGAAAAAGCGTTCCTGGTGCGTTGCAAGAGCATCGAGGACAACAGCGAGCGTATCTTCGCGGCTTTTTAAGAGGGCTTGAAGCTCTTTGGCCCTTTTGAGCTCTTTTTTTAGGTATTCCTTAACTTTGGGCCGATCCGAGTGGTCTAAGATCGACAGATATCCCTTGTTGATGACAAGCGTCCTGCCATAGGATGTTGACAGGGTGATTTTAAGCCCTTTTTCCGTCGTCTTGACGAAGGCATCTTCGTGGAGAAATTCCACGGGGCCTGCTTCACTAAAGGCGGTGCCGGGCTTGGGATTCAGGCTGCGGATGAGGTCCCGCGCCGCAAGAATTGCCTCTTTTGTCACGTTAAACCGGGAGGCAAGCTGGGGAATCCGATTCCTTGCAAGATCATCAAGCCCCTCTTCGATGATCTTTTGGGCAAGGGATGTGTCGCCTTTTTGCTGGGCAAGCTGCATGAGGAGACACTCTTTGAGGGAACGGGCTGCAACGCCGCAGGGTTCGAGATGCTGCACCTGTTGAAGGACGGCAAGGACCACTTCTTCCGTTGCGTCAAAGCGTTCTGCAACAGCGACAGGATCTTCCCTCCAATATCCGCTGGGATCCAAGGTGCCAGCAATGAAATAGGCAAGACGTGCTTCAAGAGGCGAGAGGGAAAGGCAACCAATCTGGTCATCCAAAAAGGCTTCCAAGGTCATTTCAAGGGCGTGGGCATTTTCCACAGGGCTTGAAGGGGGATCATCGCTGGGATCTCGCGCCCTTAGGTGCATGCGGCGCCATTCCGGTCCTTCTTCCCGCCATGTTTCCCGCTCTTCAGGGAAGTCAAGGAGGGGATTTTGCTCCACTTCCCTTGCCACAAAGGCATCCAGTTCCTCGCTCGTCATTTGGAGGAGGTTCATCTGCTGGATGAGGTGCTGCGTGAGCTGCTGTTTTTGGACCGGTTCAAGGGTCATGGATAAAGGCATGGCGAGGACTCCTTTCATAGGTTTTCTTCTTTTTATTATATCATGGGAGAGGGTGGACATTTGCATTTTTGTTTTCTTTTCGTTCCCTCTTTGACAGAAAGAGGGCTTTCATCTAAGCCAAAGGAAAGATTGGAGAAAGGAGCTGTTATGAACCTGCGCACCATGAAAAGCGCTGCCTTGATACAGTGCTTGGATTTTGGCTGGAGGGAAATCTTGACACCTATCCCTTCATCGATGCTCCCTATTTTGAGGACAATTTGACCTGTGTCAAGAGCCCTTTCCCTGAAGCGCATATGATTGCAGCTAAAGATGCAGGAATCATCCTTGGCTTCATTGATCTTATAAAAAGCTCTATTGAGGGTCTTTTTGTTGGGCTAGCATATCGGAAAAAAGGTAGGGGAAAGGCACTGATCGACGCTGTCAAAAATGAAGGGAGTTCACTCGCCGTTGCAGCTTTTAGCAAAAAGATGGGAGTCATCCGGGTCTATCAGCGGGAAGAATTCGTTCTTTTGCGGCGTAAAAAGGACTGTGGGACAGGCAAAGAAAGCCTCATCTTTTTCTTTATGCGAAAAAAAGATGTAGGGGACGCATAAAAAGGGTGTTTTTTTTGAAATCATAATTGTCTTGTCATATAAGTTGACAGGATATTTTCCAGAGCGTATCCTTTTTCTTGATATATCTTGTATACAAGATGCGAAAGAGAGCACGAGCATCAGGGAGGAAAACAAATGGAAGCGATTCAGGCATTTTTAAAAAAGAAGGACGTAGAAATTTCAACCAAACGATATCTCATTGATGCCATGGGGGCCATGGCACAAGGTCTTTTTTGTTCCTTGCTCATAGGGACCATCATCAATGCCATGGGCCTTCTTTTTGATATCCGTGCCTTAAAGATTGTCGTTGCGACCGTAGGCGGCATCAAGTATACGGTTGGCGGCCTTGCTATGGCCATGAGCGGACCTGCCATGGCAGTTGCCATTGGCCGCGCGCTGCATTGTCCGCCCTTGGTCCTTTATTCGCTTCTCACCGTAGGGTTTGCAACCAATGCACTGGGCGGCGCTGGTGGGCCTTTGGCGGTGCTTTTTGTCGCCATAGCCACAAGTGAAATCGGGAAACTGGCCGCTGGGGAAACAAAAGTCGATATCCTTGTAACGCCCCTTGTGACCATCGGTGTCGGTGCCACGCTCGCAGCTTTATGTGCGCCGCCCTTAGGGAAACTTGCGATGCAGACAGGGACTGTCATCATGTGGGCTACGGAATTGCAGCCCTTTCTTATGGGCATCCTTGTTTCCGTTTTTGTTGGCATTGCCCTTACCCTTCCGATTTCATCGGCTGCCATCTGTGCGGCCTTGGGCCTCACCGGTCTTGCCGGCGGCGCTGCTGTAGCAGGCTGCTCGGCTCAGATGATTGGCTTTGCCGTCCAGTCCTACCGGGAAAATGGAGTGGGCGGCCTGCTGTCTCAAGGTCTTGGCACATCCATGCTGCAGATGCCCAACATCGTTAGGAACCCGCGCATCTGGATTGGGCCCATCTTTGCTTCTGCCATAACGGGACCGCTGGCAACCTGTGTCTTTAAGCTGCGAATGGATGGAGCGGCCGTTTCTTCTGGCATGGGGACCTGTGGTCTTGTAGGACAGATTGGTGTATTTACAGGATGGATCTCTGATATGGCAGCGGGGACCAAAGCGGCGATTACGTCCTTTGACTGGCTGGGTCTTCTTTTTATTTCCTTTGTCCTGCCAGCCATCCTATCTCCCATCATCAATCAAGGCTGCTGCCGCCTGGGCTGGGTCAAAAACGGGGATATGAAACTTTGAGCTTATGGTGCTCCCTTCCATAAAGGAAAAAGGAGACTCCCTGAGGGGGCCTCCTTTTTGAATGAAGAAAAACAGCTGCAGAGTACTATCTGCAGCTGTTAACGGTTGCGTTGATGATGCTTATTTTTTTAGCATGTAGTCTGCCATGGCGGCTGCGGCTTTCTTTCCGGCACCCATGGCAAGGATGACTGTAGCGGCGCCGGTTGCGGCATCACCGCCAGCGTAAACGCCGGGAACAGACGTAGCACAGGTGTCATCGCTTGCAGCAACGGTACCTTTCTTCGTGCGGTCAAGATTCGGTGTATCGTCATAGCTCATGGGGTTGGGACGCGTCCCAATAGCCATGATGACCATATCAACCGGCAGTTCAAATTCGCTGCCCTTGATGGGTACAGGACGGCGGCGCCCCGAAGCATCCGGTTCACCCAGTTCCATCTTCTGGCAGACAAGGGAAGAAACGCGGCCTTTTTCATCGGCGCGGATTTCAACTGGGCTTGTAAGGAAGTTGAAGTGGATTCCTTCTTCCTTGGCGTGATGGATTTCTTCGAGTCGTGCTGGCAGTTCAGCTTCACCGCGGCGATAAACGATGTGGACATCGGCCCCCAGACGTTTGGCGCAGCGAGCCGCGTCCATAGCCACGTTGCCGCCGCCGACAATCGCTGCGGACTTACTTTTTAAGACCGGTGTGCTGCTCTTTTCATCATAGGCCTTCATGAGGTTGATACGGGTGAGGTATTCGTTGGCGGAATAGACGCCCACATGGCCTTCACCGGGAATATGCATAAACTGGGGCAGGCCGGCACCGGAAGCAATGAAGACAGCTTCATAGCCATGTTCCTTCATGAGTTCCGTAATGGTGAGAACTTTGCCGATGACCATGTCCGTATCAAATTTGACGCCCAGTTCCTTCAGTTTTTCAACCTGGGAAGCCACAATGGATTTTGGCAGACGGAATTCAGGAATGCCGTAGCTCAATACACCGCCCGCTACGTGGAACGCTTCAAAGACAGTTACGTCAAATCCTTTGCGGGCAAGTTCACCGGCGCAGGTAAGACCCGCCGGGCCGGAGCCGATGACCGCGGCTTTATGACCATTTTGGGGATCCACACAGATGATATCGGCTGCATGTTCAGCGGCCCAGTCAGCAACGAAACGTTCCAGGCGACCGATGGCAACCGGTTCATTCTTGATGCCGCGGACGCATTTGCCTTCGCACTGTGTTTCCTGAGGGCAGACGCGGCCCGAGATGCGGGGCAGGGCGTTAGCCGAAGAGATGATGTCAAAGGCACCGCGGAAATCGCCTTCAGCGACTTTGGCAATGAACTGGGGGATAGGAATCCCGACAGGACAGCCCGTGACACACAACGGCTTCTTGCACTGCAGGCAGCGCTTTGCTTCGTTGATGGCTTGTTCTTCCGTATAGCCCAGGGCTACTTCCTTGAAATTATGGTTTCTCACGTCCGGTGCCTGGGTCGGCATGGGCGTCTTTTCAGCTTGCATGTTGATACTCATTTGCGGACCTCCCCTGTGAGATTGCAGATGTGTTCTGCTTCTTCCTCGCGACGCTCCGTTTCGAAGGCCTGGTAGGTGCGGTTGCGTTCGATGGCTTCATCAAAATCAACCAGATAGCCGTCAAAGTCCGGTCCATCGACGCAGGCAAACTTCGTTTCACCGCCAACAGTGACGCGGCAGCAACCGCACATACCCGTTCCGTCAATCATGAGGGGGCACATGCTGATCATGCAGGGAATGTCATACTTCTTGGCCATGAGGGTCGCAAACTTCATCATGGGAAGGGGCCCAATGGCAAAGATCTGATTGAACTTGACGCCGCTTTTGATGAGTTCTTCGAGCTTATTGGTGACAAAGCCATGGTAGCCGAAGGAACCATCATCGGTACAGGTATGAAGATCGGTACAGGCTGCTTTCATTTCATCTTGGAGAATGACACGTTCTTCATTTCTGAATCCAGCAATGAGATCAACTTGGTTGCCAGCCTCATGAAGACCGCGGGCAACCGGCAGGGCAATGGCGCAGCCAAGACCGCCGCCTAACACGGCAACACGGCCATAGCCCTCAACAGGGGTCGGTTTGCCAAGGGGACCTGCCATATCGGCCAGACAGTCGCCTTCATTCAAAAGATCCAGTTCCATCGTGCCAGCACCGGCTTTTTGGAAGATGACCGTAATGAGTCCGTCGTCATGGCTGGAAATGGTGAGAGGAATCCGTTCTGCTTCTTCGTTCGAACGGAGAATGATGAATTGGCCCGGTTTTGCTTTGGCAGCAATCCAGGGAGCATAGACCGAAATCGAGCTCATTTCAGGGTTCAGCACCCTTTTGTGGATGATTTCAAACTTCTTAGGCATGATCTCTCCTTTTGTGACTGTACAGCCTGCAACGGGAAGGCAGGCCCAACCTACAAAGGCGTAGGCGCGGGTCTGCCTTATTTGCGCAGGATCATGTCACGCTTTAAAGATGGATTTAAAACGTATCACGACGCTTATTTTACTATTTTAATCCTTATCGACGATTCCCGCAATGATTTTAGCAAATTCCTTCTTCTGGGCGATGTTTCCCTGGCGCGCAATCATGATGCGCTGGGCCTGCGGAGAGCCGGCACCGTGGAGAGATTCCGTGCGGTAGCCTACGGCGGCGCTGCCAAGACACATGTTTTCGATGAAGCGCATGATGCGCTGCCGTTTTTCCGTTGGGATGTCATCGCGGCCAACAAAGAACTTCTTGCAGATTTCTCCAATGGTTTCCCCATTTTTGCCGACAACCATATCGGACTTGAAGTCCTTTTCGCTTGGCATGGTGACCATGACACCGCCGGCGATATCTTCGGCAAGACGGACGATTTCATAGGGGAAACGGGTGACGTTCTGCTTGCAGACGTTGGCAAGCAGCAGGTCAATCTGGTAGTTCCCGGCCTTCGTGGCGCAGCCTTCGCAGGAGCAGGCAAGACCACAGCTAAAGAGCGTTTCGTTGAGGTGGGTCATTTCAATGAGTTTATCCTTGATATGGCTTGCCTTTTCAACGCCGTTATATTCAGCGGCAAGGGCAGCGGCACCGATGAGGACGTCGCCGACACCGACTTTGCAGCCACCGTAGGACTGACGGTGGTAGCCAGCAAAGCGTTCAACCATCATGCCGGCAAATTCTGTTTCGCCATTGAGGAAGATCATGTCATTAGGGATGAAGACGTGATCGAGGACGACCAGGGCTTCCTGACCGCCAAATTTTGCGTTTCCAAGATCGATGTTGGCGCCGTCTTCCATCTTGCGGGTATCGCAGGACTGACGGCCATAGACCATGTAGAGGCCTTCGGCGTCGGTCGGGCAGGCAAAGCTGACGGCCCAATCCTTATCGGCTTCCTTCATGGAGATGGTGGGCATGAAGATGTGCCAATGGGAGTTGATGGAACCTGTCTGGTGAACCTTGGCGCCGCAGACGACAATGCCGTCAGGACGGCGTTCCACGACATGGACGAAGACGTCCGGGTCTTTTTGTTCATGAGGCGCCTTGGAGCGGTCCCCTTTAGGATCCGTCATGGCGCCGTCTACGGTCAGGTCATTATCCTGGACGTAGATGAGGAACTTCTTGAAGTTTTCGTGGTAATGGGTGCCATATTTTTCGTCGATTTCATAGGTCGTGGAGTATACGGCGTTGAAGGAGTCCATACCGACGCAGCGCTGGAAGCAGCTGGCTGTTTTCTGACCGAGAAGTCGCTGCATCTTGACTTTCTTGATGAGGTCTTCCGGGGACTGGTGCAGATGGGTGAAACGGTTGATGGTGTGGCCCGTCAGGTTGCTCGTTGCTGTCATGAGGTCCTTATATTTTGGATCCTGGGCCAGGGCATAGGTCATGGCAACGCAGTTGATGGACGGACGAATGATGGGATGGTCGACCCAGTTGTCGATTTTTTCCCCAAACATATAGACTCGAGTCTTCAGTTTGCGTAGGCTTTCAATGTATTCACTGGCAGTCATGAGTGTCATGATGGGTTTTCCTCCTTTAGGAAAAGGGGGCCCGCCGCCAAGGAGGTGGCAGGCCTATAAGAAAGTTATGGAATCGGCTTGTTAGCGGCCCGCAAGGATTTCGTAGCGGGCAAGACGTTTCTTGGCATCAGCTTCAGCTTTTTCATAGAAGGCTTCTGCTTTATCCGGGAAGGCGAGTTTTAGGGAAGCATAGCGGTTCTGGCCCATGAGGAAGGCCCGGAAATCGCCTTTTGGTGCTTTCGAATCGAGGGTGAAGGCATTTTCTTCCGTTCCGACTTTTTCCGGATTGTAGCGGTAGAGCTGCCAGTAACCAGCTTCGACGGCTTTCTTTTCTTCGGCTTGGCTGAGCCCCATGCCGCACTTCATGCCATGCTCGATGCAAGGGCAGTAGCAGATGACGATGGAAGGACCGTTATAGGCTTCAGCTTCGCGGATGGCTTTGAGGGTCTGGTTCGGGTCGGCGCCCATGGCCACTTGGGCAACATAAACGTAGCCATAGCTCATGGCCATCATGCCCAGGTCCTTCTTCGCTGTCGGTTTACCACCGGCAGAGAATTTAGCGACCGCACCGGCACCGGTTGCCTTGGAGGACTGACCGCCCGTGTTGGAGTAGACTTCCGTATCAAGGACAAGAATGTTGATGTCTTTGCCGGAAGCAAGGACGTGGTCCAAGCCGCCGTAACCGATATCGTAGGCCCAGCCGTCACCGCCAAAGGCCCAGACGCTCTTTTTAGCGACAAATTCCTTGTTTTCGCGGATCATGACCGCTTCCGGTTCGGTGACGCCTTCAAGTGCAGCGAGAAGATCGTCGCTGACCTTGCGGGACCGTTCCTTGCTGTCCGCATCCTTAAGGTAGGCTTCGCAGGCTTTTGTGGCAACACCCTTATCAAGGAGTGCCTTGACGGCATCTTTCAGTTCGTTGCGGATGGAATCCTGGCCGAGGAGATAGCCATAAGCATATTCGGCGTTGTCTTCGAAAAGGGACATGGCCCAGCTTGGTCCAAATCCTCTCTTATCCGTGCAGTATGGGGAGCTAGGCGTGGAGCCGCCGTAAGCAGAAGAACAGCCCGAAGCGTTCGTGATGTACATGTGGTCACCAAACAGCTGGGTTACAAGCTTGATGTACGGCGTTTCGCCGCAGCCAGCGCAGGCCCCGGAGAATTCGAAATAAGGTTTGGCAAATTGGGAAGCCTTGATGGATTTATCGCTGACGGCATCTTTCTTGATGGAAACGGTATCGACGGCATAATCCCACAGCGGAGCCTGAGGCAACTGGGTTTCAAGCGGCTTCATGACGAGAGCTTTTTCCTTGGCTGGGCAGACATTGACGCAGCTCCCGCAGCCCGTGCAGTCAAGCGGAGAGACCTGCATGCGATATTCGTAGGCAGCAAGGGCTGGACCGATGGCTTTCTTCGTTGCAAAACCGGCAGGAGCAGCGGCCAGTTCCTTTGCATCAACGAGGATCGGACGAATGGCTGCGTGCGGGCAGACGAGGGCGCACTGGTTGCACTGGATGCAGTTTGCTGTCTGCCATTCAGGTACTTCCACGGCAGCTCCGCGTTTTTCGTACTTCGTCGTGCCAGCAGGCCAGGTCCCATCTTCGAGCCCGTACTTGGTCATGGTCGAAACGGGGAGGACTTCACCTTCCTGACGGTTCATGACGTTGACGACTTCCTTGATAAAGGCTGGGGCTTTGTCTTGCTTGGGAGCATCCTGAGCATCTTTCCAGTTTTCGGGAATAGTGACGCTGTGGAGCTCGTTGATGCCGTGATCGATGGAGGCATAGTTCTTATCGACAACAGCCTGACCCTTCTTGATAAAGTAGGTCTTATAGATGGCTTCCTTCATGGCCTTGACGGCTTCTTCCACAGGAATGATGCCAAGGAGCTTAAAGAAAGCAGCTTGAAGGATCGTATTGGTGCGGTTGCCAAGGCCGATGGAACGAGCAATGGCCGTTGCGTTGATGGTATAGAATTTGGCTTTTTTGGCATAAAGGGCGCGCTTCATGGAAGCAGGCAGGTGCCGGTCAAGGTCTTCATCGCTCCAGGCGCAGTTAAGAAGGAATGTGCCGCCTTCTTTGAGGTTCTTCACCATATCATATTTTGTCACGTAGCTCGGTGTATGGCAGGCAACAAAATCTGCGGCCTGGATGAGGTACGGGCTGCGGATGGGGTTCCTGCCAAAACGCAGGTGACTCTGAGTAAGACCGCCCGATTTCTTGGAATCATAGACGAAGTAGGCTTGGCAGTAGAGGTCCGTCGTGTGGCCAATAATCTTGATGGAGTTTTTATTGGCGCCGACCGTCCCGTCAGACCCCATGCCCCAGAATTCAGCGCTCATCTGACCTTCCGGTGCCGTGTGGATGGCCTCGGCCTTGGGTAGGCTCGTATTCGTCACATCATCGACGATACCAATGGTGAAGTCATTTTTTGGTGTGTCAAGGGCAAGATTCTTATAGACGGCAAGCATCTGATCCGGCGTCGTGTCTTTGGAAGAAAGACCATAACGGCCGCCGACGATGGTGACATCGGCGCCTTTTGCCTTGTAGAGGCTGCTGACATCTTGGTAGAGCGGTTCGCCCATGGCGCCCGGTTCTTTCGTGCGGTCCAAAACAGCAATCTTCTTGACCGTTTTCGGCATGGCTGCAAGGAAGCGGTCTGCTGCGAAGGGACGATAGAGGTGGACAACGAGGAGACCGACCTTTTCGCCTTTGGCCGTGAGAAAATCAACCGTTTCCTTGGCCGTTTCCGCACCGGAACCCATGATGACAATGACCCGTTCCGCGTCAGGAGCACCATAGTAATTAAAGATACGGTAATCACGTCCCGTCAGTTTGTTGATGACATCCATGTAGTGCTCAACAGCATCCGGAATGGCGGCAAAGCGCGTATTGCAGGCTTCGCGGCACTGGAAGAAGATATCCGGGTTGACGGTGCAGCCGCGGGTGGCTGGATGTTCCGGATTGAGGGCGTTTTTGCGAAAGGCCTTGATGGCATCGTAATCAACGTAAGGTCTCAGGTCTTCGTAATCGAGGGCGTCAATCTTTTGGATTTCGTGACTCGTACGGAAGCCATCGAAGAAGTGCAGGAAAGGCATCCGGCAGTGGATGGCTGCTAAATGTGCTACAGCACCGAGGTCCATGACTTCTTGCGGACTCGTTGAAGCCAGCATCGAAAAGCCCGTATTGCGTACGGCCATGACGTCGGAGTGGTCTCCAAAGATGGAGAGAGCATGCGCACTCAAGGTACGGGCCGATACGTGGAAGACGCCAGGGAGCATTTCGCCGGCAATCTTATACATGTTCGGGATCATGAGGAGCAGCCCCTGGGAAGCCGTGTAGGTTGTCGTCAGGGCGCCGGACTGCAGGGAACCGTGAACAGTACCGGAAGCACCGCCTTCGGACTGCATTTCAACAACGTGGACAGGCTGACCGAAGAGGTTCTTTTTACCGTTGGCCGCCCATTCATCGACATGTTCCGCCATCGGGGATGACGGGGTGATGGGGTAGATCCCAGCCACTTCTGTGAAGGCGTAGGAAATGTAGGCCGCAGCCTGGTTCCCATCCATGATTTCGATTTTCTTGGTCATGATACATCCTCCCTTAATAATGGATTTCATAGCGAAAGCGAAAGCCGCTTTCGGAAAAGTCCACCTTTGTATCTTGTTACTTCATTTATACCCGTTTTGTCCTTTTGATGCTTTGCACCCCATCACATATTTTTTGCACTTTTTCACCCTCTCTTCAAAGAAAGAAAATGCAAAAAATTTGACAGATCCTTTCCCCGTCTTATATTGGATGCTTTTTGAAAAGGGAAGGGCCATTTTTGCGATACCTGAAAATTGGCAAATAAATTGCGTGTTTCCGCAAAGAGTGCAAAAGAGAAGTTCACTATAATTAAGGCAACAAAAGGCAAGGAAGACAAATCCAAGCCAATGGACCGGAGAGCCGGTACCAAATAAAGGAGGAACGAACAAATGGATATGAGCTATTTGAAAGACATGCCAATTGCTGTACTGGGTGGCGGTGCTGTCGGCAAGACGATGGCTGCTGACTGTGCCCTTGCAGGAAAGGAAGTCCGCATCTGGGATCAGCCGAGATTCGCTAAAACGAATTTCCTGAACATTGAAAAGACGGGCATTACCCTTTCGGGCAACCAGTTCAGCTTCTTTGGTTACACTCGCAAAGGAACGGCCAAAGTTGCCCTTGCAACCGATGACATGGCAAAAGCTGTCAAGGGTGCTGGCATCATCATCGTGGCAACTGTTGCTATCGCTCACGAAGGCATCTTCCGTGAATTGATTCCTCTTCTCGAAGATGGGCAAGTCATTCACATCCTGCCGGATAACTGCGGTACCCTCGTATTCCGCAAACTAATGCGCGAACTGAAATGCACTAAGAAAGTCATCGTTGGTTCTTGGTACACCGCTCCTTACGGTATCCGTGTTGTGAAACGCGGCGGCGTTACGACCAACGAATGCAAGGTTGAAGACCGCATCACCACGATCCGCGGCTGCGCCCTGCCGACCAAAGATAACGAAGCTTTCATGGCTTCTGCTTACTACATTCCTGCTTTTGGTGCCATCATCGACGCAGAAGGCGAAGTCACCATCTCCAAGAAGGGGGAGGAATTCCACCACGGATTTGTAACAGGCAACACCGTCATGGATATCAACTTGTCCAACGTCAACCCTGTTATCCACGTTCCTGGCACGGTTCTGGCCGTTTCCACCATGCAGAACTTCGACACCGTCCTGGGGCAGGAAAAGAAGAACTACTCCCTCTATGGGTTCGGTGCTTGCCCGGCTATTGCTGAAGTCCAGGCTGCTTTCTGGGAAGAAGAAAAAGCCCTTGCCAAGGCCATGAGCATCGACCTTTGCACCGTAAACTATGAAGACTTCTTCTCCCGTACCACCATGTATGGGAAAGAATACATGGGTCCTGACTTCGCTGTACCGTATGAAGAAAAATATGAAAACTTCTTCGGCGATGGTCCGTTCGACCTGGAAAACCGGTACATCACGGAAGACGTTCCAGTTGGCTGCTACCTCATGAGCCAGCTCGGCAAGAAATACAATGTACCGACCCCGATCATCGACTCCATGATCCTTCTTGCAAGCACCATGCTAAAACGGGATCTGGCTGCCGGCAGCAAGTACACGCTGGATTACCTCGACATTGGCCATATGACGGATGCTCAGCTCCAGAAGTACCTGCGCGAAGGTGAATTCACGCCGAAAGCATAATCCATGACTGCAGTGCACCCTTTGGGCTGCCTCTAGCGCGTTGCAAAAATGGGGAGGGCTGTTAACGGAAAGGCTCTCCCCACTTTTTAATGAAGCCAAAATCCTGCCTTCACAATTATTCTAAGGGACTTCCATCGTAAGGAGCCTTCACTCTTTCTTTTTACTATAAAATATACAGAAAATTAGCAATTATTATACAAATAGAAACCTGAAAAATTCTTCACTAGACCCGTAAATAATCTTCTCAGAAGGCCTGCTGCATTGAGCGCGATTCTATAGAAATAGAGAAGGCGGCCTCTTCTATTGCCTCTTCACTTTACCTTAATAAAGAAAAAGATGCACCCCGTACGCAACAGGGACCCTGACTAACTGAATATGGTTCTCCTAGGAAGCCCTAACTGGTAACAAGGGAAAGAAGCGACTCGCTGACGGAATTTCTTGAGGACGCCCTTTCCTGGGACCGAGAGGTTCCACTTGCTGCCAGATGTGGCTTTCCTATCTGTCAAAGAAATGAGGAAAGTTTATGTCTGATTTCATTATGTGGTTAGATAACCTGATTTGGTCCACCCCTCTGATCATCTTGACATTTGGTTCGGCTTTGATTTTCTGCTTTGCCATGAAATTTGGCAATATTACGAAGATCCCTCTTCAATGGAAGCTCCTCCGCTCGGGCTCAGGTTCCATGGAAGGACTGTCTCCTTTTGAAACGTTCTGTTCCGTTGTTGCCTACAGTGTTGCCGTCGGCAACATCGGCGGTGTCATGGTAGCTATCCTCTATGGCGGACCGGGTGCAGTCTTCTGGATGCTCGTAACGGCCCTTGCTACATCGGCTGTCTCCTATACGGAAAACAGCTTAGGTCAGATCTACAAGATCCGTCAGGATGGCCAGTACCGCGGCGGCCCCTATTTCTATATGGAGCGAGGCATCCGCCATAAGGCCTTGGGTAAGTTTATGGCCATTGTTTTTGCCCTGTTCTGCAGCATTGGCGTACCAATCCTTGTAACGGGACCGAGCGCCAACAATATTGCCATGGCTTTTGAAAACAGCTTTGGCGTTGCCCGGCCTGTTACAGGCGGCGTCATTGCTCTCCTGCTTTTTGCTGTTATTTCTGGCGGAATCCGCCGCATTGCCAAGATTTCGACTATTATCGTTCCCTTTATGACCATTGGTTACTGGGTCCTTGCCATCTACGTCATGGTTGCAAAGGCTGATGCCTTTATGCCGACCATTCGGATGGTCCTTGACAGTGCTTTTGATTCGGGTGCTGTCTTCGGTGGCATGATGGGAACTGCTTTTTCCTACGGCGTCAAACGTGCTGTCAATTCTTCCGGCGCTGGCTTTGGTGAAACGCCGCCTTCTGGTGCAACGGCAGAAACGCCGCATCCTGCCACCCAGGGCCTTGTCAACTCGTTTTCCGTTTATGTTGACGTCCTTGTCTGCTTCTGTTCCGGCATGATGGCCCTTGTTACGGACTGCTTCAACGTCCTTGGACCTGATGGAAAGGCTTATATGTATGTTGGGTCCGGGTCTTCTGCCATGGCCGAACAGGCAGCAACCAATACGGCGGGTGTTGTCTGGGTCCAGGAGGCGGCCAAGACCGCTTTTGGTGCTGGCGGTTCCCTTGTTGCCATTGCCCTTACCTGTTTTGCTTATTCCACTTGTATTGCTTACTACTATGAAGGCGAATCGGGTCTTGCTTATTTGATGAAGGATACTCATCCCCATCTGCGTAAGACAGGAATTTGGATCATTCGTATCTTGATGCCGATTTTCTTCTTCGTGTGGGCTAACGTAACGGCGACGACGGCGTGGGCCATCAGTGAAGTCATGTTTGGCCTCATGGCCTGGTTCAATCTCATCGCCTTGCTCCTACTCCTGCCTGTTGTCAAGAAAACCTATGATGACTATATTGCGCAGCGTAATGCCGGTGTGGAAATGCCTTATTTCAATCCGGAAAAACTGGGGATTGAGAACTGTGACCTTTGGATGGATATCAATAAAGATCGTATTGACGCGGACACAAAAAAAGAATGTGTGATCAACCAGCCATAAGGCACTGACCATTTGGAGGGCTTTCTTGATGCCGGACGGGCGTGAAGGAAGTCCTTCTTTTCATCAGAAAGGAAAAACTTAAAATGACAACGGTCCACGAATTCTATGAGCACCTTGATGCTCTTTACGAAAAGGGCGACGCGGCAGGTGTGGAAGCCTATCTAACGGGAATTGCAAACAGCACCTATGAAGAGGGGAGAGAATCTGACCTTATGCTGTCAGCCTTAAATGAACTGGGCTCCTTTTACCGCGGCCGCAGCTATTATGAAGCGTCCTATGCCGCTTTTATGAAGGCAAAGGAAATCCTTGATGATCGGGGAGAGACGAGGGGCGTTCCTTATGCAACGCTTCTCATTAATCTTGCGGGCACAAAACGGCTGGCCAAAGATTACAGCGGTGCCAAAAGCCTTTATGACGAGGCCATGGAGATCCTGACTGAGGCGGGGGAGAAGGAATCCTATGCCTATTTATCCTGTCTCAATAACCTTTCCATTCTTTATCAGGAAATGGAACGCCCTAAAGAAGCCGCGGCTGCTCTTGAAGAGGCCTTGGCACGGCTCATGAAAGTAAGTGATCGCTTTGAAGAACGGGCCATTACGTGCTGCAACCTGGGCATTCTTTATGCAGGTATGGACCAGGACGACGAGGCACTGCGAGCTTACAAGATGGCTAAATCCTCCTATGAAGCCTGTCCGGAAGAAGGTCGCGTCCATTATGGAGCGGTCCTTAACGGTTTAGGCAGCCTTTATACCAAAAAAGGGCAGTATGACCTTGCTCTTCGTCACTTTGAAGAAGCAGCAGATTGGGTCAAACGCTTTTTCGGAGAAAATGAGGAATATGGCATTACCTTTCAAAATCGGGGCACCCTTTACGAAAAAATGGGGGAACGCGAAAAGGCAGCCGCCTGCTGCCTTATGGCAGGCGCTATTTACGAAGCTCTATGGGGCAAAAATCACCGTAAGGTGAAGAAAATGAAAACCCTTGCGTCACGCCTTACGGGAGAGATGCTATGATGCAGGGACTTGCTCTTTCGCACCGCTTTTGGGAAGAAGTGGCTCGTCCTAAAATCGAAACGGATCTTCCTGACGTGCTGCCCCACCTTGCGGCGGGCCTTTGCGGCGAAGGGTCCGAATGTTTTTCTTTTGATGACGCCATTTCCCGGGACCATGATTGGGGCCCCGGCGTCATGCTCTTTCTTGAGAAAAAGGACGCCCCCCAATGGGAAGAACGGCTTCGTCAGCTCTATGCATCCCTTCCCAAAAGCTTCCTTTGCATGCCGCCTCGGCGGGAATTGGACGGTCCTAAGAGAGTTGGCGTCCTTATTATAGAAGTTTTTTTTCAGCGCTTAACTGGATTTGAAAAAGGACCCCAGACCTTGGCGGACTGGATGCACTGCGATGAAGCGCGTCTTTCCATGGCTGTAAACGGGTCCCTGTTTTATGACGCACCGGGAGCGATGACAGAAACAAGGCACCGGCTCAAAACCGCCTGCCCCCGCGATGTGTGGTTGACAAAGATGGCCCATGACCTATTTTATATGGCTCAAGCGGGGCAGTATAACTATCCTCGCTGCACTGCCCGGAAAGACCTAGGAGCCATGACTTTTTCCAAGAGTGGATTTCTCTTTTCTGCTATGCAGCTGATCCATCATTTGAACCACGCCTATGCGCCTTTTTATAAATGGCTTTATCGGAGCGTAGGTACCCTTTCCGAAACGTATGGCACGCTGCCTTTATTTGAAGACCTTCTTATGACGCAGGACACAGAACGGTCCATGGCCCTCATGGAAGCAATTTCAGGAAGACTTTCCCGCGCCTTGATGGATGCAGGACTTGTTCCGGAAGGCGTGGGGACTTTTCTTACAGAGCATGCACTTTACGTACAGGCAAAGATCAACGACGACGAGCTGCGCCGCCGCAATATCATGGAGGAACCAAGACTATGGAAAAAATGAAACTCATTCAGCGCCTCATTGAGCGGGAATGGACTCTTTTTGATAAGGTCCGTAATATCGGCGGACGGGCGTCCTGCCAGGATGATCGGAAAACCTTCTTCATCATGAGGGGCAGCCAGTTCCTTTCCTGGAATGTGCCCCTTCTGGAAAGTTATGAAAACGATTTAAGGGCAGCTCAGGCAGAAGGACGTAACCTTCTTGCCGAAAAATACGGGTATATGATGATGTGGACCTCGCCTAAGGAATTTAAGGAAGTGCGGGATCTGCTGCCTCAAGTTACAGATGAAAAGAAAGGACGCGTCCTGCGCATTGCTGCCATCCATATGGACTGGCAGAAAGAAATCGCTAAAAAATACCCGGCCCTTTCCCAAAAAGGCAGGCGCATTACCCAGGACGGGAGTGCTGATACAGCCTTTGAGACTTATCTCAAAGGAGAGCTCCTGACTTATTCAGAAGCGACCTTGGCCCTTTATGAGGCCTATCTCATGGGCTGCCTGGAAAAAGACGTCAACCTGAACGAAGAAATTCTGCGGGCAACGGTCCATGCTTATGGGTATGATTCCCTGCGGGATGCTGAAGAAAAACTCTCCCATTAGCCTTGATAAATCCAAGGGTGCAAATAAATGGGCAGGGAATATGCTGCTCCAACTGAAGCGCAAAATAGTTTGCATGCAAAAAGTGCAAAATTAGCATAATAGGGAGCTGTTTAGAAAGAACCTTAAGAAAAGAAACTGCACAAAATGATATAGATAAAAAACCGAGAAGGCGCAAGTAGACTGATAATTCCGACTCTTACACCTAGAAACGGAATAAAAAATATGAGAATTGGCATAAGATTTGCTACGTAATAAGGTAGATGAATGGAGTCATTTAAAGATTTCCCTGGGAAATCACGTTATTGCAGGAAAAGGGAGGCATTATTATGGCAAAAGAGTACATGAAACGAATTGAGGCATTGCGTCAGCAGTACCTCCAAACCCGCGTTGACATGGACGTTTACGACGCAGCGTTCTTTACAGAGGGGTTCAAGGAGATGGAAGGGCAGCCCTGGATCATCCAGCGCGCCAACGGCTACTACAATGTATGCGCCAAGAAAAACATCTATATCCAGCCTCATGAACTGCTGGTCGGAGGTGTTGGCTTTAAACCTCGCTGCGGCATCCTGAACCCGGACAGCGCTTCTGGCGTCATCGCAAAAGAACTGGACACGATCAGCACCCGTCCTTTCGACCCCTTCTACCTGAGTGAAGAAGGGAAGAAAGTCTACACTGAAAAAGTCCAGAATTACTGGAAAAATAAATGCGTCTTTGACCGCTGGAACCTCATGCTTCCAGAAGATGCCAAACGGCTGCGTGCCAACGGCGCCATCTTCATCGACCGTAAAGCTGTTCGCGGCTATGGCGAAAACACGCCGGGCTGGATGCGCATCCTCACCAAGGGTCTTGCTGCAATCCGTAAGGAAGCAGAAGATGCCCTGGCTAAACTGGACGATGCCAACCCGGGCGACCTTGAAAAGAGCTTCTTCTATAAAGCAGAAATCAAAGCTGCTGACGCTGTCATCCTGCTGGCCCACCGTCATGCCGATCTTGCTGAAAAGATGGCCGCTGAATGCGACGATCCCGTTCGCAAGGCTGAACTTTTAAAGATTGCTGAAGTCACCCGTCACGTACCGGAATATCCGGCCCGCACCTTCTATGAAGCCTGCCAGAGCATCATTTCCTATGAATATGCCTGCTTCATGGAACAGAATGCTTCGAGCTATAACTTGGGCCGACTCGATCAGTACCTTTATCCGTACTATAAGAAAGACAAGGAAGCGGGAATCCTCACGGATGACGATGCTCAGGAACTTCTTGACTGCCTGTGGATCAAAGTGGCTGAAATGTCCCTTTTCCAGGATGAAGTTACAGCTCAGTATGCCGCCGGCTACTGCATTACGGTCCAGACGAGCTGCGGCGGTATTGACCAGTATGGCAACGACGCCAGCAACGAATTGAGTTACATGATGATTCAGGCCACGGAAGATGTTCGTTTCAAGGAACCGAACATGGCCATGACCTACAGCATTTCCAAGAACCCTGATTCCCTGCTCCGTAAAGCCATCGAATCCATCGGCATGGGCCTTACGATGCCGGCCATCTACTCCAACGATGTAGGTATCCAGATGCTCCAGAACAAGGGCATTCCTCTTCGTGAAGCTTGGAACTGGAACCCCTGCGGTTGCGTAGAAACGAACCTGTCTGGGAAGATGAAGCAATATACGGACATTGCCGATATCAATATGGGTGCCATGGTTGAATTTGCTTTAAATGACGGCAAAAGCCGCATTACGGGCGAACAGGTCTCCATCCACACAGGGGATCCGAGAAACTTCAAGACCTTTGACGATTTCTTTGCTGCCGTGAAAAAGCACATTGACTATGCCGTTGATGTCATCGTGAGCTGCAACCAGCTCCTTGATTACCTGAGCATGAACTATCGCCCTGTTCCGACCCTGTCTCTTAGCTATGAGCACTGTATGGAAGTCGGCAAGGACTACAGCCAGCCAGGCGGTGCCCAATACAATGCTGGCGGCGGTGTCATTACAGTTGGTCAGGCTGATATCATCAACTCCATCGCTGATGTGAAGTACCTTGTCTTCGATGAAAAGAAGATCTCCATGGATACTCTCATCAAGGCCCTCGATGCCAACTTCGAAGGTTATGAAGATATCCAGAAGCTTTGCCTTGAAGCCCCAAAATATGGCAATGATGATCCGCGGGCTGACTTCTGTGTCGGTGAAATTTTCAACCATGTGGCAGACCAGTTCGAAAAATACGATACGGTTTTTGGCAAGATGACCTTGGGTATGTTGCCTGTATCAGGCAATACGCCGATTGGCCAGTGGGTAGGGGCCCTGCCGAGCGGACGCAAGGCAACGACACCGCTCACGGATGGCATCGGTGCTACGGGCGGTACGGACGTCAATGGCCCGACGGCCCTTTTAAAATCAGTCAGCCACCTGCCGCATGCGCGTTTTACCCAGGGCACGCAGCTCAATATGAAGTTCGAACCGGATCTCATCAAGGGTGAAAACGGTATGACTCATGCTATGAACATGGTAAAGACCATGAGCGTACTTGGTGTTTACCATGCCCAGATCAACTGCGTCGATCGCGAAACCTTGATCGATGCCCAGAAACACCCGAACGATCACCGCGACCTGCTCATCCGTGTGGCTGGCTACACAGCTTTCTTTGTCGAACTCGGCAAGGAAACGCAGGATGAAATCATTGGACGTACGGAAATCAACCACTGGACCGAATCAGCCCGTTAAGGACAATCAATAGGCTAAGACAAGAGAGGAATGAGGAGCAATGACGCTGGAACAGACAAAAGGAATGGTGCTTCGCATCGAGCGATCTTCCATCCATGATGGTGATGGCATGAGGACAGTCGTCTTCCTAAAAGGATGCCCGCTTCGCTGTCAGTGGTGTTCCACGCCGGAAAGTCAGGCGTTTCAAGTTGAAACGACGGTGGACGGCAGTAAATCCTATGGAACGGAAATGACTGTCACGGACGTCATGAAGGAAGTCCGCAAGGATACCGCGTTCTACTTCATCTCCGGAGGGGGCATGACCCTTTCCGGAGGGGAACTCCTGGCCCAGCCTGATTTCTCTCTTGCTCTTTTGAAGGCGGCCTCGATGGAAGGCATTTCTACAGCCGTCGAAACAAGTTTCTTTGGAAAAGAAGAAACTATTGCCGCTATGGTTCCTTATGTTGATACGTTTTACGTTGATCTCAAAGCGGTCACGCCGAGCCTTCACAAAAAGTACTGCGGTGTTGATAATCGCATCATTCTTCATAATATTAAGTTTTTGGACCGCCAGAAGGGAGGGTTTCAGATGATTCTCCGGACCCCTCTCATTCCTGGAGTCAACGATTCGGAGGAAGAACTCCACAAGATTGGCACATTCTGCCAAAATCTTGACAGATTGGTCTATCTGCAGCTTTTACCGTATCACGCACTGGGGAGTGTGACCTATAAGAAACTGGGCCGCGACTACATGATGAAATCCGTCAAGACCCCGACGCTGGATATGATGGATCGCTGCCGCAAGATTCTTCGTACCTACAATATTACCGTACAATGATTGAAACCTAAAAAGAGAGGCATGAATCGATGGAAGAAAAATTAAAAGGAAAATTATATAAAGAAGTCCTCATCGTCATTGGGCTTCTTCTTACGATAGAAATCATTTTAGGTATTTTCTTTACGGAAAAGTTTGGCTTTGTCATGTCAAAGATGCTCTACCTCATAGGAGATTACTTTGGCTGGTGGATCAACCTCCTTGCTGTCTTTTCCGTCATTTTGGGGATGGTCCTCATCATCTTCAAATGGGGTGATGTCAAGATTGGCGGAATTGATGCCAAACCGGACTTTACGACCTGGCAGTGGTACTCCATTTCCATCTGCGGCGGTATTGGCTGCGGTCTGCTTTATTGGGCCATGGGCGAACCGCTCTATCATTTCATGCAGCCGCCGGCTGCCATCCACGCCCTGCCGGAAAGCAGGGACGCGGCGATTTTTGCTGTCAGTCAGGCCATGTTTCATTGGTCCTTTGTCCAGTACTTCATTTATTCCATTCCGGCCTGCGCTTTTGCGCTCCTTTGCTTTAACTACCAAAAGTCCCTTTCCATGGGGCCCATGCTGGAACGCACGCTAGGTGGCAAGCACCGTCACTTGACGAGCCTGCTTCACATGTTCTGCGGCTATGCCGTTGCCTGCGGCGTCTCAAACTCCATGGCAGCGGGTCTTATGCAGATCAGCGGCGGTATCAATGCCGTCTTTGGCATCCCGCAGGGACCCTTTATGTACTTCATCCTGACCGTTGTTGTGGCCGGCTTTTTCATCATTTCCTGCGTGACGGGTATCAATAAGGGGCTTACCTATGTATCTACGGCGTGCATGTTTTTCTTCTTTGGTCTGATGCTCTACGTCGTCGTAACGGGAGATTCCATCTTCATTGGAAAAATCGGTACAGAAGCCATTGGCGACATTATGGATAACTTCTGGCACAAAATCACGTACAACAATACGCTGGCCCCGATGGATCAGTGGGCGAACGAATGGCCAATCACCTTCTGGAATTCTTTCTTTATCTATGCACCCGTTATCGGCATGTTCCTTGCCCGCATGGGGAAGGGGCACACCGTGCGGGAATTTCTTCTTGTGGAAATCCTTGTTCCGTCCCTTTTCTGCTGCCTTTTCATCGCCATCTTCGCTGGCCAGACCATCTCCGTCCAGACGAGTGGAACCTTTGATGTGTGGGCCATGATTCAAAAAGAAGGCATGCAGACTGCTCTCTATCAGGTCCTTGGCACCATGCCGCGGGGGAAGCTCGTACAGCTCGCCTTTCTCATTACGGTGTGCCTGTCCTTCATCACGTTGGCAGACCCTAATACGGCAGCGCTTGCAACGCTCTGCGTCCACGGTCAGGAAATTGACGCTGAACCGCCGAAGACCCTCAAGATCATCCTCGGTGTGGCCATTTCCGCTGTCGCCTATCTTCTTGTCGTCTCAGGCGGCATGAATGCTGTCAAGGGATTGCTTAACATCGGCGGTCTTATCATGACCGTGCCGACGCTGTGGCTCTTCTTGATGAATGTGAAGCTCTGCAGCCCCCTTCTTGCTTCAAAGAGCCATCGCCTTAAGGCGGCTCCCGAAACAGACGAAGTGGCTGCCCCTGATGACCGGATTTCGGCCAAGGTCAAGGGCCTTGACGTTGTCATCAAAAACCTTCTTTACGCGGATTACTGATTCTTTGAGAGAGGGGAATGAGTATGTTAAGCCAAAAGTTTGATATCGAGGTCTTTCAGGAATGTTTTGGTGCCCATCATCACGAATATCCCCAAATCCTCGTGCCTATGGGAGAAACGATGGAATTATCCATTGGCAATTCGGACTATACTGTCACACCCCAGGAATTGTGCCTTGTACCGCCTAAGATGGATCATCAGTGCAGCTATCGAGGAAAACTCCTTGCCATCAATCTATCAAAGGAAATCGTCGATGAAAAGGAAGGCATTATGCTTTCCTACCCCATCGTCATTTCTATGGTGGGGCAGATTGCCCAGCTCGTGGAGCTCATCCAGGCCGAATTGCGGCAGAATCCAGAAAGCAATTCTGTATCCTATCTTTATAGCTACCTTTACAGCAAACTGATGAATAACTGCGCAGCCCCAAGTATCCGCTATCTGAGCGAACACTATGACCTGCCCATTACAGTGAACCAGCTGGCTGAAATGGAAAATTACAATGTGACTTACTACAACGATTGGTTTAAGCAGCAGACGGGCTGCTCACCCAGTCTTTACCTGCGGCGTATCCGCATCGAGCGGGCGAAAGAACTGCTCTTAAAGACCCATTATTCCATGATGGACATTGCCATCATGGTCGGCTACAGCAGCAATTCCACCTTTACCCGGGCTTTTCACAGCATTACGGGAATGACGCCCAAACTTTTCCGGGAAGCTAACGGCATCGACGCTGTTGGATAAACTAACAACAAAGGAGAATTGAAAATGGACAAGATTACGGGAAAAAACAGCAACAGAAAGTTCAAACTCGGCATGCACAGTTATACCCTTCACCTGAGCGGTTACGGGGAAAGCTGGGGCTTCCAGAGCGAAGGCAAGACCTATGCTTTTGAAAAGGCCGGTTCCCTCATCGACCTCATGGACCTTGCCAAAAAGGAACATATCGAAGTGCTTCATATCACCCTTGTTGACCTCGACAACGATACGAGCCCGGAACACCTGGCAATGGTGAAAAAGGAAGCAGAAAAACGGGGCCTTGACCTGGAACTTAATATCTCCTTTGATGCTCCGAGTGATCCCCGCGTCAATTCGACCATTGAGGAATCCTTGGAAATTGCCCATGCTATGGGGGCCAAACTCGTCAAATACAGCACGGATATTCGTCATTCCCGCCCTTTCACACATGCATGCATGTCACCGGAAGCCATGGAACAGATGAGCCGCGTGGTTATGGAGTTCCAAAAGAACATCCCTACCATTGAAAAATATGGTCTCAAGATTGCCATTGAAAACCACTGTGACCTCTTTGCTGATGAAGTAGTCTGGATGGTGAAAAAACTCAACCATCCCCAGATCGGAGCCTGCTGCGACACGATCAACTCTCTCATCCTCGGCGAAGGCATTGCTGAATGCGTAAAGAAAATGGCGCCTTACTGCTACTGCGTCCACTTCTGCGACAACAAAATCTTTGCTGATCCTGACGGGACCCACTCCTTGGGCTGTGCCATTGGCGACGGTGACGTCGATGTTGTGGAAATCATGAAGATCCTGCGCGCTGAAGCGCCGGAAGAACTTGATACCATTGACCTTGAAATCGAGCTGCCGCTGAGCGGATACAGCCTCGAAGAAGGACGCCAAAAGGAACTGGAAGGCATGAGAAAGAGCATCAAGTTCATGCGCGAAGTCCTGAAAATCGGTTCCGACGCATAAATCATTTCTTTTGCAAAAGGCCTGTCTTCGACAGGTCTTTTCGCGTTTTCCCGAATCGTTCATTCCTAAGTAAATTCTTTACGCAGGGAAAAATTTGGGCTATGATAAAATAAATAGGCTATTATGGGTGCGAGAGAAAATGTAGTTTAGGATAGGGTGGTTGAAGAACATGAAGTGGCAGGAAGTCATGACTTTTTTGTCAGGCCTTGGCATGGGAGCCATGCTGGTCCAGAAAAATGGAATCATTGCGGCCATCAATGAAGTGGGTAAATCTTTCTTAGCAATGTCTGAAGGGGTTGGTACGCCTGTGCCCGATAATGCACGGCCTCTTTTGCTTCCCTTGAAAGATAAACAGATTGCTCATATTGCTTTTGAAAAATGGGTGCGCCGCGTCAAGTGCCCGCTTGTGCAGGGAATCCCGGAAGGCATGGAACTCATCGTCTTTCGGGATGCTGCCTGCGACGTGTACCGGGAGATGTTTCAAAACGTCCTGAACCGGATCAGCGAGTCCGTCATTTTATGCGACGAAAAAGAACAAATCCTCTTTTTGAACGATGCTGCCGTTCGCATGGATAGTCTGCTCAATGAAACTGTTGTTGGTAAGAGTATGGATGAAGTCTATAAGAGTGAAAGTGATATGCCGCTCCTGCTTCCCAAAGTCCTTAAAGCGGAAAAACCTTACCTTAACCAGCGCCAGCAATACGAGACCTTCAATGGGAAAGAAGTTGATATCGTATCGGATAACTATCCCATCTTTAAAAACAGCCAGGTCCTAGGCGCGTACAGCGTCATGGAAGACTTCAGTCAGCTTGATTCCCTGCACCGCAAGATCCTTGAATTGCAGGATGAACTACTCCGCCAGGATGCCCAGATCAAGGGGAAAAAAGTCACGATAGTGTGCTCCATGCAAAATACCATTTTGAAGATATCATTTCATCAAGCCATTCCATGCGCGTTCTTGTGGACCGCTGCAAGCAGGTAGCAAAGTCCTCTTCATCTGTCATGATCTACGGTGAAACAGGAACCGGCAAGGAACTTTTTGCCCAGAGTATCCACAACGCCAGCAGACGGGCACAGGGACCCTTTCTTGCCATCAACTGTGCGGCCATCCCGGAAAACCTTCTTGAAGGGCTGCTTTTTGGAACAGAAAAGGGTGCCTATACAGGCGCCGAATCCCATCCAGGACTCTTTGAACAGGCAAATGGCGGCAGCCTGCTCCTTGATGAAATCAACTCTATGAACATCAATCTTCAGCCCAAGCTGCTGCGCGTCCTCCAGGAAGGTACGGTGCGGCGCGTAGGAAGCACGCGGGAACGGAAAGTGGATGTCCGCGTCCTATCAAACATCAATATCCCTCCTGAAGAAGCTCTTGCCGCCCATAAGCTGCGGCAGGACCTGTATTTCCGCTTAGGTGTTGTTGGAATCCGCATCCCGCCCCTGCGGGAACGTAAAGAAGATATTCCTCTTTTGGTCCAAAGTTTCATTGCCCGCTACAATAAGCAGCTGGAACGGAATGTCCAGACTGTCGATCCCCACGTCCTTGATATCTTTACCCATTACGATTGGCCAGGCAATGTGCGGGAATTGCAGCACGCCATCGAATATGCTATGAACATGCTGCCGGAAAAACGGGCGACCCTTACGGTGGAATGCCTGCCCGAGCATTTTGTGAATATGGAAGTACCGGTAAGCTCACTGCAGTCGTTATCCCAAGGAATGGGTAAAAAGCTGGGACGGAGCCGCAAGACCCTTCGCGATGTGGAGCGTGCCGCCCTTGTGCAGGCCCTCAAACGGACGGGCGGCAATATTTCTGCCGCCGCCAGGGAACTTGGCATGAGCCGGCAGAACCTACAGTACCATATCAAGCGGGATGAGATTGATCTGGAAAAAATCTAGTGCGGGTACGCAAAAAAGAGACTGTGAAAAAATGAATCCTCTTAATTTTTTTACAGTCTCTCTTTCTTTATGCATTTGCTCATCCATGGACAAAAACGGCATTGTGACAACATAGCTGCTGCGCTGCAGCCATCCCCGCTTAATGGGCACCAAAACGAGACGTATGACGGTGCGAAACTACATCAAATTGGCGCGATTTGTGCACCAAATAAAAATGACAAAAATGCGAACCGTGAGAGGTGATGTGTACCCCAAAAACTGGACGCATATAAATTAGTTAAATGGCATTAGTGGATGTTTCCCGATATATTTCGGGAGGCATCCATTTTGTTTTTTTCTGAATCCTTTCCTTGTTGAAATAATGAATGTATTCTTTCACTGCTTTAGCAAATACCTTGAACGAGGTGTATTCTTTTTCGCTTCCGTAATACATTTCATTTTTCATCCGACCAAAAAAGGTCTCCATAATACTGTTGTCATA
>NZ_AULA01000027.1 GCF_000425045.1 Acidaminococcus intestini DSM 21505 | reverse complement strand
TCTCATAGAGTAATCTAGTAAGACACCTTGAAGATTACAAGGTTGATAGGCAGGATGTGTAAGCACAGCAATGTGTTAAGCTGACCTGTACTAATATGTCGAGGGCTTGACTTAAGGGCCAAGTTTTCATCGAAGTCCGAAAAGGACAAGGAAGTCTCTTCATGAAGTTTTGAGGGCTCATGCCTTCAACAACATAATCCGGTGACGATAGCTAAGGGGTTCCACCTGTTCCCATGCCGAACACAGCAGTTAAGCCCTTAAACGCCGAAAGTACTCGACTGGAAACGGTCCGGGAGGATAGGAAGTTGCCGGTTGGATTGACACCTCACTTGCTTTAGGCAGTGGGGTGTTTTTCTTATGTTTGATCTTAAGAGCTTGGACTAAGCGGATCATGTGAAAACGATCTGCCACGATGCACGCCTTGGGGAAGATTGTTTTTATGACTGAACGAAACTGCATGGACATGTCCATCTCTTTCTTCTTAGGAGCAGGAAATATGACTCTGCAGTCAGCCTATCTGTTTCTTGCGGTCAGCCATTTTTTACCCTGCTCTGCGAATTCCTTGGATCTGATCTTGAAGACTTCGCATATAGTCTTCTCTGTGTTTATGCAGTACATATTGAAGCGCCTTGAAGCTATTCTTACAATAAGCCAAGTGAAAGTGAAATGCTTCCTTCATTAATCATGTTTTTCATAAGGAGTGTTCAAGCTAAAGACTTATTTATTCGTCCCTTTTTGGTAACGTATTTCCTGAGGGCGAGGCGTCTTCGTATTTTTTGGTGACTCGTATGATTCCCCTTTTTTACTGGGCGCAGCTCATTTCCGTTTACGTTAATTCCAAAATCATAGGCAGACTTCCTTTTTGACGCTTCGTTATGTATCAAAGTTCATATCAAGGTGGAACATTTTTCTTAATTTTTTGTATTCAATCGAGCAAATTCGGTGTATACTTGTGTATAAGAAATGAGAGGGGTTTCTTTTTCCCTCTTTTTCCCCTTCCAGAAGGGACTGGAAGGTCGTCCATTATTTGAAAGGAGTTGATTATTTTGACAGGTATACCTCTTATGATTGCATTTATTCTTGCCATCATCATTATGATTCTTGCAATCTCTAAGTACAACATTCATCCCTTCCTGTCCATTTTGACTGTTTCCGTTATCTTTGGCATTATTGGCGGCATTCCTTTGGTTAAGACGGGCAAAGTCCTCGGGATTGCCGATGTTGTCAGTGCTGGTTTTGCTGGTACTTTCAATAGCATCGGCATTGTCATCATTATGGGGGCACTCGTCGGTGCCCTTTTGGAAAAGACCGGGGCTGCACTCAAGATGGCAGACTGCGTCGTTCGGCTTGTTGGGAAAAACAATACGTCTCTTGCCGTCCTCATTATGGGTTGGATCGTATCCATCCCTGTCTTCTGTGACAGTGGTTTTGTTATTCTGAACCCGATCCGGAAGGCTTTAGTGCGCCGTACGCATGCTTCTGGTGTTGCTACTGCTGTAGCCATGAGCATGGGGCTTTATATTACCCATTGCTTCATCCCGCCTACACCCGGCCCGATTGCCGCGGCAAACACTATTTACGAAGGCATGCAGATGGATACGAACCTGATCCTTGTCATTGCTATGGGGGCTTGTGCTTCCATTCTTCCGATGATTGCGGCCTACTTCTATGCTAACTACATTGGCGGTAAAATCAAAACAAAGGAAGAAAAGACTATGGAAGCCGGTGAAGCCGGGGAAATGACGGAAACCTATGAAGAACTGATGAAAAGCTATGGTGAACTTCCCAGTGCTTTTATGAGCTTTGCACCTATCATTGTCCCGATTCTCCTGATGGCCCTTTCAAGCGCTATGAATATGGCGGGGAATAAGATCCCTATTGTAACCTTCCTCGGGACCCCGATCATTGCCATCAGTGTCGGCGTCCTTCTTGGCATTCTGCTCTTTGCGTCCCGCCCCATGGAAGACAAGGCCAAGGCTTTTTATGAACTGACGAATGAAACCCTGAAAGTCTGCGGCCCCATCCTCTTTATTACGGCAGCTGGCGGCGTTCTGGGCAAGGTTATCGCTTCGACCAACATGGTTGCCTTCATCAAGGCCAATTCGACGACGCTTGCTGGTCTTGGTATTTTCTTTCCTTTCATTCTCTCAGCTATCCTCAAGACGGCACAGGGGTCTTCTACCGTGGCCATTACAACGACAGCCGGCATCATGGCGCCTCTTATGACGACCTTGGGCCTTGGCACTCCTATCCTTGCAGCGGTAACGGTCATTGCCATCGGAGCTGGAGCCATGACCGTCTCCCATGCCAACGACTCCTATTTCTGGGTTGTTACAAATTTTGGTGATATGGAAGTCCAAGATGGGTACCGGGCACAGACGTTCGGAACCTTTGTGACAGGGCTGGCTGCCATGCTTAATGTCTATATCATCTATCTTTTTGTTCGCTGAAAAGCAGCTCAAAAGACTGTACGGGATCTCTTTTCCGTACAGTCTTTTCTTTGTGATAGGAATTCCCCCTATTTGCACTATGATATCTTGTACATTTTGAAAAAATGTCCTATAATGAATTCCGGTATCTTGATAGGATATCATGGAAAAAACGGGGGAATTGCTCCGCTTGCGCCGTGGATTCATGCGTTTATAGGCCACTGTGCTAACTGTAACATTTAAGTTGACAGAACGCACCGGAATAAGGTAGAATTCACTGTAAAGGAATATGATTTAAATTCTATCGTAGGATCATACAAGTAAGAGAGGTTAGAGACATGAGTGAACTATTACGAGTCGAAGGGCTGCATGTGGCTGTCGAAGGAAAGGAAATCCTCAAGGGACTTGATCTTGTCATCAATAAGGGCGAGACCCATGTCATCATGGGGTCCAATGGGGCTGGCAAATCAACCCTTTTCAACGCAGTCATGGGAAATCCGAAATATGTGGTCACAGCAGGGCATATCTATCTGGAAGGAAAGGAGATTACTCACGAACCAGTCAACGAACGGGCTAAGGCAGGGATCTTCATGGCCTTCCAGAATCCTATCTCCGTCCAGGGCATTTCAGTTGAAAACTTCATTCGCAATGCCAAGAGCACGGTTAGCGGTGAGACCCAGCGAATCATGCCCTTTCGCAAGAAGCTGCATAAACAGATGGATGCCCTTAAGATGGATCGCTCCTATGCGGACCGTTATGTCAACGATGGGTTTTCCGGCGGTGAACGCAAGAAAAATGAGATTCTCCAGATGACCATGCTCGAGCCGAAACTGACTATGCTCGATGAAATTGACTCCGGTCTTGATGTTGACGCTGTCCGCATCGTATCAGAGGCCGTCAACGAATATCACAATGAGGACAACTCTCTCCTGATCATTACGCACCACAGTGAGGTCCTGCAAAAACTGCATCCCGATGTGGTGCACGTCCTCATTGCTGGTAAGATTGTCAAGAGCGGTGATGCTTCCCTCATCCGTGAGATCGAGGAAAACGGCTACGACGCCTATAAGAACTGATAGGTAGGTGAGCATTATGTCGGAAGAAAAGAGAACCGGATTGGACGAGGAAAAGAAGATTTTCGATTCCGTCGACAATCTCGGAAACATGTATAACTTCAGGAATGACTTCAAGTATTCCTATAAGACCGATGCTGGCCTGACACCGGACATCGTCCAGGAGATTTCCGAAAAGAAGGATGAGCCGAAATGGATGCGCGACTTCCGCCTGAAATCTCTTGATATCTACAATCAAATGCCGTACCCGGTGTGGGGCCCTGATATCAGCGGTCTTGATATGGCCAATATCGTCACCTATGTCCGTCCTGATACGCAGATGAAGGCGGACTGGAACGACGTTCCTGATGATATCAAGGATACCTTTGACCGTTTGGGCATTCCGGAAGCGGAAAAGACTTCCCTTGCGGGTGTAGGTGCCCAGTATGATTCGGAAGTCGTTTATCACAGCATCCAAGAAGACCTTGTCAAGCAGGGCGTTGTCTATACAGATTTTGATACGGCACTTAAGGAATATGAAGATATCGTCAAGAGTCACTTCATGAAGCTTGTTCCGCCTACAGATCACAAGTTTGCCGCTCTGCATGGCGCTGTTTGGTCCGGCGGCTCCTTTGTCTATGTTCCTGACGGAATTGATGTTGAAATTCCGCTGCAGAGTTATTTCCGTCTCAATGCGCCAGGAGCTGGACAGTTTGAACATACCCTGATCATTGTCGGTAAAGGGGCCAAGGTTCATTTCATCGAAGGCTGCAGTGCCCCAAAATACAACGTGGCTAATCTACACGCCGGCTGTGTTGAACTTTTTGTTGGCGATGAAGCCACTCTGACTTATTCGACGATTGAAAACTGGTCGAAGAATATGTACAACATGAACACGAAGCGCTGCGTCGTTGGTAAGAACGGAACCATCAATTGGGTTACTGGGTCCTTCGGCTCCCATACATCCTGTCTGTATCCTATGAGCATCCTCAATGGGGAAGGCGCCCACTGCGAATTTACAGGAGTTACCTTTGCCGGTAAGGGACAGTATCTTGATACGGGTTCCAAGGTAATTCACAATGCTCCGAACACGACGAGCAACATCAATTCCAAATCCATTTCCAAAGATGGCGGCGTCTGCATCTATCGAGGCAGCGTGGTCATTGGGGAAAAGGCAGAAGGGGCCAAATCGAACGTGAGCTGCGAATCCCTTATGCTGGATGAACAGTCCCAGTCCGATACGATCCCTGCCATTGTCATCAAGAATGACAATGTGGACCTTGGGCATGAAGCGAAGATCGGCCGCATTTCTGATGAAGCCATCTTCTATCTTATGAGCCGCGGCCTGAGTGAAGATGAAGCACGGGCCATGCTGGTCCGTGGGTTTGTTGAACCGGTTTCGAAGGCACTGCCGCTTGAGTATGCTGTCGAAATGAACAATTTGATCAATCTGGAACTCAAAGGTTCCATGTAAGGAGGTAGGAGAGCATGAAACAGATTTTCAATGAACTGCCTCGTCCTACTTTCCGTTGGATGAGAGTAAACCATCAGGAACTGGAAACTCCGGAAGTAAAGCTTGTCCCTGAGGCTGCTGTAGAAGAACGGCATGAAGGCTCTGCTGAAGTCACTTTCTTTACGGGCCGGCGCGTTCCGAATTTGGAGGATTTTGCCGGTGCAAGCCAGGAATCCATGAAGGATGCTTTGGAAAAGGGCAATGTAAATTGTGAAATCAGCGTCAAGGATGGGGAAAAAGCCAAGGTGTGGCTTGACTACGGCCTCTCAGAGACGGTTTCTGCCCTTGTGGGACAGCTTTATATCAAGGCGGGCAAAAATAGCGATGTCGAGGTCTTTACGACTTTCGAAGGAGATGCCCCGGACGGACTCGTTAATGTCCTCTTTTATGTAGAGGCTGGCGAGAACGCAAATGTGAACGTCAGCAAGGTCCAGATCCATGGCAGCCATGTCCGTCACATTGATCAGCGCTATACCCATGATGGCAAGGGCAGCAAGGTGAAGTTTGTCTCTGCTGAAGTGGGCGGCAAGGAAACCTTGGTCTATGTCCGCACGGATCTTGATCACGACGAGTCGGACTTCAAGAGTCAGACCATGTATCTTGGCAGTGAAAACCAGCTCTTTGATTTTTCCTATTGGGTTCCGACCCAAGGAATCAAGACCAATACGGACATTCTCACGACGGGAGCTCTCATGGGAACCAGCCGCAAATATTTCCGCGGCACGATCGATTTTCTGCGAGGCGGCAAGAAAGCTGTGGGCAACGAAGAAGATACATGTCTGCTCCTTAATAAGGGCGTCCATTCCATTTCCGTTCCTTTGCTTCTTTGCAAGGAAGATGATGTCGTTGGCAACCACGCCGCAAGTTCCGGCCAGGTAGACCCCGATATGCTTTTTTATCTGATGAGCCGCGGCCTCAGCGAAAACGGCGCTCGTCTTGTCATTGTTGAATCCAATATCCGTCCGGTCATTGACCAGTTAGGCGATGAAACCCTGGCGAACAAGGCTCTCCGGGCAGTACGGGAGAAAATGGAGTTTTGTACCCAGAAAGGAATTTGCGATGAAAAATGTACGGAAAGACTTCCCAATCTTAACTAAAAAGGTCAATGGTCATCCCCTTGTCTATTTCGACAATGCGGCAACGACCCAAAAGCCCTATCAGGTCATCCATGCCATGGTGGACCTATTGGAACACTATAATGGCAACCCCCATCGTGGGGCCCATACCCTCAGCATTGAAGCCACGGAATTGTATGACAGCGCCCGTGAAGCTGTTGCCCGCTTCATCAATGCCAAGAGTGCCGATGAGGTCATTTTCGTCCGCAATACGACGGAAGCTCTGAACCTAGTGGCCAGAAGCTATGGGGAAGCGAATCTCCATACAGGGGACAAAATCGTCATCCCCATTTCTGAGCACCATTCCGATATTGTGCCTTGGCAACGTGTGGCAAGCCGTACAGGGGCCCAGCTTGTTTATATGTACCTTGATGAAGAAGGCCATTTTACGGATGAAGACCTGGCAAAGATCGACGAAAAGACAAAAATCGTGGCTTTTGCTGCGGTCAGCAATGTCCTTGGTATGAAGCGCCCCATTGAAAAGATCATTGAAAAAGCGCATGCAGTTGGTGCCATTGCCGTCCTTGATGGAGCCCAATCCGCACCTCACATGAAGAGTGATGTCCAGAAGTGGGATTGTGATTTCTATGCTTTCAGCGGTCATAAGATGATGGGCTCTGCTGGCACGGGTGTCCTTTATGGCAAGAAGAAACTCCTTAATGCCATGGAACCTTTCCTCTCTGGCGGAGACATGATTGAATATGTGCAGGAACAGAGTACGACCTTTGAACAGGTCCCGTTTAAATTTGAGGCAGGGACGGAAAATGTGGAAGGAGCGGTTGCTCTTCATGCAGCCATCGATTATCTTGAAGACCTTGGTTTTGATGAAATCGAGCGCCATGAATATGAATTGACCAAGCACTGCCTTGAAGGCCTAATGAAGCTTCCTTATGTCCATATCTTGGGCAGCAAAGATCCGGAAGAAAAGGTTGGTGTCATTGCCTTTACCATTGACGGTGTGCATCCTCACGATGTGGCGACGATCCTTGACAGCTATGGCATTGCTATTCGCAGCGGCCATCATTGCGCCCAGCCTTTGGGTCATCACCTCCATGTCGAAGCATCGAATCGTGCCAGTTTCTATATCTATAACACCATCGAAGAAGTGGACTACTTCCTGGACAAGCTTCCTCTTGTTCGGAAACAGATGGGATTCAAGGATTAAAAGGGTGATACAATGAGCAGCGTGGATATGAATCAACTTTATTCGGACATCATTCTGGAACATAACCAGAACCAGATGAACAAACGTGCCTTGGATAAGTTCACGCTCCAGGAGCATGGACATAATCCGAGCTGTGGTGATGACATTACCCTCCAGGCCGATATCGAAGGCGGCATCGTCAAGGATGCGGCCTATACGGGCCATGGCTGTGCCATCAGCCAGGCTTCGGCAGACATGATGATTGACCTCATCAAGGGCAAATCCGTCAAGGAAGCACTCCGTCTGGTCAATCTTTTCCTCGATATGATCAAAAGGGAAGTGACCGATGACGATGAACTGGAAGAATTGGAAGATGCCATCAGCTTGAAGAATATCTCCAATATGCCGGCTCGCGTCAAATGTGCGGTTCTTGCTTGGCATACTTTGAAAGAAGCCCTTTCCGACGATAAGGAAGCCTCCGAACAATAATATATGGGCTATTGGCTGCTGTACCCAAACGGGTATGGCAGCTTTTTTATGTCTGCAACGAACGGAAAATCCGTAAAGTTCTATACAAAGTTTTTTGAGTTTGTAGTATAATCTATGGGTAATGCTTAACGAGTCAATAAGGAGGATGCAGAGGATGCATACATTTAGCACGGAGCTGGGGGGCAGACCCCTTACCATCGAAACAGGCAAGATTGCCAAGCAGGCCAATGGGTCTGTTCTCATCCGCTATGGGGAAACAGCCGTTGTGGTTGCTGTCACCGGTACGGATACACCGCGGGAAGGGGTTGATTTCTTTCCCCTGACGGTTGATTTTGAAGAGAAGATGTACGCTGTCGGGAAGATTCCTGGCGGCTTCCTGAGAAGAGAGGGCCGTCCGCCTGAAACGGCTATCCTGACGAGCCGTCTCATTGACCGACCAATCCGTCCCATGTTTCCTGATGGCTATCATAATGACGTGCAGATTGTTGCAACGGCTGTGTCCGTCGATCCCGATAATGCACCTGATATTCCTGCTATGATCGGTGCTTCCTGCGCTCTTTCCATTTCTGATATTCCTTTTGAAGGTCCGATTGCCGGTGTCCGTGTTGGCCGCGTGGATGGAAAATTCATCATCAACCCGACCCTTGAGCAGGCTGCGGTCAGCGAAATGAACGTTGCTGTTGCCGGAACCAAAGAGGCCATTCTCATGGTTGAAGCTGGGGCCAAGGAAGTTTCCGAACAGGTCATGCTTGATGCCATCTTGTTTGGACACGAAGAAATCAAGAAACTGGTTGCTTTTCAGGAACAGATTCAGGCTGAAGTAGGCAAACCCAAGATGGAATTTACCCCTTATGTGCCGCCTGAAGCCCTTTCCAAGGAAATCATGGAATACGGTGAACCGAAGATCCACGATGCCCTCATGGATCCCGATAAGCTTCATCGCGACAAGATGGTTTCCGAAACCAAGGAAGCGATCCTGGAACATTTTGTGGAGCTTTATCCTGAAAGTGAAATCGATATTGCCCATATTGTGCAGAAGCTTGTCAAGAAGGTCTTTCGTCACATCATTACCCATGATAAGATCCGTCCGGACGGCCGTGCCCTTGATGAGGTACGTCCTATCAGCTGCGAAGTTGGTCTTTTGGCCCGGCCTCATGGCTGCAGCCTCTTTACACGCGGTCAAACCCAGGTTCTCAACTGCCTTGCTTTGGCGCCGCTCCGCGAAGCCCAGACCCTTGATGGCCTTGGGACGGAGCTGACAAAACGTTACATCCACCACTACAATTTCCCGCCCTACAGCGTCGGTGAAACAAAACCCCTGCGCAGTCCGGGCCGCCGCGAAATCGGCCATGGTGCCCTGGCAGAACGGGCCTTGCTTCCGGTTATTCCTTCGGAAGAGGAATTTCCATACACGATCCGACTGGTTTCAGAAGTCCTGGAATCGAACGGTTCTTCCTCCATGGCCAGTACCTGCGCCAGCACCCTCAGCCTGATGGATGCCGGCGTGCCAATCAAGGCTCCTGTTTCCGGTGTGGCCATGGGCCTTGTCAAGGAAGGGGATGATATTACCATCCTGACGGATATTCAGGGCCTTGAAGACGCCAATGGTGATATGGACTTCAAGGTTGCCGGTACGGAAAAAGGCATTACGGCCATCCAAATGGATATCAAGATTGACGGCATCAACCGTCAGATCTTTGAACAGGCACTTGAACAGGCTCGCAAGGGCCGTGCCTATATCCTCGGCAAGATGCTTGAATGTATCCCGGCACCGCGGCCTTCCCTCAAGGAACATGCACCAAAAATTACGACCCTCAAGATCAATCCGGACAAGATCAAGGATGTGATTGGACCGGGCGGTAAGGTCATCAAGAAAATCACCGAGGAATCCGGTGCCAAGATTGATATCGAGGAAGATGGAACGGTTTACGTAGCTGCTGCTGATCAGGCCTCTGCCAACAAAGCTATTGAAGCCATCAATGCCATTACGGCTGAACCGGAAATTGGAAAGATTTATACAGGTAAAGTCACACGCCTGATGAATTTCGGCGCCTTTGTTGAATTCATGCCTGGCCGGGAAGGCTTGGTCCACATTTCGCAACTCGCCAAGGAACGGGTGGAAAAAGTGGAAGACGTGGTAAACGTGGGTGATGAAATTGTTGTTAAGCTCGTTGAAATCGACGCTAAGGGACGCATGAACCTGTCCCGCAAAGCGGCGCTGCAAAGCCACTGATTCTTGACCCTAAAAAGGGGCATGTTCTGAAAAAAGTCACGAACATGCCCCTTTCTTGCTATATCCAGATGGTAGAATGGGTTTCAACTTGTAAGGAGAGATCATCAATGGGATTTTTTAATTTCCATAAAAAAACAGAATTATTGGCCCCTATGACGGGACGTGTGATTCCTCTTGAAAAGGTGCCTGATGCCGTCTTTTCCCAAAAGACCCTAGGGGAGGGAGCGGCCATCATGCCTGAAGACGGTCTTGTAACCGCACCTTGTGACGGTACGATTGCCTATGTCCCGGATACGAAACATGCGATTGCCCTGACGAGTACCAAGGGAGTGGAAGTCTTGATCCATGTGGGAATCGACACCGTTTCCTTACAGGGGGAGGGCTTTGATGCCCTTGTAAAGGAAGGTGATTCCGTCTCAAGGGGACAGGGGCTTCTTCAGGTTGATCTTTCCCTTCTTGCCAGCAAGAAAATGAATCCTGTGACTCCCCTTGTTGTGACGGGTGGCGCGGCATCCATTACGCTGCTGCAAAAAGAAGGAACCCGTGTTGAAAGCGGAAAAGACGCCATTGTTTCTGTCAAGGAAGAGGAGGAGTGAAGCCATGGAAATCAACGGCAGCGGCGGCAGCCTTATCGAACGGAAATATCGTCTTCCTGTCACTGTCATTTGGCAGCTTGCCCTTGATACAGCCCGGGAGATGGAAATCAGCCTAAAGGAAGTGGATGAAAAGGAGCATCTTTTTCAGGGAAGTCTCCTCACGGGAGAAAAAACCTTTCTTTTTGGCGAGCCAAAGAAAAAAGAGGTTTCCCTCGTTGTGACGCCCGTAGAAGAAGGCTGTCAGGTCATCCTTGATATTCATAAGGAACGGATTGAGGTCTATAGCTTCCGGCCACAAAATAAGGAAACAGAAGCCTTCATGAAACGGCTTGAAGCTAAAATAGAGGCGTATACGCAGGACAGTCCTTGTCCTCACTGTGGCCGTCAGGTTCCTCATGATGCCAGATTCTGCCCCTACTGCGGCAATCTTTTGGCGTAAAGAAATAAAAAAGAACCAGTTACCGAAGTAACTGGTTCCTACCGTTTCCTCTAGCTTAGATGGCGCGGGTCACCTTGCCGGAACGTAAGCAGCGAGTGCAAACATTAACGCTCTTGACTTCGCCGTCTACAACTGCTTTGACCTTTTGAATGTTAGGCTTCCAAGAACGTTTCACATGTCTATTGGAATGGCTGACATTGTTGCCGCTCAGCTCACCTTTCTTGCAGATATCACAGATGCATGCCATGGTCCCACCTCCTTCTAGCTAATAAGGCAATGCTAATTTTTAACTCAATGCAAGTATTTTAACACAAACAAAGAGTTTCTTGCAAGTAAATTTTGGTGAAATCCTGAAGACCATAGGAAATGCCCCCATTAGGACAGAAAATCTGGTATGATTAAAAGAAATCATAGAGGAGGGATCCATCAATGAAAAAAATAGATGCCAAAACCCAGTCACTGCCATGGTGGAAAAAGCCCGTTTCCTCCTTGAAAGGGATTGGTCCTAAAAAGGCGATTGAGTTCGAAGGACTAGGAATTGTGACGATTGGAGACCTCTTGAATCATTTTCCCCGTCAAGGATGTTATCTTGATTATTCTCATGTAAAGACAATCCGGGAACTGACCCTTGATGGTTCCATGCAGCTTTTTCGCGGACAGATTGCCCGCATCATAAAACGGCGCAGTGCTCGGAATATGCGCTATGCGTCAGTCGTGGTCAGCGATGGGACGGCTTTTGCCGAAATCTTTCTTTTTGGGGCCCAGGTCTATGCCGTACGGTATCTGGAAAATGGGGATGATGTCCTTGTCATTGGGAAAGTCGGTCCGGGACGAACCGCCAAGGCTGTCACTCAGGCTGTCATTTCCAAGGTCAAAGATGAGCATCCGGAAGCTCCGGGTATCCTGCCGACCTATGCCTTAAGCGGCAGTCTTACCCAAAAAAATGTGCGTTCTGCTGTGCGCCAAGCCCTGCTTCTTGCAAAGCACCATCTCCCTGAATGCCTGCCTGATTGGATCATGAGAAAAAAAGGCTTCCTTTCCCGCTATGAGGCCTTGGAAGCCATTCACTTCCCGCCGTCCTTGGAAAAAATGGAAGAAGCAAGAAGACGCTTCATTTTTGAGGAACTCTTCTTTATCCAGTGTGGGCTTCTGCACCATCGAGCCAACATCAAGAAAAGGAGCCTAGGTATCAAGATGGGTCATTGCGGGCCCTTATGGCAGTCTGTTTTGGACCATTTAGGCTTTACCTTGACGGAAAGCCAAAAAAAAGCTTGGCAGGAAATCAATGATGATATGGAAAGTCCTGAACCCATGAATCGTCTCCTCCAAGGTGATGTTGGTTCAGGAAAGACGGCTGTCGCTATGCTGGCGCTTGCTAAAGCTGCTGAAAATGGCTATCAAGGCTGTCTGATGGCACCAACGGAAATCCTTGCAGAGCAGCATTACAAAGAAATGCAGAAGGTCTTGGAACCTTTGGGCATCCATACAGCCCTGCTTACGGGGAGCCTGGGGCAAGCGGCTCGGCGGGAGGTCTTGGAGGGACTTGCTGACGGCACCATCAAGGCCGTCGTTGGGACCTACGCTCTGATCCAAGATGCCGTTACTTTTCACTCCTTGGCACTTGCCATAACGGATGAACAGCATCGCTTTGGCGTGGAGCAGCGATCCCGCTTGTCGGGAAAATCAAGCTATACACCCCATGTCCTTGTCATGACAGCGACGCCCATTCCGCGAACCCTTGCCTTAACCGTTTATGGGGATCTTGATGTGTCTCTTATGAAGGGGCTCCCACCAGGACGCAAACCAATCAAGACCTTGTGCTACACCGATGAAAAACGGGCCGATGTCTATGCTGGCCTTATCCATCAAGTGAAAGAAGGGCATCAGGCTTACATTGTGGCCCCTCTGATTGAGGGTTCGGACACGGTCGATGCAAAATCCGCGACAGACCTATATGAGGAACTGACCCAGACTTTTTTGAAGGGTATTCCCTGCGGCCTCCTTCACGGACGCCTCAAAGCAGAGGAAAAGGATGCGGTCATGGCTGATTTTGTGAGTGGAAAGACCAAGGTCCTCATTGCTACAACGGTGATTGAAGTTGGCGTCAATGTACCCAATGCGACGCTGATGATCATTGAAGGGGCGGATCGTTTTGGACTGGCCCAGATGCACCAGCTCCGAGGCCGTGTCGGTCGTGGATCGAGTCAATCGTATTGTGTGCTGCTTACCGGTTCGAATCAGCCCCAGACATTGGAACGGCTCCAGATCATGCGCAGCTGCAGTGATGGCTTCCTGCTTGCCGAGAAAGATATGGAACTTAGAGGCGCCGGCCAGCTTTTTGGCGTTCGGCAGCATGGGCTGCCCGACCTCTATATTGCGGATATCCTTCGTGATACGGATACCCTTGTGGAAGCACGGGAATATGCCAAACGGATTATGGCCGATCCCCAAGGGGCCCGTTTCATTGAGGAAGGCGTCGCTACCACCCAGTTTGATGGACGGTTTGAACAGATTTTTAATTCCTGACTGAAGGATGGATGAAATGAATAAAAAAATTAATTGGAAAAGCGGAAGCTTTAAATGTATTACTTTTCTGCTTCTTATAGGATGCCTGTTGGCTATCCATGTTTTTGCGCCAGGCGTTACGGAAAATCTGTGTCATTTGGCCCGCGGCGGCAATCTTAAGGAGACAACGGATTATCTGAGGAGCTTTGGCCCTTGGGCCATCGTGGTCAGCTTTTTTCTCGATGTCCTCATCAATGCCCTCGGATTTTTGCCCTCCATTTTTTTATCAACGGCAAATGGTGTTATCTTTGGTCTGCCTCTTGGGATTACTGTATCCTGGCTGGCCGAAACCGTCGGTGTGGTGCTTAATTTTTTTGTGCTTCGCTATTTTTTGCGTGATGAAGCGGAAAAGCTCATTACAAAGAGCAATAACCTGAAGCGCCTTGATGAAATGAGCAGCAAGGGCGGGCTTACAGCTATGGCCCTTGCCCGGACGCTGCCTTATTTTCCGTCAGGAATCCTGACCGCGTTGGGCGCCGTAAGCCGGATGAGCGCACGGGATTATATTATTGCCAATCTGATTGGCAAATTCCCTTCAACCGCACTTGAAGTCGTCGTAGGGCATGATGTTGTCAATTTCCGGGCCCATATGGACCGCCTTGCCGTCTTGACTACCCTTGTTATCATCGTCTATGGGGGACTTCTGTACCACCGGAAACGGAAGGAGAAGAAATCGTCCTAGGATGTTATCGCTTCGTTTCAGATCCTTTCTAAACCTAATATTCACGGCAGTGAAACGCCTCTTGATCTGTAACTTACTATACAGATTAAGAGGCGTTTTTTACCGTTAAGGAAAGTCATGCAAGAAAAGAAGGAAAATTCCAAGAAATCAGCGAAAAAGGATACCATGAGATTGTTACGAATAGATTCGATATAAAGGGGGCAATAACGTGAAAGAGTACACAGGTGATAAAATCAGGAACGTTGCTATTGTAGGGCACGGCGGTGCAGGGACGACTTCCCTTACGGAAGCCCTGCTTTATCGCAGCGGCGCCATCAGCCGGATGTGCAAAGTGGAGGATGGACAGACAACAACGGACTTTGAGCCAGAGGAAATCAAGCGCGGTGTTTCTGTCAGTGCGACCCTTGCGCCTGTTGAATGGAACGATGTCAAGATCAACTTCCTTGATACCCCGGGATTTGCTGATTTCGTAGCTGAAGTAAAGGGCGCTTTCCGCGCCGTTGACAGTGTGCTCATAGTGGTCAGTGCAACGAGCGGGGTCCAGATTGGAACGGAACAATGCTGGAATCTCGCAGAAGAAGCCGGATTGCCTCGATTGATTTTCGTTAATAAGATGGACCGTGAAAATGCTGACTTTGATCAAATCATGGATAACCTCCGGACCAAGATTGGTAAACGGGTTCTGCCGCTCCATCTGCCTTTGGGCAAGGAAGAGAATTTCTGTGGTGTCATCGACGTCTTCAATCAGAAGGCCTACCGCGGCAACGGCAATGGAGCCGATGAAATCGAAGTCCCGGATGAACTGAAGGACTGGGTCGCCGATGCTCACAGCAAGATGGTGGAAGCGGCTGTCGAAGCCGATGATGAGGTTATGGAAAAATACCTTGAAGGTGAGGAAATTCCAGACAATGTCATCATGAACTGCCTTGTTAAAGGTATCCGGCAAGGCATCATCTTCCCTGTGCTCTGCGGCAGTGCGTATAAGAACATTGGCCTTGGCCGCTGCCTGAATGCCATCGTAAACTATACTTTCCCCTCCGTTCTCAATGATTTTGAAGTGGAAAATCCGACCACCGGCAAAACGGAAGTCCGCGACTCGAACGCACCTATGGCTGCTCTCGTCTTTAAGACAACGGCAGATCCCTTTGTGGGCCGTCTGAGTTTTGTCAGGGTCTTTTCCGGTGCCATTTCGGCGGATAGTGCGGTCTATAATGCCAGCCGTGAGGAAATGGAAAAAGTCGGGCCTGTCTTTACCTTGCGCGGGAAGACGCAGATTCCTATGAAACAGATTGTAGCCGGTGATATTGGGGTCATTTCCCGTCTCCAGTTCACGGCAACGGGCGATACCTTAAGTGACAAGAACAACCCCGTCCTCTTTAAGCCCATTGAATTCCCGCTGCCTATGTACAGCCGGGCCATTTATCCGAAGAAGAAGGGTGATGAAGAAAAGATTGCCGGCGCTCTCACAAAACTCATGGATGAGGATCCGACCTTCATTGTAACTCGCAATAACGTAACAAAGGAAACGCTGATCAGTGGCATGGGGGATCAGCATCTTGAAATCATCATGGAGCGGATGACACGCAAGTTTGGTGTGGAAGCAGAACTTCGTGCACCGATTGTGGAATATAAGGAAACCATCCGCGGCACGGCAGAGGTTGAGGGCAAATACAAGAAACAAACGGGCGGTCATGGTCAGTATGGTCATGTTGTGGTTCGGCTTGAACCGCTGCCGCCTGGTGGAGGCTTTGAATTCGTCGATAAAATCTTCGGCGGTGCCGTTCCTCGCCAGTATATCCCAGCCGTAGAAAAGGGTATGCGCGAAGCCGTTGAACATGGAGTCCTTGCGGGCTATCCTGTAGTTGATATCAGGATCACCCTTCTTGATGGCTCCTATCATACGGTCGACTCTTCGGAAATGGCTTTTAAGGTGGCGGCTAACCAAGCCTTCCAGAAAGGCTGCGCGGAAGCAAAACCCGTTCTTATGGAACCGTATTATAACCTTGATGTTTACTGTGATGAACGGGTTACTGGCGACGTTATTTCCGACCTTAACAGCAAGCGGGGCCGCATCATGGGTATGCAGACCGCTGAAGATGGAAGAAGCTGTATCAAGGCCCAAGTGCCATATGCGGAGATCCTTGATTATGCAGTTGACCTCCGTGCCTTGACCCAAGGAACCGGAACCTTTGAGATGAAGTTCGATCATTATGAGGACGTTCCGCCAAAAATGGCTGAAAAGATCATTGAGGAGGCCAAGGAAAAAGAAGGAAAATAAGCACGTCATGGCCGCTGCCGCAGGCAGCGGCCCCTTTTTTGGAAGCTTTGTTGCGAAACCAAGCCAAATATCCTATAATCGTAAGGAAAGACCCAATATCCGAGTTATGGTAGGAGGAATATTGTTTTCATGAAAAAAATTGATCAAGAAAGCATCAATACCTTACGTTTCTTGTCCATTGATGAAGTCCAGGCTGCCAATTCCGGCCATCCCGGCCTTCCCCTTGGAACGGCTCCGCTTATGTATACGATCTGGGATCGTTTCATGAAGGTGAACCCCAAGGATCCGTCTTGGTTCGACCGCGATCGTTTTGTTCTTTCGCCAGGCCATGGTTCTGCCCTGCAATATGCCATGCTTCATTTGGCTGGATACAAGGTCTCCCTTGATGATTTGAAACAATTCCGTCAGTGGGGGTCCCTGACCCCGGGCCATCCGGAATATGGGGTCACGCCCGGTGTTGATGTTTCAACCGGTCCGTTAGGTCATGGATTTGCCATGGCCGTAGGTCTTGCCATGGCAGAAAAGATGCTTGCTGCCCGCTACAACAAAAAGGGGTTCCCCGTGGTAGACCATTATACCTATGGCATCACAAGCGACGGCGACCAGATGGAGGGTGTTGCTTCTGAAGCCGCTTCCCTTGCAGGGACGCTGGGACTAGGCAAATTAATTTTCCTTTATGACGATAACAAGATCACTATCGAAGGCCATACGGACATTGCCTTCAAGGAAGACGTGGGGGCTCGTTTTGTTGCCTATGGATGGCAGGTATTGCGTGTTTCTACCTCTGAGGATGTGGAAGAACTGGCCAAAGCCATCAAGGAAGCCAAAAGAGAAAAGAACCGTCCTTCCCTCATTATTGTTCCCACCCATATTGGTTTTGGCAGTCCGCGCCAGGATATGGCCAGTGCGCACGGCGAACCGCTGGGCGCTGAGAATGTGGCTGCCACTAAAAAAGCCGCCGGTTGGGATCCGGAAAAGTCCTTCTATGTGCCTGATGAAGTGCGGGCTCATTTCGAAGAAAAGATTCCCGCGGCAGAACGAAAAGAGGCTGAATGGGAAGCCCTTCTTGATGAATACGCCAAAAAATATCCTGATCTTGCAGCAGAACTGGTGGACCGCATGAATGGGAAGGTCGATCTTGATCTCAAGAAACTCATGGCTATCTTTGATGGTACGGAAAGCGCGGCTACACGTGCTGCTTCCGGTACAGTCCTGCAAAGCCTTGCCGATGCACTGCCAAGCCTTGTCGGCGGCAGTGCTGACCTTGGGCCATCCAACAAGACTGAAATGAAGGGCAAGGGGTTCTTCTCCGCGAGAACACCGGAAGGCCGCAATATCCACTTTGGAATCCGCGAACATGCCATGGGCTGTATCGTCAATGGGCTGAGCCTCCACGGCGGGCTCCTGCCTTTTGGCGCGACCTTCCTTGTCTTTGCTGATTTCATGCGTCCTGCTATCCGTATGGCCGCACTGATGGGCATTGGCAGCCATTTTGTCTTTACCCACGACAGCATCTTTGTCGGTGAAGATGGTCCGACCCATCAGCCTGTTGAACAGGCCATGAGCCTGCGGCTGATTCCTAACGTTTCCGTCATTCGGCCTGCTGATGCCCTTGAAACAGCGGCTGCTTGGAAGACGGCCTGTGAAACAAAAGACCGTCCGACCTGTCTGCTTCTTACCCGTCAGGGTATGCCCGTTCTTCATGATTATGCCAAAGTGATTGCTAAGGGTGCACCCAAAGGCGCTTACATCCTGAGCCCTTGCCCGAAAGAAGAAGACCTCAAGGCCGTTATCATTGCTACAGGCAGTGAAGTTCATTTAGCCCTTGAAGCCCAGAAAAAATTGACGAAACGTCATATCGGCGTTCAAGTTGTTTCCATGCCCAGCTGGGATCTTTTTGACAGCCAGAGTGCAGCCTACAGACGCCGCGTCCTTCCCAAGGATGTACCGGCGATTGCCGTCGAAGCAGGTGTCCGTACGGGCTGGGCCCGCTATACGGGCAGCGAGGACCACGTCATCGGTATCGATACATTTGGCGCTTCTGGTCCGGGTAAGACGGTCTATAAAGAATATGGATTCACCGTTGATCATATCGTTGATATGGTCCGCAAAGTAAAGTAGGGAGCCCGGCTCCTACGGTTCTTGGCGTCCTGTCAAATTGGCAGGACGCTCTTTGTACAGGAAAGGAAGATCCATCATGAAACATCTGCTCACCATTGCAGGTTCTGATTCCTCCGGCGGCGCGGGAATCCAGGCTGATCTAAAGACGTTTGCTGCCCATGGCACCTTTGGAATGAGTGTTATTACTGCAGTAACCGCCCAAAATACGACCGGCGTTACGAGAATCCAAAATATTGACGCTGAAGTTGTCGCCGCCCAGATTGATGCAGTTTTTTCCGATATTCATGTCGATGCCGTCAAGGTGGGCATGGTTTCCATTACGCCCATCATCGAGACCATTGCGAAAAAGATGAAAGCCTATGTACCTTCCTATCTTGTTGTCGATCCGGTCATGGTGGCGACAAGCGGAGCCTATCTTCTTGAGGAGACGGCCCGGCGGACCCTCTTGGAAAAGCTCCTGCCCCTTGCTTCAGTCATCACGCCGAATATGATGGAAGGAGAAGTCCTATCAGGCATGACAATCCGCTCAAAAGACGATATGGAAAAGGCAGCCCATGCAATCCTAGATGCCTGCGGTGCGGCTGTGCTCCTTAAGGGCGGTCATCTTGCCCAGACTGCTGATGACTATCTTTTGGAAAAAGATGGGCGCGGGACTTGGCTTTTGGGCCGTCATATCGATAACTCCAATACGCATGGAACGGGCTGCAGTTTATCGTCCGCCCTTGCTTCAGAATTGGCTTTGGGCCACACCCTTCCAGAAGCGGCTCAACTTGCCAAGGACTATGTGGCACTCGGCATTGAGCATGGCCTTCCTGTCGGTCATGGGCACGGCCCTATCCATCACTTTGTCTCTCTTTATGAAAAGGCAGGGATTGGGAAATGATGCCCCTTGAAAAGGCCTTTTGCTCCATCAGTGAGGCCATGCGGTCCCATCATCCGTTGGTTCATCACATAACAAATTATGTGACGGCCGGATTCTGTGCGGATGCGGCCCTTGCCATTGGGGCATCTCCCATGATGGCTGACGAGGAAGGGGAAATGCCCGCCATCTCACAGCTTTCTGACGCTTTGGTCCTCAATTTGGGAACTATGAATGAACGAACCTATGGCGCCATGAAAAAAGCCCTTGTCGGAACCGCTGCCTGTGGACGGCCTATCCTGCTTGACCCTGTTGGGGTCATGTCGTCGTCCTTCCGCTTTGATGCGGCCCGTACCCTGCTTCAGACTGGGGCCATCACGGTCATCAAGGGCAACAGTGCCGAAGGAAAGGCCCTCCTTTCTTGGCAGGGCGAAGGGGGAAAGGGCGTGGATTCCCTTTCTGATGACCATCCGGAACGGATTGCCAAAGCTTTGGCCTGCAAGTTTCACTGCACGGCTGCTGTAACGGGTGCCACTGATGCTGTAAGCGACGGAACCGTAACTTATCTGGCTCATAATGGAACGGCTTATCTGGGCCGGATTACGGGGGCTGGCTGCATGACGGGAACGCTTATGGCGGCAGCCCTGGGAGTCTATCCTGAATCCCCCCTTTATGCTGCCCTATGGGGCCTTACGGTCATGAATACGGGAGCTGAACTTGCGGAAAAGGACGTTCCCGGCCCTGGGACCTTCCGGGCCCATTTGATGGATGCCATCAGCCAACACGAGGGGCATAGGCTTTATAACCTTTTTAAAGGAGGGCCAGCAAAATGAAACGAACCATTGATTACAGCCTCTATTTGGTCACGGACCGAAAGGTGACGGACAAAAAGGGCCGCGATTTTTATGAAGCTGTCGAAGAAGCCCTCCAAGCGGGCATTACTTTGGTCCAGCTGAGGGAAAAGGACGTGACGACGGAAGAACGTATTGCCATTGGCCGCAAGGTCAAGATCCTGTGCGACCACTACGACGTACCGCTTCTTGTCGATGACGATATTGCCTGCGCCAAGGCCATCGGCGCTGATGGGGTCCATTTGGGACAAAGCGATGAATCCCTTGCCCGGGGACGGCAGGAATTAGGAAATGATGCCATCATCGGTATTTCTGCCCATAACCTTGAAGAGGCGCAGGCGGCCCTTCGTGGCGGCGCCGATTACCTCGGCGTGGGCGCCCTTTACCCAACAGAGACTAAAAAGGATGCGTCCTGTCTAGGCCTCGGTCCCTTCCGGGAAATCATTGCGGCCATTTCCCTTCCCATTGTTGGAATCGGCGGTATCGGTAAAAAGGAATTCCCGGAAGTCATGAAGTGCGGGGCCGCAGGCTGCGCCATGATCAGTTCCATTCTCGGCGCTGAAGACATCACAGCAACGGTAAAGGCCATGAAGATGGCCTATGAGGCTCTGCGCAAAGGGGAGTAGCCTATGCGGGAAAAAAGAAAGATTGAACGTTTGGGGCGGAAGGCCATTACCGCTTTTACAAAACGCCTGACTGATGAAATCTTCCTGTTCATCGAGCGCGACCCGGCCCTTTTGAAGGAATACAAGGAAGCGGTGAAAACCTATTCGGCCCACAGCGTCAATGCAACCTTGGGCAAGATGATTGCCGAAGCTTATGGCCTAGGCAATCTCCAAAAGGAAAGCAATCCGGACAGTGCGCTCTTAAAGCGTTATACCCGTCATTATGTCTATTGGGATCGCAACAAGGAAGAAAAGAAACGGCGGGAAAAGGAACGGGAACAGGCCTTGGGGCTTTTTGGCAGAAGCAGGAGAAAACGTAGGACAAAGGCTGTCAAAAAGCCTCGTGTGGCGTCTGCTCCGTCCCTTGAAAAGAATCTCTTCGATGGGTCAGGACATGACCCATCAGTATCATGATAAAGGATCCGTGGAGGAAGTTCTCCTCCCACATTCCTTTTTCCTAGGAGGGAAAAAGCTTCATGCAGGATGAGACGCTGTTTGCCAAAAGGATCCGCATTGGCAGACTTTATGATGTATATGGGAGTCTTCTTACGGTGCGGCAGCAAAAAATCATGGAACAGTATTTTTATGATGACCTGTCCCTTGGCGAGATTGCTGATGCCGGCGGAACAAGCCGGCAGGCTGTCTATGATCTCTTAAAGCGAGTAGAGGAGTCCCTTGAAAAGTATGAAAAGAAGCTCCGCGTCCTCCAAAAGGAAGAATCCATGCAGTTTGAACTGCGGGGGGCCCTCCATCTCCTGGGTGCGCTCAAGGAAGAAGGACTAGGGGATGAACGGCTTCAAAAAATTGAAGACATCATCCATAAGGTCATGGGTGATGCATGAAAATCAGGTGTCAAGGGAAAATACTTGACACCTTGCTGTTTATCCGCTATACTACATAAGTCGGTAAAGGACCTAGAGGTCCCACGGCCAGACAGAAAGCAGGTACACCATGGCTTTTGAAATGCTGACCGATAAATTGACGGCAGCCATCCAAAAGATTCGCGGCCAAAAGACCGTTACGGAGCAGGACCTTAAGGAAACCTTGAGGGACGTGCGGTTGGCCCTTTTGGAAGCAGATGTCAATTTCAAGGTTGTCAAGGAATTTACCACAAAGATCAAGGAACGGGTGCAAGGTCAAAAAATTGATCCTAACCTGACCGCTGGTCAATATATCGTCAAAGTCGTCCACGAGGAACTGATAGCCCTTTTAGGCGGGGAACAGAGCAAGCTCCAATTTTCCTCGAATCCACCTACGGTGATCATGCTTGCCGGGCTTCAGGGTGCAGGTAAGACTACTTCCATCGGAAAGCTGGCCAATTACCTCCGCAAAAATGGAAAGAAGCCGCTCATGGTTGCTGGTGACGTTTATCGTCCCGCTGCCATTACCCAGCTCGAAGTCATTGGAAAGGAACTGGACATGCCAGTCTTTTCCATGGGCAGTGAGGTCTCCCCTGTGACGATTGCCCAAGAGGCCATCAAAAGGGCCAATGCCCTTTTGTGCGATACGGTCCTCATCGATACAGCCGGGCGATTGCATATTGATGAAAAGCTCATGGATGAGCTGAAAAACATCAAAACCGCGGTTCATCCAGATGAAATCCTTCTTGTCGTCGACGCAATGACGGGACAGGATGCCGTGACGGTTGCAGAGGCCTTCAATAAAGCCCTTGGGATTACGGGCCTTATTGTGACGAAACTTGATGGCGACGCTCGCGGTGGTGCTGTTCTCAGCGTCAAATCCGTAGCCGATTGCCCGGTGAAGTTTGTAGGTATGGGTGAAAAGCTGGATGCACTCCAGCCATTTTATCCGGACCGCATGGCTTCCCGCATCCTTGGAATGGGGGATGTCCTATCCCTCATAGAAAAGGCCCAAGAGGCCATTGATGTTGATTCGGCCAAGAGACTGGCTGAGTCAATGAAACATAACGAGTTCACCCTCGATATGTTCCTTGACCAAATGAAACAGGTCAAGAGGCTGGGTTCCTTGGAATCCATCCTGAGCATGATTCCCGGCATGGGAAAATTCAGCAAGCAGTTTGAAGGCGTGGATCTTGATGGCAAGGAAGTCCGCAGGTTGGAGGCCATCATCACGTCCATGACTCCGAAGGAGCGGCAGAATCCCCGCATTATCAACGGGTCCCGTCGTAAGCGCATTGCCGCGGGCTGTGGCCAGCGTGTCCAGGATGTCAATCGCTTGCTCAAGCAGTTTGAAGAGAGCAAGAAGCTCATGAAGACCATGCAGGGGATGAACAAGTATGCACGGAAAGGCAGATTCAAACTGCCTTTCATGCAATAAATCAAATTCCTTTAAGGAGGTGAAAATTGTGGCAGTAAAAATTCGTCTGAAACGTATGGGTGCTAAGAAAAGACCCTTCTATCGTATCGTTGTTGCCGATGAACGCGCTCCGCGTGATGGCCGCATCATTGAAACGGTTGGGACCTACGATTCCAACGTCGATCCTGCTGTTGTAAAGATTGATGAGGAAAAGGCTCTGAGCTGGATGATGAAAGGCGCACAGCCGACGGATACGGTTCGCTCCATGTTCAGCAAGGAAGGCCTCATGACCAAACTGGCTGACAAGAAGGCTGCGAAATAAGGAGGAGACCTATGAAAGAGATAGTTGAAGTCATTGCTAAGGCTATCGTCAATCATCCCTCCGAGGTGCAGGTGGAGGAAGAAAGGCGTGGTTCCACTGTCGTTCTTAAACTCCACGTGGCACCCGATGATATGGGTAAGGTCATCGGCAAGCAAGGCCGGATTGCAAAAGCCATCCGTATGGTCATGAAGGCCGCGGCCACCCGTGAAAATGTCAAAGTGATCGTCGATATTGATTAAAGGTGGGCAAACCATGGATAAAATGATCGTAAAAGTCCCTGTAACCATTAAGGCGAAGGTGACGGAAGATCTGAAGGCACAACTGATTGCCGATATGAAACGCCAGGTCCAGGCTGCTGAACTTGATTTTGAACGGTTCCAATTCAGTGCCAAAAAGGCCTTGGATAACAATGCCGGCGCCGCTCCCCAGCTGGTTGCCAGCATGCGGGACCAGATTGAATACGAAAAGAACCAACGTGGCCATGCTCTCCAGGAGCTTAAAGATAAACTGGAACGAGCAGAAAACCTCGAAATCGGTAGCGAAATCGGTCACGGCACATTGGAGCGTTCCGTGGAAATTACCATAGGGTCCGATCTGGAAGCTCTCATGGGCGCTGAAATTGTCGTTGAAGACGGCAAGGTCATTGCATTTCGGGCGTGATGACCATGGAACAGCAAATTGTGATTGGCAAAATCGTCGCCCCGCATGGTGTGCGGGGCGAATTTCGTATCATGCCCCTGACCGACCAGCCGCAGCGCTATGCCAAGATGAAGATTGTCCATCTTGATGATGGACGGGATCTCACGGTTGTTTCCGTTCGGCAGCATAAAAATGTCTATCTCATGATGGTGAAGGAAATCACCAATATGGACGAAGCCGAAGCCCTGCGGGGCCGTCAGCTTGTCATTTCCCCCAAGGAACTTCCTCCCTTGCCGAAAGGACAGTTCTATGTGCGGGATATCTTGGGATTTGCTGTCGAAAGTCCTGACGGGGAAGCCTTTGGCACCGTAAAGGATGTCATTTCCCCGGGCAGTACCGATGTTTTTGTGATTGCTTCCCCGACAGGCGAGGAGATTCTCCTTGCCGCCATCAAGGAGAACATCCTTACCATCGATTGGGCAGAGCATAAGGTTGTTGCTAAACTGCCGGAGTGGATTTGATGAAATTTGTTTTTATTACCTTGTTCCCTGAACTCATTGCAGGCGCCGCTTCCGTGAGTATCTTGGGACGGGCCCAAAAAGAAGGCCTCATTGAGGTTCTTTGCGTCAATCCCCGTGATTATGCGACGGACCGCCACCGCAGCGTTGACGATACAACCTGCGGCGGCGGTGCCGGCATGGTCCTGCGTGTGGACACATATCTGGCGGCTCTTGAAAAAGCCAGGTGCCTCGCCCCGGATGCACTTGTGGCTGCGCTGACGCCTGTAGGTGAAACTCTTTGCCAAGCACGCGTCACCGCTCTTTCCCGAGCTGGCCGGGATCTTATTTTTCTTTGCGGCCATTATGAAGGGTTCGATGAGCGGATCCTAGAGGAAGCTGATCTGCGCCTATCCGTAGGGGATTTTGTCATGACAGGCGGTGAATTACCCGCGCTTTCCGTTATGGACGCGGTCGCTCGTTTCGTGCCAGGCGTTCTGGGAAAACTGGTGAGCGCCGAAGAGGACTCTTTTTCCGGTTCCCTTTTGGAGCATCCTCAGTACACGCGGCCCATTTCTTATGAGGGGAAAAAAGTGCCGGATATTCTCCTATCTGGAGATCACGAAAAGATTGGTGCCTGGCGCCGTAAGAAAGAATTTGAAGCCACGCTCCAGCACCGTCCGGATCTTTTTTCGACAATGACGTGGCAAAAAGGAGACGGCCGGCTCTTTCTTGAGATGCTTGGAGAACGGCACAAAAAATAGGGCAGCTGCAGCCCTTACCAGGGAGGAAAACTTCTTGCATGGGGTTTTCCCTTATGGTATAATACAGCGTATGCATTAACGGGCGGTCCGCTGTTAGCACGTGGCTAGACATGAACGTCTTGGATTCTGAGGAGGAACTAGTAAATGAACGTTATCGAAGCAATTGAAAAGGAACAGCTGCGTTCCGACATTCCTGACTTCCGTCCCGGCGATACCCTGAAAGTATACGTCAAGGTTGTTGAAGGAAACCGTGAACGTGTTCAGTTATTTGAAGGTGTCTGTATCTCCCGCAACGGTACTGGTGTCCGTGAAATGTTCACCGTCCGCCGTATCGCATCCGGTGTTGGTGTAGAAAGAACGTTCCCCGTGCATTCTCCGCGTCTGGAAAAGATTACTGTTTCCCATCGTGGTATTGTTCGGAGAGCCAAACTGTACTACTTGCGCAAACTTACGGGTAAAGCTGCCCGCATCAAGGAGCGCCGCTAATTGGAAAACGAAAAGGGGGCTGTCCTGCAGTCCTCTTTTTTTGTATACGAGAGACATGTTGCTGTATCATGTTAGAAACAGGTGAAATCCATGAGTGAAGAAAAAGAAAAGAAATCCTGGCAGGATACTGCCAGTGACTGGCTGTTTTCCATTATCATCGCTGTGGTCCTGGCTCTGGGAATCCGAACTTTTCTGGTCGAGCCCTATATGGTTTCCGGTCCGTCCATGCGGCCTACCCTGCAGAATGAAGAACGTCTGATTGTCAATAAGCTGGTTTACTACCTGCGTGAGCCGCAGCGGGGGGAAATCATTGTCTTCAAGTACCCCAGTGATACGCGGCGTGATTTCATCAAGCGTGTCATTGCTGTTGGCGGGGATACCATTGAAATCCGAGATGGCAAGACCTTCGTCAATGGGGAAGCCATTGATGAAAGCTATATCAAGGAGCCCTTTCATACCAATTACGGAAAGGTGACGGTCCCTAAGGGATTTATTTTTGTTATGGGCGATAACCGCAACAATTCCGAAGACAGTCGTTATGCTGATGTGGGTTTTGTTGATCTGTCCCTTGTGAAAGGAAAGGCCAGTGTTGTCTTTTGGCCTTTCTCGGAATTCAAGGCCCTGCCGTAAGGAGGGGAATTCATGCCAGAACTTTTGGAAGGCTATGCCTTTACGATCCAGTGGTTCCCCGGTCATATGACAAAGGCCAAACGGCAGATGGAAAGCGAGCTTAGGATGGTTGATGTCGTCGTTGAGCTCCTTGATGCTCGCATTCCTCGGGCAAGTGCCAACCCGCTCCTTAAAGGACTCATTGGCAGTAAGGTAAAGATTGTAGCCCTAAACAAAACGGATATGGCTGACCCCCTTGCCACCAAGGCCTGGCTTACCTATTTCAAGGAAGCGGGCCTTAAGGCTTTGGAAGTTGACTGCCAAAAAGGACGCGGGGTCAAAGCCCTTCTGACGGCAATGCGGGAAGCCGGACAGCCGGTAATTGATAAGTGGCTGAAAAAAGGCGTGCGGAACCATCCCATCCGAATCATGATTGTGGGGATCCCTAATGTAGGAAAATCGACACTTATCAATCGCATCTTGGGAAAAAACAAGGCGGCGGCCCAGAATCGTCCCGGCGTGACCCGCAATACACAATGGGTGGAAATTGGAAAGAATCTAGAACTTCTTGATACGCCTGGCGTGCTTTGGCCAAAGTTTGAAAAGGTGGAAACCGGTTTTCACCTTGCTGTGACAGGCGCCATCAAGGAAGACGTCTTTGATCGGGAAATGGCTGCCTCCATTCTGCTCTTGCGCCTTAAAAAGCGGTATCCTCAGGAACTGGGTGCCTCTTATGGCATTGCCGTGGAAGAGATGGATACGGCCGAATCCCTCCTTGATAAAATCGGCCGGGCACGGGGTGCCTTAAAGAGCGGTGGGGAAGTAAACCGTTCCAAGGTTGTCGATCTTTTTCTCCGCGATTTTAAATTTGGGAAATTGGGTCCCATGACACTGGAAGAACCCTAAACGCAGACTGCTGTACTTTTTGTGCAGCAGTCTTTTTGCTTTTTGATAAAACAATTCATTAGGGCCGTTCATCCCTTGAAAAAGGACTTTTAGCACGCTTGGAGACCCATTCAGCCAAAGCACCCCACATAGCCCTGGATTCATGATATAATGACGCCCATAAGGTCCTTGGACCACTCAACCAGAAAGAAAAGGAAGATGATGAGATGCATTCCATTGCAGAAATAAAAGCCGCCCTTTCTCATATGCCTGCTAAGGAGGATCTTGCTGTCTGGCGCAGGGATGAACGGAAAGGGGTCCAGCGCCTCCTTGCGTCCTATGATAAACGGTGTGCCCGCATGGCGGCGGAAAAGGAGCGCCTTGCTGCCCTTATGGAACCGGAACGGATCTTTTGGGAACAAGGATTTGTCCATGTCGCTGGAACCGATGAGGCGGGTCGAGGGCCGTTAGCAGGCCCCTTGGTAACAGCTGCCGTTATCCTGCCCCATGAAATTGACCTGCCGGGACTCAATGATTCCAAGAAAGTCCCTCCGAAACGCCGAGAGGCACTTTATGACGAAATCTTGCAGCAGGCACTTGCCGTGACGGTTCGCATCCTAGGGCCGCAGGAAATTGACACGCTTAATATCTATCAGGCGGCAAAACAATCCATGCAGATGTGTCTGACTCATCTTTCAGCAGCCCCGGATGCAGCACTGACCGATGCTATGCCACTTTCCCTGGTCGGTATTCCCGTGAAGGATCTTGTTCATGGTGATGCCCGCAGTGCGGCGATTGCGGCCGCTTCCATCATTGCGAAGGTGACCCGTGACCGTATCATGGTGGAACTCGATCAGACCTATCCGGGATATGGCTTTTCTTCGAATAAAGGCTATGGGTCAAAGGCCCATTTGGATGCCCTTGCGGCCTTGGGTGTAACGCCGTGGCACCGTAGGACCTATGAACCCATCAAGGGACTTGCCAGCCGGCTCGCCTTACCGCCTGCCATCAGCGAAGACAAGCTCCTGAAGCTCAAATAGCGCGATGCACGAACGGACTCGTTTCGGCCGCTGGGGGGAGCGGGCAGCCGCGGCCTATCTCCGGCATCAAGGGTATATCATTGAGGCCCAAAACTACAGTTCCAGTCATGGGGAACTTGATCTTGTGGCCCGCAAGGGGCATCTGCTTGTCTTTGTTGAAGTCAAGAGCCGCCGAACTGACCTTTATGGCAGACCCCGCGATGCCGTTACGGAGGAAAAAGCCGCTCGCATCAGGGAAACCGCCTATGAGTATCTGCAGGACCATAAACGCCCCGGCGACCGGATCCGCTATGACGTCATTGAAATCATGATGCTCTTTGGCCATTTTCAGCTCAATCATTTAAAAAACTATTTGTAACCGGGAACAAAGGCGAGACCTGTTGACTGTTTTTAGGCAGCTTGTCCCAAAGAAGGAGTGACGATATTGTACGCACGGACATGGGGAGAAACGACTTGCGGCATCAATGGCGAAATGATTGTTGTTGAGGTTGATGTGGCCAATGGAAAGTTTAATTTTGAAATTGTGGGACTGGCTGATACAGCTGTCAAGGAATCCCGGGAGCGTGTCCGCAGTGCCATCAAGAATTCAAGCTGCAAGTTTCCCGATCAGCATATTACGGTCAACCTTGCTCCTGCCGATCTAAAAAAAGACGGATCCGGTCTCGATCTGCCCATTGCCATAGGTATCCTGGCTGCCCAGGCAAGATTGGAACTGCCTAAGGATGATGCCCCTGTCTTTGTAGGTGAACTCGCCCTTGATGGGTCCCTGCGGCCGGTGAGCGGTATTCTGCCCATGATTTTACGAGCACGGGACGAAGGGCGGGGAAGCATCTTTATTCCCGCAGGCAATGCCGAGGAAGGGGAACTCGTAGATGGCATCAATGTTTTTACGGCCCATCATTTAAGTGAGATTGTCCGTCATCTCAAAGGGGAAGCGGCACTTTTGCCGTTAAAAAAATGCCTGCGGTTTTCTGAAGAGGAAATTCCGACAACTGTCGATTTTTCCGATGTCCAAGGACAGGTCGTGGCCAAAAGGGCCCTCGAAATCGCAGCCGCCGGCGGACATAATATCCTTATGGTAGGCGCGCCTGGCGCAGGTAAGACTATGCTGGCACGGCGTCTTCCGACCATTCTGCCGCCTATGACTGAGGAAGAAGCCCTTGAGGTTACAAAAATCTATAGTATTGCTGGTCTCCTCAGTCATCGCCATGGCATTGTCATGGAACGACCCTTTCGCAGTCCTCATCATACGGTTTCAAACAGTGCCCTTATAGGCGGCGGCAGTATCCCCAAACCGGGGGAAGTGACCTTAAGTCATCATGGGGTACTCTTTCTTGATGAACTGCCGGAATTTACTCGCAGTTCCCTGGAGGTTCTCCGGCAGCCGCTGGAGGACCGGATTGTTACCATCAGCCGCGTTCAGGCAACACTGACTTTCCCTGCTGATTTCATCTTGGTAGCAGCCCAGAATCCCTGCCCCTGCGGCTTTTGGGGAGAAGAGGACGGCATCCATCAGTGTACTTGCCGGCCCGGGGATATCCAGCGTTACCAGAAAAAGATCAGCGGGCCTCTCTTGGACCGCATTGACATCCAGATCCACGTGCCCCGTCTGCAGTACAAGGAAATGAAGGGGACCCGCCCAACGGAAAGTTCAGCCGCTATCAGAAAGCGCGTGGTTGCCGCCCGGGCGCGGCAGCAGGAACGGCTCCGAGGGACCCATAAGTTCTGCAATGCCAGTATGGGTCGTAGGGAAGTGAAGGCTTTTTGTCCCCTTACGGAGGGCGCTGAAAAGATGCTGGAATCCTATTTTACGGCGTTGGGGCTCAGTGCAAGAAGCCACGACCGAATCATCAAGGTCGCCCGAACCATTGCTGACTTGGATGAAGCCGAAAAAATAGATGAATCCCATTTGGGGGAAGCCATTCAGCTGCGGACCAGCATTCAGTCTTGAGGAAGGAATTGCATGATGCTTCTGACCCTTTTTTATATTCTTGCAGGACTTTGCACGGGAAGCTTCCTCGCACTTTGCGCGGACCGGCTTCCGCGTGGGGAAAGCCTCTTTTTTCCAGCTTCTCATTGTGATGCCTGCGGTCATCGGCTGGGCTTTTTTGATTTAATCCCGCTGTGGAGCTATCTTCGCCTCGGCGGCCGCTGCCGCTACTGTCTAGCGCCGCTTAAAAAGGATCTCTTATGGTGGGAAGTCGGGATGGGGGGCTCTTTTGCCCTCCTTGGAAGGGGCACTGCTCCATCTCCTTTGCTTTTTCTTACTTTTTATCTCTTTTCTTTTCTTGTTCTCATTTCGGTCATGGATGGGAAGGAAAAATTTGTCTATGATGCATCCCTCCTCTTTTTGATTGGCGGGGCTCTATTCCATCTTTTGTTCGGTGCATCCTTCTTTCGTATGGTGGGAGGCAGCTTGTTTTTGGGACTTCCGCTGTGGATGATTTATGGCTTATCCCGCGGCCGCATGGGTTTTGGTGATGTAACCCTCGCTTTTTCCCTCGGCCTTTTTCTTGATGGGGAGCGCAGTCTCCTGACCCTTTTTCTTGCCTCTCTCTTAGGCATTGCTTTTTCCGCCCTGATGATGGCCTTGGGCCGCCGTAAGTGGCGAGATCCTCTGCCATTTGCCCCATTTTTGTGCACGGCTGCCTTTTTTCTTTTCGTGCGTCCTGATGTGGCCCGTCTTTATTTCCAGCTCTTTTTGTTCTAATCCCTTTCCACTACGCCCTGTTGTAAGGAGACGTTCCCATGCATGCCATTTTGCTTTACTTTCTTAATCTGTTTCGTCCCTATCCGCAAAAGATGACGGTTCTCTTCCTTCAAAAGGAAGCTCTTTGTCTTGCGGCGTTCGCAAAGGGAAGAAGCGAAACCTATGAAATCCAGCGTTATGCAGCGGCTGCTTTGCCCCCTCCATTATCTGGAAAGAAACGCTGGGATGATCCGGGTGCCATGGCGGCGCTTATTCGGGAAATCTGTCAGCATAAAGGCATTCCTTTGAAGGCCCTTGCTATTGTCCTTTCCCATGGGGATGGGTTCCTCTCTCAGTTGGAACTCCCGGAACTGCCGGAAAAGGAGTGGAAGGATGCCGTATTATGGGAGGCTCTCCAGTATGTCCCGTATGAAGAAGGAACCTTCGGACCAGTCCTTGAAGTCATGGGGAAAAAAGGATCGCCTCTTTCCGCCCTCATCGCCGCGGCGCCTCTTGTGGAACTGGAGTTTTTTGAATGTCTTGCAGACATGCTTTCCTGCTGCTTGGTAAAAATTGAACCAATGGCACTGTCCCTGGGGCGGCTCCTTCCTGAGACGGAACGCGGGACGGCCCTTGTTCTTTCCCGAGAAGGGACGGGTGGAACCTTGACTGCCTATGAAAAAGGACTCCCCATAGCGAGTGAAACCTGGGACACCTTGCCATCTGCCAAAGTCTATGGACCCTATTATGAAAAGGAAAAGGCTGCTGGCCTTTCCCCGGAAGAAGAGGCTCAGCGCTGGAAATCCCAAGTCAAGCATCTCACCTCTTATTTGGATGAAGCCATGGAGCTTTCCTTTACGGATCTTTTCGTATGGGGAGAAAAGGAAGCTGAGGACGCCTTCCTTTCCACCCTTGCTGAAGTGACGTCCCTTGCCGTACACAATTTCCCAAGCTCCGGTTTTGGCATGGCTGCAGAGCGTTTTGAACAGGCGCACTGGAAGCTTGACCGACAGAAGATCCTACCCCTTCTAGGAGCCGCACAGAAAGGAAGTCCCCCTTATTATCTTGATCTGCAAGCCGGACGTGATAAGGAAAAGTGGCTTCCTCGTCGTTTTATAGAGCCTTTGACAAGGGCCCTTGCTGCTATGACTTGCGTTTTGGCCGTTTTTCTTTTTTCGTCTCATCTTTACCTTGTCCATGAAAAAAAGCAGCTTCTCGAGCAAAAGCGGGCGATTTCCCTTTGGAAAGACCGGCTTTTTCAGCATCGGAGGACGGAACAAAGCATCCATACTTTGACAGAACTTCTTTCAGAGGCGGAAAAACGGACGCTGTCTTGGCACACTCTTTTGACGGAACTGGGCACAAGCCTTCCCAGTGAATGTGTTCTTGAAAGCGTGGAGGACCGCCGCTCATCCAAAGGTGCCATCCTTGAAATCAGGGGAAAGACAAGAAAGCGGCAGCCTCTGTTTATTTGGACGAAGGATCTTTCCCGTTTGCCTGCGGTCAAAAAAGTGACGCTGGGAGATATGGAAGGCAAAGATAGCCAGGATAAGACAGGTAAGGCCCTTGATTTTACTGTCTTGATCCATTTGGAGAAAGGAAGGACCCATGATGGAACGGACTGAGTCCTGCTTTTTTGTGAAGCAAAGCCTTCCCAAAGGTCTTATGGGAGCCTTCCTGCTTTTTTGCGTGACCTTTCTTATGTTTCTTTTTGTGGAGGGCGCATTCTTTTATCCCCGTTATGGATTTCTGCAGCAGCTTCGTAAAGAGAATCAGGAGGTCTTGTTTTTTTATCGTCATTATGACGCGGAAAGGGAAAATCGTCTTTATGGTCAGCTTGCGGCCTTGGAAAAAGAGGTCCCTCCTGAGCGTTCTACTTCCCAAATCCTTCAGGCACTGACTCAATGGGGGGAGGCAAGCGGCTGTCGCCTGCTTTTTCTTCGTTCGGGTCCTGTAAAGGAAAAAAATGGCGTCATGGCACAGACTGTCGAGCTTTCTTTAGAAGGAAGCTATTTTGAAATCTTGGTTTTTTTTTGAACTCTTTGAGCAAAAAGGACAAGGCATGCACGCGGAGGAAACCCTCTTGAAACGGAGCGAAAAAGGGAATAAGTTGATATTTCAAACTAAAATTGTTCACTTTGCAACGGAAATTGTAACGATATAGAATCATTTCCCTAACGATTGACCAAAATCCCAAATGATGAGATAATAAACAATAGAGCGCTATGCCCTATAAATATTCGTTATATAATGAGTTCCATGTAAGATGGATTGGGCACGGAAAGGCCCACATCGAGGGGAGGATTTATTCTATGTCAATCAGCTGTGTAGCACCGCATGCACAAGGGAAATCAGCAAAGGACCGTATTTTTGGTGCCAGCGAAGCGGCCCAGAATCGGATCAAGGAAATTGGCGCAGATAAGGTCACAAATTCCACGATTGGCGTGATGCTGGATAATGATGGCAATTTTGTTGTACTGCCGACGGTTGCCAAAGTCTATCATAGTTTGTCCGATGCGGAACTGTTTAGATACGCACCTATTACAGGACTCCCGGAATTCCTGGATCTTGTCCAGGGTGCCTGTTTTGGCCAGTCCCGTCCGGATGGCTGCTACACGGCTGCAGTTGCAACCGCTGGCGGCAGCGGTGCCGTCCATCACTGCATCTGGAACTACACGATGCCTGGTGATACGGTGCTTACAAGCGCTTGGTATTGGGGCCCTTACAAGACCATGTGCCGCGATATGAACCGCAATTTTGACACCTATCCCATGGTGACAGAAGACCACCGGTTCAATTTGGAAGGACTTCGGGAAAAAGTACAGGAGCTTCTCAAGAAACAGGACCGTGTCCTTGTCATCATCAACACGCCGGCCCATAATCCGACAGGATTCAGCCTGACGCCGGAAGATATTGAAAATGTGCTTCACATGTTGGAAGATTCCATCAAGGGAACAAATAAAAAGGCTGTCCTTGCCCTTGATGTAGCCTATATTGACTATGCCGGTGAAAGGGAAGAGGTCCGCAAGATCTTCAAGAAGCTCAGCCATTTGCCAGAAAATATTTTTGTCTTGATCTGCTACAGCCTTTCCAAGAGCTTTTCCATGTATGGACAGCGCAGCGGCGCCCTCATCGGTGTTTCTTCCAGCAAGGATCAGATCCAGGAATTCGTGGACGTCAATAAGTTTACGAGCCGCAGCACCTGGTCCAACTGCAACCGCGGTGCCATGGATACGCTTGCCACCATCTACAAGGACAAAAAGCTTCTGGATGATATCCAGAAAGAACGGAACCATTACTATAAGATGATTCAGGAACGGGGCGATGTCTTCACGAGGGAAGCCCAGGAATGCGGCCTCAAGATGATGCCTTATATTTCCGGCTTCTTCCTGTCCATCCCGGCAAAGGATTCGGAGGCAGTCTGCAATAAGCTCCATGAAGACAATATCTTCTGTGTGCCGCTTGCAGCTGGTGTCCGTGTTGGACTTTGCTGTACACCGCTCAGTAAAATCTACGGTATGGCCAAGAAAATCAAGAAAGCCATGGATGCCGTTGGTGAATAAGTTCGTCAAAGGGGTGTTGCGTGAGGCAGCACCCCTTTTTCCTTAACGCGATAACTTTAGAAGGAGCTGATTCGATGCAACTCGTTGGACCCGATGGAAAACAAAGAAATTATCAAGAAGGTACACCATTAGTGGACATTGCTCCTGACTATCAGGCAGCGTATGATACTCCTATTGCCTTGGGAGTCCTGAACGGACGGGAAGTTCCCTTGCAAATGATTCCTCAGGAAGGGGATCGAATTTGTTTCCTTGATATGAACAGTGTGGAGAGTTATAATACGTACATCAGCACTTTTTTGTTTGTCCTTATTGCTGCCATGAACCGAGCTCGTCCGCAGGTTATGCTGGAAGTGCAGAATACGTTTGGCAATGCACTTTATTGCGACATCAAGAATAAGATTGTCCTCAGCGATTACGACCTGGCCGATGTGGCTGCCGAGATGAAAGCTATGATCCAGGAAAAGACCCCCATCACGCTTTCCTTTAAGAAAAAGCAGGAAGCCTGGTCCTATGTAAAACCTCGTTTTTATTGTGATCAGGCGCCGCTTCTGTCTGCCTTGCCGGATGATGTGGAGATTCCAGTTTATGAACTGGACGGAGTGAGTGCCTATTTCGTGAACCCCCTTTTGCCTCATTTGGGCTATCTTAAGGAATTTGAACTGATCCGAATGGGGTCGGGAATCCTCCTGCGTTATGGAAAAAGGGGACACTATGACCGCCTTGAACCATTTGCTCGCCGGGATAAATTGGCTGCGGTCTATGCCGATTCTGAAAAGATGGGGCAGCGTCTGCATTGTCCGACGGTTGCTGCCCTGAACCAGTTCATCAAACGGGGCAACAGCCGGGAAATCATCCTGGCCTGTGAAGCACAGCATGAAAAAAAGATTGCCCAGATTGCGGATGCCATTGCCAGTGAGGAGCGGGGGGTTCGGTTAGTCCTCATTGCTGGTCCATCCTCATCGGGAAAAACAACTTTTTCCCAGCGTCTGGCCGTTCAGCTGCGCGTCAATGGCATGCGACCCATCCCGATTTCCATGGATAACTATTTCAAGGAACGCAAGGATACGCCGCGTCTTCCTGATGGAAGTTATGATTTTGAATCCTTGGGTGCCCTTGATACGGATCTTTTCAACGAGCAGCTTCACGAGCTTCTTCAAGGAAAAACTGTAACCATTCCTCATTTCAGCTTTCACACGGGGACCCGGAGCTACCGGGACCAAAAGGAACAGTTGGGAGATGACGGTGTCCTTATTGTAGAAGGAATCCATGGTCTCAACGAAGCGGTCTCGTCATCCGTACCGCGCCGGGAAAAGATGAAGATCTACATCAGTGCCCTGACGCCCCTTTCCTTTGATGACTACAACCGGATTCCCACAACGGATATGCGTCTCTTGCGCCGGATGGTGCGGGATTCACTCTTCCGGTCCCACGATGCTATCACAACAATCCAAAATTGGCATAAGGTGAGGGCCGGAGAGGAAAAATATATTTTTCCTTTCAGTGAAGAAGCCGACATCCTCTTTAATACGACCCTTATCTACGAACTGGCAGTCTTCAAGAAGTATGCTTACCCCTTATTGGAACGGATCCAGCCAGATACAGCAGAGTACACGGTGGCATCCAAACTGAAAAGTATGCTGAGTATCGTTGAACCGATTGATGATGAGCCCATTCCCAACAACTCCATCATTCGCGAGTTCATCGGCCATTCTGTATTTGGAGATTTATTGTAAAGGAGAAGGCTCATGTATATTTCTGAACGCACAAAAAAAATCCCCACTTCCCCCATTCGTAAGCTGGCACCAATGGCCAATGCAGCAGAGAAGGCAGGACGCAAGATCTACCATTTGAATATTGGTCAGCCTGATATTGCAACGCCGGACAGCTTCTTTGACGCCGTGAAAAAGTTCCATCCGGCTGTGCTTGAATATGGTAAGTCCCAGGGACAGGAAGGCCTGATCAAGGCTATCCAGAAGTATTACCATGACTGGGGGATGGACTACAATCTAGATGACATCTATGTAACCAATGGCGGCAGCGAAGCCATTGCCTTTGCCGTCATGACGACCTGCGATCCTGGCGACAACATCCTTATGTTTGAACCTTTTTATGCCAACTATAAGAGCTTTGTCGGTGCTTATAATGTTGAAATCAGCGGCGTTCCCACGTCAGCACACGATGGGTACCACCTGCCCAGTGAAGCCGAGATCGAAAAGCACATCAATTCCCGGACGCGGGCCATTCTGATTTCAAACCCAGGAAACCCGACGGGCGTCATTTATACGGAACAGGAAATGGCTCTTATCAGCCGCATCGTCCGCAAACATGACCTTGCCCTTATTGCCGATGAAGTTTATCGTGAATTTGTCTATGATGGCGAATATAAGAGCTTTGGCACCATGCCGGAACTGGCAGAGCACCTTATCATGATCGATTCTGTTTCTAAACGCTACAGTGCGTGTGGGGCCCGGATTGGCTGCGTGATGACCAAGAACAAGGAACTCAGTGCCCAGCTCCTTAAATGCTGCCAGGCACGTCTTTCTGTTTCCCAATTGGATCAGGCCGGGGCAACGGGGCTTTATACGACACCGGCTTCTTATTGGGAAGAGGTGCGCAATGAATATACGCGCCGCCGCGATACCCTGAAGGAAGCCCTCTCTGCTATGCCTGGCGTCATTTCGTCCGAACCGAAAGGGGCTTTTTATGTCATGGTCAAATTGCCTGTTGACAACATCGAAAAGTTTGCCCAATGGCTCCTCACCGATTTTGCCATCGATAATGAAACGGTCATGATTACGCCAGGAAATGGCTTCTATGTATCTTCTCCGGACCGGGGCCGCGACGAATGCCGCATTGCTTACGTCCTCAACTGTGAAGACCTCAAAAAAGCCATGCATATCCTTGCCGAAGGCTTGAAACAGTATCCAGGACGGACTCTGTAAGGCGCATCTGCGTGCCGCAGCATGGCGGGAGCTATGAACACAACCTAAAAAGGCCGTTGTAATAAGGTGGCGGGAAAGAACGCATGATTCTTTTCCGTCCACCCTTTTCAATGGCTGCCGCCGGTACTATATGGAAAAAGGCTAATGGCAAGAGATCGTTTCCTTAAAATCAAGACTTTTGATCATAAAAAAAACGGAAGAAAGGGGATTTCTCCACTTTCTTCCGTTTTTTATATAGGGCTGTTTTCATTCCTAAGGGGTACGTGAAATTACGAGCGGCAGATTCCATCCAGCCAATCAAACAGTTCTGACAGGTCATAATCTCCTGCATGACCTTTTCCCCAAGCTACTTCAAAATTAACGTCCTTGCCGCGTTTTTGAAGCAGTAAGGCAAGTTCAGCAGGAATGGCAAGAGCAGTATCCCGATCGAGGCTGCCATGACGGATCCGCCAGTGCGGTGCCGCTTTTCCTTCCTTTTCCTGAAGGAAGGAAACGGGGTTGATCAGGCGTGCTTCCTTATCTGGTACCATGGAGCGAAGGTCCGTGCGATGGTCCATGGAAAAACGGGTGAAGTGGCGCGGCGTGCCGTCCGACGTGCCAAATTCATCATTTTCGGGAGCGGAACTATCCAGTTTATCGAAGGCCGGTGCTGCTTTAAGTCTCGTTGCAAGAAGGGCATAAAGGGATAGATCCATATCAACGACTTTTCCATCGCTTACTTGAATCCAATCCGTTTTTGACACGTTGACGCCTTGGTCCAGTGCCTTTTGGGCCGACGCCATATAAAGACCTTTGATATAGTCTTTAAAAGAACCGTTTCCTTGAAATGTACCCTCTTTACTGGACACCCAGTAAGGAGGGTACATTTTGCGTTATACGACTGAATTTAAGCTGATGTGTGTAGAACTTTATCGTCAAGGTAAGTGGGTAAAAACACCTAAAGGAATTAAAACAGCAAATTTTCGTAACAAGATTCGTACTTGGAATCGTATCGAACAGGCTGGCGGACCGGAAGCATTGTGTCACAAAGCACATTACAAGGCATGGTCCCCAGAGGAGAAACTTGAATTGGTTTCACAAGTAAATGCCGGACAGTCAATGATGGCTGTCGCCTGTCAATATGGTATGAGCTATAGTCTTTTGTA
>NZ_KE384299.1:12370-38886 GCF_000425045.1 Acidaminococcus intestini DSM 21505 | reverse complement strand
GTCTGCGCAATTTTGAGCGCTTTCGTAATAGGATCTTGTACATTAACACACGCAACGAAAAAGGACACGCACTGTATTCAGTGCATGTCCTCTCCAGGAGTGCATAGACACTTTAGCACCCCAAAATTTGACAAAGAACCAAAAAAGCTGCCTGCCAATAGGCAAGATTGAGGGATTGCGCTTATCAAGGCGAGACGTCCATCGCCGAAAGATTCGCAAACAGTAAACTGCATTAAAACGGCAAAGGGAGAAATTGTGGAGGAAAGTTAAGCGAGTCGTCAAATTATTTGCTGAGCTTTATGTTGAAAAATTCGTGCAGAAAGCTTTCACAGACAGACAGCGACGATAGGCCCGGTCGGAGTTTTCTCTGCCGGAAAAGTCGGTGCTCCAATATAAGAAGGCGGAGTACAGAGCCCTTTTATCCCTTACATCTCACCTAACAGAGTATCAGGCAGATGCTAAAAGTAACGGAACCGTTTTCGTGACCGACGAAGTTTCAAACAGACTTTCCCTGCAGGATTGTAACCACCAAGCTTAGTTGCGGGAGTGGGTGGCAGATGAAGAGAGGTGTTTTTTCCTTCGTCTCCATACGAACGGTAGTGAGGAACATTTTTCGATGGTTCAAGGCTGCCTGTAAGCACAGCTTGCTGTACTAGCAAGACCGCAGAATCGTGTTATCAAATGATCACTTCGGCGCTCTCCCAAAGGGCGGTTTGACACTGGCCTTCCGGTCATTTCCCTTCGTGTTTTGGCATCGCCGCACTTAAGTCTTTTCCCAGCACCGAAGGTGCTATGCTGCCTAGCCTTTCAGGGCCCATGCCTCAACTAGACAGCTTGACAGCCGCCATTATTTTTCCTACTGGCCTTTATCTTTGCTCTAAACAAAATCTTCCTTGACATCCATCTTCTAATAATGCTATAATTCAAAATTTGACTTTATTCCAAGATTATGTTAAACTAACATCATGGGTATTTGACCATGCGGTCAAATGGGTTGATTTTTGTCAGGAGGAGGTGGCTTACATGTTTACCGTAGGGGACAAGGTGCTCTATCCGATGCACGGTGCGGCCGTGATTCGAGACGTTGAACAAAAGGTGATTGATGGCCGTCAGATTGATTATTTCGTATTTGATATGCTCCTAAGCAACATGAAAGTCATGGTTCCTGCCGGTAATGTTGAAAAGGTGGGCATTCGTCCTATTGTGGATAAGTCCGTTATGCCCAAGGTTGAAGAGGTCCTCAAGGCTCGTCCTGAAAATAGGATGAAGCGGATTACTTGGAACCGTAGATACAATATGTACATCGATAAGATGAAAACGGGCAGCATCTTTGAAGTGGCCGATGTGGTTCGTACGCTGGCCGTCCAGGAAGAGGATAAGAAGCTTTCCACGGGGGAACGGCGTCTTCTTTCAACGGCAAAGCAAATCTTGTTGAGCGAGGTCATGCTTGTTGAATCCGTTGACGAAGAAAAAAGTGAAGCTTGGCTTGAAAAATTCATTTGACACTGCTTTCTTGTAAGCACCCTTTCGTTTTGTGCGAAAAGGGTGTTTTTCCTTTATGGCCCTGATTGTTCAGTCGGTTTTGACTTCATTTTTTATCTTTTCATTCAGAGTAGAGTATAGTACAATAAGGGGATGAAATTTACAAAAGGAGGTGATTTTATGCTTGAAAAGATTTCCCGGTTTCTCATTATTCTTGTCTTTGCCATTTCGGGTCTGCTCATTATGGAAGTTGCATCACCATTTTTATCCCAGTTTGTGAGCAATGAGTATCTAAAAGTCGGCTTCCTCGGTGTTACGCCGCTGCGTCTTGTCCTAGGTCTATTGGGTCTTGTTGTCTTTGGCTCCTTGGGAAAATGGGCTGCTCCGTTTCTCATGAACCTCATCATGCGTTTTTCCGAACGGATGGCCATGTACCTTGCTGATCTTCCTACCAGTGATATTTTTGTCCTTGCCATTGGCGTGATTTTGGGCCTCATTGTAGCGGCTCTGCTGGGAACGAGTTTTTCCCGTCTGCCCATCATTGGACCGTATATTTCCCTCATCTTCAGCATCCTTGGCGCTATTGTAGGGGCTAAAGTGGCACTGAACAAGCGGACTGATATCGTTTCCTTTTTTAACCGGATCTGGTTTTCTTCGCGCGTAAAGGAAAGTTCGAAAAAGACCGCATCCCATGTTTCCCGCACTCATAAACTTCTTGATACCAGTGTGCTCATTGATGGCCGGATCCTTGAAATCATTCGTTTGGGATTTCTTGAAGGGACCATCATCATTCCCAAATTCGTCCTGGAGGAGCTGCAGAAGATTGCCGATTCGGCTGATACCTTGAAACGCAATCGAGGCCGCAGGGGTCTGGATATTGTGCAGGAAATCAAGGATCTTAAAAATGTTTCCATCGAAATCGTCGATAAGGATTTCGATGACTTGACGGAAGTTGATGCAAAGTTGGTCCGCCTTGCGGCCCAGATGAAAGGTGTCCTTGCGACAAATGACTTCAACCTCAGCAAAGTGGCCAAGATCCAGGGCGTGCCGGTCTTGAATGTCAACGACCTTGCCAATGCCCTCAAACAGGCTGTGCTGCCTGGGGAAGAACTAAGGATTTTCCTTGCTAAGGAAGGTAAGGAACAAGGCCAAGCCATCGGCTATCTTGATGATGGCACCATGGTCGTTGTCGAAAATGGCAAACGTTCTGTCAACCAGACCGTGCCCGTCACTGTGACGAGCGTGCTGCAGACATCGGCGGGACGGATGATCTTTGCGAAAATGAAATGATGGGAGAGACGGATGGAAGAACAGCTTTATGGAATCATTGCCGCGGCCGGCATGGGAAAACGGGCTCAGTTGGGGTATAATAAGAACTATGCACCCCTTGGGCATGTGCCAATCTTGGTTCGCAACCTTCATGCGTTGAGCGGCATTGCCTTTCTTACCCATGTTATCATAGCCGTTGCCCCAAAGGAATTGACAGAAGCTCGGGCTCTGCTTCAGAAATATGAAGCGGCTTTTTTCCCTACCTTATCTTGGTCCCTTGTACCAGGCGGCAGAGAACGGCAGGATTCCGTAGCCTGTGCCTTACAGACCTTGCCCAAAACCGCTTCTTGGGTGGCCGTCCATGACGGAGCAAGGCCTTTTGCGGATGCCGCCTTATTTGAACGTGTTTTTTTGGCGGCTAAGCGAAGCGGGGCTGCCGTTGCCGCGCTTCCCGTCAAGGACACCATCAAGGTTTCCACCAATGGGAAAGAAACCCTGCAGACCTTGAAACGCAATGAACTTTACCGCGTCCAGACGCCGCAGATTTTTGACGTGGCACTCTTGCGGAGGGCTTTTTCCTATGTGACGGCCCATAACCTTGTCGTAACCGATGACGCCAGTATGGTGGAGGCCTTAGGGCATCCTGTATCCCTTGTTGAGGGTCTGGAGGAAAATTTTAAGATTACAACGCCGGAGGACTTTATCCGCGCCGAAGGCGTTCTCAAAAAGGAGCAGATTGCCATGGATTTTCATGTAGGATCAGGCTATGATGTCCATCGTCTTGTCCCTCATCGGCCGCTCATCCTCTGCGGGGTCACCATTCCGTACGAATTGGGCCTTGAAGGTCATTCCGATGCCGATGTTGCCCTTCATGCCTTGATGGATGCAATCTTAGGCGCCGCTGGCATGGGGGATATTGGCCGCCTCTTCCCAGATTCCGATGATGCTTATCTGGGAGCCGACAGCAGGAAGCTGCTGCGGGAGGTGATCGGCCGCGTTGAAGAAAAAGGCTGGCATATCCATAATGCCGATGTGACCATCATCTGTCAGCGGCCTAAACTGATTTCCTACGAAAGGGCCATGCTGGAAAATCTCCAAGAAGATTTAGGTCTTTCCGGTGACGCGCTGAACGTCAAAGCCACGACAACGGAAAAACTAGGCTTTACAGGAAGAGGCGAGGGGATTGCCGCGGAAGCGGTTGTCCTCCTCAAGAAATGAAATCAATCATGATTTTTGTTAATCAATTTGGAGGCGTATATCAATGGAAAAAGAAATGAGAGTACGTTTTGCACCGAGCCCGACTGGCCCGTTCCACATCGGCGGCGCCCGTTCCGCACTTTTCAACTGGCTTCTGGCTAAACGCATGGGCGGTAAATTCGTACTGCGCATTGAAGATACGGACCGGAAACGTTCTACGCCGGAATCTGAAGAAAACATTAAGGCCGCTTTGAAATGGCTTGGTATCACTTGGGATGAAGGGGCGGACGTGGGCGGCCCTTATGGCCCCTACCATCAAATGGAGCGGCTCGATATCTATAAGAAATATACTGACCAGCTGCTCAAGGAAGGGAAGGCCTACTATTGTTACTGTACGCCGGAAGAGTTGGAGGAAGAACGGCAGGCTCTCCTCAAGGACGGCAAGATGCCCCGCTATATGGGCAAATGCCGCCACCTGACGGAAGAACAAAAGGCCCAGTATGAAAAAGAGGGCCGCAAGCCTTCCATCCGGCTCAAGGTTCCTGAAAATGAAACCATCGTCGTCCATGATATGGTCCGCGGCGATGTTGAATTTGATTCAAATGGCATTGGCGACTTCGTCATTGTAAAAAGTGATGGGATTCCTACCTATAACTACGCCGTGGTCATTGACGACTATCTGATGCATATCACCCATGTTATCCGTGCGGAAGAACACCTGTCCAACACGCCGCGTCAGCTCCTTGTCTACGAAGCCCTTGGCTTTGAAAAACCGGTCTTTGCCCATATTTCCCTGATCCTTGGCACAGATCACACGAAGATGAGCAAGCGTCACGGTGCGACGAGTGTTGACGCCTATCGGCAGCAGGGATATCTGCCGGAAGGTATCGATAACTTCCTGGCCCTCCTTGGTTGGGCCCCTCAGGGTGAAGAAGAAATCTTCAGCATGGAAGAAGCCTGCAAGGTCTTTTCCATGGACCGCGTGGCCAAAAACCCTGCAGTCTTTGACATCAAGAAACTCAACTGGATCAACAGCCAGCATATCCGGAAACTGACGCCGGACGCCTTTTTTGAACTGGCCAAACCCTTTATGGTGAAAGCCGGCTACATGACGGGCGACGAAACAGGGGAAAAGCTTGACTGGCTGAAACGCGTTGTCGCAACGGCCCAGACTCAGGTCGACTACGGTGCCCAGGTGCCGGAAAAGGTTGCCCTTTACTTCACGGATGATTTCGACTTCGAAAATGAAGAAGCCGTTTCCGTCCTCAAAGAAGAAACAGTGCCCCTTGTCATGAAAGCCCTCATCGAAGGCTTCCATAGCCTGGATGAACTGAACCACGACAGCGTCAAAGGGGTCTTCAAAGCAGTCCAGAAAGGCAACAAACTGAAAGGCCAGCAGGTCTACATGCCGTTCCGCGTAGCCCTCACGGGAAATCAGCATGGACCGGAACTTGCTGAAATGATTCCTCTCCTTGGTGCTGACCGTGTGGAAAAACGCATCATGAAGAGCCTTGAAAAGGCCCATGTGAGCCTCTAAGAAAGGAGCATGATATGAGTACCATCCGTGTATATAATACAATGACTCGCAAAAAAGAGGAATTCGTTCCTCTTCATCCGGGGAAGGTGGGCATCTACGTCTGCGGCGTCACGCCTTACAACCATCCCCATATTGGCAATGCCCGTCCTTTCGTTGTGTGGGACGTTATCCATCGCTTCCTTGAACATGAAGGCTATGATGTGACCCATGTACAGAACTTCACCGATGTAGATGACAAGATCATCCGTGAAGCCAATAAAGAAGGCGTGACGTGGGACGTGATTGCTAACCGCTATATCAAGGCTTATTTTGAAGTCATGGATAAGCTTCATGTACGCCGCGCCCACGTCTATCCCCGCGTCTCCGACCATATTCCGGACATTATCCATACGGTCCAGCAGCTCATCGATCATGGGTACGGCTACGTCGTTGACGGCGATGTCTACTACCGTGTGGAAAAGTTTGAACATTACGGCGAACTGTCCGGCCGCACGCTGGACGACATGATGGCCGGTGCCCGCGTTGACGTGGATGAACGCAAGGAAAACCCTATGGACTTTGCCCTTTGGAAATCGGCCAAACCGGGCGAACCGTCCTGGGACAGCCCTTGGGGCAAAGGCCGCCCGGGCTGGCACATTGAATGCTCGACCATGAGCACGAAATACTTGGGGAGCTCCTTTGATTTCCACGGCGGCGGCAGTGACCTGATCTTCCCACACCATGAAAACGAAATTGCCCAATCTGAAGGTGCTACGTGCTGCCATCCTTTCGTGCGTTACTGGGTCCATAACGGCTTCATTACCATCAATGAAGAAAAGATGTCAAAATCTCTGGGCAACTTCTTCACCGTTCTTGATATCCTGAAGGAATACGAACCGGAAGTGCTCCGTTATTTTATCCTTCAGACCCATTACCGCAGCCCCTTGGATTTTTCCGATGCGCGCCTCAAAGAAGCCAGCCGCAGCTTGGAACGGCTCCGCACGGCGTCGCAGAACCTTACTGAACTAAAGGGCGTTATCAGCGTTGGTCCTGATGAGGATAGTCTTGCCCTGCGGGAAAAGGTGTCGGGCTTTGTGGAAAGCTTCCTCGAAGCTATGCGGGACGACTTCAATACTTCCCTTGCCATCAGCTATCTCTTTGCCCTCGGCAAGGAAATCAACATTCTTCATCAATCCGTCATGACCGGCGGCCAAAAGCCGGATGGTAAGCTTGTCGATATGATGGATAAGGCCTGGAAGGAAATGACCTCCATCATCGGTATCCTCGAAGAAGACCCTGGCGCCAAGACCGAAGCCGTAAAAGACGCAGATGAAGACGCAGCGGCCATTGAATCCCTTATCGCGGAGCGTCAGGAAGCACGGAAAGCCAAGGATTTCAAGAAAGCAGATGCCATCCGTGACGAACTTGCCCAAAAAGGCATTCTTCTGGAAGATACGCCTCAAGGCGTGCGGTGGAAAAGACAGTGAGATTTGAAACGTACAAAAAGATGCGGGACCACGCCCTTGCCGTCTGTGACGGACCGTTGCCGGACGTGGATCCTCATCTGATTAACCCTATTGAGCTGGCCTATATTGGCGACGCCGTTTTTTCCCTATATGTGAGAAAGCGTCTCTTGCCCGTGTCCGGTCACGTCCAAGTCCTTCATGATCTGGCGGCCCGTATGGTTTCTGCGGTCATGCAGGCCAAAGCCATGGACGGTATTGAACCCCAGCTTACAGAAGCAGAAGCTGTGGTCGTGCGTCGTGGACGTAATACGAAGTCGACAGTCCCCAAAAGCGCGACTGTCCGCGAGTACCGGCAAGGGACGGCTTTTGAAGCCCTCATGGGATGGCTCTACCTTACAGGGGAAACGGCGCGCCTTGAAATACTGATGAAGGCGTCTTTTACCCTCATTCAGCAGGCCATGATGAATGAAAAGAGAGGATAACCTTATGATCAGCTGTAAATTGATCCGCTATACGCCGGATCCGGACCGTACCGTTGCCATGAGTGCCCATCTGTGCTATTCCCCCATTGGGGCCGCCCAGATTGAGGAAGACATGACAGATGACCAGGTACGCCGTCTTGTGCGCCAGCTCGCCCGCATGGGACATACATCCACTTTTGAACACGTGACATTTACCTTTGCCATTGAAGGCGTATCCCGGGTGCTGACCCATCAGCTTGTCCGTCACCGGATTGCGTCCTATTCCCAGCAGAGTCAGCGCTACGTGAAGGAACATGACTTTGAAACCATCGTTCCACCGACCATTGCCAAAGATCCTGCCCTGAAAGAAAAATTCGATGGTCTCTGCGGTAAAATCCAAGCCCTTTACAATGAGATGACAGAAGCGGGCATTCCCGCCGAGGATGCCCGCTATATCCTGCCCAACGCGACGGAAACCAAGATCGTCGTCACCATGAATGCCCGCAGCCTGCTGCACTTTTTCGAGCTGCGCTGCTGCAATCGTGCCCAATGGGAAATCCGGGCTTTGGCGAACATGATGCTTGAAGAAGTGAAAAAAGTGGCACCCATTCTCTTTGGAAATGCGGGACCGACCTGCGTGACTCAACGCATATGCCATGAAGGCAAGATGAGCTGCGGCCGTCTTGAAAAACTTTTCGCAATGGATCGTCAGAGGGGCCAGAATAAATAAGGAAATGTATCGCTTTTTTGATCATGAAAAAGAAGGAACCGTGAATAACTTCGCGGTTCTTTTTTGAAGGAGCAATGAGATGGGATACGATTCAATCGAAGAAATCCAGAAGCAGACCCATGAATGGGCCTTTATCAAGGAACTTCCGGAAACTATAGGCGTTTTCAAGAAGAAAATAACGGATTACATAGAAGGCCAGGTTCTTTTTATCTGCCGTTATGAAGCCCCGGAGCTGAGGGCGAGCGTCGATTTAACGTATTCGGCAGAAACCTTTGATTATATCTTGGTGAGAACCATGGGGCTCAATTCCTTCCGTGATGTCCGACTGATCTATAAGGAAAGGGACGTCTTTGAAGAAAAGACCAAGAAATACCTGCCTCTGGTCATTAGCAATATGGAGCATCCGGAACAGGTGAACCTGGGCGAACTGTATGAAGCAAAAAAAGTCGAGGACTGGGAATTTGGCAAAACCTTGCCCAAAAAAATCGGGTCCTTTGAGCTTTACATCGATCCCAGCCACGCCATTGAACATATCAACGGTTCCATTATTCTTATCGACTATTCTGACTTTGCACGCCGGGATCAACTCATCATCATGTATAACCGACTGCGTGATGAGTTTTTTGGTGAGCTCAAGGTGAACAGCGTTTTCCGTACAACAACGAGTTTTGATGGAAGGAACGTGAAGGAACTGGAAGACAAACTCAAAAAGAATCTGGAACCGACCCTCAAGTGGGTCAGCGAAACAGATCATACGATTTAAAAATCGGAGCCTTGGCTCCGATTTTTTTGTGAGGGAGGGAAAGACCAAACGGTAAAAGAGTGTAACGCTGGATCCAAACCGCTCCTGCAGGGGGGATGGGTCCAAAATGATTCGCCCTTACACGTGTTCTTTGACTTTCCGCTCGCGCTCCAAAGCAGCCTAAGAAACCCGGGCGAAAGGTCCTCACTGCCATTCGTAGAGAAACGGCATGCAGTTTCTCATCCACCACTAAAACCGGGAAATGGCATGAAACGATTTATGGAAACTTCAAAATTTCGGTTCCCCCGCTTTGCAAAGGCGGATCGATGTGTTGCCTCAAGTTCAAAGGGAAAAGACCAAATGCGGACCATATCAGGTGCTGTCATGATCTTTATATAATCAGTTTCTTCCAGAACTCAAATAAAACCAAAGATCCCTCAACCGAACCTGCGTCTACGTCCGATTTAGGAATTATCTTAGGGTCGTACGCCTCATGTTCTTTTGCCTGCCAATCTGTTCCCTTCGAGTTTTAGCACTACAAGCATCCAAGCATCTAAGCCTTTCCCCCCTTCCTAAAATTTCGTATCCATGGTACACTATAAACTGAATTCTCTGCGAAAATGATGGAGGCTTTTCCCTTGAATAGACATCTCAAGCGCTATCTTACGATTACAGCCGGTACTTGCGTTTCCGGTATTGCCATGAACGCGTTTTTCCTGCCGAACCATCTTCTGAGCGGCGGTATTACAGGGCTTGGCATGATCTTGTATTATCTTTTTGGTTGGACCGTCGATGTGACGAACATCGTCTTTAACATTCCGCTTTTTATCCTTGCTTATAAACTGATGAGCCGTGAATATTTCATTAGCGGCATCTACGGAACCTTCGCTCTTTCTTTCTGGATCCGTGTCTTTTCTTTCCTGAATGGGGCCGTGCCTGTCACTGACCCGATGCTCTGCAGCATTGCTGCCGGTGTCCTTCACGGCATCGGTCTTGGCACCCTCTACCGCGTTGGCGGCAGCACGGGGGGAACGGATATCATTGGCGGCATCATGCAGAAGTTCTATTCCATCAGCATCGGTACAACGGGATTTGTCATCAATCTCATACTTCTATCCATTGGTGCCTATTGCTTTGGACTGGCACCGGCCATGTACACCATTGTGGCCTATTTTGGCGTGGCCAAGATGAGCAATGTCGTCAATGATGGATTCAATCACAAGAAAAATGTTTTTATCATCAGCAATCGGAGCAAGGAAATTGCGGAAGCCATCATCAATCGGCTGGGCCGCGGCGCGACTTATATCGATGGGGAAGGGGCTTATACCCACGAAACGCGGAAGGTCATTTTCTGCGTTGTGAAACTTACTCAGGTGGCACGCCTCAAAGATCTGGTCTCCCAGCTCGATCCGGATGCCTTTATGATTGTTCAAGATGCACGGGACGTAATGGGGAGGGGCTTTACCCGGGAAAAGAACCACAACATCAAGCGGCCCATTGATTTGCAGTAACCTAGTTGGATAATATGCTTTGATTTGATGAACTTACACGAGCCCACTGCGTTAGGTAGACTTACCTAACGCAGTGGGCTCATGACGTATGACAGGGTTGTGAGTTGAAGGCGCCGTATCTTCAGCGTTTTTTTCGTGGTTTTTCTACTAGCTGCCAAAGATAGCCTTGGCCTTCCCTTCACTGCATTCCAGCTTTCTCTTCTTTCCCCCTCTTGAAAAATGTCAAAAAGTCAAATATAATAAGAGAAGATTATTAGAGGGGAGGGCTCCTTGGGACCTTTTCCTTTTAGCAACCTTTATCGAGGAGGTTTTGAGCATGAGAAATATTGCCGATGTCATAGAACAATTTATTATCAGTGAGCTTTTTGCCAACGACGAAGATTCCATCAATGTCAAAAGAAGCCAGCTTGCGGAAAAGCTTTCCTGCGCGCCCAGTCAGATTACTTATACCCTAACAACGAGATTTACTCCGGATAAGGGCTTTGAAGTGGAATCCAAGCGGGGCAACGGGGGATTCATCCGTATTGTCCGTCTGCCTCAGGAACGGACTCCTAAAAAACTCTCCTTGCCGCCTCAAATTGAGTCAGCCGAAGGTATGGTGGACGCCCTGGTGGAACATCGCATGATTACGATGCGGGAAGGCCGCCTGCTATCTTATTTTCTTTCTTTCCTCGGAGATCACGTGACGGAAAAGGATAAGGAAAAGATGATCGTCTCTGCATACCAGTCCCTGACTAAAGGAGCCTGACCGTGGCTAAATCCGTAACCAAGTACGTCTGTCAAAAATGCGGCTACGCATCCGTCAAATGGCTGGGAAAATGTCCAGAATGCGGGGCCTGGGATTCTCTTGTGGAAGAAGTGGATGCCCCCGTAGATCGCCATCGCCCAAGCTATCTAAAAACAGCTGAACACGTGGCGCCCAAGACGCTTCGTGAAGTGGATAAGGTCAAGGTCAACCGCATACCAACGGGCATCACCGAATTCGACCGTGTCCTTGGCGGTGGCATTGTCCCAGGATCCCTCATCTTATTAGGGGGCGCGCCAGGCATCGGGAAATCAACCATTACCCTTGATGTATCGATGAAAGCGGCCAATCGCGGGATTCCCGTCCTTTATGTATCTGGAGAGGAATCGGAGGCCCAGACGGCGATGCGGGCTGAACGCCTGGGCACGGCGTCCGATGCCTTAAAGGTCATGACCGCAACGGAGCTTGGTACCATTTTGGTCGAAGCGAGAAAAGATGCGCCGAAGCTATTGGTCATCGACTCCATCCAGACCATGTACAACAGCGAGCTTGAAACGGCTGCGGGAAGTGTGGGGCAGGTGCGGGAGTGTACGGCTAAGCTCCTTAATTTTGCCAAGGAATCAAATATCGCCATCATCATTATCGGACACGTGACAAAAGAAGGGAACATTGCCGGTCCCCGTCTTTTGGAACATATGGTCGACGTCGTCCTTCAATTTGAAGGGGATCGTTCCTATACATACCGCGTCCTGCGTGCCCTCAAGAATCGCTTTGGCTCGACAAGTGAATGCGGCATCTTTTCCATGGAAGCAGAAGGCCTCCAGGAAGTGAGCAATCCGTCGGGACTTTTCCTTGAGACAAAGGAAAAGCCCGTCCCGGGATCTGTTATCACCGCCACAATCGAAGGGAATCGGCCCATTCTGGCTGAAATCCAGGCCTTGGCCGCCCATACTCCCTTTGGTATGCCGCGACGGACCGCAGTAGGCGTTGATTATAATCGGGTCAACATGCTCATTGCCATTCTTGAAAAACGAATGGGAATGAACTTTGGGGACCAAGATGCTTATGTAAGTGCCGTTGGGGGCATGAAGATTACGGAACCTGCAGTGGACCTTGCCATTGTAGGCGCCCTTGTTTCAAGCTACCGCAATGTGCCCGTTGGGGCGGGCATCCTCTGCTTGGGGGAAGTGGGGCTTACCGGCGAGCTGCGCCGTGTGGGACTCACGGACCGGCGCATCAAGGAAGCAGCGCAGCTGGGCTTCAAGCGCTTCATCGTGCCGCGGGGCAGCTTTATGAACGGCAAAAAAGCACCCGCTGGTGTGGTCGAATGCCGGACCGTGGAAGAAGCCATTGGCGCCATGTTCCGCTGAACTAAAGAATAAGGACGGAGACTCATCGCACGAATGCGAGGTTTCCGTCCTTTTTTCGCACTTATTCACCAAAAAATTCCACAATTTCGTGGATGGCAAGGGCCATCTGCTTGGGGTTCTGGAACGGGTGGTTGGCTCCTTCGATAGGGATAAAGGTAATGACATTATTTTCGGCAAAGGCCTTTGCTTCTTCAAAAGGAATCATTTCATCCTTTGTGCCATGGAGAATGATGAGATCATCGGCAAAGTCAAAGAATTCGCTTTTCCGTACATCATGGGTCCTGAGATCATCCAGAAAAGCCTGATCAATTTTCATCTTGCGGTCAAATCCAACCTGGATTTCCTTGCCTTTTTTGAGAGCCGATCGGTCCGCTTCCGTAAGGTAGCGGTTCATGCTTTCATCAATCGTGACAGCTGGCGCACGTAGGGCAATGCGGGTAAAGGGATTGCCTTTTTCAAGGAGAAACCGCAGCGTTACATAGGCCCCAAAACTAGTGGAATAGTTATAGACCTTTTCCGCACCCAAGGTCTTTTTGGCGTAGTCCGTAACGATGGCAAGGTATTTCAGGCATTCGTCCATGAGGAGCTTTTTGCGCGCGTCCTCGCCATGACAGGGAAAATCAAAGGCAATGACGGCATCATCCTTATATTTGCTGGTCAGGTGCTGCGCAAAATTTGTAACGCCTGCCGTGTCCTTGCTGCTGCCAAAACCGTGAGTCACAATGGCGACATGCTTAAACCTGCGTTCGTTCTTGCGGCTGTCATGGCAGAAATAGCGGCAGCGGATACTGCAGCCTTCCTCGTTGATCTGTAGTTTCTTTTCAATCATGATGGGCCTTCTTTCCTTGGTGGTTCAAGGGACATTATACTCGCCGCTGCCTGATTCGGCAAGGAAGGAGGCGTCATTGCAATCTGCTTATTTTGTGTCGTTGACAACACTGCGGCCGTATAGTATATTTACTTTATATGAGTGTGAAAGATAATCGCGGCAGCGCAAGCTGATGAGGAAAGTCCGAGCTCCACAGGGCAGGATGCTGGATAACGTCCAGTGAGGGTGACCTTAAGGAAAGTGCCACAGAAAACAAACCGCCGGCTCGCCGGTAAGGATGAAACGGTGCGGTAAGAGCGCACCAGCGGCCAAGTGATTGGTCGGCTTGGTAAACCCCATCCGGAGCAAGACCAAATAGGGAAGGGATGAAGCGGCCCGCTGATCCTTCCGGGTTGTGTCGCTTGAGTCCATAGGCAACTATGGAACTAGATAAATGATTATCGTAACAGAACTCGGCTTACTGATCACTCATATCCATTTTTGAATTGTACAGGAGGAATCTTTATGGAAATCATCAATATCTCTGATAAAGCAGCCTTTGATCAACTCGTCAAGGAAAGCACGAAACCGGTCATGGTTGACTTTTGGGCGACCTGGTGTGGTCCCTGTAAGATGGTCGCTCCTATGATTGCACAGATTGCGGCAGAACGGGATGATGTGCAGGTGGCTAAAGTTGATGTGGACCAAGTCCCTGATGTAGCCAGCGAATTTGGCATTGCCGCCATTCCGACGGTTGTTTATTTCAAGGATGGCAAGGAAGCCCATCGCTTTGTCGGCGTCCAGTCAAAAGCCGCTTATTTGGATCCTCTTCAAAGCCTGTGATTTGCATGATGAAGAAACTATCTATTGTAGTCCCCGTCTTTAATGAACAAGAAAATATCCACGAATTTTACAGGCGCGTTACGGAAGTAATGGCGCCTTTATCTTATGACTATGAGCTGCTGTTCATCGATGATGGTTCCCGTGACCAAAGCGCGGCCATGATCCGTGAACTGGCGGATAAAGATCCTCATGTGGAAGGCTATCTGTTTTCCCGTAACTATGGCCATCAACTGGCTCTTACGTGTGGACTGGAACACGCCAAGGGGGATGCCGTCATCTCCATGGACGGGGACCTGCAGCATCCGCCGGAAATGATCCCGGAACTGATTTCCCTTTGGGAATCGGGGTATGAGATCGTGCAGACCGTCCGTAAAGCGACGGAAGACGCCACTTTCTTCAAAAATATCACGTCAAGTCTTTATTATAAGCTCATCAATACCATGAGTGAAGTCCGGATTACACCGGGAGGTTCTGATTTTAGGCTCATGGACCGGAAAGCGGTGGATGCGCTGAATTCTTACCACGAACGGGCCCGTTTTATTCGTGGAATGGTGAATAACCTAGGATTTCGGACGACGACCCTGCCTTTTGTGGCGCCGCCGCGTTTTGCTGGTCATTCCAAATTTAACCTAAGAAAAATGCTGCGTTTTGCCCTGGACGGGATTACGGGCTTTTCCCGGGTTCCCCTGCGCCTTGCTTTTTATGCAGGACTCATTTTTGGCATCGGCAGCCTGCTGCTGCTTCTCCATGTCCTCTATGCCTGGATCATGGATGAAGCCGTGCCCGGATGGACGACCCTTGCAGCGGCCGAGTTCTTTCTCGGCGGTGTGGAACTGATGGGCATCGGGATCGTTGGTGAATACGTAGGCCGTATCTTTGAGGAAGTCAAGCATCGGCCTCTTTATATCGTGCGGGAACATATCAAACATGAATATAAGGTGGCGGACGCAATCGCACATATAGTTAAAAAATAAGAGCCAGAACTGCGAAGAAACAAGAAATTTCTCCGCAGTTTTTTGATAGGAAAAGGTAAGGGGCGGCGACGAGGGCATGATTGAAAGCGTACACTGCAGCCCAATGAGAGCGGAGCAAAGGTAGGCACGCTTTTTGCCCATTGCCTTAGGATGGACAGGAAATGGACCTGCGACCACCAGGTTGACGCTCTGCGTTATCGGTTTTTTACATTTTGAATCCTTTAGCTTAACAGCCGAAGACGCAGGCTAGAGACAGCGTCTTTTGTCTTCCCTTTCGAATTTTATACCTTTTTCGAATATGGGCCTTAGGCAAATCCTGTTTGCTCTAAAAAACGAAAAAATTTCCCAAAAGTGGCTCGCCCGCCAAAGGCATTTTTTGGGCGACTTTACCATGAGTTTGTGTACTGCAACAATTTACGTAGCACCATGATTTCATGGCCATCTCGTAAATCTTAAAATGAGAAAAGAAGGCAACTCGTGCAGAAAATCGCCGCGATTTTTACTCCAAGTAAAAATAAAAAGGGAGGACCGAAGATTGCAAAAAGCTCCCTATATTTTAACTCAGTCCGATTTTTGGACTGAGTTAAAATGCAGGGAAAGAACGCTTTTTACTCCACCGCCAGCACTGCAGGTGCGGAACCACCATTTGGGCATTAACCGAATTGACAGCTTGAAAGCGTCTTTTTTCGTACCCATTTCTTGAACAAAATGTGACATATTGGACTTTTTTTCCTTCCATTGCTATAATGTGAAGTGCAGAAAACGTAAATTTAATAAAACCGAATCGTAGGGATACGAACGGAGGACCCAATGTTGGGGTGAATTTCCTTTCTTTTAGGAATAGGGTGTCTCGACCCGAACCCGGCAGCTAACTTCGTAGGTGAATCGAGAGGGTGTGTTTATTATTTTAAAACGGATGATGCTTGGGGCTGTTGCCGCCTTTGTGCTGAGTTTTGCTGCTGTCCCTTTCCAGAGTGCGGATGCAGCGGCATTTCATCAAGGCGAATCGGGGCCGGAAGTGGCCGCCATTCAGGAAAAACTGCTTATGGAAGGCTATGATATCGGGATTCCTGACGGTGTGTACGGCGAAAGAACCGTCGACGCCATCAAAAAATATCAAGCCAGCATGGGCCTTGAAGTGGATGGCATCATTGGTGATTCCACGTACATGAAGCTCATGGGAAAACGGATGCCCCAGTATGCAGGATATGGAGTAAGCCGCGGGCGTTCCTATCGTGGCAGCGGGGCAGCGAGAAGGTTGATCTCCCGAGCCTTTGAGTACGTAGGTGTGCCTTATGTCTTTGGGGGAACGACGCCGTGGGGGTTTGACTGCTCCGGCTATACGCAGTATGTCTTCCGTCAGATTGGCATCAGCATCCCCAGAACAGCGGATACCCAGTATTACAGTTATCCAAAGGTTTCTTCCCGGAACCTTCAGCCCGGTGACTTGGTCTTTTTTGAAACGTATGAACCGGGTCCCTCCCATGTCGGGATCTATATTGGCGACGGCAAGATGCTTCAGGCTGGTTCCAGTACGGGCGTGACCGTTTCCGATGTGTTCGGCGGCTATTGGGGTGCCCGCTATATTGGGGCCGCTCGGGTTCTCTAAGTGATAAGCGGTAAACTCAATCCTGTTTTTCAGGGTTGAGTTTTTTTATGCCTGCTCTAGAAAAGCTATGCGAAAGAAAGGAACGTTATGGAACCTTGTACCCTTTGTCCTTTTACCTGCGGCGTTGTGCGTCCGCTTCATGAAGGCGGACCTGGCCACTACGGTGTTTGTCGTTGCGCCATGACGCCTAAGGCGGCGCGTGCGGCCCTTCATCACTGGGAAGAGCCTTGCCTAAGTGGGGAAGACCCTCAAAAAGGCGGCAGCGGCGCGGTTTTCTTTTCTGGCTGCACGCTGCACTGCGTCTACTGTCAAAACAGTGAAATCAGCACAGAAAACCATGGCTGGGAAGTGACGGCGGACCGCCTCCGAGCCATTTATCAGGCGCTCATCGACCAAGGCGCCTATAATATTGACCTTGTGACAGCTACGCAGTATCTGCCTATCATCCTGCCATCGCTCACGCCAGCCCTTCCGGTCCCCGTCGTCTATAATACAAGCGGTTATGAACGGGTGGAGACCTTGCGGCTGCTTGAAGGAAAGGTCCAAATCTATCTTCCCGACCTTAAATACCATGATGATGCCCTGGCCCAGCGTTACAGCCGCTGCAACAATTATTTTACTACAGCGTCCAAGGCCATCCTTGAGATGTTCCGCCAAGTGGGTCCTTATGAGCTTGACGAACGGGGCATTATGCAAAAAGGCGTCATCATCCGCCATTTGATCCTTCCTGGTCACGGTAAGGACAGTATGCGTCTCATCGACTGGATTGCCGATACCTTTTCCCCCGGCGACGTCATGGTAAGCCTCATGCGCCAATATGTCCCCTGCGGCACGGCGGCCCAGTATCCGGAAATCAATCGCAAGCTCACAGATGACGAATATGAAGAAGTGGAACTGCATTTTCTGGAAAGCCGCATCGAAGACGGTTTCATTCAGGAAAGTCCCGCCGCTGATGACAAGTTTATCCCGGCCTTTGATGGTACGGGCATCTTGCCTTAAGGCTGCGGCTTTCTATCTGTGATCGCCTATGGTAAGATAAAAGTAGAATGAACTTCCCTTTTGGGGGAAGAGGTGAGGTGTCTTATGCAGAGAGTCCCCTTAGATCGTCTCATTGTCAGCCACAATCAAGAAGACCAGCGGATCCATCCCTACTACGATGGGATGGTCACGGAGGAGCATGGATTGCCCCTTGACGTTTATTACGAAATCATTTGGAAAAAACGGCTCGGCTTCAGTAACTGGCACTGGCATGAAAAAATCCAGATCCTGCTTGCCATCCAAGGGGATATGGCTGTCATGCTGACGGACCAGAAATTTGAACTCCATCCAGGGGAAGGACTCATCATGAATGCCGGGCAGCTTCACCGCGTGATTCCCCGGCAGCAAAAATCGGGTATCCTTGTCTGCCTGAACCTGAGTCCCAGTGCCCTCGGTCTTCGCAGTGGGTCGTATATGGATCGAAATTTTGTTGAGCCCTATACAAAAAATCCGGAATTTACGGCCGTCCATCTTCATCCCCTCATTCCCTGGTGCAAGAAACTGATGGATGAGGTGCAGGGCGCGTATCTCATCAAACGGGGAGGGGAGACGGCCTACGAAGTGGACCTCATGAGCGTCATGTATCGCATTTGGTCCCTGTTCATCAAGAACGTGACCTTTACAAAGGCCAAGAAATCCACATCCGCTCGTCACCAGTCCATCACAAAGACCCTTATGGGCTTTATCAAGGCCCATTACCATGAAAACTTTGCCATAACGGACCTTGCAGCCTTTACAAGTTACAGCGGCAGCGAGTGCTGCCGGATTTTTAAGGAAACGGTCCACGAAACAATTTACCAGTTCCTCAATAAATATCGCCTTGAAAAAGCCGCAGTCCTCCTGCGAAATACAGAGCTTCCTGTAAGTGCTGTCGCACAACGAACAGGATTCAGTTCGACCAGTTATTTCATCAAATGTTTCAAACTCCAGACCATGCGCACACCGCTGCAGTTTAGAAAAGAGCTCCATAAGTAAATCGGGCCCTATCCTGACCTCCCGGATTAAGTGATTCCTTCACTTAGTCTGGGATTTTTTTGGGTTCTTTGTCAAATTTTGGGGTGCTAAAGTGTCTATGCACTCCTGGAGAGGACATGCACTGAAGATAGTGCGTGTCCTTTTTCGTTGCGTGTGTTAATGTACAAGATCCTATTACGAAAGCGCTCAAAATTGCGCAAACCAAATGAGACACGTTTTAACACCTTGATTTTATTGTTGCAGCCTTCAGTAAAGCCGTTGGAGTAAGGATATATAAGGGCGCTCCTAATTTCTTCGTACCAATAGGTAAAGGACTTAACCAGAGAGTTCATTTCCGGTAAATCAGCGCTTTTTACCAGGTCTATCCATGCTGAAAGTGCCCAAGAAATGTTGGTATGATCCTTGAATCGAAGCACCTTGGAAAATGCGTATGTTAGCGCGTAAGCACATCTTAGACATTGTCTTGTTGGACTTAACCGTTCGGCTATGGTGACAAAGGCGTTTTTGCTCTGCCTTGTAAGCGCGCTCCATGGCCCATTGGACTAAGCGGATCATATGAAAACGGTCTGCCACGATGCGCGCCTTGGGGAAGATCGTTTTTATGACTGAACGGAACTGCATAGACATGTCCATTGTGACAAATTCTACTTTTCGTCGTTCACTCATGGGGAATTGATAGAAATACTGGAGCAGAGCCGGTGTGGTTCGAACCGGAAGAATGTCCATTATACGCTTGTTTTCAGAGTCAGTGATGATGACTTGGTACTTCTGACCGGCAGCATTTCCTTTAAATTCATCGATGGAAAGCACGCGGGGAAGGTGACTGGGACGAGGAATATGGACTTCATTAAAGACACGAATGACCTGGCTGGTGCTGACATGGCATCGTCTGGCCACTTCTTGGAAAGAAAGGTGTTGACGCAGCTCCTGGAGCATGACTTGTTGAAGCGAGGAAGAGGTTTGGAAATACGGAGAGGCAAAGGGGCTCTTCTCGTTAACTGTGTGACCACAGCTGCATATATAGCGCCTCTAGCGATACAGGAGATGCAACTTTTTATGGAGAAGTGGGGAATGTTTGATGAGGCGCGTATAGTAGCCCTTTATGCGTCTTGTAGTGGCCTTGCAATGAGGGCAGATGTGTTCTTGAGGCGGCAGCTGAACCGCTAAAACCAAGGCTGATTCCGTTTCCTTTAAATTTTGAATCCATTCCTCTTTAATTCCTGTTAATTTTTCGATATAATCTAGAGAAGGCATATGTATTCAACTCACTTTCTTTATTGTTTGATCACTTTAATTGTAGAGGATTTGAGTGCATATGCCTATTTTTTTATTGAAAAAAGTAGGCGCTGAGAGGACACGCATCTGGACGGTCACGTTAGCGCCCCAAAATAAATTATAGAACCAAATAAATTATAGAACCATTTTCTATGTCTATATGAAGATAATGGAAGATGTCATTTTTTTAGTACTTCAAAAGATTGCTTTATAAGATGATTCCTTATATAATGAATAGACAGTAAATACAGTCAATTTCAAACAGCAATGAAAAAAGAAAAGACCTGCCTAAGCAGGTCATAGCACACACTGTGCTGCCGGACGAACCGGCGACTTCGTAAAAACGTTATTTGAACTCGATATGTAAATTAAAGGATATTTACATGTTTACTCTAGCATAATCTTAAGGAGATGTCAACATGGGAAAAATGTATTATCTTGGTCTGGATATAGGAACAAATTCTGTTGGATATGCCGTAACCGACCCATCGTACCATTTGCTCAAATTTAAAGGCGAACCGATGTGGGGTGCCCACGTGTTTGCTGCGGGGAATCAATCAGCTGAACGGAGAAGCTTTCGTACGAGCCGCAGACGCCTTGACCGCAGGCAACAGCGTGTCAAACTGGTTCAAGAAATCTTTGCTCCCGTGATTAGTCCCATTGATCCACGTTTTTTTATCAGACTTCATGAGAGCGCTTTATGGCGGGATGATGTGGCTGAAACGGATAAACATATTTTCTTTAATGACCCGACCTATACGGATAAGGAATATTATTCTGACTATCCAACCATCCATCATCTCATTGTGGACCTTATGGAAAGCAGTGAAAAGCATGACCCGCGGCTTGTTTATTTGGCTGTTGCCTGGCTGGTTGCTCATCGTGGTCATTTCCTCAATGAAGTGGATAAGGATAATATTGGGGATGTCCTGAGTTTTGACGCCTTTTATCCTGAGTTTCTGGCATTTCTTTCCGATAATGGGGTGTCACCTTGGGTATGTGAGTCAAAAGCACTCCAAGCGACCCTGCTTTCACGAAACTCCGTCAACGATAAGTATAAAGCCTTGAAGTCTCTGATCTTTGGCAGCCAAAAGCCGGAGGATAATTTTGATGCCAATATCAGTGAAGATGGACTTATCCAACTTTTAGCAGGAAAAAAGGTCAAGGTCAATAAACTTTTTCCTCAAGAAAGTAATGATGCTTCCTTTACACTCAATGATAAGGAAGATGCAATTGAGGAAATCTTAGGAACGCTTACACCGGATGAGTGTGAATGGATTGCGCATATTAGGAGGCTGTTTGATTGGGCCATCATGAAACATGCTCTCAAAGATGGCAGAACAATCTCCGAATCGAAAGTAAAGCTCTATGAACAGCATCACCATGACTTGACACAGCTCAAGTATTTTGTGAAGACCTATCTAGCAAAGGAATATGATGACATTTTTCGAAACGTAGATAGTGAAACAACCAAAAACTATGTCGCATATTCCTATCATGTAAAAGAAGTCAAGGGTACATTGCCCAAAAATAAGGCAACCCAAGAAGAATTTTGCAAGTATGTCCTTGGAAAGGTAAAGAACATCGAATGCAGTGAAGCTGATAAGGTTGATTTTGATGAAATGATTCAGCGTCTTACAGACAATTCCTTTATGCCGAAACAAGTATCAGGTGAAAACAGGGTTATCCCTTACCAGCTTTACTATTATGAACTAAAGACTATTTTGAATAAAGCCGCTTCTTATCTGCCTTTTTTGACCCAATGCGGAAAAGATGCCATCTCCAATCAAGATAAGCTCCTTTCCATCATGACCTTTCGGATTCCGTATTTCGTTGGGCCCTTGCGCAAGGACAATTCAGAGCATGCCTGGCTGGAACGAAAAGCAGGGAAAATCTATCCGTGGAATTTTAACGACAAAGTTGACCTTGATAAAAGTGAAGAAGCGTTCATTCGGAGAATGACGAATACCTGCACTTATTATCCCGGTGAAGATGTTTTGCCACTTGACTCCCTTATTTATGAAAAATTCATGATCCTCAATGAAATCAATAATATCCGAATTGATGGTTATCCTATTTCTGTAGATGTAAAACAGCAGGTTTTTGGCCTCTTTGAAAAGAAGAGAAGAGTGACCGTAAAGGATATCCAGAATCTCCTGCTTTCCTTGGGTGCCTTGGATAAGCATGGTAAATTGACGGGAATCGATACTACCATCCATAGCAATTACAATACATACCATCATTTTAAATCGCTCATGGAGCGTGGCGTTCTTACTCGTGATGATGTGGAACGCATTGTGGAGCGTATGACCTATAGTGATGATACAAAACGCGTCCGTCTTTGGCTGAACAATAGTTATGGAACGCTCACTGCTGACGACGTAAAGCATATTTCAAGGCTCCGAAAGCATGATTTTGGCCGGCTTTCCAAAATGTTCCTCACAGGCCTAAAGGGAGTTCATAAGGAAACGGGGGAACGAGCTTCCATTTTGGATTTTATGTGGAATACCAATGATAACTTGATGCAGCTTTTATCTGAATGTTATACTTTTTCGGATGAAATTACCAAGCTGCAGGAAGCATACTATGCCAAGGCGCAGCTTTCCCTGAATGATTTTCTGGACTCCATGTATATTTCAAATGCTGTCAAACGTCCTATCTATCGAACTCTTGCCGTTGTAAATGACATACGCAAAGCCTGTGGGACGGCGCCAAAACGCATTTTTATCGAAATGGCAAGAGATGGGGAAAGCAAAAAGAAAAGGAGCGTAACAAGAAGAGAACAAATCAAGAATCTTTATAGGTCCATCCGCAAGGATTTTCAGCAGGAGGTAGATTTCCTTGAAAAAATCCTTGAAAACAAAAGCGATGGACAGCTGCAAAGCGATGCGCTCTATCTATACTTTGCGCAGCTTGGAAGGGATATGTATACCGGGGACCCTATCAAGTTGGAGCATATCAAGGACCAGTCCTTCTATAATATTGATCATATCTATCCCCAAAGCATGGTCAAGGACGATAGTCTTGATAACAAGGTGTTGGTTCAATCGGAAATTAATGGAGAGAAGAGCAGTCGATATCCTCTTGATGCTGCTATCCGTAATAAAATGAAGCCTCTTTGGGATGCTTATTATAACCATGGCCTGATTTCCCTCAAGAAGTATCAGCGTTTGACGCGGAGCACTCCCTTTACAGATGATGAAAAGTGGGATTTCATCAATCGGCAGCTTGTTGAGACAAGACAATCCACGAAGGCCTTGGCAATCTTACTAAAAAGGAAGTTCCCTGATACGGAGATTGTCTACTCCAAGGCAGGGCTTTCTTCTGATTTTCGGCATGAGTTTGGTCTCGTAAAATCGAGGAATATCAATGACCTGCACCATGCAAAGGACGCATTTCTTGCGATTGTAACAGGAAATGTCTATCATGAACGCTTTAATCGCCGGTGGTTTATGGTGAACCAGCCCTATTCCGTCAAGACCAAGACGTTGTTTACGCATTCTATTAAAAATGGTAATTTTGTAGCTTGGAATGGAGAAGAGGATCTTGGCCGCATTGTTAAAATGTTAAAGCAAAATAAGAACAATATTCATTTCACGCGGTTCTCTTTTGATCGAAAGGAAGGCCTGTTTGATATTCAGCCACTAAAAGCGTCAACCGGTCTTGTACCAAGAAAAGCCGGACTAGACGTGGTAAAATATGGTGGCTATGACAAATCGACAGCAGCTTATTATCTCCTTGTTCGATTTACACTAGAAGATAAAAAGACTCAACATAAATTGATGATGATTCCTGTAGAAGGCTTGTATAAAGCTCGAATTGACCATGATAAGGAATTCTTAACGGACTATGCACAAACTACAATCAGTGAAATCCTACAAAAAGATAAACAAAAGGTGATAAATATAATGTTTCCAATGGGAACAAGGCACATTAAACTGAATTCCATGATTTCAATCGATGGTTTTTATCTTTCCATTGGAGGAAAGTCTAGTAAGGGAAAATCGGTGTTGTGTCATGCTATGGTACCTCTTATTGTACCTCATAAGATAGAATGTTATATTAAGGCGATGGAGTCTTTTGCACGTAAATTTAAAGAAAATAATAAATTAAGGATTGTGGAAAAGTTTGATAAGATTACGGTGGAAGATAACTTGAACCTATACGAACTATTTTTACAAAAACTTCAACATAACCCATATAATAAGTTCTTCTCCACACAATTTGATGTGCTGACTAATGGAAGAAGTACATTTACTAAATTATCTCCAGAGGAACAAGTTCAAACGTTATTGAATATCTTATCAATTTTTAAAACTTGTCGGAGCTCTGGCTGCGATTTAAAATCCATTAACGGTTCTGCTCAAGCTGCCAGAATTATGATCAGCGCAGATTTAACTGGACTCTCAAAAAAATATTCCGATATTCGGCTTGTTGAGCAATCAGCATCTGGACTTTTTGTTAGTAAATCACAAAATCTTTTGGAGTATTTATGAGCTATCGAACAATCGTCATCACGCAACGCTGCAAATTGGACTTCTGCATGAATTATGTAGAAGTCCAGACAGCAGTTTCTAAAAAGCGCATTTTCATTGATGAAATCAAGACCCTTATCATTGAAAATACAGGAGTTGCGATAACGGCCTATTTACTGTCCGAACTGATGAATCGGAAAGTCAATCTTATCTTTTGTGATAAGGCCCATAATCCACAGTCCAGTCTATTGCCGTTGCACGCACGATTTGACTCTATCCGAAAAATCAAGCAGCAAATGATCTGGTCGCAAGAAATCAAAGATGAAGTATGGGATTGTATCGTTAAGGCGAAAATTAGGCAGCAAGCCCTGTTCCTAGATGAACTGGAAAAGAAGGAACAGAGCAAGATGCTCATGTCGTATCTTGATGATGTGGTGTCGGCTGACGCCCATAATAGGGAGGGCCATGCAGCTAAAGTTTATTTTAATGCACTTTTTGGTAATTCCTTTACCAGGGACCTCGATTCGCCTATTAATGCAGGACTTAATTATGGCTATTCTCTGCTTTTGTCTTTATTCAATCGTGAGATTGTCTCTGCTGGCTATCTGACGCAGCTGGGCATCTTTCATGAAAACACCTATAATCCTTATAACTTTAGCTGTGATTTAATGGAACCCTTTCGCATCCTTGTCGACCGCTATGTTTATAATATGAATCCAACAACCTTTGCAAAAGATGAAAAGCGAGAGATTATCAACCTTTTTCAGGAGATTCTCTATATTGATGACTCGAGACAATTTTTAGCAAATGCTATCAATATTTATGCAAATAGCATTTTTCAAGCCCTGGAGAAGTGTGATACTTCCAAGATTAAGATCTATGAAATATGAGCTATCGATTTATGAGACTGTTAGTATTTTTTGACCTGCCAACAATAACGGCGCAAGATAAACGGGAATATCGAGCTTTTCGCAAGCTATTGATCAAGAATGGCTTTTTTATGATGCAGGAATCCGTCTATTGCCGGATGATCCTAAATAAAGGCCAAGAAGAGGCCATTGTTTCCATCCTCCTAAAAAATAAGCCCAAGGATGGATTGGTCCAGCTCTTATCGATTACGGAAAAGCAGTTTTCCAATATTAAGTGCATTGCGGGAAGTTTTGAGACGGATGTACTCGCTAGTGATGAACGGGTGGTGGTTTTGTGAAGCTCCTCATTCCAGATTATCAAATCAATTTAACATGGAAAGATTATTCCGTTCCCACCCTCATTATTGAAAATCCTCATCAGTTCTTCGAAATTATAAATGACTTGGTCTTGCAGATCAAAGAAGGAAATAATGGAAAAGCCATCTATTCTGATAAGGATAAGCCTGTTCCTTTAGAAAAAGCTTTTGAAATTTTAATCGATTACCTATCCATTGATTCAGTTCCCAAAATGCTTCTTACGAAGATCCAAAAAAGAATGGAATTTCAAGCTACAAATGGGCCTTTATTTGAAAACACACAGATTCTGTTAGCACAAATGGAACACCTAGCGGAAGAAATCGCCATGAGTCTAGATCTTGAAATAGATTGCGAAAAATTAACGGTTGGAAATCTCTTAAAAGCCTTGGGAATCACTATTAATTTGGATTATAATGGACTTGGTGAAAAAATCTTTGTTCTTATGGATCTTATTTCACGCTTTGAAGGAGATAAAATCTTTATTCTAGTCAATCTTCGAAGCTATCTTTCTAGTGAAGAAATACAGCTTTTTGTGGATACGGCCTTGGCTCATGACCTTAAATTTTTGCTTATAGATAACCGCCGATATCCCTTGTTTCATCAGGAAAAGAGGGTTCTTATAGATAACGATTTATGTGTATTATAAATTAGCACCTTTTGAATTTATCTACACGGAATGATAATCCGTTGATCAAATTTGAGGTTTGAGAGATATGTAAATTCAAAGGATAATCAAACTGTCTTGTTTTGGCTCGTACCTGTTGTTTAGTTTGAGAGATATGTAAATTCAAAGGATAATCAAAC
>NZ_KE384299.1:0-9175 GCF_000425045.1 Acidaminococcus intestini DSM 21505 | reverse complement strand
CCCTGTTTGAGAGATATGTAAATTCAAAGGATAACTAAGCGTAAAATGTTTTTCGGTAGGGAAAAATAGTCCTTGCAGAATAAAAGGGAGGCCCCTATTGTTAAGATAGTGTTAACGGCACGAATATCAAAACAAAGGAAGGTCTCCCATGGAAAAGATTGTATCAGATGTCATCAAAATAATAAAAGGGTCTAAGAACGAAATTGAGATGGAAAAGGTCCTCTGGACCTTTCTCCTAAACACCGTTATCGCCATGATTGCCCTTGCCTTTGAGCGAATTAATGATGAGCTCTTTGCATCCCTCAAGGCAGAAGGATATAAGGTACAGCGCAAGGATGCACGCACCATTCAAGGTATCTTTGGTCCTTTGACCTACGAACGGAGGTTGGTGAAGAAGGAGGGAGAAAAGGCCTTCTATCCCCTTGATAGGCATCTGGGGTTTGAGCGCTACCGCAGGTACACGCCCTACCTTGAGTTCTGTGTGGTCAAGCTGGCTGCAAGGTCCGTCTACCGCGTTGTGGAAGAGTCCATCAAGATCCTTTCCCCAGTGATCATCAGCCACCAGAAGGTGGCCATGCTAGTAAGAGACGCCGGCCGGAGATACAGCAAGTATGAAGAGACCATGCTAACCGTTGACGCAAAGCCGGATGGGGAGCTTGTTAAGCCTGACACGCTCTATATCGAAGGCGATGGGCTCTACATCTCTAGGGTAAACGGCAAAGATCCGTCTCTGGAGAGCAAGGAACCTGAGGAAAAGCCCAGAAAGAAGGAATACAATGAGCTGCACCGGATTCAGCTGGATGTGGGCGTGGAGCAGGAAGGAAACGGGAAGAGGCACAGACTTGTAGATAGGCGTGAGTTCGTCGATACAGACCTTGCCAAGGTTCAGATGCAGCTGGAACGCTTCTTGGAAAGCTACTACAACCTTCAGAAGACCATCGTTATCTGCAACAGTGACAATGGACCAGGGTACGTGAGAAGCTCGTTTGAGCGGATGGCAGGAGAGTGTGGTCAGTTTGAGTTCTTCGTGGATCCGTACCATGTGAACCAGAAGGTCAAGACACGGCTCAGCTTCGCTCCCAAGGGCCTTCAGAACGACGTTTTACGCGTCCTGAGACAGTTTTTAATAGGGAGAAGGTGGATGCGTACCTCAATGCGGCAGAAACCCTTGTAGAGACCAAGGAAGAGCGTCACCAGGTCTTCCGCCTTTGAGGTTACTTGAATAGAAATTGGGACATGCTGAAGCCCCATTCTATGCGTAAGGGACTAGAGAAATCGGTGAGGTGCTATGGGACGTGCGAGAAAAGCCCCAGACAGTATTCCTACCGGATGAAAAAGCAAGGCCAGCGCTGGGGAAAGGAAGGCTGCTTAGCCATAGCCAAGGTCCTTGCGGGCCTGCAAAATGATGAGCTTGAAGCAGCGCTGTCCAGCAAGTTCAAGCCCGTAAAAGCACCGAAGAGCGAGGAACTGCGTAAGGCCTTGAGAAGCGCACTGAAGAAATCTCCCATGGTTCCACATGTGGGAATTAGAAATGGGGGAATTGGTGGCTATACGGCCAGCAGTACAGCAATAGGTCACTTAAGTTCCATTTTCCGCATTTAATTAGGCTGCAACACAATCTTATAGGGATCTCCCGAGAAAATGTTGACACATACCCCCGCGCATACGGGGATGAACCTAAGAACCCATCCCGCCATTCCCGTTTCCCAGGGTATTTTCCCGCGTATGCGGGAATGAACCCCATTTTCAGCATTTGGGAATGGTAGCGGCTCGAATTGGGATGGGCTGTCAGGCCAAAGCACTTTTAGTGATGAAGCTGATATTATCTTGAAAGCGGGACGGTGTTTTTGATAACGAAGGTTGAAAAAAACACAAATTCAAGCAAGATATACATTGACCTTGAAGTTGCTGATAGCCAAAAATAAGGGAGGACGTCTATGAAGAAAGAGAATCTCAGCCGTTATGATAGCGAAGTATGGAGCGACAACTCCAAAAATTGCGAGCAATGCAAAGACTGTATTTTTACGACGATTGAGGAATACCAAAAATGTACTTGCGAGATATACACTGATATGTATGATGACCCAAAACCCAATGACGTTATATTCAAAGGAATTCCGTGCAAGTATTATCAACGTTGCGAGTATTCCACGCGCATACGGGGATGAACCTAAAGGGGTGATCATCATGGAGTCTAATTCAAAAATTACGGCTTTACTTGGTTTGTTGATGGCACTTCCCATCACACTTTTTTGGACAGGCGTATCTGGAATTGGCATCACACTCGTTTGTCTTGTGATTTTCCCTTCAGAATACTTCTTACAAGCAACACTTCTTTTTACCACACTCTTTTTTATCGTTCTAAACGTCAACGGCTGGCGTGAACTACGAAGGTAGGCTGCTTACAAGCTAACTACTCCATAAGCATTCCCCGCGCATGCGGGGATGACTCCTTCGTCTGAGCAACAATCGCAGCCGGGTCAACGTATTCCCCGCGCATGCAGGGGTGTCCCTTGTACTAAACCTAGACTTAGCAGCGAACTCCTGTATTCCCCGCAGCTGCGGGGTTGTTCTTTTTGAGAAATGTATGAAAACTTAATGAAGAAAAAGTAAAAATTGGCTGCACTTTGGAAATTTAATTCAACTTCCATCCAGGCCAGATTAGATTGTCTCCTTTCAGCTGTGGTCTCCCACTTATTTAGTCTATGATACGATTTGAGCGCTGAGCATCTACCTAAACACTCCCTCTCCCTTTCTTATCTCCTATAAATCCTGTATAATAAGACTATCCACAACGAACCATCCACATAAGGAGCTTTTTACTATGGAACAAGATAAAAAATTTGCACTGCTCATTGATGCAGAAAATATTTCTCCGCAATATATCGATATCATCCTTTCAGAAGCAAACAATCTGGGGAATGTCATCTATAAACGCATTTATGGTAACTGGACAAGTCCGCAGATGGGGAGCTGGAAGTCGACCATTCTCGATAACGCAATCCAGCCGGTACAGCAGTACAGCAACACAAGCGGCAAAAATTCAAGTGATTCGGCTCTCATCATTGATACGATGGATCTGCTTTACCGGACCCAGCTTGATGGATTCTGCATTGTCTCATCAGACAGCGACTTTACGCGCTTGGCATCCCGCCTGCGTGAATCGGATAAGTATGTCTTAGGGATGGGGGAGAGCAAGACGCCGCGCTCCTTTATCTCTGCTTGCAATCGGTTCCTGTATCTTGACGTCCTTTATGCAGAATCAAAACGGGAAGATATGCCTGAGACCGAACAGGCAGCGCTTCAGGAAGAACCTGCTGAACCAAGAAATCACGCAAAAACCAGCAAAGCGGTTCAGGAAGGCAATAAAAAAGTGCGGGCCATCCGCAGTGCCCTGATCAAACTTACCGATGAGAATTCCAATGATAATGGTTGGATCAGTTCAAGTTATTTGGGTAATCTCGTCATTCGCCAATATCCGGACTTTGACGTGCGTGTTTATGGATATAAGAAATTCCTTGACTTCATCCGTTCCCTTAATATCTTTGAAATCCATTCAACAAGCAACCCGAAGAACATGACGGCAAAGACCTATTATTTCCGTTTGAAATAGAGGAGAAAGGCTGAAAGGTTTCCATGCCTGATGCGAAAAGTTTTTTAAAAAGGTGCTTGCCAAGTATTAAAAACTATGGTATCATCTATATCTGTCAGGTGACTGATTGGCCCAGTAGTTCAGTTGGTTAGAATGCCGCCCTGTCACGGCGGAGATCGTCGGTTCGAGTCCGTCCTGGGTCGCCAATGCGGAAGTAGCTCAGTGGTAGAGCATCACCTTGCCAAGGTGGGGGTCGCGAGTTCGAATCTCGTTTTCCGCTCCATAGGAGTATAGTTCAATGGTAGAGCAACGGTCTCCAAAACCGTGGATCTGGGTTCGAATCCTAGTACTCCTGCCAGAGAATTTTGAAAGACATGCTGCATAGCGGCATGTCTTTTTCGTTATAATTCCTTATTTGTAATGGTACACGATGATGTAAGGTTATAAAATCCGCATTTAATACCGATAATAAGGCGCGCCCTAAACCGCCCTTCGGGCGGGGACTGAATAAATTTTTCGATAACACGGTTCTACGGACTGCTAAGCACAGCAGACTGTGCTTACAGGCAGCCTCGAACTAGCGAAAAGTGTTCCCCGCTACTGCTTATGTGGAGACGTCGGGGGAAAAACGCCTCTTTTCATCCACTACCCACTCCCGCAAGCAAGCTCGCTGGTTATAATCCTGCTAAGAAAGACTATTTGCAAGATCATCGTACACAAAAACGGTTCCGTTACTTTTGCATCCGCCAGATTCTAACTTAGGCGGATGTAAGGGATAATCCGACTCGCACTCTGTGGTTTCACCTTGGAGCACCGGCTTTGCCGGCAGAGGAAACTCTGAATGCTCCTATCGTCGCTGCCCTCTGAGTAAGTTCGCTGCACGAATTTACTCAGAAAGACGGTGATATTTTTTGGGCGACAGTGAAATGAGAGTGTGGTACGCAGCTTCGTATGAATCGTCATGCTGCCATTGCATTCATAATCATAAGAAGCAAGCAATGGAGGCACGTTGCTCTGGATAATCGGCACGATTTGTGCACCGAGGTTCTTCATAGCTGGCCGCCCCTTGCCTTCCTCCTCCCATAATGCTATAATACTTCTATTAATTCCATACTTATGTGATGAACAAGAGAGTACCTTTTGGCTGGTGTCCCAGAGAGCGCAGGCAAGGTGGGAGCTGCGCACAGAAGCGAGAGGGAAGTTCACTTGGGAGCATCCGTCCTGAACAGAGTAGGGATGGCGCAGGCTGCGTTACGGCCGCAATGAAGTACAAATTAGGGTGGTACCGCGAACCTTCGCCCCTTTTCCGGGGTGGAGGTCATTTTTTTTAGGAGGCGTTGGTATGTACGACAAACTGGAGGAACTGCGGGAAAAGATCCGCAAGGACTTAGGCGAAGTCAAATGTGTGGATGACCTGAAAAACATCCGTGTGCAGTATTTGGGCAAAAAAGGCGCCCTGACCGAAATCCTGCGCGGTCTCGGCAGTGTAGCCGCCGAAGAACGTCCAAAAGTGGGCAAAATGGTGAATGAAGTGCGCAGCAAGGTGGAAGCCCGCATTGCTGACCAAATGAAACTGCTTGAAGCCCGCCAGCTTGAAGAAAAAATGGCGTCTGAAAAGATTGACGTGACCTTGCCGGGCCGCAAGGCAGCCGAAGGGCATCTGCATCCTGTGACGCTCACCCTGCGTGAGATCAAAAAGGTCTTCATGCGCATGGGCTTTGAAGTCGCCGAAGGTCCTGAAATTGAAAATGACTATTTTAACTTTGAGGCACTGAACCTGCCTAAGGATCATCCGGCCCGCGACATGCAGGACACGTTCTATCTGACCGATGAATTCCTCATGCGGACCCAGACCTCTCCTGTACAGGCTCGTACCATGCAGTCCCGTACGCCCAACAGCCCCATCCGCATGATCTGCCCGGGCACGGTGTACCGCAATGACTATGACGCAACCCATTCCCCCATGTTCCACCAGGTCGAAGGCCTTGTCATCGATAAAAATATCAGTCTGGCCGACCTCAAAGGGACGCTGGAACTCTTCTGCAAGGAAATGTTTGGCTCTTCCGTCAAGATTCGTCTCCGTCCGAGCTTCTTCCCCTTTACGGAACCGTCCGCCGAAGTCGACATCAGCTGCGTCATCTGCGGCGGCAAAGGCTGCCGCGTCTGCAAGAACTCCGGCTGGCTCGAAATCCTCGGAGCCGGTATGGTGCATCCCAACGTCCTGCGCATGAGCGGCTATGACCCTGAAAAGGTCAGCGGGTTTGCTTTCGGGATGGGCGTCGAACGAATTGCCATGCTCCGTTATGGTATCGATGACCTGCGCCTGTTCTTTGAAAATGACCTGCGTTTCATTCGTCAGTTTAAATAAGGGGGCCGCTTGTTATGTTAGCTTCAATCAATTGGCTGAAAAAATATGTAGAGATTCCGGTTACGCCGGAAGTTCTTGCTGATAAACTTACCCGCGTCGGGCTCGAAGTGGAGCAGGTCCTTCACCTGGGTGAAGGCATCGAAGGCGTCATTACGGGCAAAGTCGTGACTATTGAGCGTCATCCTGATTCCGATCATCTTTGGGTTTGCCAAATGGACCTCGGAAAAGGGGATACGGTTCAGATCCTGACAGGTGCCCAGAACGTCCATCAAGGGGATGTAGTCCCTGTAGCTCAGGTCGGTTCCCATTTGCCGAACGGCATGGAACTCAAACCCGTGAAGATGCGCGGCCTTGATTCCAACGGCATGCTCTGCAGCGCGGGAGAACTGGGCATCGACGCCAAACTGCTTCTTCCCGAGCAGCGCGACGGCATCTTTATTCTCCCTGCTGATACACCTATTGGGGCCGATATCAAAGCCGTCCTTGGTCTTGATGATGTCGTCCTTGATATTGACCTTACGGCAAACCGCGGTGACTGCTTCAACATGCTGGGTCTTGCCCGCGAATGTGCCGCCGTCCTCGGAACGAAACTGACTTTACCGGACTATGCACCGGAAAGTGGGGAAGGAACCCCAGCGAGTGACCGCGCCACCGTCGATATTGTCGCCACCGACGTATGCAGCCGCTTTGGCCTGCGCATGATTGAAAACCTTGAAATCAAGGAATCGCCTGAATGGATGCAAAAACTTCTCCGCGCTGTCAATATCCGCCCCATCAATAACGTTGTCGACGTCACAAACTACGTCATGATGGAACTGGGCCAGCCTATGCACGCTTACGACTATGACAAAGTGGCCGGCCATCATTGGGTCGTCCGCCGCGCTCATGAAGGCGAACACCTAAAGACCCTTGATGGTCAGGACCGCGCCCTTTCGCCGGAAATGATCGTCATTGGTGATGATGAAAAAGGCATTGGCCTTGGCGGCATCATGGGCGGCTTTGAAACGGAAGTAACGGGCGCCACAAAGACGGTCATGCTCGAAGCGGCCACCTTTAACGGCCCGACCATCCGCCGGACCTCAAAAGCCCTGGGCCTTCGCAGCGAAGCGTCCCAGCGCTTTGAACGCGGGGTCGATACCATCTTGAACCATAACGCCCTGAACCGCGCCATCTATCTCCTTGAAGAAATTGGCGCCGGCAAAGCCGTTCACGGTGTGGCTGAATGTTACCCCGTACCGGAAAAACCGGTGGAAATCAAAGCGGCTCCGACGAAACTGGCCGCCCGCATTGGCTGCGACATCGACGCGGCAACGATGAAAGCCATCCTCGAAAACCTAGACTTTACTGTCGAGGAAAAAGGCGAGGACAGCTGGGTTGTCACCGTACCGACCTGGCGCAAGGACTGCGACTGCAGTGCCGATCTCAGTGAAGAAGTGGCCCGTATGTATGGCTATGACAAGATTGAATCGAAGACGCCGGAACTCATTATGGCCCGTGGCGGTCAGGCCCCCATTGAAGATGTGAAGGACATGATCCGCGACACCCTGACCGGCATTGGCCTTGATGAAGTCATGACCTACAGCTTCTATAACGCCCAGGTCTTTGATAACCTCGGACTTCCGGCTGATGACAGCCGCCGCAAGGCCCTACAGATCATCAACCCCATCAGTGATGATTTCCGCACCATCCGGACCACACTGACGCCGTGCCTGCTTTCCACCGTTGCGTATAACCAGGCCCGTCAGAGCGAACGGACAGCCATCTTTGAAGTGGGCCGCGTCTTCATTCCGAAAACCCTGCCGCTTACGGACTTCCCAGAAGAAAAGATGGTCCTTGCCATTGCCATGAGCGGCAAACGCAACCCCCTTTCTTGGAATACGGCTAAAGACGCCATCGACTTCTATGACATCAAAGGCGCCCTTGAAGAAGTCATGGACAGCCTCCAAGTGAAAGGCCTCTCCTATGGACCGACGAAGGAAGTTTTCCTCCATCCTGGAAAGAGCTGCGCCATCAGCTATGAAGGGAAAGTCATCGGCTTCATGGGAGCCATCCATCCGACCGTTCAGGACCGCTTTGGCCTCAGTGCGGAAACCTACGTTCTCGAAGTGGAGATTGCACCTTTTGTCAAGAGTGCTGAACAGATTCCACAGTTCGAACACGTCCCGCAATTCCCGAGCGTTTCCCGTGATATCGCCGTCGTTGTAAAAGCGGGTGTCTCCGCAAGCGACCTTGAAGCCGAAATCCGCAAAGAAGGCGGTGCCCTCCTCGTAGACGTCCGCATCTTCGATGTCTATACGGGCAAACAGGTTAAATCTGGCTATAAATCTGTCGCCTTTAACCTCACCTTCCAGGATGTTAGCCGCACCCTCCAGGATAAAGACGTCGACGACGTCATCAAACAGATCGTTGCCAACGTCCAGGATAAGTTCGGCGGGATGCTGAGAGATTAAGTTCATATTTTAGTCGGAGCAGCCATTGCTTCGATTTGATGTAACACGTGAGCCCATTGCTTTCGGAAAGATAACTCCGAAGCAATGGGCTCATAGCGTATTGTAGGACGGAAAGCCTCACGGTTGAGGGTAGGGGAAAGGGCTGTCAAGCTGTCTATTCGGTCTAGTGCGTTGGTTGTTCTACAGCTCTTTTGATCGGTGAGAAGGTTGTCGAGCTATATATATATATCCATCCTGTGGGCCGAATGGCTGTCTCGAGCCTGCGGATCTGGCTGTCAAGCAAAAAAACGTGACGCACGGCGTTAACAGGTCGAGTCTTTGCCTTACGGTCTTTTGCCTTACAGTCTTTGTCTTACGGTCTTTTGCCTTCGTGTTTTGCCTTAGAGACGGCGAAAGCCGTTCCGCTCTAGTGGGACGGATCGACTCTACGAGTCGAGCTCAGAGGCAAAACACGAAGGCAGGTAGTGGTGAGAATAAGGAATGCGCTGCTGAATATCATCATAGCAATAATCCCACAGATTGAATTTTGAGCTAGGCCCGATTGAGAAATACGCAAACAACAGCTCATTTACCAAGAGCATACAATACCTCCCACGCTCAAAAAGCCCTGAACCGAATTCGTGTCTACGTTCGGTTCAGGGCTCACGTTACGGTCTTTTGCCTTAGAGACGGCGAATGCCGTTCCGCCTTGCCAAGGCGGGGGACCAAAAGCCACTTGATTCTGCAAAGCAGAAGGCAAGTCCTTTTGGTGGTGGATGAGGAGGG
>NZ_AULA01000024.1 GCF_000425045.1 Acidaminococcus intestini DSM 21505 | reverse complement strand
ATTGAGGCAGAAGACTGAATTGGCTGCGAAGCGGGAGCTAAACAAATGGTTAGCTATGGTAATGGGCTACAACTTAGATGCTTTTAAAGGGATTTTAAGATCTTTTAAAGATTGGGAGGCTGCAATTATTCAAGCAATTATCCAGCCATACTCCAATGGATTCACAGAAGGCTGTAACAACCTGATTAAGACGGTTAAGAGAGTTGCATTTGGAATGCGTGATTTCAACAGATTTAGGAACCGGATTCTCTATGTGAATTGGCAAAAAAGGAACTCGGCAAATGCCTTGCCGAGTTCCTAAAAGGCGATTTAGTTGTGGGGCACCCCAACATTTGACAAAGAACCCTTTTTTGTGTCTTTTTTCGGTTCTTCACGCATTTTGGGGGATGCCAAATCATACGTAGGTGACAGGTGCCGAATCAAGGTAAAAAAGTATCTGTCGTTCTTGTACCCATATGCATTCCGTTTGGTACCCTTGATCTTGTTGTTGTACCCTTCCAATCGGCCTGTGTTAATAGGGCATTTGGCGTGGTTTGCCAGACCGTCGATTCGCTTTTTCTTCAGCTTGGCGAATCGTGTTCCAATGGATGCCCGTTATCTTCTGCACTCCGGCAATCGTAAGTCCCTGGGCGAGCAGCGATGGAATCTACACAGAGGCCCGTTTGGTGATTCTCGTTCCAGGACATCTGTACGGATTGAGTTCCGTAACCGTTTTCTGACAGCAAGGACACCGGAAGCGGTGTCCCTCGAAGAGGACAGTGCACCGGGCCTTCGGCTGCATGGACACCGTCCTTAGGTGGGTTCGGTACGCGCTATAGACATGCATCGGCTTTACGCAGTAAGGGCAGAGAAAATCGGTATGACGTTTCTGACTGGTGATCATCCATGCCGTGGAATCGTCTAAAGGGTCCTCAGGGAGCCAAACGAGGTAATCGGGGTCTTTGACAAAACAGGCCAGTTTGAATAATGTATCGGATAGAGGACATCTCATTTCTCCTTTACTTTGATTTAGCCACCTTGTATTTTGGAAAATTTGATGTCCTTTTTCAATATTTATTTGTCTATGACCCCACAAATTTCCGTGAAGAACCATAAATTCTACCACAAATAGGCCCACCCGGTTCAATTGAATCGGACGGGCCTATTTGTATGAGGCTATCATTTCACAGCCCCCTTTTTTATTTTTGTAGATTACAGCGGCTCCGATGCGGCGTAATGCTGCACAATCCAGTTCCGCACTTTCTTGACAACAGGCGACAGGGGCCGGGTTTTGTCCCAGCTGAGGTAGACTGTACGGAAGAACTCCTGTTCATTTTCATTGATGGGAATGGCGACAACCCGTTCCGTCTGCATGGCAGGGACTTCAGGAAGAATGGACACGCCAAACTTCAGGGCTACATACTGCAGGGCCGTGTTGCATTCCTGGACTTCAAAAACCATATTGGGAATCATGGATCGCTTGATAAAAGCCTGATCAAGCTGGGCCCGGAGACTGCTTGTCTTGTTGAGAAGGACCATCGGTTCTTTGGCAAAATCAGCAAAGGTCACGGAATTTTTTTTGGCAAGAGGATGTTCCAGATAGACTGTGAGGTACAGTGGCTGCTTGGTCATGGTGACGCCATCCAAGGCTTCATCTCTTCCCGTTGTGAATGCAAGGTCCAGTTTCCCGTTTTTAAGTTGTTCACAGATATTGTAGGAAGTATCTTCCATGAATTGGAAGCGAATATCCTGGTTTTCTTTTTCTTCATAAAGAGCTTTCACGATGGGGGGGACCAAGGAGGCAGAAATGGAGTGAAAATAGCCTAGACGGATATTCATAGGAGCTTTATCTTTCATCTGACGCAGTGTTGCCTTTCCCTCTTCCAATAGGGCCATTGTTTTTTTGACATAGGGAAGGAAGCGTTCTCCATAGGGAGTTAAGGCAATTTTACGTTTTTCCCTTTTAAAAAGACTGACCCCCAGTTCCTTTTCCAGTTCTGCAATGGAATAGGAAAGGGAGGGCTGGGAAATATGGAGTTCTTCCGCAGCGCGGGTATAATGAAGGACCCGGGCCAAGGTTTCGAAATAAAGAAGCTGCAGTAGGGTCATGGAATCACCTCGTTCGTTCATACCTTCTTTCATCTTATTGTATCATGAGAGCTGGTCCTTGGATATGGAAAAACCGGAAAAGATCTTTATCAGGGAGCTTTTAGAAAGAAACTTTCAGAATAATATAAAGAGTTTGATAGAAGTTCTCTATAAATAGATGAGAAAACGCGTATTGGACTTTACTGTCTATCTACGGCATACTAAAGACAGATAAGATGTACCGAAAATTTCGGAAAGGCCTCTTTATGACGGTTTTTCCCCAGTAAAAAAGGAGCGTTTACTTATGGCAAAAGAAGTTACCCCGGAACAGATTGCTCAAATCGATGAAATGGTTGCCCGTGCCCATACGGCCCTTGATATCATTGCAACGTACGATCAACAGCGTGTTGACCGTCTCTGCCAGGCTGTTGCAGCTGCTGTCTGCGATATGAAGGTCTGGGCTCCGATATGTGACGAAGCCGTTGACGAAACCTCTCTTGGCGATAAAGTAACGAAGAGAAATAAGAGAAACAAAATCAAATTGATTCTCCGTGACTGCCTGCGTCAGCCTAGTGTTGGCATTATCGAAGAAAACCCTGCAAAGGGTCTTGTGAAATACGCTAAACCGGCCGGTGTCATTGCTTCCCTCGTCCCGACGACGAACCCCTGCTTGACCCCTGCTGGTCAGATTGTATATGCTATCAAAGCTCGTGACGTCATGATCTGTTCTCCCCATCCGAGAGCCAAGGTCGTAACGAATAAAATCATCGACATCATCCGCGCGACCCTTGTTCGCGAAGGGGCTCCGGCAGATATCATCCAAGGTATCAAGGACCCGTCCATCAACCTGACGAAAGTCCTCATGGAACGCTGCGACCTTGTTATTGCAACGGGTGGCCGTCCCATGGTCAAATCTGCTTATTCTTCCGGGACGCCTGCCTATGGTTCCGGTGCCGGCAATGCAACTGTCATCATTGATGACACGTGCAATACGCCGGAACGCCAGAAAGAAGCCGCTGAAAACACTCGTATTTCCAAGACCAGTGACTTTGGTTCTGGCTGCTCCTGCGACGGTAACCTCGTCATCCATGAATCCATTTATGATGACTTCGTTAAGGCTCTTGTGGCTGAAGGCGCTTACCTTGCCAATGAAGAAGAGGCTGAGAAACTGAAGAAAGTCATGTGGGATGAAACGGGGCACCGTCTGCCGAACACCGTTGCCATCAGCCCCCAGAAACTGGCCCTTGCTGCTGGCTTTGAAATCCCTGAAGACCGCAAGTTCATTGCAGTAACGGGCGGCGGCATCAACGATATTGGCAAGGAACACTTCTTCTCCAGTGAAAAACTGACGACCCTCCTGGCTCTCTTCAAATATGAAGGCGAATTTGAAAATGCCCTCACCATGATGCAGGCTCTCTTCAATGTAGGTGGTAAAGGTCACTCCTGCGGTATTTACTCCTTCAGCGATGATCACATTCATCGCCTGGGCATGGCTGCCCCTGTTTCCCGCATCATGGTCCGTCAGCCGAACAACCGCGGCAACGCTGGCTCTGCCTGGAACGGTATGCCTCCGACTTCTTCCATGGGCTGCGGCACTTGGGGTGGCAACATCGTTTCAGAGAACATTACCCTGAAACATTATATGAACACTACATGGGTTGCTCGGCCAATCGCCAAGGATATGCCTTCCAACGAAGAACTTTTCGGTGACTTCTTTAAACCGGGCATGGACGAAGAATAATAAAGACCTTTATAGAAAACCCTCTTGGGGAAAGCGCCTCCTCCATCTCCGTTTTCCCCTCCTACTCAATCTGATGCAGCAGAAGGTGACTTGCTCCCTTCTGCTGCATTTTTATGGATCAAACCTTGCTTCAAAAGGAAAAGTTAAGTATCATGGAACCATATAAAAACAAAGGACCTTCTCTGTAAGGAGGGGCCCCGAAAAGGAGACCTTATGAAACAATTCCAAGGAAGTGATACGTATATTGCCTCGCCAGAGCTCGTTCGCAGTGTCAACATTGCAGCGGCGCTCCAAAAACCGCTCCTCATCAAAGGAGAACCGGGAACGGGAAAGACCATGCTGGCCCAGTCCATTGCGGACAGCCTGGGCATGAAGCTTTTCATTTGGAACATCAAATCTACAACGAAGGCTCAGGACGGACTCTATGTCTATGATACGGTGCAGCGTCTTTATGACAGCCAGTTTGGTGCCGAGGGAGTGGATGACATCAAAAAATACATCCATCTGGGCAAGCTGGGCGAGGCTTTTAGCGAAGATCAGCAGAGCGTCCTTCTCATTGATGAAATCGATAAGGCGGACTTGGAATTTCCCAATGACCTCTTGTGGGAACTGGACCGCATGGAATTTTACATTCCCGAAACGGGGGAGACGGTCCGCACCAAAAAGAGGCCCATTGTCATCATTACGTCCAATGCGGAAAAGGAACTGCCGGATGCTTTCCTGCGCCGTTGCATCTTCCACTACATTGCCTTCCCCGATCCGGACATGATGCGCCAGATCATTCATGCCCATGACCCCAACTTGGAGGAGACCTTGGTCAATGCGGCCATCAAGGCGTTCTATGACCTCCGCAAGTTAAGCGGCCTTTCCAAGAAACCCGGTACCTCGGAACTTCTTGACTGGGTAAGGGCCCTTGTCATTGGGGGCATTGATGCGGAGACCCTATCTGAAGAAATCCCCTTTATCGGCGTACTTCTTAAAAAGACGGAAGACTTGAAACGCGTGGGGTACTGATATGTTTACGGATTTTCTCTATCTGCTTCGGGCCTATGGGTTGCCTGTGGGCCTTGTCGAGTGGACGGCCCTCATGGATGGACTTCGCTTGGGCCTTGAAAAGGAAAGCCTTATGGAGTTCTACCATATGGCACGGGCCATCTTGGTTAAACGGGAAACCGATTACGACCGTTTCGACCAAGCCTTTGCAGCTTATTTCAAGGGTCTGGCAGATCATGCGGACCTATCGGAAGAGATGGAACGGTGGCTTTCCCACGCCCTCACCCTATCGGATCCCGATTTTGAGGCGGCCCGCCTCCTATGGGAAAACAAGAGCCTTGAGGAGATTCGGGAAATCATGAGCCAGCGGATAAAGGAACAAAAAGAGGAGCACCATGGCGGCAGTAAATGGATCGGCACGGGCGGCATTACGGCCTTTGGCCATTCGGGCTATGCCCCTAAAGGCATCCGCATCAGGGGCCAGCGCGGCGGAGAGCATGCCTTAAAGGTGGCCGAGGAGCGTCATTTCCGTGATTTCCGTGATGATCATGTGCTTGGGATCCGCCAGTTCCAGGTTGCCCTGCGCAGGCTGCGACGCCTCTCCAATCGGGAAGAGACTCCAGCTACGGAACTGGATGTGGAGGAGACCGTTGCCGCAACGACGAAAAAGGGCGGTCAACTGGAAATTATCATGAAAAAGCCCCGCAAGAACCAGACCAAACTGCTGCTTCTCATGGACAGCGGAGGCTCCATGGATGCTTATGTGACCCTTTGTGCACGTCTTTTTCAAGCACTTCACGAAGGCCATCATTTCAAGGATCTTAAGACCTACTATTTCCATAACTGCTGGTATGAGAATTTCTTTCGTGACCCCAGCTGCGCCTGGCCCAATCGGATTGCGACGGAAGCGGTCCTTCATAACATCAAGAGCGAATATAAAGTCATTGTGATTGGGGATGCCCATATGGGACCCTATGAGCTTCTTGCCGTGGATGGGAACATCGATGACTGGCATGGCAACGAAAAGCCCGGCCTTGAATGGATCCAGATGGTAAGGCGGCACTTTCCTCATATGGTCTGGCTCAATCCTCTCCATGAAAAGCTCTGGCATTATGACTACAGCATGCGGACCGTGGGCATTATTGCAAAGGAAGTGCCCATGTTTCCCCTTACATTAAAAGGGCTTGAAAAGGCCATCGACCATCTGCAGAAATGAAAAAAGACTGTGCAGACGCGGGATGTTCCGCTTCTTCACAGTCTTTTTTGGTTTTTGTCAGTTGAGGCTCTTGAGGTAAATGGAAAGCTGGTTAGCTGGAAGCTGGCCTGGGGCAGAGGCTTTCCCAGCCGTGCCAAAGGTTACGGCCGACCCAAATACTTCGCCGCAGATGCGGCTGATGACGCCTAATTTCCCCATACTCATGGTAATGACTGGCGTCGTGTTATGATCTTCTTTCATGGCGAGCGTTGCATCAAGAAGGCGTAATACATCCCGTTCCGAGCGGGGCGTGACGGCAAATTTCACGATGTCTGCCCCAAGATCCTGCATCTGGCAAAGGTTTCCTACAATGACATCGCGGTCCGGTGTATTGATGTTATTGTGACGGCTGACAATCACCTTGACGCCAGCCTTATGGGCGGCTTCGACGACGGTGCGCACGGCCTTATCCCCGCGGGATAGTTCCACGTCCACAAGGTCGATGAGTCCGCTGTCAATGACGGCAAGGTTCAGGGTCACGTAGTCCGCAGTATCGATTTCAAGAACGCCCATTTCGACACTCGTCCGGATGGTAAATAGGATTGGGTCGTCAGGTAAGGAATTTCTCAGATACATCATGGGTTTGATACGGACTTCCGGATCGGCAAGATCTTTATAGAAATCAGCGCGCCACTCAACCATATCGTGGGGAGAATTTTCAATGAGACGAACTGATTTCTTGACGCCGTCAAAATCTGTATCCGTAATGGGGATGCAGATCTTGGGAATGCCGTCACCGATTTTTACATTGCGTACCTTTACTATTCTTGACATATCTTGCCCTCCTACTTTGCTTCTATGCTTCTATGTTGTCAAAAAATAAGAATAAGTGTATTCTATGGTGAGATGCGTGATTTGTCAAATCAAAGCCGGGAAAGGGGGGCCTTTGTCCTGATGGACAGAATGAACTGTATCAGGTGGAACAGGCTCTTTCCCAATGATGAAAATTGTGCATGAATCAAGGAGGAACCCTTTGTGAAAAATATAATCTTCATTGGCATGCCTGGGGCGGGCAAGACAACCATTGGAAAAGAAGTGGCACGCACCCTGGCATGGCCCTTCTTTGACAGTGATGTTCGGCTAAGGGAAAGGATCCATCGGGACATCAAGGAACTATTTCGGGAAAGCGAGGCAGCCTTTCGCCAGGAGGAAACAGAGACCTTGCGGGAACTTTGTCAAAAAGAGGGGATTGTTCTTTCCTGCGGCGGTGGCGTTATCAAAAAGGCCGAGAATGTGGCTCTTCTTAAACATGGGGGCTTCCTCATTTTTCTGGACCGTTCCCTTGAGGCCATCGCATCGTCCGTGGACCAGATGGGACGGCCGCTTCTTTCTGCATCAAAAAATCGCCTCAAAGAGCTTTATGATGAACGCTATGCCCTGTATCTTGCCGCGGCAGATCTCCATATTTCCGTTCGGGGCGGCATCAAAGAAACGGTGGAGGCCGTTCTTGCTGCCTTAAGGGAACAGGGCGTGGTTGAAGGATAAGGACCTTTTTGTTATCCTATAGGAGAAGATTCAGCGCTTCTTATCGCATCCTACCTAAGGAGGACCTACATGGAACCAACTTTTATCAAGGAATGGCTCCCCGTTTTTGTCATTGGTGCTGTAACGGTCATGATCTATATGCTGTTTCGCATCCTATCCACGCGGGTCATTCGTTTTATCCTCAATAAACTGCCTGATGATGCAGACCAGAATATCGCGACAGCTCTTTATAAACCGGGACGCCTTGCCATCATTTCCGGCGGTATTTATCTTATGGTCCAGGCAGCCCCCCTTGATGTGCCCCGGATCCAAACCTTTGTACAGCATGTCATGGCGAGCTGTGTCATTATTGCATTCCATTGGGTCTGGTACAATTTTTTCAGCTCTACGAATTATGTTTTTTCTTTTTTGACGAAAAAAGGCAAATGGAGTCTTGACGCAACCTTGGGAAACTTTATTTCCATGTGCCTGCGTATCCTTGTCATCTGTTTCTGCATAGCTGCCGTTGTGAGCTTCTGGGGCTTTGATATCAGCGGCTTTGTCGCCGGCCTTTCCATTGGCGGCCTTGCCGTTTCCCTAGCGGCCAAAGACTCTCTTTCCAATATCATTGCCTGCTGTATCATTATGCTTGATCATCCGTTCCGCATTGGTGACTGGATTGTCTGCAATGAGATTGAAGGGGCTGTTGAATCGATTTCCTTTCGCAGCACGAATGTTCGCACTTTGGCCCAAGGGCTTGTCAACATTCCTAATTCCCTGATCATTTCAACGCCCATTGTCAATTATTCCGTACGGGAGCGCCGCCGCATTGAAATGACAGTCGGCGTGACCTACGATACGACAAGCGAGCAGATGAAGACCCTCATTGAGGACCTGACGGAAGCCCTGAAAAACCATCCCCAGATCATCAATCAGGATATTTCCGTTGCCTTTACGGACCTTGCCGACAGCAGCCTCAATATCCTTATCATTTGCCATACGTATGAAACAAACTATGCCGCTTATCTCAAGGTGCGTGAAAAAGTGAATCTTCTTGTCCTGGATGTTCTTGCAAAAGACGGGGTATCCTGTGCTTTTCCGAGCCGGAGCATTTACGTGGAGACGCTTCCCCGTGAAAAAAAATAAACAATTTTTCAGCCAAAAGAGTGCCTTTTTCTTTTGGCTTTTTTTCTCCCATGCTATAATGGGAGAAACCTGAATTTATGAGGAGATGGACCTATGACGTTACGTGAAGATGCCCAGATCATTATGGATAAAGCACTGGCTGCATCCCTGCCCGATGCGGCCGTTGAAAAAGCCTTGAAGAACAAAAAATTTGGCAGCGGCCGGATTGTCGTCGTTTCCATTGGGAAAGCTGCCTGGCAGATGGCAAAGACGACGGTTGCTCTTTTGGGGGACCGCATTTCCGGCGGCATTGTCATTACCAAATACCAGCACGCCAAAGGGGCGTTGCCGCCCCTTGAAATCTACGAAGCAGGGCACCCTGTCCTCGATGCCAATTCCGTTGCCGCGACAGCCCGTGCCATTGATATGGTCAAGGATCTTGGCAAGGATGATACCGTTCTTTTTCTTATCAGCGGTGGTGGCTCTGCCCTTTTTGAAAAGCCTCTTATTCCGCTTTCGGAACTGCAGAAAATCAATTCCGATCTTTTATCGAGCGGCGCCGACATCGTTTCCATGAATACGGTCCGCAAGCGTTTCAGCGCCGTTAAAGGCGGAAAATTTGCTCAGATCTGTGCACCGGCTAACGTGTATGCCATTGTGCTTTCTGATATTATTGGCGATCCTTTGGATATGATTGCTTCTGGACCGGCCTATCCTGATACGTCGACGCGGGAGGATGCTCAAAGGGTCATCGAGCGCTACAAAGTCATTCTTTCCCCGGAGGCAGAAGCCTGTCTTGCCGTGGAAACCCCTAAGCGCCTTGATCATGTTGAAACGGTTGTCACCGGCAGTGTGACGGAGCTGGCGAAAGCCGGCAAAAGGGCGGCTGAAGCCCTGGGCTACCGAACCCATATCCTAACGTCCAGTCTCGATTGTGAAGCACGGGAAGCCGGGAGCTTTCTTGCTGCTATGGGCCGTGAATATGCTGGCTGCGGGAAAAAGATGGCTTTTCTGGCTGGCGGGGAAACGGTGGTTCATCTTCGTGGCCGGGGAAAGGGCGGGCGCAATCAAGAAATTGCGCTTTCTGCTGCTCGCGGGATTGCCGGTCTTTCCAACGTGGCGGTCTTCTCTTTTGGAAGTGACGGGACGGATGGACCGACCGATGCTGCTGGTGGCTACGCTGACGGTTCGACGGCAGCCCGTCTTTTGGAAGCCGGTCTTTCCATTCCCGACGTTCTTGAACGCAATGATGCCTACCATGCCCTTGAAAAATCGGATGGCCTTCTTGTTACAGGCCCAACAGGGACCAATGTCAACGATCTGTCCGTGCTTCTTATTGGCTGATGACGACGTTAAAAAGCACCCTTTTTGCAGTTTTCTGCAAAAAGGGTGCTTTTTCTGTTAAAGTGAGCGAAAACTTTTGTACTCTATTAAAAATATGAAACAAAATAAAGAAGTTAATTAAAAATACAAGCTTTATTTGATAAAGCTGGTATATGGTCGTATACTAGGAACATAACGAGAAGTAAAAAATAGAGGACAGAGGAGTGATTGCTACGGATAAGCTTGCACTGAAAGAAAAGGTTTTTGCTGCGATTGATGCCGCTTACGATGAGCTCTTTGACTATGCCAAAAGCGTGGCCAAGGAACCTGAGTTTGGTTTCAAGGAATTCAAGACGGCAAAAAAGGTAGAGGCTCAATTTGATAAACTGGGGATTCCCTACCGGAACCATCTTGCTATTACGGGTGTAAAAGGCCTTCTCAAAGGCGGGAAGCCAGGACCTACCATTGCCATCTTAGGAGAGCTGGACGCTATCAGTTCCCCGGATCATCCGTTGGCTGATCCCGACACGGGCGCGGCCCATGCCTGCGGACACCATATGCAGCAGTCCGCAATGCTCGCCGCCGCTTATGGGCTTGCCCGTACCCATGCGCTTGATGAGCTTTGCGGCAATGTCGTTTTCTTTGCCGTTCCTGCCGAAGAATATGTCCAGCTTGCTTACCGAAAGAAACTGCGCAGGGAAGGTAAGCTCCACTATCTTCACGGTAAGGGCCAGCTTATCTACGAAGGCGAATTTGATGATATTGATATGGCCATGCAGATGCATTCCAGCAAGAAAACGCCGGAACCGACGGTTGCAGTTGGTACGAGCAGCAACGGATTTGTTGGTAAGACCATCCAATATGTAGGACGCTCCGCTCATGCTGCTGACGCGCCTGATCAGGGCATCAACGCACTTAACGCAGCCATGCTTGGCATTATGGGCATCAATTCCCTCAGGGAGACATTCCGCGATGAAGACGCCATTCGCGTTCATCCAATCATTACCAAAGGCGGGGACCTTGTAAATAATGTTCCCGATGATGTACGGATTGAAACCTATGTGCGGGCCAAAACGATGGAGGCCATCGAAAAGACCCATAAAAAGGTCGATGCCGCCCTGCGGGCTGGCGGTATGGCTATTGGTGCCGAAGTCCACATCGACACGATGCCTGGTCATCTGCCCCTTGTCTGCAACGCCACACTTAATGAACTTCTGGTGGAAAATGCCAAGGAAGCGTTCCCCAGTGTCAAGATCATCAATGCCGGCCATTTCAGTGCTTCCACAGATATGGGAGACGTTTCTCATCTTATGCCCGCTATCCATCCTTTTATTGGGGGAACGGACGGGCTCCTTCACGGCGCCGATTTCAAGGTTGTCGACTTTAACGCGGCAGCGCTTCTGCCTGGCAAGGCTTTTGCCGGTATGGTCATTGATCTTCTGGCGGACAATGCCCAAAAAGCCAAAGCTCTTTTGGATCACTATGAACCCATCCTCACCAAGGATGCCTACATCAAGAAACTGGACAGCTATTTCAGCGAGGAGGAACCATGAAGAACATCAAACTGCATGTCTGTGTCATGCTCATGATCGTGATTGCGGAACTGATTGGCGTTAAATCCTTCAGTGTCGGCCCAGGAAAGATTGTGCTGCTGCCCATGCTTTATGCCCTCATCATCGGAATCTTTACGACGCCGCGCTTCCTTAATATTATGAAGCAAAAGGAAATGGAAGATGCAAGTTCCTTGATAGGGCTGACGCTCATGCTCCTCATGGCCCGCTATGGGACCCTTGTGGGACCAACCTTGCCCAAGATCATCAGCGCCAGTCCGGCCTTGATTTTACAGGAATTTGGAAACTTGGGCACCGTCCTTGTCGGGGTACCGCTTGCCGTGTTCTTTGGACTCAAGCGGGAAACCATCGGTGCGGCCCATTCCATAGCCCGTGAACCGAATATTGCCCTTGTCGGTGAGCGCTATGGCCTTGATACCCCAGAAGGTCGCGGTGTTATGGGTGTTTATATCAGCGGCACTGTTTTCGGAACGATTTTCTTTGGTCTCATGGCCAGTTTCTGCGCTGCCCTTGGAATCTTTCATCCTTACGCGCTTGCCATGGCATCTGGCGTTGGCAGTGCAAGTATGATGTCGTCCGCTGTCGGTGCGCTTGCCGTCATGTATCCCCAGATGGCAGACCAGCTGGCTGCTTTTGGTGCTGCCAGCAATATGCTCTCTGGCCTCGATGGGCTTTATATGTCGATTTGGCTCGCCCTGCCGCTTACGGAATACCTCTATAAAAAGTGCTGTATCGTAAAATATGGTCACGTACTCACGAAGGAGGAAGAATAATGATTGGATATAATTTAGCAGAAACTTTTGCTATCCTGCTTCTCATGAGTATCGAAGGGGCGATTTCCAATGCCCTTTCCGGCGCTGGCGGTGTGATTGAAGGCCTGCCCGGGCTGTTGATCCTTGTAGGGATTTCCATGGCGGGGATCCTTCTTGGCAAATATATGCCGGGAAAGATTCCTGCTGTTGCCTATGTTGTGACGTTAGGCTGTATATTGACGTATCCGGGGTTTCCTGGAAGTGATGTCATCAACTTTTATATGAAGAAAGTCGGGTTTGTTTCTCTTTGTACGCTCATCCTTGCCTATGCCGGTGTTTCCATCGGTAAGGATATGGATGCCTTTAAGTCGACAGGGTGGCGCATCGTTATCTTGAGCTGCGTCATATTTGCCGGCACCTATTTGGGTTCTGCCATCATTGCCCAAATCATCTTAAAGGCTATTGGCCAGATCTGACTTTTCCTATGAAAAAAGGCTTGCCGAACAGGAAGTGTTCAGCAAGCCCTTTTTGATGTCTTGGGGAAAGGGAGTAGGGTGCTTATTGGCCTTTTCCCAATGGACTTCAGTGTTTTTTCTTTTTCTTATCGTCAAGGTATTCGCCAATGATCTTGACAGCACAGTAATCTCCGCACATGGAGCAGTATTCATCCGTACTCTTGTTCTTGGCATTGCGGATGGCACGGGCTTTTTGAGGATCGATGGCAAGTTCCATTTGAGCTTCCCAGTCTAGTTTTTTGCGGGCTTTTGCCATGGCAAGATCTTGGGCCACTGCCTGGGGGAGGCCCTTGGCAACATCGGCCGCATGACCGGCTATGCGGGCGGCGACAACCCCTTCACGAACGTCATTGAGATCAGGCAGTCCCAAATGTTCAGCCGGAGTTACGTAGCAGAGAAAATCGGCTCCGCTGACAGCTGCGAGGGTCCCGCCAATTGCAGAAGTAATGTGGTCGTAGCCCGGTGCAATATCAGTCACAAGGGGCCCCAGCACATAGAAAGGCGCCCCGTGGCAGAGCCGTTTCTGCAGCTGCATGTTGGCGGCAATCTGATTGTAAGGAACGTGCCCCGGACCTTCTACCATGACCTGGACGCCTTTTTCCCAGGCACGATCCGTCAGCTCCCCAAGGGTGATGAGTTCTGTGATCTGGGCCCGATCCGTTGCATCGGCAAGACAGCCTGGACGCAGCCCGTCGCCTAAGCTGATGGTTACATCGTAGCGGGCACAGATATCAAGGATTTCATCAAAATGCTCGTAAAAAGGATTTTCCTTGTTGTTGGCGAGCATCCACCCGGCAATGAAGGAGCCGCCGCGGCTTACAATATCCATTTCGCGTCCTTCGGCAATGAGGATATCCACGGCACGGCGTGTGAGACCGCAGTGCATGGTCATGAAGTCAGCCCCGTCATGGGCCTGCTGCTCGATGACTTCAAAGATGTCTTCTTTCGTCATATCCGTCACTTTGCCATGGTTTCGGATTGCCGTAACCGTGGCTTGATAAATGGGAACGGTGCCGACCATGACCGTCGAATGCTCGATAATGGCACGGCGGGAGGCGTCGATGTTGTTGCCCGTTGAAAGGTCCATGACCGCATCGGCACCAGCTGCAATGGCCGCATCCAGTTTTTTCAGCTCGGGCGCGGGATCGGGGTAGGCCGTTGAAGTCCCAATATTGGCGTTGACCTTTGTCGAAAGCCCTTCCCCAACACCGCGGACCTTGAGGTTTTTATGGTTGATATTGGCACAGATGGCAATGGTTCCCTTGGCCACACGCTCTCGGATTGTTTCAGCTGATAGCCCTTCTTGGCGTGCGACTTCCTTCATTTCTTCCGTAATGATACCGGCAAGGGCTGACTGTCTTTGAGTTTTCATGAAAATTTCCTCCTTGAAGATAATAAGAAAGAGACCGCTTTTTCCATAGAAAAGCGGTCCCTTGGTTGGTCTTTTTTCATCTCCAGCCCGGCCGGCACACTTTCCTACGTCGGTATTAACCGCATCAGGTACAAAGGGTCGGCCAAAGGGCCTCTCAGCGAATGCGCACCCCCAGTGTTACCGTGGACGCAAGAAGCGTCCATCTGCAGTCATTGTAACAGATGCTTTTGCAAAATGCAAACGGCCCATCCCTTTTGTTTCATGGATGCAACGGAAACGAAAAGGGGTTTTCTTATGGCTCAAGACGGCGAAAACAAATAAATGAGAGAAAAAATACGGACTTGATTCAATGCTTCTGATAACGGGCTGTAGCATTATCCCATCCGATGATACGTCTTATTTTTCAGATAATTATACATTTCCCATTATCAAGTAAATTGTAGGGAAATTGGAGAAAAATTTATTTGTGATTATATTAAATTTGTTATATAATACAGGAGATTAGAGAGACTGAATGGAATGATATCGTTCATCCCAGATCAGTCACTTTTCTAAGAAAGAGGGGCTTTGAACAATGGCAAAAAAATTTAAGACCATGGATGGTAACACCGCCGCTGCGTATACTTCCTATGCGTTCAGTGATGTTGCCGCAATCTACCCGATCACTCCGTCTTCTCCGATGGCTGAAGTCAGCGATGAATGGGCTTCCCATGGAAAGAAGAACATCTTTGGTCGTCCTGTCAAGATCATGGAAATGCAGTCCGAAGCTGGTGCTTCCGGTGCTGTACACGGCTCCCTTGCCGCTGGTGCACTGACCACCACCTATACCGCATCCCAGGGTCTGCTCCTGATGATTCCGAACATGTATAAGATCGCTGGTGAACTGCTTCCTGCAGTTTTCAACGTCGCTGCTCGTGCACTGGCTACCAGCTCCCTGAACATCTTCGGCGACCATGCTGACGTTATGGCTTGCCGCCAGACCGGTTTTGCACTTCTTGCTGAATCCGGCGTACAGGAAGTCATGGACCTGACCGCTGTTGCCCATCTGGCTGCTATTAAAGGTCATGTTCCTTTCCTGAACTTCTTCGATGGGTTCCGTACTTCCCACGAAATCCAGAAGATTGAACTTTTGGACTATGATGACCTTGCTAAACTGATTGACTACGAAGCACTGGATAAATTCCGCAAACATGCCCTGAATCCGGATAACCCTGTTACCCGCGGTACGGCTCAGAACCCGGATATCTACTTCCAGACTCGCGAAGCTGTCAACAAATACTATGATGCCCTGCCTGAAATCGTTGAAGAATACATGGAAAAAATCAGCAAGCTGACTGGCCGTGATTATAAACTCTTCAACTACACCGGCGCTGCTGATGCAGAAAATGTCGTTGTTATGATGGGCAGCGGTGCTCAGACTGCTGAAGAAGTTGCCAAGATCCTTTGCGAACAAGGCGAAAAAGTCGGTGTCCTGAACGTTCACCTCTATCGTCCGTTCTCTGCTAAACACTTCCTGGCTGCTATGCCGAAGACTGTCAAGAGAATTGCTGTTCTTGACCGTACGAAGGAAGCTGGCGCAAACGGCGAACCGCTGTACCTCGATGTCCGTGATGTATACTACAACATGGCTGACAAACCCCTGATTGTTGGCGGCCGTTACGGCCTCGGCAGCAAGGAATTCTATCCTGGCGATGCCCTGGCTGTCTTCGACAACCTCAAGAAGGCTGAACCGAAAAACCACTTCACCGTTGGTATCGTTGATGATGTAACGAACACCTCCCTCACGAAGGAAAAAGTATTCGACATCACCCCGAAAGGCACCACGAGCTGCATGTTCTGGGGCCTCGGCAGCGATGGTACGGTTGGCGCCAACAAGAGCGCTATCAAAATCATCGGCGATAAGACCGATATGTACGCACAGGGCTACTTCGCTTATGACTCCAAGAAGTCCGGCGGTATTACCGTGTCCCACCTGCGTTTCGGTCATACTCCGATCCATATGCCGTTCCTTATCAACACGGCTGACTATGTAGCTGTTCATAACTCTTCTTATGTTCATCGCTACAATGTCATGGCTGGCCTGAAAGATGGCGGCACGTTCCTCCTGAACAGCCCTTGGACCGATGCAGAACTGGATAAGGAACTTCCAGGACAGCTGAAACGTTATCTTGTTGAACATAAGATCAACTTCTACACCATTGATGCTGTTAAGATTGCTGAAAGCATCGGCCTTGGCGGTCGTATCAACATGATCATGCAGGCTGCTTTCTTCAAACTGACCGGTATCATCCCTGTTGAAGATGCTGTGAAGTACCTGAAGGAATCCATCGTCACCAGCTATGGCAAGAAAGGCCAGAAGGTTGTTGACATGAACAACGCTGCTGTTGACCAGGGCGTCAATGCCATCCATAAGGTTGAAGTTCCTGCTGCTTGGGCAAATGCGGCTGATACGGAACTCTATCCGAAGACGGGCAACGCTTGGGTTGACGATGTCATGGTTCCCATGAACAAACAGGAAGGCCATGACCTGCCTGTCAGCAAACTCATGGGCCAGGTTGATGGTACGTTCCCTGCTGGTACGGCTGCTTATGAAAAACGCGGCATTGCAATCAATGTTCCTGAATGGAAGATTGAAAACTGCATTCAGTGCAACCAGTGCTCTTATGTCTGCCCGCACGCTGCTATCCGTCCTGTTCTCCTGAACGACGAAGAAGTAAAGGCTGCTCCTGCAGAATTTACGACTAAACCGGCTGTTGGCGCTAAGGACCTGCACTTCCGCATGATGGTTTCCCCCATGGACTGCCAAGGCTGCGGCAACTGCGTAGACGCTTGCCCGGCTAAGGAAAAAGCCCTTGTCATGATGCCGTTTGCTACCCAGGAACATCTGAAAGATGCTTGGGAATATGGCATCAAGAAGGTCTCTGCAAAGACCAACCCGATGAATAAATACACCGTTAAGGGCAGCCAGTTCGAACAGCCGCTGCTTGAGTTCTCCGGTGCCTGCGCAGGCTGCGGCGAAACTCCGTATGCTAAACTGGTAACCCAGCTCTATGGTGACCGCATGATGATTGCTAACGCTACGGGCTGCTCCTCCATTTGGGGTGCTTCCGCTCCTTCCATGCCGTACACCAAGAACCATAAGGGTCATGGTCCTGCCTGGGCTAACTCCCTGTTCGAAGACAATGCTGAATATGGTCTGGGTATGTATCTCGGTGTCAAAGCCGTTCGTGAACGCCTGGCTCAGGAAATGGAAGCCGTTAAGGATTCCGTCAGCGCTGACCTGAAAGCTGCTATGGAAGACTGGATTGCTAACGCTGAAGTTGGCGAAGGCAGCCGTGAACGCGCTGAAAAGCTCGAAGCTCTGCTCCAAGCTGAAAAGAGCGGTAACGACAAACTCGAAGCCATCTACAACGACAAACAGTTCTTCGTTAAACGTTCCCAGTGGATCTTTGGTGGTGACGGCTGGGCTTACGATATCGGTTACGGCGGATTGGATCACGTCCTCGCTTCCGGCGATGATGTCAACGTTCTTGTCTTCGATACCGAAGTTTACTCCAACACGGGCGGCCAGTCCTCCAAGTCCACGCCGGAAGCTGCTGTTGCTAAGTTCGCTGCCAGCGGTAAGAGAACCAAGAAAAAGGATCTCGGCATGATGGCTATGAGCTACGGTTATGTCTATGTTGCTCAAATCAACATGGGTGCTGATAAGAACCAGGCCCTGAAGGCAATCAAGGAAGCTGAAGCTTACCATGGTCCTTCCCTCATCATTGCTTACGCTCCGTGCATCAACCACGGTATCAAACGTGGCATGGGTCACTCCCAGCTCGAAGCAAAGGCAGCCGTTGATTGCGGTTACTGGTGCAACTACCGTTATAATCCTGAACTGAAGGAACAGGGACAGAAGTCCTTCTTCCTCGACAGCAAGGCTCCGAACTTCGATGAATTCGAAAACTTCCTGAAGGGCGAAGTTCGTTATGCATCCCTGGCTAAAGCCTTCCCGGATCAGGCTGAAGAACTCTTCGCTAAGACGAAGAAAGATGCTCAAGAACGCCGCGCTGGCTATGAAAAGCTGGACGCTGAATAATTGAGTCTTCAAAAGACCGTCGCATTTGCGGCGGTCTTTTTTTAGAAAAAAAGGGAATCCCCATCCAAACCTTGTTTGGATGGGGATTCCCTTTTGCTGTTTCTCTATGATGATGGTATGTCTGGTGCAGAAATGCGCTTCTATCGGCTTCTGTGACACCGTCCGGTGGTCTATTTCCATAGGGCTTTAGCCTTCCAATCTTTTGGCTTCTGGTCTTTTGCCTTCCGGTCTTTTCCCTTAGAACTCGATTTCTCCAAAATCGATCCGCCCCACCAGGGTGGTAAGCGCATCGCCGATCGATTCGCGAGCTCCCTTTGCGCCTTGGAAAGAGCAAAGCGAGAGATCGTGACAGGGCGCTTATCCAGGGAGCGCGACAAAGGCGGAGCGCGAGTCGGATTAACCCTTACAGCCGCACAAGTATAAATCCATTGCGGCTGCAGAAGTAAAGGAACCGTTTTCGTGTAAGAAGGTGTTGCAAACATTTTTTCTTAGTAGGATTGTAAATCGCATGATAGCATGCCCTTTCGGTGGTGGATGAGGAGCGCAGCGACGTTTCCTTACGAACGGTAGTGAGGACCATTCGCCCGAAGTTTCGAAGGACGCTTTTGGAGCGATAGCGGAAGTCCGAGAAACCTGTTTGAGGGCGAAATTAATTCGGCGCCCACGACCGAAGGGAGACAGTTTGGCGCCGGCCTTACGGTCTTTTCCCTCACAATTTTTTTGTCCCATTTGCTTTTTTCAAATATGGCCTAGACGTAGTCAGATGCTAGGAGCACCCGGCCTCATCGACGACGGCATACGGTTTGTGTATGTCGAGGCGATTGAGGTCGTGGGCGACAACGCAGATGGCTGCGTCTAGGTCCATAGGCTGATAAAAGCTTCTTGCCTGATAAGCTGGGCGCTGGAGGTGACGACACGAGGTTAGGAGGGAAAGCGCCCAGGCGTAAGGTATCCCCCAATCAGAAACGAAACAAACTACGAATCGTCATGCTACCATTGCATCATAAAAATGAGAAATTGAGCAATGGTGGCACGCTTTTTTGGAGTATCGGCGCGATTTGTGCGCCGACTCCTCCAACCTTTCCAAAGAGAAAACACCCCTTACCCGCGGCAATGGGTAAGGGGTGTTTCCCGTAAGAAGAGAAGCGAACGAGGAAAACTATGATCCATAGCATTCCTTTTCGACAGTACGCAAATCAGTCTCCTACATTTGGCAGCGGGCCACCCGGATTCTTTTTCTGCCAGAGATAGCAGAGGACGAGGATGCCGATGCCGGCGATATCGGTCATACTGCCAGGAATGATGAGGCACAGGCCGCCAATAAAGAAGGCGATACGCTGCAGTGCGGTCAGGGGATGCTGGCAGAATCCAATCATGGCCAGTGACAGGCCCCACATGCCGATAATAGCTGTGACCATGGCCATCAGGATCATGGGTACCGTGGCATTGATCATGAGGAGCTGCGGTGCCAATACGAAAATGTAGGGCACGACGAAGGCGGCAATGGCCAGTTTTGCTGCCGTAACGCCTGTTTTCATGGGGTTGGAGCCAGCAATCCCGGATCCGGCATAAGCAGCTAAGGCAACTGGCGGCGTAACGTCTGCGACGATCCCAAAGTAGAAGGCAAACATATGGGCCGCAAGAACCGGAACCTTCATCTGAACGAGGGCTGGGGCTGCAATTGTCGAGGTGATGACGTAGTTTGCCGTCGTCGGAACGCCCATGCCGAGGATCAGGGAGGTAATCATCGTAAAGAACATGGCCGGAATCATCTTGCCTTGAGCAAGGTCAAGCAGAGCCGTAGCAAGTTTTAGGCCGACGCCGGTCTTTGTGACGACGCCGATGATGATGCCTGCCGAAGCGCAGGCAATGAGGACACCCAGTACGGATTGGGACCCTTCAACCAGGCCATTTATAAACTGTGCAAAGGTAATGCGCGTATTCTTTCTCATGCAGGCACAGACAATCGTCAGGCCAATGGCATAAAGGGCAGCACGCATCGGAGTATAGCCTGATACAAGCAGGTAAACGATGACAATCAGGGGAACCGCCAGATGACCTTTTTCCCGGAGTAAGGGGCCAAATTTTGGAAGCTGGTCGCGAGGCGTTCCTTTAAGGCCGTATTTCTTGGCTTCATAATGGACGCTCAGCCAAATCCCTGTGTAGTAGAGAAGGGCCGGAATGACGGCCGCTTTAACAACTTCGATGTAAGGGACACCAACAAATTCTGCCATCAAGAAGGCCGCAGCACCCATGACCGGCGGCATAAGCTGACCGCCTGTGGAGGCCGCCGCTTCAACTGCTCCGGCAAAGGAAGGACGATAGCCCAGTTTTTTCATCATGGGAATCGTAAAAGATCCGGTACCAGCAACGTTTGCTACAGACGAACCGGAAACTGTCCCCATCAGACCGCTTGACAGAACGGCAACTTTAGCCGGGCCGCCAATGGCCCAGCCTGCAAGGGCATTGGCCATATCTATGAAGAACTTGCCAAGGCCCGTGGCATCAAGATAAGCACCAAAGAGGATGAAGAGGTAGATAAAAGTGGACGATACCCCCATGGGTACACCGAAGATGCCTTCTGTCGTAAAGAAGAGGTGACTGACAAGTTCGTCAAAGCCAACGCCGCGGTGGGCGAGAATCCCCGGCATATAAGGGCCGAGGAAGGCATAGGCTACAAAGATGAGCGCAACGGTCAGCATCGGCCAGCCGACTGTGCGGCGTGTTGCTTCAAAGACCATGAGGACACCAATGATGCCCACGATGATATCTGTCTGGGTATTGAGACCCGCACGCAGGACCAGTTCCTGGTAGTTCAGGAGCAGATAGCCTGTGGTGCCAATCCCTAGAAGGGCACAAATGACATCAATGGGATTCATGGAAGAACGGGACCAGGATTTGCGTCCTGGGTAAAGGAGAAAAATCAGCGTCAAGCCAAACATCAAATGGATGGTGCGCTGCAGATGGGCGTCAAGCACCCCAAAGATTGCAGTATACAGCTGGAAACAGGCAAAGAGGATGCAAATGCCGGAAATGATATAGTGCCAGGCACCTACGGGGTTTCTCTTGTCTGATTCCTTATCATATTTTTTCATGACTTCTTCCGCAGACATTTCTTGGGGCGCTGTCTGTTTCTTTTCTTCTGTCATAGTGAGAGCCACTTCCTTTCTCCAGTTCATGATTCCATGAACCAGAAAGTATATCGTTTCATGCTGAGCACATCAACGCGTGTGCCTTGACCAAATTGATTCACAAGATCAATGGTCCTGTTTCCATAGGTGACGCTGGGGCGGGCCTCGCTGGCCGCCCGAAAGGCAATCTTTTCATAGGGCCGGTTCATGATCATCTCAAATTTACCCTCTTTTTTTAATGGTTTGAAGGCGCCGTCCGTGAGACTATAGGGAAGGCCAACTCCATAAGATTCATAGATGGTGTGGGTCATGGTCATGTTATGGGGCCCATTGATCCGGAAGTATTCATAGCAGGGGGTCTGTTGGACCGAATGCTTATAATGGTAAACCCATTCGTCTCCTTCGTTGACGGAAAAGACTACAGGCGCTGCACCGTCAGAAGGTTTCAGGACGAGGATGAGCCTTGTTGCGTACCATGAGAAGGAGACTCCTGCAAGAAGGAGAATCAAAATAATGAAAAACAGGGGTTTTTTAAAAAAAGACCGAACCCCACTGGAGGGTGGTGTCCGGTCTGTGCAATTTGCCATATGAGATCGCCGCTTTTTACTTATTTTTCATTAAAGAACTTTTCAGCACCTTTGTTCAGAGGAATGGACATGCCTTCCTTGGCCGTTTCCTTGGTGATGAGTTTTGCAACGTTGTGAGCTGCTTTCATCCGGTCAAGATTGGAATAAAGAGCTTTCACAATATCGTAGCCCAGTTCATCGCTCATCTTATCTGTAACAACGAGCATGCACTTGACCGCAACAGCTTCTACGTCAGTGTCTACATTATTGTAAGTCTTGGCAGGAATCTTGATCTTGGTGTAGTACGGATATTTTTTGATCAAGGCATCAGCCATGGCAGAATCAACGGGCAGGAGCACGACTTCATGCTGGGTAGCAAGGTCCTGGATTGCTGCCGTAGGGAATCCGGCTGTTACAAAAGCAACATCCACATTGCCGTCCTTCAAGGCAGAAGCGGCTTCCCCAAAGGAAAGGTACTGGACCTTGATGTCATCGTAGGTGATTCCGGCTGCTTCGAGGATCTGACGGGCGTTGGCTTCCGTCCCGGAGCCAGCAGCCCCAACAGCGACGCGTTTGCCCTTGATATCAGCAAATGTCTTGATGCCCGTCTTTTTTGTCGTTACAATCTGGATTGTTTCCGGATAAAGGGTGGCAAGGCCTTTAAGATTCTTTACTGCTTTATCCTTGAACATTTCAACGCCATTTACGGCATAGTAGGAAATATCGTTTTGGATAAAGCCGATATCAACCTTGCCTTCTTTTAAGAGATTGACGTTTGCGACGGAAGCGCCTGTGGATTGAGCCGAAGCATTGGCGCCTTTGACATTTTTGTTAAGGATATCAGCCAAGGCCCCGCCCAAAGGATAATAGGTCCCAGACGTACCGCCTGTTGCGATGTTGATGAATTTCTTTTCACCGCCGCTGCTTTCCTTTTTGTCACCGCCGCCGCAGCCAGCAATCAGAGCGGTTGCTGCTGCCATTGCGAGGAATGCCGCTACCATTTTTTTTGCTTTCATCGTTCTCTCCTCCATCCATACAGTGTAATAAAAAAACAGACCAACGAAAACACCGAACAATAGAAAAAGTCTTTCCGTGCCTTGTTCGTTATGAATAGTGTAACCTTTATGTTACAAAAAGTCAAGAATAAGACAGCATAGTTGTTATGTAACATATGAGACTGTTTTTGTATAGTGGAGTTTGCATACAATGTGCAAAACAGAAACTGAATCAGGGATTCCCGTCATAAAAATGGGACGTTAGGTGGATAAAAAGAAGCCTTTTAAGCAAAAAAAACTTTAATTAAGAATTAATATTGGTAGTAAGAATCTATTTTTTCCTAGTTTTAATGGGAAGAATCAAGGCATTGATCTGATTTCTGATAACGAGCTCATCCTTTTTGTAATCATAGAAAAAAGCAAGGATATGACAGAAATACAAAAGAAATACAATCCAAAGTAAAATCTTTTATATAAACACAAAAGTCTTTTAATAATAGACTTAAACAGAGAAAAAAATAAAAAAGATTTTTGGAACCAAATTTAAGCTTAAAAATGATAATTTAGAGATAGCAAATAATGTTCGATATATTTCGAACGATAATTTTATTTCATGAAAAATATATGACTATTTGATGAAACGTACTTTTTTTTTGCTGCCATTAGGACGTGTAAAATCCGCGTAAAAATAGGAGGAATCAGGTCAGTTCCCATAGCTTGATGGAAAAAGTTGTGGTAAAATCATGTAATAGACAAGTAAATAATTTGTAATGAAATGGTAGACCGCATCCAGTATGATCTATGTTAACGGGGGAGATTACCTTGCTTCAATTTTTCTTGTTCCTTGGTGGGATTTCGCTCTTTCTTTACGGTATGCAGCTCATGGGCGACGGCCTGCAGGCTGCTGCCGGCAGTAAGCTCCAGCGGATTTTAGGGGCACTGACGAAGCGCACGATTTATGGTGTTGCCTTAGGTGCCGGCGTCACAAGCATTTTACAGTCTTCGAGCGCAACAACGGTCATGACCGTGGGGCTTGTCAACGCAGGTCTCATGAACCTGCAGCAAGCCTTTGGGATTGTCATGGGGGCCAATATTGGGACAACCATTACGGCTCAGCTCATTGCGTTCAAGCTGACAGATTATATCACTTTGCTCCTTGCCATCGGCTTTTTGATCCGTACAGTGGCAAAGAAACGACAAATGAAAGATATTGGCCAAGTACTCATGGGGTTTGGTATCCTCATGTTAGGGATGGCGATGATGAGCAATTCCGTGGCTCCCCTGCGTCATAATACGGCCGTTGTGGAATTTATCGGCCGCTTCTCCACACACCCCATCCTGGGCCTTTTGGTTGGTCTATGTATGACAGTTGTCATCCAGTCCTCTTCAGCAACGGTCGGTATCCTGATGGCCATGGCCGGTCAAGGTCTTATCCCGCTGGAAGGGGCTGTCCCTGTCTTGCTGGGGGATAACATCGGGACGTGTATTACCGCCGTTTTGGCAACCCTGCAGGCCAACATCAATGCAAAACGTGTGGCCCTTTCCCATGTGCTCTTCAATTTAATCGGGAGTATCATCGCCATTGCTTTATTGAGCCAGTTTTTGGCTTTGGTCTTGAAGATTTCTCCAGCGGGAAATATCTCCCGACAGATTGCAAACGCCCATACAGTATTTAACGTTGTAAATACCATTCTTTTCCTGCCTTTTGCGGGACAGTTCACGAAACTCATTGAAAAGATCATGCCCAATAAAAATGGCGAGATCTCCTACCAGCCCAAGTTCCTCAATGAAAGCATGCTCGATACACCGGCCATTGCTTTAAGCCTTGCAAGAAAAGAAGTGAGCCGTATGGGAAGCCTTGCCTTGGGCAATACCAAACGGGCTTTCAGCTGTATCAATCAGTATGATTCCAAAAAGGTCAAGTATATTAAGGAACATGAACCGGTCATTGACAACTTGGAAGAAGCCATTACGGTCTATTTGACAAAGATGTCGGAAAAGAACCTCAGCGTGGAACTGACCAATATCCATACAGGTCTGCTTCACTGCTGCATGGATTTGGAGCGTATTGGAGATCATGCCGAAACCATTGCCAAGCGAGTCAAGTCCATGAATGAAGACGGAATTTCATTTTCTCCGGAAGCTGCGGAAGAGATGAAGGAAATCGGGGACATGGTCATACGGACCACGGCGGATGCCCTTCAGGCCCTGGAAGATAATGATGTAAATCTTGCCAAGACGGCACTTGCCCGTTCCCATGAAGTCCGGAAAAAGGAAAAAGCCATGCGCCGCTCCCATGTGGACCGACTTAATCGTGGCGTTTGTACGCCGGAAACGGGGTTTGTCATGCTGGAACTCTTGCTTAATATGAAACGTGTTTCCGATCACGCCCAAAATCTGTGCGAAATCGTGCTGGGTGAGTTCTGATTCTTATTTGAATGAAACCGTGCTGTGAAGGATGATGCTTCATGGCACGGTTTTCCCTTTCCCAAAAACTATATGCCTGCAGGGCTTTATTCTTGTGCTGCAGGCGATTTCTTTCATTGATCATCTTACAAGAAAGGAAGAACGGAGGTATTTACCGGCTAACCAAAATGAGAAAAAATGGTCCAATCCATCTTGACAAGGTTTTGGAAAATGCTTTCTTGACGGGAGCTGGACTTCCTGCTACGATAAATACCGTATAAATAAAAAAACACTATATATAGTGAGTAATTGAAAACCGAACAACAAGATATTGAAAAGGGGAGACGATTATGGAAGTTCAGGAATGGCTTGGCGCAGATAATCAGCTGGGTCTTGATATTTGGCAAAACAAGTACCGCGATGACAGTGAAACTTTTGATGCCTGGCTGGACAGGGTAAGCGGCGGTGATGAGCAAGTCCGGGAATTGATCAAGGAACAAAAATTCCTCTTTGGAGGACGCATCCTGGCTAACCGAGGCCTTGAAAACAAGGGAAAGAAGATTACCCTTTCCAATTGTTATGTGGTAGAACCGCCGGAAGACAGCATTGAGAGCATCTTTGACAGGGCAGGGAAACTGGCTCGGACCTATAGTTACGGTGGGGGCTGTGGCATTGATATATCAAAATTGAGCCCTAAAGGAGCCCATATCAACAACGCGGCCAAGCAGACGAGCGGTTCCATTTCCTTCATGACCCTTTATTCCCTTGTAACAGAGCTGATTGGGCAAAATGGGCGCCGTGGAGCCCTCATGATTTCCATTGATTGTTCCCATCCTGATGTTGTTGACTTCATTAAATTGAAGACAGACCTGGATAAAGTGACAAAAGCCAATATTTCCGTTCGGATCAGTGGCGACTTCATGGAGGCCGTGAAAGAAAACCGCAAGTTCCGCCTTCATTATACGCGCAAAGAAACGGGCGAGACCATCGAGTCCTTGGTAGATGCGGCGGAGGTCTTCCATCTTCTTGCGGAGACGAACTGGGATTACGCGGAACCGGGTGCGCTCTTCTGGGACCGGATTACAAGCTGGAACCTATTGTCCAACACTAAATCCTTCCAGTTTGCCGGTGTCAATCCCTGTGCGGAAGAACCCCTTCCAGCAGGCGGTTCCTGTCTTCTTGGCAGCATGAACCTTGCGGAATTTGTCAAGGACCCATTCACGGAAGAGGCTTCTTTTGATCAGGAAGGATTCAAGCAAGCAATCCATGTGGCTGTCCGAGCCTTGAATGATGTACTTGAAGAGGGGCTCCCGCTCCATCCCTTGGAAGAACAGCGGGAAAGTGTTGCCAAATGGCGCCAGATTGGCCTTGGCATTATGGGCCTTGGTGATATGCTCCTTAAAATGGGCCTGACCTACGGCAGTAAGGAAGCGGTTGATTTTTGTCATACCTTGGGCTTTACTATGGCAGATACGGCCATTGCTTCTTCTGCCCTTCTTGCCAAAGAGCGCGGCTCTTATGAGCAGTTTTGCGCAGAAGAAGTGATGGAAACCCCTTATTTCAAAGCCAATACGACGGAAGAAACCGTACAGCTTGTGAAATCATATGGCCTTCGCAATTCCCAGCTTCTGACCATTGCGCCGACGGGAACCCTTTCAACGATGCTGGGTATTTCCGGCGGCATTGAGCCGATTTATGCAAACTATTATGAGCGTAAAACAGAATCCCTTCATGCGGCCGATGTCTATTACAAGGTCTATACGCCCATTGTGGAACGCTATATGAAGCAGCATGATCTCAAGGATGACTCCCAGCTGCCTTCTTATTTCGTCACGGCTATGACCCTTCCCTATGAGGATCGTATCGCCATGCAGGCCGCTTTCCAGCAGCATATTGACGCTTCAATCAGTTCAACTGTCAATGTCCCCAACAGCTTTACTGTTGAAGATACGGAACATCTTTACCTGCTTGCCTATGAAAGCGGCTGCAAGGGTGTCACCATTTTCCGTGATGGCTGCAAGCGTGCCGGTATCCTCACGACGCATGTGGAAGATCATAAAAAAGAGGCCCCCATTGCAGGGGAAGGCCTTGCCCGCGGAGAAATCGTTGCCATTGATGACCATGTCATCGGCAAGAAACGAAAACTGATCACTGGCTGCGGCAGTTTGCACTGCATGGCCTTTTTTGATCCAGAAACAGGAGCCCTTCTGGAAACCTACTTGAGCAAAGGATCCACCGGCGGCTGCAACAATTTCATGATTGGTTTGTCCCGGATGATTTCCATTGCGGCCCGTGCTGGTATTGATATCTATACCATCATTGATCAGCTCAATTCCACGGGCAACTGCCCCAGTTATGCCGTGCGGCGGATCACAAGAGGGGATACAAGCCGTGGGTCATGCTGTCCCTTGGCGGTTGGTAATGCGCTCCTTGATATGTATAACGAAGTACAGCAGGAACTGACAGGCAAAACTGCCCCTCAGATTCCCACCAAAGAAGTGAAAAAAGCCGTCACCAAAAAAGTACGGGCGGAAGATATTTTTTGCCCTCAATGCGGGGAACCCCTTGTCTTTGAAGGAGGCTGCAATACCTGTAAGAACTGTGGATGGAGTAAGTGCTACTAAAGCCGTGCCGCAGTAAAAACATCCTTGACGGAACCGCTGCCATCTGGTATAATTCTCTTCGTTGCGGAAGTAGCTCAGTGGTAGAGCATCACCTTGCCAAGGTGGGGGTCGCGAGTTCGAATCTCGTTTTCCGCTCCAATGAAACGCTCATCCCGCAGTTTGTGACTGCGGGATTTTTTCTTTATTTTTGAAAGGAACGATATGCACCGTTTTCTTACCCTTTTGCAAAAAGATCTGCGATATTTTCTCTATTTGGAAGGGCTCCTCATGCTTTTCCGAGTGGCTTTTCTCGTTCTTTTCCGCAGCCAGCTGAATGCGGTTTCCGCTTCAGAAATCCTCTATGCCCTTTATCTTGGCTTTCGCATCAGTCTTAAGACGACGGTCCTTCTTGTGGGGCTTCCTTTTCTTTTGGCAACCGTACCGGGAAGCTTCTCTTCCCGCTATCCGGAAAAAGCCGTGAGGACCCTCCTTACAGGCCTTTCCCTCTTTGTCATGACCTTTCTTTTTGTGGCGCGCATTCCCTACTATGCCATTTTCCAGGAAACATACAACATCATGCTCTTTAACGGCATGAAAGATGATATGCATGCCATTTGGGATACAGCCGTAAAAGAATATCAGCTTTTCCCGCGCCTTGTGGGTGTCCTCCTTCTATCGGCCCTTGTCATCCATCTTTGGCATCGGCTGCAGGAACGAAAGGGCATTGCGCCTCAGCGCCGCGTCAAGGCCCTTTTTGCTGGTGCGCTGCTTTTCATCCCTATTTTTGCCATCTTCTGCCGCTTTGGCGGCGGCTTTCATTCCGATGATGGAATCCACTGGGAAAGCGCAGCCCGCACCAAATCGAAACTCCTCAATGAAGCCATCCTCGATGATGGACAGGCCCTGTACCGCGCCTATGCCACCCATAAACGGGCGACGGAAAAAGTTCTGCGCCCCCTTACGGTGGAGGAAGTGCGGGCGGCCATTTGGCTTCTTGGCGGCAATGGGAACGCGGCGACCATCGATGAAGCCTTTACGCGCACCAAAAAGACGGCAGCCCGCGTCAAGCGGCCCCGCCATGTCGTGGTCATCTTAGGGGAAAACTATGCCCTCTGGCCCCTTTTGCCTTCCTATGAGGATATGAACCTTGCCTCAACGGGGAAATTCCTTGAAGCGCACGGGGCCCATACGTACCAGTTCCTCGCAAACAGTACGGGGACCATGACGAGCCTCAATGGATTCGTTACAGGCCTTCCCGATGTTGGCCTTTACGTCAACTATATCATGGGAAAGAACGGGGATCCCGTCGACGGCCTCGGCATCGGCGCCGTCATGAAGAAGATGGGCTACCGGACCCAGTTCTGGTATGGCGGCCTGCGCAGCTGGCAGGATATTGAAAAATTTACGCGCCGCGAAGGCTTTGATGAATTCCACTGTGCCGACGAATTCTCCGGCCTTGGAGAAAGCTCTTCCTGGGGGATTGCCGACGGCCCCTTCTTTGAGGAAGTGCTGAAGGCCATGCAAAAAGATGAGGAAGATACCTTTTACTTCATCCTTACAACGAGCAACCATCCGCCCTTTGCTTTTGATGTGGACAGCAAGGGATTTTCCCGGGACCGTGTAGCTAAAAAGCGGGGACCTGCCATTCCCAAGGACAAGAAGACTTTGGACCAGCTGGGCCATATCTGGTATGCCGACGACGTGATGGGAAAATTCATCAAAGCCGCCGAAGCCTATGACCCATCCACCCTTTTTGTCGTTACAGGCGATCACGCGGAGCGCTTCAATTTCAGCAACGATGTTTCCTTATGGGAAAAAAGCGGCATTCCCTGCTTCTTCTATGGCGCTGGCATTCCTACGGACCTCTTTGCCAAAGACGCCGCCGGCAGCCATCTCCAGATTGCGCCGACCTTGGCAGAACTCATCCTGCCCCAAGGAGAGACCTATGAATCCCTGCTTCCCTCCCTTTTTGATTCCCGGCGAGCCTTCAACCATCGCCTTTATATTGAGAATGGACAAATCGGCGAAGAAAAGGACCTCAAAGATAAGGAATTCAAGGCAGAAATCGAAGCGGCCCGGACCATTGCCATTTGGAGAATCAAAAATGGCAATGCGATTAGGTCAATCGAATAAACGGCGGTATAAGTCTATTTTAGGAAGATAACCGTCGAATGCACAAGGGAGGCGGCAGGAATTCCTGCCGCCTCCCTTGTGCTCCTGCCATTTCCATTGTATGATAAGGAGTATGTGAAGTGTCAGACGACAGGAGAGTAGATTATGGACGAAATTGCCATTGTCCTTGCTTGTGATGATCGCTATGCCCAGCACGCAGCCGTTGCAGCAGCTTCTATGCTGCTTTGCCATACAGATTCCAGGCCCCTTCATTTTTATCTCTTTGATGATGGAATCACCGGTGTAAAAAAAGAGATGGTGGAGCGCACCATCAAGGACCTCAAAGGTCTTGTGACTTTTATTGATACAAAGGGCATTGCCGTAGATGCCTACACAAGCGGTCATATCCATAAGGCGGCTTACCTTCGCCTTCTTATTGCAAAACTTTTGCCCTTAGCGGTTGCAAAGGCCCTTTATTTTGATACGGATCTTGTGGTAAAGGATGATGTGGCAAAGCTGTGGGACTTTCCTCTTGACGGTCATCCTATTGGTGCCGTCAAGGATTTTGGTATCATGGCTTCATCAAGGATGCGCCGCCAAAAAGCGGAATCTTTAGGCCTGCCCTTGGGCGCTCCTTATTTTAATTCGGGCGTTATGATCATGGATCTTGCTGCCTTTCGGAAAGAAGGCTATGGGGAGAAGGTCCTGCAATGCGTCACGAGCCATGCCTACCGCCATCACGACCAAGATGGGCTCAATAAAGTCTTTATGGGGAATTGGTCTATTTTGCCCCTTCGCTGGAATGTCATTCCTCCTGTTTTTGGCATGCCCCTAAAGGTCCTCAAAAAAGGGGCTTTGCGGCTTGAAGCAATCGAGGCCCTGCAAAACCCGGCCGTCATCCACTGGGCAGGGCGCTATAAACCGTGGGAATTTCAGATATCGGAGCATTTTAACCGTGCCTATTACGACGTCCTCAAAAAGACGGCTTTTTGCGACGCACCCATGCCACAGCCCGGGGATATGACGGGGAAATCCCTGTGGCGTCAGGAAATGCGGATTCGTTTGGGAAAAATCTGGACACGGCTTCTGGGGAAAAAATAAGGCGACAACCTAACGCGAAAATCGCTCCCAACGAAAGGAATTTGAATCAAGAGGAGTATGATGATGAAAAAGAAGTTAAGTGGGTACTCGCTTACAGCGCTGACCCTTGCCATGTGCACGCAGCGCATGTCCATTGCGGTGGGGAATATTTTCTATGGTCTTGCCATTGTACTGTTTCTCGTTGATGTTATCGAGCGCAGGCGCCGCGGGGAAACCTTTCATTTGGCGCCGCACGTAAAGCACTATTTTTGGGCCTATGCCTTTTTTGCCCTGACCCTGTTGCCGTCGGCCCTTTTGAGCCCTGATGTGAGTTTTTCCTTTGGGAAATATCTCAATTCCATAGTGGGCCGCATTGTTGTCCTTCCTATGCTGCTCTTTCTCGATGTCGATGAAAAAGCCATCAAAAAGGCGCTTCTCTGTTTCATTGCTTTTATTGCCTTTGATGGACTCTGTACTTTTGGTGAACGGCTCATTACGGGAGCTGACCGTGCCCATGGCTTGGGGGATGGGTGGCTGCGTCATGCTAGTATTGTTGCTACCGTTTTTCCTGCAAGCATTATCCTTTGGCTGCAAAAGGCGGAAAAGATTTCCCACAGGAATGGGCTTCTAGTGGCAGCCGTTCTCATTGTCCTAGGCGCCATTGGCAGCGGCACAAGAAGCTCTTGGGTGGGCATTTTCGTATCTGTGATTCTTGTGACCGCAGAGAGTTTGCGGGAACGAAATTCAAGGATTGTCGCGGTCCTTTTGGCATTAAGCTGCTCTTTTGCCGTGATTGCCGCAAGTCCCGCCCTTTCCCAACGGTTTTTTTCTATTTCGAATGTAACGACCGATCGGTCCAATGGAGACCGAATCGAAGCATGGAAGAAAGCGGCTGTCATGATTCAGGATAAACCGGTCTTTGGTTTTGGCATCCTCCAAGGGGGGAAGGCCTATCTGGCCCATTACCGCACCAAGGCTGATACGCAGGGCTTGCATCATTTTCATAACATTTATGTCCAAACGGCCGTGGACAGCGGTCTTGTCGGCCTTATGGGACTTGCTTCCTGGATCCTTTCCTCCTTTTATCTTTTTCGTCATGTGGAAAATCCCTATGCGTTTGCAGGATTTTGTGCTTGGATAGGATTTTGCACAGTGGGGATGTTTGATTACACGCTGGGTATGTCTGCTGCTGTAAAGACCCTTCTTTTCATGACAGGATGCTGCTTACGATTGGAAACTTCCTTAGGCAATAAGGAGGAGAAGACGTTATGATTTTTAATCATTCCATTATCAATGCAGCAAAAGCGGCAGAAAGAAGCGAGAGTGTTTCCCGCAATTTTCATGACCTTGGAATTGAACCAAACTTTTTTGAAGCCATTATGGGAAATGAACTCAATGAAACCCAGTTAAAGGAATGCCGCGGGGATAACGGTCTTCTTACTATTGGAGAAGTTGGGTGCGTTTTATCCCATTTAAAGGTGTGCAAAGATTTTTTATCAACGAATGCACCTTATTGGACTATTTTTGAAGATGATATTCATCTATCTAATGAATTTTTAGATGCTTATCCGAGAATTGAATCGTTTATGAATTCTCAGATAGAACCTAGCGTCTTGCTCCTAAGAAGAAATAATGGCAAAGGAAAAGTTGTGTACCCATTAGGTGGTAATCATCATGTTCTTCATATGCTAGCAGGTACAATGGCATGCGGGTATATTATCAATCGAAAGGCTGCTGAGAATCTGGTGAAGGCATTAATTCCTGTAAGAATAGAATATGATGCTTGGGCCATTTATCAACAACTGGGATACATAAAATTATATAGTACAGATTTCAATTACGTTGAACTCAATCCTACTATGTCTTCTAATTCTATAATTGATCAAATGGAAAAACGTTATGACGATAGTTGTCAATTTCCAAAAAAATTAAAGATGGAAATGTAAAGGCCTTATACAATCAAAATAGTCCATCGCAAAAAATTATACTCCAATTGAAGCGTGTAGTACGGCACTTACAAGAGTTATATTATGATGAATATAGACACTAAGCCACGTAATAGAATAAAAAAGATTTTTCTTGACGGTATCATGCATCTGGGTGATGTCATTACAGCAGCGTCTGTGATTCCCGTTCTCAAGGAACAGTATCCTCATAGTGAAATCCACTACTTGGTGAAAGATTCCGTCGCTCTGCCTGCCTCTTTGATCTGTGGTGTCGATCGTGTTATTCCTTATACCTATCAAAGCGGCGGAGGGGCCTTGGATGTAATCCGAATGGGGAAAAAGTTGTCCCAAGAGGGCTATGATTTGGGGATTTCCCTCGATCCTAGGGAGCGGGTTACCCTCATGAAATGGATTGCTCGCATTCCCCTTCGGCTCAGTATGGAGCGTGCCTTAGGCTGGGAACTGGGTTGGGAAAAGTGGTTTTATACCCAGGACCTTTCTTATCGAGCGTCTTGGGATTATAAAAATCACCGCATGGGAGAAAGCTATCAGCGTCTCATGCGGGATTATTTTGGTGATGAATCACAGGAATTCATTCCTCCTGCCCTTGTCCCATCAGCCTCAAAGGATCTTGCCGCCGCTGATGCCCTGCTTGCTGGATGTTCTGCCAAGGGACCAAAGGTGCTTTTTTGCGTGGAGACGACCGCAAAGGCAAAGGACTGGCGGGCTGAAAAATTCGCCGCCCTTGCTGACTGGCTCATCACGAGCTATGATGCGTCCGTCATCATAACGGGCATTGAAGCGCATCGTCCTAAGATGGACGCCATCAAAAACCGGATGAAGCATCCCGAAAGCATCATCGATACCCTGGGAAAAACGACCTTTCCCGCTTTGGTGGCGCTTATGAGACGGGCCGACTGCGCCATTACCCTCGATACGGGCACAACCCATATTGCCGCCGCGGCAGGGTGTCCCGTCCTGACAATTTTTACCTTTAACTCCCCTGAGATCTATCAGGGATGTGGGGAACGAACTTGGGCTGTCAGCGGTCATGTTCCCTGTTCGGGAAAGCATGTTTGCATCGGACCCAAGAAATGTCCAAAGAACCTTTGCGAAGAAAGTGTGACCTTATCTATGGTCCAAGAGACTGTGAAGGAGATGCTTGAATCCCTATGAAAACGTTTGAAGACGGTTACTTTGTCCCCGCCCGTTTCCTAAAAGGGGTGGAGACCTTTTCAAAAAACGCGGAAAAGACGGACAAAGCGCCCTTGCACGTTGCCTATAACGTCAATGACGGCTATTTTCAGATCATGGGCGCAAGCCTTGTCAGTGTCCTTGAAAATAATGCCCATCGTGCGGTGATGTTTCACATCTTTACTGATGGGTACAGCAAGGAAAATGCCCAAAAGATGGAGCAGCTGGCTGACCGCTATGGCTGCGTCATCAAGCTCTATACCCTTCATATGGAGCCCTTTGCTGATTTTCATGTCAAAGTGGAGCGTTTTTCCCGGATTACTTATGGAAGGATTGTGATGCCCCTCATCCTTGCTGCAGAAACGGACCATTTTCTCTATCTTGATGCCGATACTATGGTCATCCGGCCCCTTGACGAGCTCTATCATTGGGACCTTACGGGAAAAGCTATGGGGGCTGTTTCAGAACGGATGCCCGATGCCAAGCGCCGTGGTGACTATCTTCATCTTAATAATGGCCGTTACTTTAATGACGGAGTCATGATGGTGAATATCCCAGAGTGGCAGAAACAAAACATTACGGAAAAGGCCTTTTCCCTACAGAAGGAACCAAAAGAACGTTTTTTGGGTCAAAGCCAGGATATCCTCAACATTGTCTTTGATGGGACAAATGCTTTTTTGCCGTCTATTTACAATGAATTTGGCGGTGGTGAAGATGACCCCCAGCAAAAAGGGACAATCATTCATTGGACAGGGCGGCGCAAACCATGGCAGATGGTCCTGTCCGATTATGATGCTCAGTGGCGGTCCTATAATGCGGCCTCTCCGTGGGAGACCTTGACGGCTATTTTGCCCATCCTTAAACCAGAAAACTATCATGATTTCAAGGAATGGGCAAAGTATCGCAGAAAAGAAAGCTTCCGGGATTATGTAAAGGGAATGGCTTATTACGCGATATTAAAAGGATGCTTTTTGATTTCCCGAAGGGCAAAGTAAGACCCAAGGAGGTTTTTATATGACAACGTTTCTTGTTGCTGCCATTCAAATGGATACCACATCCAATCAGGATCAGAATCTTTCTGTCGTGGCTGATTTCATTGGAGAAGCGGCCAAAAAAGGCGCCAAGCTTATCGCCCTTCCCGAGACCATGGCCTATTTGGGCCGCGATTATGCGGCCCTTTCAGAAGCGGTTCCTGGTGGGAAAACGGCAACCTATTTGAGCACCCTTGCCCGAAAATATGGCGTCTATATCGAGGGTGGGAGTCTTTACGAAAGAAATGAAAACGATCCGGCCCGCCCCTATAATACGACCTTTCTTCTAGGCCCTGATGGGGCATTCCTCGGAAAATACAGCAAGCTCCATCCCTTTGATGTGGTCCTTGATTCAGGGGTGACAAGCCGTGAATCAAGTCATGTAGCACCGGGCCATGAAATCGTGACGGTGAAGACGGCTGGTGTCGGCACTTTGGGCTTTGGCATCTGCTATGACCTGCGGTTTGGAGAGCTCTTCCGTCTTATGGCCCTTCGGGGCGCACAGATTCTGGTGCTTCCTGCGAACTTTACGGAAGCAACGGGCCGCGCCCATTGGGAAGTCCTTGTTCGGGCCCGGGCCATTGAAAATGAATGCTACGTCATTGCACCGAACCAAGTGGGAAAGAAGCCTCGCTTTACGGCCTATGGTCACTCCCTGATCGTCGATCCGCGGGGAAAGGTCCTTGCCGAAGCAGACGGGACGGAAACAGGCGTTATTTACGCACCCATCGACCTTGACCTTGTGTCGAAGGTGCGAAAGGAGACCTTTACCCTCCAAAATCGACGGGAAGATATTTATTCCCTCTGCTTGAAATAGAATCGGTAAATCCCATTTGACCAGTCTTATGGCGGTCTATGGGATTTTCTTTTGAGAAACTGGCGGCGTGTTTTTGTACAGTTTGTGTTCAATCAGGCAAGCCAGACAGCGAACACTTTTTGTGTATTTGGTGAGGTATTTGCCTGTGTGTCAAATTTTTCAAGAATTGTTTTTACCAAAACCTGAGGCTAGGTGACAGTTTGTGGAAACGGTGCTTTTTTTAGGTAGTTGTACTATAATAAAAATATAGCCATCTTTCTTGGCAATTTTGTCAGTAAAGGAGCGTTTCCTATGGATTGCAAAATAGAAGCTGTGCCGATATTCATTACGGGTGCAGCTGGCTTTATAGGGTATCACCTTGCTTTGCGGCTTCTTTCTAAGGGCTATGCCGTTCATGGCATGGATAATCTCAATGCCTATTATGAGGTGGCCTTGAAAAAGGAGCGCCTGAAGCGCCTTTCCTATTATCCTGGTTTTTCCTTTACAGAAGGGGATATCAGTGACAAGGACGCCGTGGAAGGGGTCTTTACGAAGCTGTCCCCCAAAATTGTCGTGAACCTTGCGGCTCAGGCCGGCGTCCGCTACAGCATTGATCACCCTCGGGACTACATTGATTCCAATATCGTGGGCTTTTTTACAATCTTGGAAGCTTGCCGTCATCATTCGGTGAACCATCTCGTCTATGCTTCGAGTTCCTCCGTTTATGGCAATCAAGAAAAAACCCCCTTTAGCGTCACAGACCCGGTCGACCATCCGATCAGTCTTTATGCAGCTACCAAAAAATCCAATGAACTTATGGCTTATACCTACAGTCATCTTTATGGGGTTCCTACGACAGGACTGCGTTTTTTTACGGTCTATGGTCCTTTCGGCCGGCCTGATATGGCCTATTTCAAGTTTGCCAATAAGATCATGAAAGATGAGCCCATTACCATCTATAACCATGGCGATATGTACCGTGACTTTACCTATGTAGATGATATTGTGACGGGTATCGAAAACCTGCTTCCCCATCCACCCCAAGATGGTTTTGGCGGGGACCCTTACCGAATCTATAATATTGGCAACAGCACGCCTGTAAAGCTGATGACTTTTATTGAGATCTTGGAAAAGGCACTGGGAAAAGAGGCCCAAAAGGAATACCTTCCTATGCAGCCCGGTGACGTGTACCAGACCTTTGCAGATGTATCGGCCCTTGAAAAGGATTTTGGCTTTAAACCGACGACGACAATTGAAGAAGGACTCAAGAAATTTGCCCAGTGGTATAAAGCGTATTACCATTGGACTGCATAGTGCCTACTCAATAAAGGAATCTGTCGATAAGAACCCATTCCTGGCGAGATTTGAGCCTATGAGAAGGAAATCCCCTTATTGTACGGGTGTTTGTACAATAAGGGGATTTCCTTTACTTAAAACGGGAGTGAGGATCTATTTTTTCGGAAAGACTTTTGGTTCCGTGCTGCGTTTTTACTTTCTCCCAGTTGAGCTGATAGGTTGGGGAAGCAAGATCGAATTGTCTTTCTTCGTATGGGGCATTCTGGATTCCCAGTAGGGAAATAAGCAAATTATAGGCTAGATCGTTGGTCCATGGAAGATCTTTGTGTTTTTGCAATTCTTTTTGGATTTCTGGACGATTGACAATTGCCTTAGGACTAAGATAGACCAGAAAGGGAATTCGAACCATTTGAAAGGTAAATTTATCAGGAGAATGGGCATTTCCTGATTCTGGATCTTCTCCATGGTCAGGCAGGTAAAGAAATCCTTGAAAATTGGAGTAATTATGGACTTTTTCAAAGATGCCTTGAAGGACGCTGTCGACATAGCGAACCGAATTGTCATAGCCGTCAACAAATTTTCCTCTCCCCGAAAAGAGACTGTATGACTTGGGATAACGATCTGCATACCGGGAATGACTGCCCATTAGATGGATGACAATGAAACTGGGGCGGTCTACGTTATCTGGAAGTTCTGTAATAAGTTTTCCATCAAGGTATGTGGAATCACTGGGGGATGCGCCTCTTCCATTGATCCAAGTATGATGTGCTGCGGTGGAGGAAATGATGGTAATGGGCGTGTCTGAAGCACTAAATCCTGCCTGGTTGCTGATCCAGTAGGTATCGTAGCCAGCTGCTTTCGCAAGATCGATGATGGAATAAGCTTCTTCAAGGGGAATGTGATTGTACTGATTTTTTTCGCTCAAGGCATAGGTGAGGGAAAGGATGGTTTGGCAGTAATTGGCATAGGGATAGGAAAAAATGGTTGTTCCCTTACAACCCGCCATTTTATCCATCCAAGGCGTGGTTTGTCGGTCATATCCGTATACGTGCATATGATCACGGGATGCTGATTCTCCAATGACAAGGACATAGGTTCCTCTGGCTTGTGAATCTATGGAAAGTGGGGGAAGCGCAGACAAGCGGTTCAGACGGATTTCTTTCATGATTTTATACTGTTCGTAGGCTTTCAGGGAGGTCCGGGCTGAAGTGATTGTGTTTGCTAGGTAGAAGATTTTTATGCGGGGAAGGGTAGACTTCATATTCAGAGCGAGTAAAGCCATTAGAATCAAAATGATGGATGGCTTTTGAACCGGTGCGGCTTTCAGCATTTTCCTCGAAAGGCTGATTACGAGTATACTGATGGCAAAGATTCCAAGTAAGGAAAGTGCCCAGAGAAATAATGGCTGTTCCTTCAGGTAGGACAGTGCTTCTCCTGGATTTGTCTGGAAAACTGCCAATATGAGATCAGCCGACAGGGCATGCCCTCCACTTACGATTCCATATCCAATCCCTAATAACGGAACGCTTGCCGTCAGCCATAATCCGCCATAATAGATGGCGCGACAGCACACGCGGAGAAGGGGCTGTTTTATGGAATTGGATAAGAGTCCCCATGAAGAAAAAAAGGCAAATAAGGTTGTACCCCATTCGATTGCTTCAGAGGCAGAAAGCCCATTGTTACTGAAGTCTTGAAGGGTATATATGGAAAGAAGGTATAAAAGGAAGAGTACTGAAGATGTCTTGAGATAACTTGGATCATAGTTCCATTGGGATCCAATCATAGAATAGGCAAGTGCACCATAAATGAGGATTTCATTGAATATACGCTGTTCCAATTGACCCGTAAGTCTAAGAACCAAGGAAAGAAACAAATGGAGAAAAAAGAGAATGAAAAAGGTCTTGGAAGGAGTCGGAAAGGATTTTGACATGATTAGGCCGCCTCTATTCTAAAAAATGTGAAAATAATAATCGCGGATACTTATTATTTTGAAATGTACCCTCTTTACTGGACACCCAGTAAGGAGGGTACATTTTGCGTTATACGACTGAATTTAAGCTGATGTGTGTAGAACTTTATCGTCAAGGTAAGTGGGTAAAAACACCTAAAGGAATTAAAACAGCAAATTTTCGTAACAAGATTCGTACTTGGAATCGTATCGAACAGGCTGGCGGACCGGAAGCATTGTGTCACAAAGCACATTACAAGGCATGGTCCCCAGAGGAGAAACTTGAATTGGTTTCACAAGTAAATGCCGGACAGTCAATGATGGCTGTCGCCTGTCAATATGGTATGAGCTATAGTCTTTTGTACCAATGGGTTCGTA